>CAYUYR010000011.1:0-68343 GCA_964449435.1 uncultured Planctomycetaceae bacterium | reverse complement strand
TTTTGCTTGGCTTCAGAATTTTCGTCGGCTTGTAGTTCGTTATGAATATCATCTTTCAAATTTTCTCGCTATGGTTCAGCTTGGCTGTATCGTCATCTTGCTCCGGAGGGTTTTGGGATGACTTGTAGTAGCTTTATTGAGCCCGATATTTTCCAAAAGTTTTTCATAATTGACCGGGTCAGGCTCAAAAGCTATTATTTTGCCGGTTTGGCCAACAAGTTTTGACGCCACCAATGTAAAAGTTCCCATATAAGCCCCGCCGTCAACAACTATATCTCCAGGCTTAGGCAGATAATCCATTAAATAACCTTCATTGGCTGACCAATCAAAATAATAAGGATTCGTATGGAATTTCAAAGTTACGTTGATAGGTGGTTCAAAAACTATTATAAAATCAGAACCACGTCTATATATCTTGAATTTATTCTTTTCGATACGGTTATACCAAAAACATTTCAACGTATCTTTTAAATCAGAGGAGGGAAAAAATTTAAAAAAAGAACTCCGCAAAAACCTTTTTATTAGAGAATTAGGCATTTGAACCTCCAGCAATATATTAAAATCTTCTCGGAAAATCAATCGTACTGATTATAATTTCCATACTGAATTAATTCGGCAATTGTCATCGGACAATTATTCTTTCTGCCATACAAACCAACGCTGTTGCACCTTTAAAAAGATAACTTCCGTTGAAACCCTATTCGTAAATGATATATTCATAATAATTCATTGATAATTATTCCAATCTTTCGAAAACTGCTTTGGCAACACAATCTTGCATCTCATCCGTCAATTCCGGATATATCGGCAGTGCTAAAACCTCATTTGCCGCTTTTTCCGCTTCGGGAAAATCGCCCGATTTATACCCAAGACAACTGAAACACTCCTGCAGATGCATCGGAACAGGATAATAAATCTCGCAACCGATATTCTGCTGCTTCAAATGCTCCATTACCTTATTACGATTCGCAACCCTTATCACATACTGATTATAAATCGTCTGACAATCAAAGCTGATAAAAGGCGTCTTAACCGCTGTGCCCGCAAATTTCTTATTATAATACTCGGCATTCTTTCTCCTTGCCGCAGACCAGTCGTCCAAATACGGCAGCTTAACCAAAAGAGCCGCCGCCTGGAGCGGGTCGAGCCTGAAATTACCTCCCACAAACTTATGATAATACTTCGGCTCGCTGCCGTGATTGCGCATTATAAAAATCATATGATATAATTTCTCATCGTTCGTAACCACCATCCCGCCGTCGCCGATACCGCCCAAATTCTTGCTCGGAAAGAAACTGAAACAGCCGCACGTCCCGATGCTGCCCGCTTTCCTGCCTTTATACGTACTGCTGATTGATTGCGCCGCATCTTCAATTACATAAAGATTATGTTTTTCGGCAACAGCCATAATCGGGTCCATATCCGCCATTTGACCATAAAGATGAACCGGTATTATCGCTTTTGTCTTTTTGGTTATAGCTTTTTCAATCAGCAAAGGATTTATATTGTACGTCTTCGGGTCGATATCAACAAATACAGGTTTCGCGCCGACTCTCGCAATACAACCAGCCGTCGCAAAAAACGTAAATGGCGTCGTAATAACCTCATCGCCGCTGCCGATACCAAGACTCATAAGACTAACAAGTATCGCGTCCGTTCCGCTGGATACCCCCACCGCGTATTTGCACTGACTGACTTCAGCCACCTGTTTTTCAAGTTCAGCAACCTTCGGACCCCCGATGCAAATCTGACTATCGAGAACCTCCCCGATAGCCTTTAACACATCGTCTTTTATCTTCACGTACTGCGCCTTCAAATCCAGCAATGGTACCTGCATTAAAATCCTCCGTTAATCATTTTTATTCCTGAATATTCGGTAGCTTGTCTTGCCTACTGACAAATCCATCGGCAAAGGTTTGTCTTCATCGAGGTCGAGACATCTCAAAACGCCTTTTTCAATTTCTTTATATCTATAGCCGCTTTCCGGACAGGTCATAATTCCGTCCTTATCCGGCTTTGGCAGTTTTATCCCGTGCCTGCTCATCCAGCCAAGCTGCTTTGCAGGCAGACCGGCCATCATCGCATAGTCCGACACATTTTTCGTAACAACCGCGCCGGCAGCTATGAAACAATATCTGCCTAATTCGATCCCGCATACTATTGTCGCGTTCGCTCCGATTGTTGCCCCTTTTTTGATAAGCGTCTTTTCATATACACTGTGCCGGTTTACCTGCGAACGCGGATTTAAGACGTTTGTCAGAACACAGCTTGGCCCGAGGAAAACGTCGTCTTCGACAATCGTGCCGGTATATATCGACACATTATTTTGAACCTTTACGTTATTGCCGATAACAACATCGTCGGCAATATGAGCGTTCTGTCCGAAAATACATTTTTCGCCTATTGTGCATTTCATTATGTGTCCGAAATGCCAAATCTTTGTCCCTTTGCCGATTTTGGCGCCGTCATCGACATAACTGCTCTCGTGAACAAAGTAATCTTTTGCCATTATTCACCCTGCAACTTAATCGTCTTTAAAATGGGATGATATTCACCCTTTAGGCCAATGCCATCGGCGTTGCGGATTTCAGATGCTATTTTAACCGAAGTCATTACATCTTTCGTACTGAACCCCTCGCCTGTAAGTATTTTTTTATAGCTTTCCGTATGCAAATCGCCGAACCCTTCCGAAAACTCCACTTCCTGACCATCGATGGTTATCGACCGATACGTCATAGGCTTGCCCGGCTGCGGCTTGACAGGCAAATCATCTCTTTCGAGCGACAAAAACCATCGGACTCTGGCTTTTTCAAGTTCAAGAAATCCGGCCGCTCTTTTTGCCTGACTGATATGAACCGTATTTTTCTTAACATCGCCGAATATCCACGCAAGCATATCGAAAAAATGTATCCCTATATTCGTGGCGATCCCGCCTGATTTATGTATATCGCCTTTCCAGGACGCCAGATACCAATGCCCGCGGGATGTAACATAAGTAAGGTCTATATCGTAAATCTTGTTTTTCTCGCCCGAATCAATTTTCCTCTTCAGTTCTATTATCGCAGGATGAAGCCTAAGCTGCAAAATCGTATTTATCTTGCCCTTGCTCTCTCTTTCTATCTCTTCGAGAGCGTCTATATTCCACGGATTTAAAACAAGAGGCTTTTCGCATATTGCGTTTGCACCTATTCTCATCGCAAATCTCACATGGGCATCGTGAAGATAATTAGGCGAACATATCGAAACATAATCTACCGCTTGTTTATCGTCGGCCCGCCTGAGCTTTTCCAGATGCCTGTCGAATCTCTCGAACTCCGTAAAAAAATCAGCGTCCGGAAAATAAGAATCGAGAATACCGACCGAATCACTCCTGTCCAGAGCAGCCGCAAGAACATTGCCCGTATCCTTGATGGCCTTTAAGTGCCTCGGAGCCACATACCCTCCGACGCCTATCAGTGCGAATCTCTTCATATCTTATGCCTTCACTATTTTGCTCCTGCCGCTTTTTATACCCACTGTCGCATTCCGGGTATCGACAACCAGCTTGGCGTTTTTAACTATCATCTTATAATCGTAGCAACTATGGTCGGTCGATATTACAACAACGTCGTATTTTTTCAGCATCGCCGCATTCAGCGGTTTGCTTTTCATTTTTAAATTGTACTTACGCTGCTTATGTGTCTCGGCGATATACGGGTCGTTGTAATCGACCTTGGCGCCTTTGTCTCTCAGCAGCTCGACCAGCTCCAGCGACGGCGATTCCCGAACATCATCAATATCTTTTTTGTACGCCAGTCCGAGCACAAGAACCTTTGAGCCTTTAAGACTTTTCTTTCTCTCATTCATCGCTTCCAGTGTCCGGTGCACTACATAGTGCGGCATAGCGGTATTGATTTCGCCCGCAAGTTCGATAAATTTCGTCGGCATTCCGAACTGCCTTGCCCGCCACGTCAGATAGAACGGGTCGATTGGAATGCAGTGTCCGCCCAGCCCCGGCCCCGGATAAAACTTCTGAAAACCGAACGGCTTTGTCCCCGCCGCCTCGATTACCTCCCATACATCGATTCCCATCCTGTCGAACAGCTGTTTCAATTCATTAACCATCGCGATATTTACGCTGCGGTATGTATTTTCGAGTATCTTTGCTGATTCGGCCACCTCGCACGATGAAACAGGAACCGTCTTGTCTATCGCGTATTTATAAATCTCCAGCGCGATTTGCAGGCTCTTTTTGTTGTATCCGCCGACAACTTTCGGTATCGTCGCTGTCCTAAAACTCTTATTGCCCGGGTCTTCCCGTTCCGGCGAAAACGCCAGATAAAAATCCTTCCCCGCTTTTAGTCCGCTTTTTTCAAGTATCGGCTTCATCACTTCCTTTGTCGTTCCCGGATATGTCGTGCTTTCGAGAACTACGAGTTGTCCTTCGCGCAGATGCTTTGAGATTGTTTCGCACGTTATCACAATATATGTCATATCCGGCTCGCGGTTCTCAGTCAGCGGTGTCGGCACACAGATTATCAAAGCATCAGGCTTGTTCATCAGCTCCATATCCGTCGTAGATTTGAATCTGCCGCTTTTTACCATTGCCGTTATATCGCTCGACGGTATATGTTTGAGCGGGCTTTGACCGGCGTTTATCTTCTTCACATTCTTTTCATTTATATCGAATCCGATTACCTTGGCCCCGCGAATAACAAACTCTCTCGCCAAAGGCAGCCCTACGTATCCCATCCCGACGATGCCTACCAGCGGCGCTTTCTCTCCGCTCTTTTTTGCCATTTATAGACCCTTTAAAATCACAGATTTTCCTTATACCAGTCAATCGCCATTGCTATTCCTTCCTCGAAACTCACAAACGGCTCATAACCGATTAATTCTTTCGCTTTTTTCACATCCGCAAGCGAATGTTTTATATCGCCCGCCCTTGGCGGCGCATAAACAGGCTTGATATTTTCTTTGCCGAGGAGTTTCCTTATCGTATTTACGACCGTATTTACCGTCACGGCATTGGCGGTCGAAATATTTACTGCTTCTCCGTGTGTCTCTTTCGCGTTGGCCGCCAGCCAGTTCGCCTCCATCACGTTATTGATATATGTAAATCCGCGCGATTGCTCGCCGTCATCGAATATTGTCGGTGATTTATCTCTTAAAAGTGCCGAAACAAACAGCGGTATCGCCGCGGCATACTGACTCGTCGGGTCCTGCCTTGGTCCGAACACATTGTAATATCGCAAGCAGATTGATTGGACGCCGTATGTCTCGTAAAATGCGCGGAAATAAATTTCGCCAATCGCCTTGCTCGCTCCATACGGCGAAATCGGAGCAAGCGGCAAATCCTCGTGCTGCGGCAAAACTTCACTCTGTCCGTAAACAGATGAACTCGATGCAAAAACTATCCTTCTAACCTTCGCATCCCTCGCCGCAAGCAAAACATTAAACGTTCCCCCTACATTCACCGCATGAGTTGTCGCGGGGTCCTTCATCGACCTCGGCACAGAACCCAAAGCCGCTAAATGATAAACAACATCGGTCCCTTTAACCGCCCTTTCAACTATATCCTTATCACGAATATCGCCTTCGAGCAGTTCAATTCTGTCGGCAATCTCCGCAAGATTTTCGTGTTTGCCGGTCTCGAAATTATCGAGTACCCGAACCTTCTGCCCCTTATCGAGCAGAAACCTTACCATATTGCTGCCGATAAACCCCGCTCCGCCTGTAACCAACGATAAAGCCATCTTTAAGCTGTCCCTTCACTGAAAACAAAGACCAATATTTTATCCATTTTCGCCCTTTTTGTCAGCAATAATTTTATCGAGCATCCACTTAAGACCGACCTTCGGCTCGTATCCAATTGCCTGCTTTACCTTCTCCAAACACGGCAGCCGGCGGCGCATATCGTCAAACCCTTTTCCATAAGCCTCGGAATACGGAATATATTTCTTTTCGCTTTTGCTTGCGGTTTTCTCGATAACCTTATCAGCAAGCTCCTCGATAGTAATTTCTTCCTGCGAGCCGACATTGAAAACGTCGCCGACGCCCTTTTCATATTCCATCAGAGCCGTCATCGCACCGACAACATCGGAAACATAAGTAAAACTTCTCGATTGTTTGCCTGTTCCGTAAATCAGTATAGGTTCATTCTTCATCGCCCATTCCACGAACCGCGGCACAACCATTCCATATCTTCCCGTCTGTCTCGGCCCGATGGTATTAAAAAGCCTTACAATCACAACCTCAAGTTTATACTGGCGATGGTACGCAAGAGCCAAAAACTCGTCGATAGCCTTGCTGCACGCATACGACCATCGCGAAAATTTCGTACTGCCCAGCACCGTATCGTCATCCTCATTGAAAGGAACTTTTTCGTTCTTGCCGTAAACCTCGCTCGTCGATGTCAGCAGAACTTTTTTGCCGAACTGATGCGCAGCCGAAAGCACAACCTCGGTTCCGTGAATATTCGTCTCGATGGTATGAACGGGCTTTTCAACGATCAGGTTAACGCCGACCGCCGCGGCAAGGTGATAAATACAATCGCACTTGCCGATTACCTCTCTCATCAACTCCTCGTCGCGCACCGTCCCTTGAATAAATTTAAAATCGCGATTGGAAAGAAGATGCTGAATATTCGAAAGACTCCCCGTACTCAAATCGTCAATAACGACGACTTTCTGACCGCGGCCCAAAAGATGCTCGCACAAATGTGAACCGATAAATCCCGCCCCGCCAGTTACTATTGAAGATTTAAGATTTAAAATTGAAGATTTACCGGATGTATTCGACATATTTTTTAAATTTTCCTGCTTCTTTATACTTTCATAACTGTTAAAAAGTGCGGATTTCGCCGACAAACACTCTCAAATTATTCAATCTTCATTCTTCAAGTTTCAATCTATTTAGACTCCGTCCCCTTCGGCTGCGCTAAGCTCCGCTCAGGGCAGGCCCGTCAGATCCGCCTGTGCCGTTTCCTAAAGGCAGGCCGAAAGGGAAACACAAAGTCCTTAAATATACATAAATATCGGCAAAAAAAGAAGATAGCTTTAATCAGAGGGGTCTTCTTCCGTGCCGTTTGTGCCCTAAAAATGACCTCAAAAACGCAATTCCCTAAACCTCAAAAGGTGCAAATTCAGAACTCACCGGTAAAACTGCCGGATACTATCATAATACAGCCAAATTAACAACATTGTTCGCCTTTATATTTAGGCGAAAAAACACCACTCAGAAGCGAAAAAAGACAATTTTTAATCCAATTTAAGTTATTTATTCAGCTAACCTTATGACTTTTTTAATAAAATTACCGTTTTTTACTTGAATTATTAACATTTCTTGTTATAATACAATAATATTTGATGATTGATAAACAAGAGGTGTCTTAAACCTTTTTCACAAATCTTTTTTCCAAGGAACTAAATATTATGAAATCAAGACATTCAAACAAGATGGAGCCGGAACGGTTAAGAGCGGAAAAGATAGCCCGCAGGCTGGAAGAAATCCCGAAAAAATACCGCAGAATTTACAAAAAAGCGGTGGAAAGCCGGAGCAAATCCGCAGCGGTCAAGGCACTTTGCCTGGAGTGTGTATGCTGGCAAAAAAACGAGATAATAAACTGCTCCTGTTTGACCTGCCCTTTGTACGGCGTAAGACCATTCATAAAATCGCGCCAAGCCGCCAAAAATGACGAGTTTTCAGGTCAAACATCGACGAACGCCCGTGCGGCTATAGTAAATTAAGGTTCGGCAAAAATGACAGCTTGTTTCGCACATTAAACCGCAAAAACAACAGCAAGAAACCATCAAAACGGAGGACAATAAAATGCCAAAAAAATCAATTAAGGAAGTCCCTGCGGCAGAAAAGTATCGAACATTCGAGCTTTGCGGACGGACAATACTGATTGACGATTTTATATACCGCAGGCTTTTTAAAGACGCGGATATAAAGCCGAAGCGCAAGTACACCTTTATAAGAGGTTTTTATCTTGCCAACGGCTGTCCGCGTATAGTTTTAAAAGAAGGCAAGAACAAAACGATTCTTCTGTCGAGATATATAATGCGGGCCGGCAAGGGCGAAATAGTTGACCATATAAAAAGAAATCCGCTGGACAACCGCCGATGCAGGTTGCGTATAGTAAACGTGAGACAAAATGCACTTAACAGAAAAATCAAAAATAATACCGGTTTAATCGGGGTTACGGTTTGCACCGGCAGAAATCACACTTCTGTCCACGCAAGTTTTACAATAAAAAAAGGAAAGAAATTAGTTTTTTACTGTCCTGATACGCCAAATAACCGGATTTTGGGGGCATTTGCGCACGATAAATTTGTTTTGCAGGCAGGCGAGGAGGAATTTGCGCCGCTGAATTTTCCGTGCTGGCAGTATGAGCCGCTAAGAAGCATTTTACTGAACGAGGATTTGGGAAAATACAAGGAAAGAGGTAGAAACGCAAGAAAGCAAGAAAACGGCATAAAAAGTCAAAAAGGCGATGGTGATAACCTCTTTAAAAATAAAGGCAACCTCTAAAAATTGTCATTACGAGAAGTTTTTGTGGCGTTTTCACCCAAAAACGACGAAGCAATCTCAATTTCCTGAATTATTAGAGGCTCCCATAAATTTAATTTTCTCGAATAAATAAACGCTTCTCGATACAAAAGCACAAAGAATGTAGAAAAAAACCAAATAAAAAGATTCTCGTTTTTCAATCTGTAATCTATAATCTGCTTTCCGGCTACCGCCTGTAACTGCAAAACGTCCTGTCGTTTTCCCACAAGGTTGATTTTATCCGCATCTATGCTGCTTGTGTAGCTAACGATTGGCGATTAACGACTAAACACCCCCATTCCCAAACCCCTGCCAGCCCAACCTCTACCGCCTAACTTCTCGCCATCCAACCTCTCGCTATCCAAATCCCCGCCGCCGGCGTTTTCCTGCCCAGCGAACGATGTCGCCTGCATCCGTTGTAATACGCAAAATACCGACCCAATCCAAACCGGGCCTGACAGAACGAATACTCGGCTGCAAAATCAAAAAATACAGCATTTATCCGAAAGTGTTTTTATGGCTAAAAACACAATAATGTAGGCAAAACTATATATAAATACATTATTGTATATTTTTCCATTTACTCCCCTGCCACTCAATCACACACTTAACCCTTTTTAAAACAAGGGCTTACCAGTATTCTATTCGCACAAAAATTTCTGGCACAAGGTTTGCATAATACGAATCGTTATTGTTCGTATTTTTTTTGTAAAAATTTTTTGCCGGAGGTAACAATGAGAAAGTCAGGATTAGCCGCTATTGTTTGCTGGATGATGATTGCCTGCAGCGTTGCGATGGCTGAAGAACAGGACAAGATTGAATTTGGTTTAACAAGTGATTTTTACAGCAAGTACGTATGGCGGGGACAATTGCTGAATGATGATTTTGTCTTTCAGCCGGGTATTAGCGCCAGCTATAAAGGATTTACCGCCAGTGTCTGGGGCAATGTTGACCTGACAGACTATCATAAAAACAGCGGTGAATTTACCGAATACGACCTGACGCTCGATTACAGCGGCAAATTCAGCGAAGAAAGCAAAGTCGGCTATTCAGTCGGAGTGATTCATTATCATTTTCCGAGCGCATCGGCCACAGATACGACGGAACTGTACTGGGGCCTGAGCTTCGATGTGCCGTTGAGTCCTGCTATTACAGTATATCACGGTATGGGCAACGAAAACGGAATGTACGCGAATTTCGGCCTGTCGCATACATTCGAAGACGTTCTGAAATTCAGCGATACCATTACAGCCGATTTGGAACTTGGGGCTTCTATCGGCTGGGGCAGCAGTACATATAACAAGGATTATTGGGGTATCGATGAGGCACGGCTGAACGATTTGGCATTTAAAGTCGCTTTGCCGATAGATATCGGCGGTGGATGGGCGATTACGCCGAGCTTTAACTTCGTAACGCTTGTTGACGGAAAAATCCGCAGCACCGATACGTACAGTAAATCCAGCGATTATTTCTTTACGGGTGTAAGCATTTCCAAAAGTTTTTAAATATTAACGATGTTTTAAACGGAGCGGAATTATGGAATCAAAAATAATGATAGATACCGTATGGGTTTTGATTACGGCTATGCTCGTATTCTTTATGAACCTCGGTTTCGGAGCGGTGGAGTCGGGCTTTGCGCGGGCGAAAAACTGCGTAAACATTATGTCGAAAAATTTTATCGTGTTCGCGGCATCGTCTCTCGGATTTTTGGTTATCGGCTGGGGACTTATGTTCGGCGACGGCAACGGCTTTTTAGGCTTAAACGGCTTGTTCTTCGCGGGCGGCGCCGATAACTCCCCTGCGGTTGGCGAGGCCTATCAGGGAGTTTATTCTGCGATATCGTGGACGGGAGTGCCGCTATGGGCAAAGTTTTTCTTCCAATTGGTATTCTGCGGAACGGCTGCGACCATTGTGTCGGGAGCGGTAGCTGAACGCATTAAATATATAGCTTTCATTCTTTTCACTTTCGTGATGGCGATGCTGATTTATCCGGTAATCGGGCACTGGATATGGGGCGGCGGCTGGCTGGCGAAACTTGGGATGTTCGATTTTGCCGGCTCGACAGTCGTACACAGCGTCGGGGGGTGGGCGGCATTGGCCGGCGTGATAATGCTCGGGCCGCGAATCGGAAAATACGATAACGGCCATATTAAAGCTATACCCGGCCATAACCTGTCCCTTGCGACCATCGGAACGTTCGTACTATGGTTCGGCTGGTTCGGGTTCAATCCCGGCTCGACTATGGCGGCGGACCCCGGTGCAATCTCGCACGTTGCGGTAACAACCAATATGGCAGCAGCGGCGGCTATTATGAGCGCAACGATAACCTGCTGGCTGATAATGGGCAAACCTGATTTGGGAATGACCCTTAACGGATGCCTTGCAGGGTTGGTGGCAATTACAGCGCCTTGCGCGTTTGTCAGCGTGGGAAGCTCGCTGATAATAGGACTGATAGCAGGCGTGCTTGTCGTGCTGGCAGTAATGATGTTCGACAGACTGCGGCTGGACGACCCTGTCGGAGCTTTGTCGGTGCATCTGGTAAACGGCATATTCGGAACTATCTGCGTGGGATTGTTCGCAAAAGACGGTATAACCGGAACAGCGACCGGCAACGGGCTATTCTACGGCGGCGGGTTTAAGCTGCTTGGCGCTCAATTGGCCGGAGTGGTTACGGTAGGACTGTTCGTATTCATTACGGCAATAGTATCGTGGGCTATTCTGAAAGCTGTTATGGGTATCCGTGTTTCGCGGGAAGAAGAGCTTCGCGGTCTCGATATCGGCGAACACGGCAACGAGGCTTATGCCGGTTTCCAAGTGTTCACTACTGAATAATAACCTGACTCTATATAAGGAGATAAAAAAATGAAATTAGTAATCGCATATATTCAGCCGTATAAACTCAAAGATGTCAAACAAGCTCTATACAAAGCTGAGGTTTATAAAGTATCCGTAACAAATTCGCTGGGGTGCGGACAGCAAAAAGGCTATCACGAATCGTATCGCGGCGTTCCCATAGAAGTGAACCTCTTAAAAAAAGTACGCCTTGAGATAGCCGTTAATGAAAACTTCGTCGAGCGGACAATAGACGCTATTATCGAAGGCGCAAAAACGGGACAAATCGGCGATGGAAAAATATTCGTCCTCGACCTGCCTGAATGTATAAGAATCCGAACGGGCGAGCGAGGCGGCGAAGCCATCGGATAATAATATAGACCTTAGACAGTCGTTCATATAAAAGGCACCACTTCCTAACCGTGCCCTGAACTTGGGGGACCCGCAAAACGGTCCCTCAGTTCATAATCTGTGTATTAAAATTACAAAAATGTAATTTTTTAATAGCTAAACTACAAAAATGCATAAAAATAGAAAATTCTGACGACAAGCTATCTCGCTTATAACTTTTTTAACGACAATAAGTTGCGATGAATATATTTAACAATAACTGAACTGGCACACTTCTTGCATACATAAGAAAAATATAACATCTGTATTAGTTAGTCGAATACAAATTGCAGAAGAAAGGAAGTGGTGTCAATGAGAGTTAGTATGCGCAAATTTATTTGCCTGGCGGCAGTCTTGTTTCTTGCCGCCAACTTGTGTCTCGCGGAGGAAACATCAAGCATCCCAAAAATAGACAGCGGTGATACCGCATGGGTTCTAATGTCAGCGGCTCTTGTAATGCTGATGACGCCTGGACTCGCATTTTTCTACGGCGGCCTTGTCAGACGAAAAAATTACCTGAGCGTTCTTATGCAATGTTTTGTTGCCCTGGCAATCCTAAGTATTCAATGGGTGATATTCGGATACAGTTTGTCATTTTCGCAGGGCAACGGATTTATAGGCGGATTGCAATGGTTCGGACTCAAAGGAGTCGGATTAGACGCATACCCCGCTTACAGCGCAACAATCCCGCATCAGGCGTTTATGATTTTCCAGGCGATGTTCGCTGTGATTACACCTGCGCTTATTATTGGCGCATTCGCGGAACGAATGAAGTTTTCAGCATATCTGCTCTTTACGCTGCTATGGGCCACATTCGTATATGACCCAATAGCACACTGGGTTTGGGGCAGCGGCGGCTGGCTACGAGAAATGGGCGTTCTGGATTTCGCAGGCGGTACGGTAGTTCATATAAACGCCGGCATTGCGGCACTGGTTACCGCATTAATAATAGGCAAAAGGTCCTGTTATAATAAATACGCAATCGCACCGCACAATCTGCCATTTAGTGTTTTGGGGGCCGGATTGCTGTGGTTCGGCTGGTTCGGTTTCAATGCCGGCAGCGCACTGGCCGCAAACGGTATAGCGGTAAACGCTTTTGTCGTTACGAATACCGCAGGAGCAGCGGCGGCACTAACCTGGGCACTGATTGACTGGAAGCTTAACGGCAATCCCACAATGCTCGGAACCATATCCGGAGCAATAGCAGGCCTGGCGGCAATTACGCCGGCGGCAGGATTTGTAGGCATAGGAGCCGCATTGATAATCGGTGCCGTGGCAAGTATACTTTGTTTCATAGCGGTTAGTTACATAAAACACGCTCTTCATTATGACGATTCGCTGGATGCATTCGGCGTGCACGGCATAAGCGGCATATGGGGAACTATTGCCGCAGGACTGTTTGCGTCCAAAGCTATAAACCCGGCAGGCGCCGATGGTTTACTTGCGGGAAACAGCAAACAATTCTTCGTCCAGCTTGTCGCAGTGGCGGCAACGGTCGGCTACGCACTAATCGGCACGTATATTATCTATAAATTGATCGACGCGGTCATAGGCGTACGGGCCACCGAAGAAGATGAGGCGATAGGACTTGACCTGGCTGAACACAATGAGCGTGCTTATACGATGCTCGAATAAAAGAAAGGAAGACCAAATATGAAACTGGTAATTGCTATAATTCAGCCGTACAGACTCGAACAGGTAAAAGAAGAGCTTTATAAAGAAGAGGTCAATCTTATAACCGTAAGCGAGGTTCTCGGGCACGGCAGGCAAAAAGGTATAACAGAAGTCTATCGCGGCATGAAAGAAACAGGAAACCTGCTGCGGAAAATTCGCCTTGAGATAGCGGTAAATGAAAGCTATGTGGAACGCACAATAAATGCCATAACAAAGGGCGCAAAGACAGGACAGACCGGCGACGGGAAAATTTTCGTGGTGGACATGCCTGAATGTATAAGAATCCGAACGGGCGAGCGAGGCGGCGAAGCCATCGGATAAAACGCAAAATAAATACAATTTTGTATTTTTACTCAATAAAATATACAAAATTGTAGAGTATAGAAAATTTGCGCAGACTACGCACATTAGCTTAACATCTTGCAAGACAATATGTTATGAAAATTATTGCAATATCCTGCGAACTGGTACGGTTATTGCGTATTAAAGAACAGTACGGCTTTGAGGCCGATTATAAAATTTTGTTCTGTATCTTTGAAACAATGACAGGATAATTACAAAGAGTTTAAAAACAGGAGTATAAAAATGAGTGAAAGTTTTGAGTCCGTAGCGGCGATATTCGGTAAGAACGTTTTCAACGATGTGGTAATGAGAGAACGTCTGCCGAAGAACGTTTATAAAGAATTCAAAAAGACGATAAGCGAAGGCAGATTCCTCGATGTCGCACTGGCCGATACTGTCGCCAACGCAATGAAGGACTGGGCGATTGAAAACGGGGCAACGCACTTTTGTCACTGGTTTCAGCCGATGACCGGACTGACGGCGGAAAAACACGATTCGTTTATCTCGCCGACCGCCGAGGGCAGTACGATTATGGAGTTCAGCGGCAAAGAGCTGATACAAGGCGAACCCGACGCTTCGAGTTTTCCGTCCGGCGGACTCAGGGCAACCTTCGAGGCAAGGGGCTATACGGCTTGGGACTGTACAAGCCCGGCATTTATCAAAGAAACAGGGAAAAATATTACCCTTTATATACCCTGTGCTTTCTGTTCGTATAACGCTGAGGCTCTCGATAAGAAAACGCCCCTGCTGCGGTCTATGGACGCATTGAACAAACAAGCGATAAGGGTGCTGAAAAGCCTCGGTAATAATACCTCGAAAAGCGTCGGCGCTACACTCGGGCCGGAACAAGAGTATTTCCTGATAGATAAAAGGTTTTTCGAGAAAAGGCTCGACCTGATGCTGACGGGACGGACGCTATTCGGAGCGGCAACGCCCCGCGGACAAGAGATGAGTGACCATTATTTCGGCGCGCTGCACGAACGAGTCGCATCGTTTATGCACGATGTCAATATCGAGCTGTGGAAGCTGGGCGTATCAGCCAAGACGCAGCATAATGAGGTTTCTCCGGCCCAATACGAACTGGCGCCGGTATTCAGTACGGTAAATGTGGCAACGGACCATAATCAGCTCGTAATGGAGACGCTGCAAAAGGTGGCGTTAAGAAATAATCTCGTATGCCTGCTGTACGAAAAACCGTTCAGTGGGGTCAACGGCTCAGGCAAACACAACAACTGGAGTATGGTAACTGACGACGGGGTTAATCTGCTCGAACCGGGCAGTACGCCTCACGATAATATGGTGTTCCTTGTGATGCTGTGCGCAGTTATCCGCGCTGTCGATAAATACTCCAAGCTATTGAGGGCAAGCGTGGCGACGGCAGGAAACGACCACAGGCTCGGAGCTCACGAAGCGCCGCCTGCGATAGTGTCTGTTTTCCTCGGCGACCAACTGACAGAGATATTCGAACAATTGGGCGAAGGCGGAGCAAAAGAATCGAAAGCCAACGGACATCTGAAGCTGGGCGTTTCGGCACTTCCGCCGCTGCCGAAAGACTGCACCGACAGAAACAGGACATCGCCTTTCGCGTTTACGGGCAATAAGTTCGAGTTCCGTATGGTCGGCTCGGCTCAATCGACATCAGGACCTATGTTCGTACTGAATACTATCGTGGCGGATGTGCTGGGCGAAATCGCCGATGAACTGGAGAAAAGCACCAATGTAAAAACGGCAGCTCAAAAAATTCTGGCGAAAATCTCGAAAGAGCACCGAAGGGTCATCTTTAACGGCGATAATTACACCGAAGAATGGGCCAAAGAAGCCGTGCAAAGAGGTCTGCCGAACATTAAATCGACCGTAGAATCGCTAAAGACGATTATGGACGAAGAAAACGTCAAACTTTTCGTAAACCATAACGTGCTGAGCAAGGCGGAATTGAAAGCAAGGACGGAAATTCTGCTGGATTCTTACAGTATGAGCTTAAATATCGAGGCAAGAACGGCATTGAATATCGCCCAAAGACAAATTTTACCTGTCGCTATAGAATATTCCGGCAAAGTAGCAAAAGCCATTGAAAGCATCAGCAACGCGGGAACCGACCCGAGTGCTCAAAAGAAATCGCTCATTAAAACCTGCGAACTGATAAGCGAACTGCAAAACAGTATAGATGAACTGAAAAAATCCTCAACGGTGGCAAATGGAATTGACAATTCAGCCAAAAGAGCGGAGAATTTCAGAGATTATGTCATTGTCGCGATGAACGAAGTTAGGAAAGCTGTTGACGGGCTGGAAATGACTGTCGATGCGAAGATGTGGCCGTTGCCGACTTATGCGGAGATGCTGTTCGTAAAATAAAAAACAGTAATTTCGCAAATGGCCTAAAAGCAAATACAGAGCATTATTCTATGAAAAAAAATAATGCCTTTACCCTTGTCGAACTTCTTGTCGTCATATCCATACTGGCGATATTAATCGCT
The DNA here is from genome assembly GCA_964449435.1 of uncultured Planctomycetaceae bacterium. Classification (GTDB taxonomy): domain Bacteria; phylum Planctomycetota; class Phycisphaerae; order Sedimentisphaerales; family UBA12454; genus UBA12454. The sequence continues at coordinate 52,099 of CAYUYR010000011.1, read as the reverse complement.
GTACTTCTGCCTGCGCTATCCGGCGCCCGGCAGTTGGCACACCGAATAGTCTGTCTTAATAATCTAAAACAGCTCGGCCTTGCGACCGGAGCTTATGTGCAAAGCTATAAGTATTATCCCGTCTGCGTCCCCCCTATACCGGAAAAATGGTCTGATTTTATGGCTGATAAGGATATCGCAAAAGGTAAAATGCTCGGCGTGCCGGTATCGCTCTGGCCGTTTTACCAAGACGAAAACATATATAAATGTATGCCCCTTGCAAGTCTCGGCTGCGATATAAGCTATTGTTATAACGGACAGGCGGGCAGAAAACTTACCCAAAGCCAGACTGCTTTTGCTTATGCCGGCCCTTTAGACATCCGGCCGCCAACGCCCGAGGAAGAACCAAAAACCGATATCCATCTCTTGAAGCCGGAAAACGTGAAACATCCTGCAATATTTGCCCTGCTTTACGACCAGCCGATAGTGCCAGTAAATACCGCTGATTATCTGCCTTATAAAGACATCGACCCAAATGATTATGTCAGCGAAGATAATAACGACCCCAACAAATACGGGAATTTGTGGCGTTATGTATGGAAAGGTGAACTTTTAGGCACTTTTGGGCCGCATAACAACGGCCATAATATCCTGTTCGGCGATGGACACGCCAAATGGCATAAAGAATGGTTAGACTCGCAAATGACCAGAAGACCGAATTGAACCTGCCAGCATGGCACTCCTGCCCGCTGTTTTTGTCAAAATTGGCAGTGCAAATCCGCTTCAGAAAAGCATTTCTATGTTTACCTTGATTTCATAACCTATTATTTTGCAATAAGTTATGATAAATATAAACTTTTAGTATCATTAGAGTTAAAAAACTGGTACTTTTTTTGCATATAAATTAGGATAATCACGGATTAGACAGTGTTTCTATATTTTGACTTTTAGATAGGAGTAAACGGATTATGGCAGCAAAACAATTAGAGTTTAATGCTGATGCAAGAGCGGCACTTCTGACAGGGGTGGAAAAACTGGCACGAGCGGTCAGGTCAACTTTGGGCCCGAGAGGCAGAAACGCTATTATCGACAAAGGCTGGGGCAGTCCGACAGTTACAAAGGACGGCGTAACGGTCGCCGAAGAAATCGACCTCGTCGATAAATCTGAAAATATGGGCGCAAAGCTCGTAAAAGAGGCCGCAAGCAAGACAAGCAAAATCGCAGGCGATGGAACCACAACGGCTACGGTTCTGACCGAGGCGATTTTCAAAGAGGCCTATCGCAATATCGCGGCGGGCGCCGATGCAATGTCGCTCAACAGGGGCATCGCAAAAGCGGTCGAAGTAGCGACGAAGACACTCGTCAAACTCGCCAAGCCGGTCGATATCACCAAAAAAGACGATATCGAAAATATCGCTTCAATATCAGCCAATAACGACCACGAAATCGGCAAAATTATGGCTGACGCATTTACGAAACTCGGCAAAGACGGCGTCATTACCGTCGAAGAAGGCAAGAGTCTCGATACCACGCTCGATTATGTAGAAGGTATGCAGTTCGACAGAGGTTATCTGTCGCCGAATTTCGTAACCAATGCCGACAATATGGTTTGCGAACTCGAAAAGCCTTACATATTGGTTTACGAGGACAAAATCAGCAGCGTTCAAAAGCTCGTTCCACTGCTGGAGACGGTTGCGAAGGACAAAAAGCCGCTGCTCATCATCGCCGAGGACATCGAAGGCGAGGCGCTGGCGACATTGGTCGTCAATAAACTCCGCGGCGTTCTGCAGATTTGTGCCGTCAAGGCCCCCGGCTACGGCGACAGAAGAAAGGCGATGCTCGAAGATATCGCGATACTCACCGGCGCGGAGCCGATTTTCAAGGACCTCGGAATCGAACTTAACAATATAAAACCATCACAACTCGGAAGGGCTAAAAAAGTTACCATCGACAACGACAACACGATTATCGTCGAAGGAGCGGGCACGCAGGAGGCAATCAACGGCAGGATAAAAGCAATCCGAAGCGAGATTGACTCGACAACCAGCGGTTATGACCGTGAGAAACTTCAGGAAAGACTGGCGAAACTGACAGGCGGAGTCGCGCAGGTCAATGTCGGAGCGGCGACCGAATCCGAAATGAAAGAAAAGAAGGCAAGAATCGAAGACGCTCTGCACGCTACAAGAGCCGCGATTGAAGAAGGCATTGTACCCGGCGGCGGCGTTGCACTTATCCGATGTATCGACGCGGTTAAGAAACTCAAACTCGACGGCGACGAAAAAACCGGCGCCGAGATTATCGCAAACGCACTCAAGATGCCCTGCTACTATATCGCTGAAAACGCAGGCGCTGTCGGCAATCTGGTCGTCAATAAAATATCCGAAGGTCAGGGAAGCTTCGGCTATAACGCCGATACGGCCAAATTCGAAGACCTCGTAGCCGCAGGCGTTATCGACCCTGTAAAGGTAACAAGAATCGCACTTCAGAACGCCGCTTCCGTTGCGGGACTGCTGCTGACCTGCGATTGCGTCGTTACCGAAAAACCGCAGAAAAACAAGGCCGGTGGTATGGGCGGCGGAGATATGGGCGGTATGGGTATGGGCGGAATGGGAGGAATGGGAATGGGCGGTATGGGCGGAATGGGTATGGGTGATATGGGTATGTAAAAAAATAATAAATCTTTTTATTTATGGAGATATAAGAAATGAAACTCAGACCTTTGGATGACAGGATAGTTGTAAAGCCCGAAGAGGCGGAGGAAAAAACAGCAGGCGGAATCGTTCTGCCGGACACCGCCAAAGAAAAACCGCTGATGGGCAAGGTCATTGCTGTCGGCCCGGGAAAACTTCTGGACAGCGGCAAACGAGCCGAAGCAGCCGTTAAGAAAAACGATACTGTACTGTTCGGCAAATACGGCGGAAGCAACATAAAAATCGACGGCGTTGAATATAAAATCCTGCACGAGAGCGATATTCTCGGCATAGTGGAAAAGTGAGGTAAAAAATGGCAAAACAAATGATGTTTGATGACGCGGCAAGGGCACAGCTTAAACAGGGTCTGGCCTCTCTGGCGGCAGCGGTTAAAATTACGCTCGGCCCGACAGGCAAGAACGTCCTGCTGCATAAAAGTTACGGCTCACCGAAAATAACCAAAGACGGCGTATCCGTAAGCAAGGAAATCGAACTGCCCGACCCATTCAGGAATATGGGCGCCAAGATGGTCAATCAGGCGGCCAGCAAGACAAGCGACGTCGTCGGCGACGGCACTACAACTGCGACGGTTCTGGCTGAAGCGATTTACAACGAAGGACTCAAAAACGTAACAGCCGGTGCAAATCCGATGGCGATTAAACGCGGAATCGACAAAGCCGTTAATGAAGTTGTGAAATTTATCGCTAAACAGAGCAAAGACGTTAATGGCCACGACGACATCGCGAAAGTCGCCGCGATTAGCGCAAATAATAATAAAGAAGTCGGCGAAATCCTCGCAAACGCGATGGACAAGGTCGGCAAGGAAGGCGTTATCGAAGTCGAGGAAGGCAAGAGCCTCGAAACCGAGCTTGAGGTCGTCGAAGGTATGCAGTTCGACCGCGGCTATATATCGCCCTACTTCATAACAAACACCAACACTATGGAAGCTGTTCTTGAGGACGCTTACATCCTGCTGTACGAAAAGAAAGTTTCGAGCATCGCAGAAATACTTCCGCTTCTCGAAAAAGTCGCGCAGCTCGGCGCTCAACTGCTCATCGTCGCCGAGGAAATCGAAGGCGAAGCATTGGCAGCCCTTGTTATAAACAGGCTTCAGGGCGTTTTGAAGGTCTGCGCGGTAAAGGCTCCGGGCTTTGGCGACAGGAGAAAAGCTATGCTGGGCGATATCGCGACTCTGACCGGCGGGCAGGTAATTACCGAAGACCTCGGCATAAAGCTCGAAAAGGTCGAACTTTCCCAACTCGGCAAAGCGAAGAAAATTGTAGTCGCAAAGGAAAACACTATTGTTATCGAAGGCAGCGGCACCAAGAAAGACATCACCGCCCGCTGCGACCAGATTCGCAAACAAATCGAAGCGACTACGAGCGATTACGACCGCGAAAAACTTCAGGAACGTCTGGCAAAACTCACCGGCGGCGTAGCCGTAATCAAGGCCGGCGCTCCGACTGAAACCGAGATGAAGGAAAGAAAAGACCTTCTCGACGACGCTCTTCACGCGACCAAGGCCGCGACCGAAGAAGGCGTTATCCCCGGCGGCGGAACCATTTATCTGCGGGCGATTGAAAAAGTCCGTCAGGCCGAGGCCAAGGCAAAAGGCGATGAAAAAATCGGTTTCGATATCGTCGCAAACGCGCTCAAGTCGCCGACAAAGCAGATTGCCGATAACGGCGACGATGACGGCGATGTAATTGTCGAAAAACTGCTCGAAAAATCCGGCAATACCGGATACGATGCCAACAGCGGCGAGTTTGTCGATATGATTCAAGCGGGCATTATCGACCCGGCAAAGGTCGCAAGATGCGCGCTGCAGAATGCCGCTTCGGTGGCAGGTCTGATGCTCACTACGAATGTGCTTATCACCGACCTGAAAGAAGACGACGATAAGGACAAACAGCCGATTGAAGGCGCAGTAAGATAAATAAATGGATAAACGTGATTACTATGAAGTTTTGGGCGTTGGTAAAACCGCCGGCGCCGACGATGTAAAACGCGCGTACCGCAGGCTGGCGATAAAATATCACCCTGACAAAAACCCCGGTGACAAAGACGCCGAGACAAAGTTCAAGGAGTGCGCCGAGGCTTATGAGGTACTGAGTGACCCGGACAAACGCGCAAGATACGACCAGTTCGGCCACGCCGGCCTTCAGGGCGCGGGCGTTCACGATTTTTCGAGAATGAACGTCGAGGACATTTTCGGCGCGCTTAATCTCGATGATATTTTAGGCGACTTTTTCGGAGGCGCTTTCGGCGGCAGCAGGTCCCGACGCTCATCGGCACGAGGACCGCACAGGGGATACGACCTCGAAACTGTCGTTGAGATGACGCTTAACGATGTCGCAAGCGGCGTGGAAAAGAGCATAGAGTTCACCCGGCAGGACAAATGTGAGGATTGTTCAGGTTCCGGCTCTGCCAAGGGCAGCAGTCCTTCGAAATGTCCGGCCTGCGGCGGTTCGGGACAGGTTGCACGCTCAGGTATGGGCGGATTTTTCCAAATGGTCTCGACCTGTCCGCAGTGCAAGGGAGCGGGCAAGGTAATTACAAATCCCTGCAAGAAATGCAAAGGCACCGGCAGAGTGCCGAAAAAACGTCTCGTAACGGTCAAAATTCCCGCGGGCGTTCACGAAGGCCAGAGCGTAAGAGTCGCCGGTGAAGGCGAGCCGGGCTTTGGCGGCGGACCGCGAGGCGATTTGTACTGTTATGTCAGGCTGAAAGAGCATCCGTTTCTGCAAAGGGACGGAGTCAATATCGTTGCGGCAGTGCCGATTAGTTTCACGCAGGCCGCTCTTGGCGGCATAGTCGAAGTGCCGAGTCTCAACGGAATGAAAGAATTAAAAATTCCGCCCGGCACTCAGACCGGCGATGTGTTCAGAATCAAGGGACAGGGCCTGCCGGACATCAGAACAAGACGCACCGGCGACGAACTTGTGCAGGTAATTGTCGAGATACCGAAAAAACTTAACAAACAGCAGGAAGAACTCCTCAGGGAATTTGCGAAGACTGAAGACAACACCGTCCTGCCGAAATCGAGAGGCTTTTTCGAAAAGTTAAAAGAATATTTCAATAACAAGTAGAGAAATTATGAGCGAAGAAACGCCGAAAGAACACAAAAAGGATAAGGCACACAAGCTTCACGAGCAAATAGACAAGCTCAAAGCCGAACAAGACGAAACATTCGCCCGCCTTCAGCGTCTCAGCGCCGATTATATGAACTTCCAGAAACGCACCGCCAAGCAAATCGCCGAATCGATAGCCTATGAAAAGGAATCGATAATAAAATCGCTGCTGCCTGTGCTCGACAATTTCGACCATACTACAAGCAGGATGGAAAAGCTCGAAAACGCCGACGAACTGCTCAAGGGCATAAAAATTATTTACGACCAGTTTTTGGCGATATTAAAAAATCACGGCATCGAACAAATCAGCACGGTCGGACAAAAATTCGACCCGAATTTCCATCAGGCCCTTACGCAAAAAACCGAGCCTGACAAAGAGGATATGATTATTCTCGAAGAATTCCAGAAGGGTTATAAGCTGGGCGATAAAATTCTCCGCCCCGCCGTTGTAATCGTAAATAAAAAAGTTTCGGACAACCAGGAGCAGCCCGCCGGCGATGCGGACAGTGAAAACGGAGATTAAGCTGTGCCGACTTACGACTACCAATGCGGAAAATGCGGTTATGAATTCGAAAAATTCCAGTCTATAACCGCTCCGGTTCTGAAAAAATGTCCCAAATGCGGCAAAACATCGCTTAAAAGGCTCATCGGCACCGGTGCCGGCGTAATCTTTAAAGGCTCAGGATTCTATCAAACCGATTACCGCAGCGATTCCTATAAACAATCTGTCAAAAAGGAGTCTGATACAGGCGCTAAAAAAGAGGAAAAAAAGGATTCAAAGACGGAGACAAAATCAGAAACTAAAAAAACGCCCCCGAAAAAAGCGGACAAAAAATCCGCCTGATGATTTTAAATATTCCCCCCCGCCCCGCTTATTGTTTACCAATAACTATTATCGTAAAGTTTGCCCTGCCGGCAGTGTTTTCCGCCTTTGCCGGTTCGGCCCTTTCCGCCGATGTAAGCACGGGTTTGTCCGGTATTAAAAGGTCGTAGTTTATGTCTTCCTGCACAAGATATTTTTTTACAACGTCCTCTGCCATAGCGTCATTGATTATAGCCAAATCGTTTGCCATACGTATTCTCTGGCTGTAGCTGTCGGCCTTGCAGATTTCAAGAACCTGCTGTGCGGTAATATTATTTACGGCTGCATATTTGCCCGCCTGTTCGGTACCCACCTCAAGTTTCGCATCGGAGCATTTGGGCCAGATAAAGCTCAATTCGTTAATCAGGCTCACAAGCGATTCTTCGCCGCAGTTCAGGACGTATTTTACCGAGCCTGTTTTTCTATCGACCGCGATGGTCTTGTCGAAAAGCCCGGTATTCATCAGAGCCTTGCCTATAAGCCAGTCCGTCTCGACCGGCCTGTCCGTTGTCAGCGTAAGTTTCGCAACCATAGGAAACCCAGAAACCTTCGCAGGCTTAATCGCAATCGGTTTATCCTCTGCCGGCGGAGCGTCGGCAAACGGTTTTTCATAAAACACCTGCGGTTTTTGTTTCCTGCCCAGCGCGTTGTCAACGAGTTTATCCCTGCTGGTTTTTGGCACGAAAATATCGAAAACAATCAGCGAAAGCACTCCGCCGAGCACGATTATCGCCGCTGCCGTCATTAAACGCCTTAAAATAAGATGACGTCTGCCTGCGTGATGATGTTCCGCACCCGTATCGGCCAGCAAAATCTGTCTTTCGAGCCGCTTGGCGACACCCTCGGCAAAACCTTCCGGCGCCGAAACCGGCAGTACGGAACCAGTCAGCTTCTTATAACGTACCAGCGAATCGTAAAGCTGGCGAACCTGTGCATCGTTATCGATAAGCCGCCGGACTTCGTTGCCCTTGCGCTCATCGAGTTCGCCGTCAATATAACTGTTTAACAACTCTTCGATATATTCTATATCTTTCATTGTATCGCCGCCTCAATAATTTCTTTGAGGTTTTTTCTGCCTCGCGCTATTCTGCTTTTCACAGTCCCTATTTCCATTTCAAGCGTCTCGGCAATTTCGTTATAACTCATCTGCTCGATATCCCGCAAAATAACTACCGCTCTTTGTTCGGGTTCGAGCTTTTCAATCGCTTTGGCAATCAGGCTGTGCACTTCTTTTTTCGCCGCCAGATCAGAAGGCTCCGCTATGCTCTTGTCTATCAGATAATCCTTAAGCTGTCGTTCGGTGCTTTCATCAAGCTGTTCCTGAAGCGACTGAAAACTCATCTTGGCGTTCTTTTTGCAAAAGTTCAGCGTCAGGTTAACCGCTATTCTGAACAGCCACGTATAAAAGCTGCTCTCGCCCCTGAAGTTTTTCAGGCCTTCGATAGCTTTTACAAACGCATCCTGCGCAAGCTCTGCGGCGTCGGCCTCATTGCCGCAAATCTTCAGTATTGTGTTGTAAACTCTGTCCTGATATTTAAGTATCAGCTTTTCGACAGATGCCATATTGCCGGCTCTGGCCTGCGAGACAAGCGTCGCCTCATCGATGCTTATATTGCCGCTGCCGGCTGACTGTTCCTGTATAAATTTGACCATTGCAGCCCTAATAAGTTCCCTGTTTTCCTGAAAATAATATAAAAATTCCGCTAACTATAATGGCATAATAAGGTTACATTCGCAACATTTATTTGCCTTTTATGTCGTCAACAGACTGTTTAGATATAAAAAATACCGTGCTATTTCAAAATCTAATTTTGAAATTACACAAAATTACAAGATACTCAAGATACACACAGACCCTAAAATATGCCCTGTTTTTATCCCCCTGATTAGAAAGCCGCTTTCTTTACAAAGTCGCCTAAAAGTATGGCGGGCTGTTTTTATTTACTTTTCAGCCAATAAACGGTGCAGTATTGCCCGGAGTTGCGAACAAATTTCGACGGCTTCGGCGGCCTCGTCTTTGTCGGCAGATTCGCCGGGATAACGAAAATCTATCGCTGCCCGTGTCAAATACCGCAAATCTTCGGGACGGCAAGACCACTTTTTACAAACAGGAACAAGGAGAATATTCAACTGGAATAAGTCATGGATTTTAGGCGGGGTTATGCCATTCTTGATAAGCATCGCTTTCATAAGTTTTTCGATGCACTGCTGAGAATGGAAACAAACAGCGTCAAAATTCGCATTTTCATCCGCCGACATTTCACGGCAGGCGGTCGCATAATCGGCGTCGGCTTTATGAATCCATTCATTAATCAGTTCGTTCATATAACGTCTTTCCGTGGTCGATTGCCTCTTTTATCAGCGGGTCGCCCTGACGATATCGCCATTGCGTATCATCGGGTTTTCTTGCCATAATATCAGCGCTGAACATCGGATTGACCGCGTTGATGATTTCCAGTGATTTACGGAAATTTTTCCCTTCGAACGGCAAAACAACGAGCATATCCACGTCTGAGTCCGGGCCTGCTGTACCGGCGGCATAAGAGCCGAACAAGATTATCCGCTCAGGGCTGAATCTTTCCGCTATGCGGTCGGCTAATTCCTGAATGTCTCTGAAATCAACCATTACATCTCTCTGTCAATTACGCAATTATAGGACAAATCGCAGATATTGACAAGCAGATTCATCAAACACCTGCGAAACAATAAAGCATATTTTGTTTTCTGGTTATGCCGATTCCTTTCGGGCTATTTTCGCACAAGCGAACAGGTCGGCTTTGCCGTCAACAACATCCCTGGTTACTACGTATTTTCCCGGCTTGGTCTCTTCCGGCAGCCGATACATCAGGTCGAGCATCAGTTCTTCCGTCATTGCCCTCAGCGCCCTTGCGCCGGTATCGCGCTTCATCGCTTTTCGCGATATTGCTTTCAGCGCATCGTCCGTGAATTCAAGCTCGGCCTGTTCGAGTTTGAAAAATTCCTGATATTGTTTTATCAGCGCGTTTTTGGGTTTCGTCAGGATATCGATAAGCGCCTCCTCGTTGAGGGCCGCCAGCGTGGTAATTACCGGCACTCTGCCGACAAATTCCGGAACCATTCCATATTCGATAATATCTTCCGGCACAACCTGTTCGAGGATATTGGAATATTCCGCCTTGGCATCGTCGGTCTTTTGTTTTTCCGAGCCGAAGCCAATCATCTTTCTGCCGAGCCGTTTTTTGATAATATTCTCAAGTCCTACGAACGTCCCGCCGCATATAAAAAGAATATGGCTCGTATCTAATTGTATGTATTGCTGTTCCGGATGTTTCCTGCCGCCCTGAGGCGGAATATTCGCGATTGTGCCTTCGAGCATTTTTAAAAGGGCCTGCTGAACGCCTTCGCCCGACACATCGCGGGTAATGGAGACATTCTGGGTGGTCTTGCCGATTTTGTCTATTTCGTCGATATAAACGATGCCGCGCTGTGCGGATTCAAGGTCGTAATCGGCGCTCTGCAGCAGTCTGAGCAAAAAGTTCTCGACATCTTCGCCGACATATCCTGCTTCGGTAACCGTCGTGGCGTCGCAAATCGCGAAAGGCACATTAAGTTCTCTCGCCAAAGTCTTGGCCAGCAGCGTCTTGCCCGAACCTGTCGGCCCTATGAGCAGAACATTGGATTTGTCGATTTCGACATCGCTCGATTCCTGGTCGGTATGAACGAGCCGTTTATAGTGATTATGCACGGAAACAGAAAGAATCTTCTTCGCTCTTTCCTGACCGATGACATATTCGTCGAGAAATTCCTTTATCTGGCGGGGCTTGGGCACTTCATCGAGCAGGAAACCGGTGTGCCGAACGCGTTTTTTTTCCTGTTTGACGATATTATAGCAAAGCTCGACGCATTCCGGACATATATAAACCCCGCCCGGCCCTTCGACGAAGGCGTCAATCTGCTTTTTCTGCCTGCCGCAAAAACTGCAGGTTTCTTTACCCTTTGGGGTATCTGTCGGTTTTGTCATTTAAATCACCATACTTTCTGCCAACTGTACTATTTTAGCAGAACAGCAAGCTCAAATCAAGCAATCATCTTATGTATTTCATCTTATGTATTTATCCGAAGTTTTGAGATGTTTCAAATAAAATGGCCGGTTCTTTCTCTATAGCAGCTTTAGGTAAAAGTCGTTGCCGCTTCGTATGTCCTGGTATGTCCCCGCATTAGGCTTTACTTTTGGACTTTCCGGATGTATAATCCTGCTATGGCTAATGAAATAAAACTGCCCAGATTCAGCAAGACGATGGAAGAAGGCGCCGTTGTAAACTGCCTCGTAAAAGTCGGACAAGAAGTCAATAAAGGCGATATCCTTTTCGAGATCGAAACCGACAAGGCAACACTCGAAATGGAATCGCCGGACGAGGGATTCGTAAAGGCAATCGTTGCCCAAAACGACCAGACTGTCGCAGTAGGAGACGTTCTTTTAATCCTCGGCGAAGAAAACGAAAAAGTAAGCGTAAAAACCGCTGTTAAAAAACCCACTCCCAAATCTGCCGAAAAAATCGCAAAAATAACAGCTAAAGAAGATATTGCCGAAGCATTAAAAGAATTGAAAATAAGCGGGCAGCAAAGTTATAAACTCGGACAAAAAGTACCCTTGAGCAAACTCGGCCGAATAACGGCAGAACATACGGTTCAGTCGAAACAGGAAAAACCCTGCTTTTATCTCAATGTCAATGTCGATGTTGCAGAACTTGCTGAATTGCAGGAAAAGCTGAAAGTCTCGGTCGATGACTTTATCATAAAAGCTCTGGCACTGGGAATGAACAAATGGCCGATTATGACGGGTCGGCTCGAAGGCGATTCAGTACGACTTGCGGATTCAATCGGCATAGGGATTGCAGTGTCGGTAAAAGACGGAATAGCCGCACCAGTAGTAAAAGATGCGGATAAAAAGAGTATTTCGCAAATAGCCGAATACAGAAAAGACCTTTTGGAAAGGTTGGAAGCGGCAAAACTGTCGGCTGATGATTTTCAAGATGGGTGTATAACCATAAGCAATCTCGGCTCGCTTGGCATAGATTCGTTTATACCTGTCGTTATACCCGACCAGTGCAGTATTCTCGGTGTTGGAAAAATAACGGATACCTGCGTGATGCGAAAAGACGGTTTGGCCGTTCGCAAGTTTATGAAGATGACGCTTGCGGTTGACCATAGAATAGCGAATGGAGCCGAGGCGGCACAGTTTTTACATTTCGTCATCGACCTGCTGGGCGAACCGGAGAAACTGACGGAATAAAGCTGGACAGAATTTTCATAAGAGGGGATAATAAGCCGCAGTATAATGTCCCCGTAGCTCAATTGGATAGAGTGCTGGCCTCCGAAGCCAGAGGTTTCGGGTTCGACTCCCGACGGGGATAATTTCTTCAAAAACACGTCTTTTTCACACCCAAACAAGCCCGTATTTAAGGGACGAAAGTAATCCGAGACCGTGTGTTATTCTTCTGGATTTGAATATGCCGAGAATAAACGGTTTCGAATTCCTGAAGATTACCAAGGCAGACGAAAAGCTAAAAACTCTTCCGGCAGTGGCCTTAACTACTTCCGACGTGGGCCAGAAGAACGTTGACAGTTTTAATCTCGGCATCGCAGGCTATATCGTCAAGCCGGTTGACTATAAGCAGTTTGTTGAGGCGATGAGAACGGTCGATATGTACTGGACATTGAGCTGTCTGCCCGATGTAGAGCATAGCGAAGTTTCTGCACAGTCGCAGCATGCATAAAAGCTATTCAGTTTTTGCAGTCGGGGCAGAAGCCTTCGATTAGTACCTTCTGCCTGAGCGACTCGAAGTTCTTTGGAATTTGAACAGCCGGATAGCTGGTGCCGACAAGGCAAAAGTTTTTGCCGCAAAGCCGACAGGCAAAATGCGGATGGCACTGTTCTTTTCCGCATCGGTTCGCCAGCTCGAAATGCCAGATTTTTTCCTGACAATACGCCTTGTGGGCTATATTGGTATGTACGAATGCTTCGAGCGTTCTGTATATAGTAACTTTATCGTACTTTTCCTTAAGTAAATCGGTTATCTGTCTCTGCGTAAGGGCTGTGTCCGAATGCCGTAAAACATCGAGAACGTCAAGCCTTGCCTGAGTACACCGCAAATTAGCGTTTTTAAGCACCTCTTTTTTCGAATTATTCTTGTCGGAATTCAAATCTTAAACTCCTCAACGACAGCAGTGATAATGCTCAATTCGCGGCTCGCCAGTTAGGAGAAGCGGAAAGACAATATCACTAACACAGCAGGGCAGCCATACCGACAGAAATAATATCAATAACATAGACATCGCAACTGTAAGGGTAATTTGGCTCTGAGCAGTCATAAGAACGTGGGCGGACGATGCCCAGGTGCTGATAAGAACGTGAGAAGCGTGCGGCAGTTTGGTGCGGGGCAGAAACCAAGCGATAGCGATTCCTAAAAAAGCGGCGGGATTGACAATATACCATTCCTCTATAAAGCCCAGATGAATTTCCGATGAATGATTTTCCGTCTCGTGTTCTTCGGATTTGTGATGATGCAACTCGCTGTGAGCGGGAATGTGCAGGCCGAGAGCTTTCTCGCCCAAGTAGGGCATAATCGAATCGCTCAAAGTCGCTATGCCTATCGAACCTAAATATCCTACGACAATCACAATCCATATACGGGTTTGCTTTCTGTGGAGTTTGAACATCGCGGCCGTAACCATCGCGCTTAATAAAACGTGGGCAGGATGAAATATCGCAAAAAGAGTATGGCCGGCGGCTTGGCCGACGTTCCTGAACAAAAGCATAAAAATCACGCCCGTAATCGCACCCGCAGCCGTGAAAGGAATGTGAGCTTTAAGCTCTAACGATATCTGTTTTAAGTTTTTGCCGAATCCCATATTGTCCCGATTCCTTAAAAAAACTGTCGTTATGCATACTTGAATGCACATTTTACCTTTATGCAACTGAGTTGCAAATATAAAAATTTAGAATTAATTTGCTTTTTTCAAACGTATGTTTTATACTATAGTTTGAAACGACTGTTTAAATTTAGGTGCAAATATGGGAAAAAACGCAGAAAATGAGGATGTCAGGCAGCGTCTTCTGGATGCCGGTGAGGGACTTTTTTCAGAATATGGGTTTGACGGCACAAGTACCAGACAGCTAACCCAAAAAGCCAAATGCAATCTTGCCTCGGTTAATTATTATTTCGGCGGCAAATATGAGCTCTATATCGAAGTAATCCGCAGAAGGATGAAATATCTCAGGGACTTGCGAGTCGAAAGGATAAGCGGGGTAATAGCCGCCAAGGGGGAAAACTTGCAGCTTGAAGAACTAATACGAGCCTTTGCCGAATCTTTTGTAGAGCCTTTGATGCAGGACGCAAGCGGGCAAAAATTCAGAAAGATGATAAGGTGGGAAATGCTGAATCCGAAGTTTCCTATGCAGGAATTTATCGACATAATGATGAAGCCTGTTATGGGGCTTATGATACCGGCGATAAAAAACCTTTGCCCCGGTTTGCCTGACGACAAAACATTTTTATGTGTGGTTTCCGTAGTCTCGCAACTGCTTCATACTATCCAGATGGAAGATATATTTTCAGAAGTCAAGGGCAATGAATTTATGCCTTTTGATATTAACCGGCGAATTGGGCATATAGTAGAGTTTTCTTCGGCGGCTATCAAAGGTATAAGCGGTCAAAAATGATGTTATTGAAAAACAGAAAAATTTCTATTTTATTTTTAACAGCCTTGTGTTTTTCGGCTGGGTGTATGGTTGCGCCTAAGTATGAAAGGCCTTCCACTGTCGCTGATAAGGCTGAATGGCTTTTCAGAAATAAGGAATATACGCAGGATGCCAACAGTCCCGGCCGATGGTGGGAAAGATTCGACGATGAGACGACAAATGCGCTGGTTGAAAAGGCACTTGAGAATAATTACGATGTAAAAATAGCGGCGGCGAAGGTTTTGCAGGCCGAGGCGAACTTTAAAATCGCCGGCGGAAAACTTCTGCCCGAAGTTTCGATGGATTTCGACAGGCAATTTACGCGAAAAAGCTCCGGCCCGCCGGGGTCAGGCTCGGAAAATACGGCGGTCGTTCAAAAAACGCGGACTTATACCGGCGAATTTTCCATAAGTTATGTGCTGGACTTGTTCGGCAAGCTGCGGCACGCCAGAGAGGCACAATACAAAACGCTGCTTGCGGCAAAAGCCGATAAGAACGCGGTCATAAATTCGATGCTCGCATCGGTTATAAATTCGAGATTGAATATTGCTACCCTGCAAAAAAGACTTGCGATTGCAAAGGTTAATACGGAAAGTCTTGCCAAGACGCTTAATATTGTCGAGGAAAGATATAAGCTCGGCCTTGTCGGGCCGGTCGATGTGCGATTGGCAAGGGAAAATCTCGCCGCTGCGCAGGTTGCCGAGCCTGAAATTGAATTGTCTCTTAAACTGGCGGAAAATACACTCGCCGAACTCCTTGCGGTCCAGCCCGGAAGATATGAGTCTTTGAAAACTATGAGCAGCGATTTACCGCTGCCGCAGAATGTGCCGGTCGGACTGCCGGCGGCTTTATTGCAGCGCAGGCCGGATGTGGTCGAGGCTGAATTAAAACTTAAATCCCAGAACGAAACTATCGGCGAGAGCATAGCGAAACTTTATCCGGATTTGACTTTCACAAGCTCGATGGGCTGGAGGTCGAACACATCAAACCCGATATTTGTCGATGAGGCGTGGATATATTCGACGCTTTTTAGCCTTTCGCAACCGATATTTAAAGGCGGCCAGTTAAAAGCACAAGTCGATTTCGATAAGGCGAAATTTGACGAGCTTGCCGCTGTGTATTCGAAAACGGTTGTTGCCGCGATGCGTGAAGTTCAGGACTATGCTGTAACGGAAGATTTGCTTCGCCGAAAATTGCAGTTTGCGCAAATCAGGTTCGCCGAGGCGAAAGCCGCTGAGGAGCTTTCGAGGCAAAGATATCAAAGGGGCGTGGAAAGTATTCTGACGGTTCTCGAATCGGAGAGAAGGCGAAACACCGCCGAGGAATCGCTCGCGATACTCAAAGGACAGATTTGGAACGCAAGGGTTAATCTATTCCTTGCTTTAGGCGGAGACTGGACAAGTTGAAATATTTTAAAGCGGGAAATTTTAATATGGACAAAGAAAAAATAAAAACAACGGCAATGGAATTATGGGCTCGTTTGAAAATAAAAACTCAGGAACTTTATGCCAAAGCGGTTATTTTCTGCAAACAGCACATGCAGTTTTCTATTTCAATGGGGATAATATTGGCCGGTATCCTGCTTGCTGTTTTAATGACGATTAGCCGTTCCAAGCCGAAGAAGGCGGCCTTTCCCGAATTGGCTCCGCTTGTTAAGACGCAGGTTTTGGAGCGCTGCGATATACCGATGATAATCAGGGGCTACGGCACTGTAAAACCTAAGATAGAGGTTCAGATAGTACCGCAGGTTTCCGGCAAGGTAGTTTCGGTTCATCCTGAATTCAGGGCGGGCGGATTTATTACGGCCAAAGAGGCGTTGTTCCAAATAGAGCCGAAGGATTTTGCACTTGCCGTCGAACAGGCTCAGGCAAAGGTTGCCGAGATGGAAGTAAAACTCGATATGGAAAAATCCGAGGCTGCCGTTGCCGTGCGGGAATGGCAGCAGATAAATCCGGGTACTGAGCCGGATTCGGCTCTGGTTTTGAGACAGCCGCAGATTCGTCAGGCCTCTGCCGCACTCGATTCGGCAAAAGCGGTACTGGCAAAAGCGAAACTCGACCTTGAGCGGACGAATATAGTTTTGCCGCTCGATGTGTATGTAACGGCCAAGAGCGTGGATTTGGGACAATTTATAACGGCAGGCCAAAACGCCGGCAGCGCGTACGGCGTCGATGCGGTTGAAATTGAGGTTCCGCTCGAAGACAGCGAACTTGCGTGGTTCAATCTGCCGGACGAAGCTCAGGTGAAAACCAATTTTGCGGGAACAGAAAAAGTATTTGGCGGAATTGTCAAGAGAACGACCGCCAAAGTAGATGAATCTTCGAGACTTGTTTATGTCGTCGTCGAGGTTGAGAACCCGACAGGGCAGAAATCTTCCGCCCAGACTCTTATTCCCGGTATGTTCGTAGCGGTGGATATGAAAGGTAAGGTTCTCGAAAACGCGTTCGCTGTAAAAAGGGACTGGGTTCATAACGGCGATGAATTATGGATTGTCGGCGACGGCGTACTTAATATCAAACCGGCTAATGTTGTCAGGACGGATGAGAAATACGCTTATATAAAAATTGATGACGCCGATAAAATAGAAATCATTACAAGTAATGTTGACGCTGTGGTTGACGGTATGAAAGTAAGAATTGCTTCGGATAAATAATGAACGAACCGAATTCAAACACAACAGATAAAAAAGGCATACTCAGATGGTTTGCGACCAATCACGTCGCGGCGAATCTGCTGATGCTTTTTATTATGGTAGGCGGATTCCTGACAATATTCCGCATTAACGTAGAAGTTTTTCCGGAGCTTTCGCTCGACAGGATTTCGGTAACCGTCCCATACAGGGGGGCTACGCCTGCCGATGTCGAACTGGGAGTCTGTCTGCGAGTCGAAGAAGCTGTAGCGGGTATCGACGGTGTTAAAAGAATTTTATCAACCGCATCGGAAGGTACGGCCTCTACAATTATCGAAGTTGAAGAGTATTCCAATATCAAAGATGTGCTCGATGATGTCAAAGCGGCGATTGACCGTATAATTACTTTTCCGGTAGAGACTGAAAAACCGATTATCGCGGAAATCAAAACCACCCGTAAGGTTGTCGCGATTGTACTTTACGGCGATGTATCTGAAAAAACCTTAAAACATCTTGCCGAGCAGATACGAAACGACCTTACCGCGATGGACGATATAAGTCAGGTAAGTATATGGGGCGTAAGACCTTATGAAATCGCTATAGAAGTGTCCGAAGAGGCTCTGAGACGATACGGCCTTAGTTTTGCCGAGGTTGCAAATCTTGTCAGTGCATCGTCGATTGATGTTCCGGCCGGTTCTGTCAAAACCAGCGGCGGTGAAATACTTATAAGAACCGCCGGTCAGAAATACTACGGTTCGCAGTTTTCCGATATAGTTCTTTTGAGCCGAAGCGATGGTACGAAAATCAGGCTTGGCGACATCGCTGTTGTGCGAGATGAATTCGAGGATACCGATTTATCGTCTCGATTCGATGGCAAAAGGGCGGTGCAGATACAGGTCAGCAGAATCGGCAAACAAAATGTGCTCGATGTTGCACGTGCGGTCAAAACATATATCGAGCACAAGAAACCAATGTTGCCCAAGGGCGTTTCTCTCGCTTTGTGGGAAGACGACACAGTTATACTTAAATCAAGAATGAATCTCCTGATTAAAAACGGCTGTCTCGGCCTTGTACTTGTTTTTGTATGTCTTTTGCTGTTTCTCGATTTTCGTCTGGCTTTCTGGGTGGCGATGGGGATTCCCGTCAGTTTTCTCGGCGCTTTCTGGCTGATGCCGATGTGGGATATGACGATTAATATGATGACGCTGTTCGCGTTCATCCTTGTAATCGGCATAGTAGTTGATGATGCAATTGTTGTCGGAGAAAATATTTTCGCTTTAAAACAAAAAGGGTTCTCGCCTGATAATGCGGCGATAATGGGTGTAAAGGAAATGGCTGTTCCCGTTTTTCTTTCCGTGTTTACAACGATAATAGCGTTCATACCGCTTGCTTATACCGCCGGAGTTATGGGTAAAATTATGCGGACTATACCTATTGTTGTTGTTTGCATTCTGTCTATTTCGCTTATCGAGGCCCTGCTTATTCTTCCCGCTCATCTTTCCTCGACGAGAGTTTACAAACCTAATATTTTTACAAGACTGCTCGACAAAATACACGGCTTTACCAGAAATAATCTGCAGCGTTTTATTCAAGGTCCTTTCAAAAGATTATCCGAAAAAGCCTTGCAAAACAGATACATAACGATAAGCATTGCTATAGCCGTATTTGCCGTAACGATAGGTGTAATCACCGGCGGTTATGTAAAATTTACATTCTTCGATTCTGTCGAAGCGGACAATATGATTGCGACTGTTGTTATGCCGATGGGAACACCTTACAGTCAGACAAAGGAAATTGCAGAGAGAATTGAAGCAGCCGCCGAGCAGGCAGGAAGAGAATTCGATGCGAAAAGAAACGGCAAAAAACCGATTATAAAACATATTTCCGCAACGGTTGGCGCCCATCCGACTTCGGCAGGAGGCCCCGGTGCAAGAGCCCGCGGAGGAAGCAGCATTTCTTCATCTGAGGCGCATCTTGCGGAAGTGAACGTAGAGCTTCTCAGCGCCGAAGAACGGGGGCGTTCCGTTTCGAGCGCTGAAATGAAAAATCGATGGCGCCAAATTGTCGGTGAAATCCCCGGCGTTTCTTCGCTTACTTTCGTTTCGGAGATATTCGGTGCCGGCGATGAAATCAGTGTCGAGCTTTCTCACGAAAATTTCGATACGCTTTTAGGGGCAGTCGAAAAATTGAAGACAAGTCTTCGACAGTATTCAGGCGTTACGGATATAGCCGACAGTTTCGAGCAGGGCAAAGCAGAATTGAGGCTCGACCTTACCGACAGCGGAAGAATGCTCGGCTTGACCTTAAACGACCTTGCTCAGCAGGTCCGGCAGGGTTTTTACGGCTACGAAGCGCAGAGGATCCAGCGCGGCAGGGACGATATTCGCGTTATGGTTCGCTATCCTCAGGCGTATCGAAAGAGCATCGCGGATATCGAGAATATGAGGATAAGACTTGCGAATGGCACAGAGCTTCCTTTCAGCACCGTCGCCAAAGTCCATTATGACAGGGGTTATGCCGCCATCGACCGTATAGACAGGAGAAGAGTCGTTACTGTAACTGCGGACGTCGATGAGGATATCGCAAACAGTGAGGAAATTAACGCTGATCTGCGTACTTCTGTTTTGCCTGAACTTGTTGCCGGATTTACCGGTCTGCAGTTTAAATTCGCCGGCGTACAGAAAGAAAGAAGCGAATCTTTCGGAACGCTTAAAGTCTATTTCCCGCTGGCGCTGCTTGCTATGTATGCGCTTCTGGCGGTACAGTTTAAAAGCTACGCTCAGCCGCTGATCGTTATGTCCGCCATTCCGTTCGGGATTGTCGGTGCTGTTGCTGGACATTTGCTGATGGGCTACAACCTGGGTTTGCTTTCACTGTTCGGAATCATTGCGCTTGCCGGCGTCGTGGTCAACGATGCCATTATTATCATTGACCTGATAAACAATTTGAGAGAAAAAAACCCGAATCTGCTCGAAATTCTGCGAGATAGTACGACTATGAGATTTCGCGCTATATTGTTGACCACGGTGACGACTTTTATGGGCCTTTCGACCATGCTTATGGAAAGAAGCCTGCAGGCAAGGTTTCTTATTCCTATGGCAATCAGTCTTGCGTTCGGCGTTTTATTTGCGACCGCAATTACACTTTTTATTGTGCCGTCACTTTATATGATTATAGAAGATATAAAACTACTTTTGGATAAAGTTAGGATAAAATAAGTCGGAAATAATATAATCTTATTTTACATATAATCTTATAGATTCAGGCTTTTTGTAGTCTTGTTTTTTTAATTTTCTGAAAATTTTCTGGTAATTATCGGGTTTAATAGTGATAATATATATAGAACTCAAAATTTGAGGAAAATTATAGACCGTTTATCTCTAATGTACGTATTTAAAAGAGACTTTGAGAGATAGAAGGAGCTGTCTTATGAAAACATTAAACAGCGAAAAACTCAAAATAGTTGATGTTCAGGACTCGCCGCAGCTTGCTCAAAAAGCACTTGAATTATTCGAAGAATCCGCCCATAAAGCCATATCCGAAAAAGGGGTTTTCTATACGGCGATATCCGGCGGAAAAACCCCCCGGCTGTTTTACGAACTTCTCGGAACAGACAGTCAGAGCCTTAATTTGCCCTGGGATAAAATAGAATTATTCTGGGTCGATGAAAGATGTGTAAGGCCAGATTCGCCGGACAGCAATTATAAACTTGCCACCGATACTTTTCTGAAAACGGTTCCGATTCCGAAAAGTAATATCCATAGAATTATCGGCGAAAAAGACGATTATAATATTGCTGTTCAGGAGTATGACCGCACATTGAGAGATGTTTTCGGATTAGAGCCGGGTCGGCTGCCGGTATTCGACCTGATGATACTCGGAATGGGGCCGGACGGTCATATCGGTTCGCTTCTGCCGAATTCTTATGCGGTGTTCGACACCGAAGACCTCGTAACCGTCGTCTATCAGATGTGCAGGGGATTTAACAGGATAACGCTCACCCATCCGGTAATGTGCGCAGCACAGCAGTTAATCGTTCTGATTAGCGGAGAGGAAAAAGCCGAAATAGTGCGAAAAGTACTGCTCGGCGGACCCGATGAAGTCAAATATCCGGTTCATACCCTCTGGCCCATTCTTGAAAAGGTTATTTGGCTGATTGACCGTCAGGCGGCTATGTACCTGTAATCGCGAATCTATTCCGGAATAGCGATTTTCATTCCTGCCCTGACAGTATCCGGACCGTGCGGGAGAGCTTCCTTATTAGCCTCGTAAATTTTTTTCCAGCCGGCGTTTGTGCCGTAATAGATTTTCGAGATATCGCTTAATGTCTGTCCCGGCTGAACTATATGCACCCTCAAAATCTCTGTTTTGACAGCGGGAGGTTTCTTCGCTTCAGCAGTAATAGTTTGCGGAGCAGTATCTGCTTCGAGGTTATTCTGCGGCGGCAAAAACTCTATTCGCGGCTGTTCTACTATTTGCTGATGTACACAGAACCACACCGCGACGGCAAGACATAATCCTGTGCCGACGAGCATTCCTGTCTTAACATCTTTTCGCATTACTGCTTATTGTCAGCGAACTTCGTTTTTTTGCCGAGTATAAGTATCGGAGCGGCAATAGCGATAGACGAATAAGTACCAATCATAATACCGATTAGCATCGCAAAGGCAAAACCGCGAATAGCCGAACCTGCGAGAATATACAGAATAAGTACCGCCAAAAAGGTGGTAAACGACGTCAATACGGTTCTGGTAAGAATTTGGTTAATGCTTTGACTGACTAGTTCGGGCGTCAAAGTCGAAAGTCTGCCTCTCCGCTCACGAATACGGTCGAAGACGACAATCGTGTCGTTAATCGAATAACCGATAATCGTCAAAAACGCCGCTATCATCGCGAGGTCGATTTTAAAATCGCCTATAAGTATTTTCTGGCCGATAGCCGTACTTGCGATATACGTACAGGCGACGACTGCGCCGACCGTGATAATGATATCGTGAGCGATAGGTACGATGGCCGCTATGCCGTAATGGAGAGTTCCGAACCGGAACCATACATAAATACATATCGCAATCAAAGACAGCACCGTAGCAACGACCGCCCGTGTCTTGGCCTCGTCTCCGATGGACGGAGCAATCTGGGTAATGCGGGGCAGTGAGCTTTGCAGTGAGGCCGCCTCGATTATTTTTGTCGTCTCGTTATTTACGAACTGCGTCCATTCATCGTCGCTGAACTGGCGATAGCCCGCTTCCGGCTCGATACTGTAATAGACGAATGTCATAATCGGCTCATCTGCCGGCGTTTCCAGCCTGGCTCCGGTCAGCAGGTATTGATACCACGAAAGGTTTTGCATATCCGGCTTGAACCGTACATCGTTAAATCGCTGCTTAATCTGATTGATGGTAACGGCGTCTTGCACGGTAAATTCGATTTTAATGCCGCCGAGGAATTCGCCCAGTTCCGGATAAGTATCGACCATAGTATTATCGACTTTTTGAGTGGAAACAATTTTCGGCAGAAGACTTTCGAGCATCTCCAGCTTTCCGGCAAAAGCGTCTTTCACAGCGTTGGTAACTGTTTCCTCGACAACCGGTTCGCCTATAACAGCGGTTTCGCCGAAGGTCTTATCCAGAATTCTGCTTACAATCGGCGTGTTTGTCTGATTAGTCGTAAGAATGAACTTCTGCGGGTCGGTGGTATCCTGCGTTACAACCAGGCTGGTAAGTCTGCCTCGCATCGTTTTTTGTGTGTTATTAATCGCTTCAATTACACTTTGAACGCTTTGGTTCTGACCGGCGTTGAAAACTATCGGGACTGTGGTTTTATTTGTTTCTACTGTTGTAATCTCATATTGTAATTTGGACTCCTTATCGCCCACGCGGTAAACTTTGGCCGCAGCCAAGGCAGGATTATTAAGCATTTTGCCTTTTTCTCGGATTATATTCTCAACATCAGCTCTTTCAAGAGGATTGGTATCTTTCAGATTAATCTGAAGACTTGTGCCGCCCGTGAATTCGATGTCGTATTTACTGTTGGTGCTTTCATCTCTGTTATAAAAGACGAATATTCCCGCGGCCAGCAGCAGTACGGAAGCCGTCAGAAAAACAGGTCTCATTCCCATCCAGTTGATATTCGGAGTCCTGATTATTCGCGCCATCGTCAGTTTGTCGCGAATGATTCCCCAGTTAAGCAGGAGATGGAAGATGAGACGGGTTACGAAAATCGCGGTAAACAGGGAAGATATAATACCGAGCATAAGTGTTATCGCGAAGCCCTTAATTTCTTCCGAAGCAATCATATACAAAATAAGAGCGGGTATAAACGTCGTCAAGTTAGAGTCGAAAATCGTCAGAGAAGCCCTCTTAAAGCCGTTGGCGATAGCGGTGTGTATGCCTGCGCCGCCGTCCAGTTCTTCCCTGAGTCTTTCGTAAATCAGGATATTGGCGTCAACGCTCATACCGATAGTGAGCACGATACCCGCGATGCCGCCCATAGTGAAAGTCGCGCGGAGAAGAGCCATCATTGCAAGAATGAACAGGATATTCAAAGCAAGTGCGATACACGCGATAATACCTGTAATCCGGTAGTAAGCGAGCATAAAGCACATAACGACGCCCAGAGCTATCATTCCCGCTTTTATGCCCATATCGCGGTTATCGGCGCCGAGGCTTGGTCCGATGGTTTTTTCCGATACCGGCGGCTCAATTAATCTTGCGGGCAGCGAGCCGGCGTTGAGCTTGTCTATCATATCCATCTGTTCCATCTGTGAAAAATTACCTTCGATTATGCCGCTCGAGCGAATCGCGCTGCGAATATTCGGAGCCGATATCGCAAAACCGTCGAGCGTTATGCACAAAGGTCTTTCAAGATTATTTCTGGTCAGATTGTAGAACAGAGAGGCGGCAACTTCGTCAAAGGAAAAACTAATCGCTCTTTTGCCGAGCTGGTCGGCGGTAGAGCCTGCCTTCTGCAGCTTCCATGGTTTTTGACCTGAACCCTTGAGCATACATTCTTCTTTTTGATTGCTCGCCAGTACATAATATTTTTCTGCAAACGAACCTATTAGTATCTGATGGCTTTCGCTGGCCGCCCAGGTGTTGTCTTTGGGGTTCTCGATTTCGAGCCATACGTATTTATAGTCCGATGCGAGCTTGGGGCCTTTTGTTTTCAGCGCCTCGGCATACGAGAGTAATTCTTCTCTGTTGCTTCTGCCGTCGTTAAGCATCGGCAGAATGCGGAATTCGAGTACGCCTGAGCCCTTGAGCATTCTTTTAACGTCCTGAGGCCCGTCGATACGTCCTCTCAGCGGCCGGTATTCCTTAAACGCCGCCAGCAAAGCGTCAATTTTATCCACTCGTGACGGAAATCTGTTTTTAAATTGTGCGATAAGTTCGGCTCTGGTTCGTGATTTTTCAGGCATTTCGAGCACTTCGACCATAGTTTCAGTGCTGAGATTAAAATCTTTAAGCGCTAGTTCTGCGTTTCTGTAAACCGCGTTAAGTCCGGTTTCGGGTCTGGCCAGTTCATTAGCGACGTCAGCCCATAACTTGAAAGCGGCAAGATACTGCTCTATCTGCTCGCGGTTTTCTTTTTTCTGGCCTGACGCTTCTGCGGTCATCGAATCAAGCGTCAGTTCCTGTTCGTTGGGGTCCATACTGTCCCATCTGATAGCGAGCATAGAAAGTTTTTCTTTATTTACGCCGGCCTTGTCGAGTTTTTCGGATATCGCGTCGAGCTGAACTTTGTATTCGTCTCTTTTCTGCTGTGCTGTTTTTCTGGCGTCATAAGCCGATGCGAGATTGTCGAGTATTTCCTTTCTTTCATCGCTGTCGCCGGCAAATTGGGCGAACAACTGCGTTCTTTCATCAGTATCTTTGGTCAGGGCTCTTTTAATTGTCGCTATATTGATATTGTCTTTGACCAAAGCGTTGAGAGCTTCGTCGTAGGCCTGTCGTTTTCTATACGCTTCGGCGCTTGACAGCGGAACCTGAATTTCGATTCGCGTATCGCCTTGCGGGCGCATAACGATATTCTGGATATTGCCGGGGTCGATTCGCTTCATAAGAATCGGCACGAGCTTCTGTGAGAGGTGGTCTGTTTCGCTTTCGTCGAGTCCCGTTGTGTCGATATCGTAGATAAGGCTCGTACCGCCTGCCAGGTCGATGCCGGGTTTCAATGTCTCGCCGAGAGGATAAAGCTCCGCCGCTGCGAAAATCACCAGTAAAATTACTCCTATGAGTCCGAAACGCACAACATTTCTGTCCATTATTTTTCCCTGAAAAAAGTCTAAGTCGAATTTAAAATTTTATTACTATCCGATTACCTTGCTGATTGACGAAGGAAGTACCTTTATTTTCGTATTATTGGCTTCGTCAATTTTCAGCGTTATTTCGTTTTCGCCTACTTCAAGAACTGTGCCGATTATTCCGCCGATGGTCTGCACTCTGTCGTTTTTCTTAAGAGATTGAACCATTTGCTGTTGCTGCTGCTGGCGTTTCTTGGGGCCTCTGAACAGCATAAAATACATAAGCACGAAGAGAAGAACTATAAAGATTATTTGCGACCACTGAGCCTGAGGATTTCTCCTGACCGGCATAGGTGCAGAATTAGGGTCGGCTTGTGTCGTAGTTGTTTGTACCTCTTCGCTGCCGGTAATATCTTCAGCCTTGATAACTTCTGTATCCTGCTCGGCTTGTGCCAAAATCAATCCGTATTCCATAATTATTCCTTTCTTTATTCTATTCAATATTTTCTATGTCGGCATTTACCTTGCCGCCGCGGGCAAAAGCAGGACTCTGCAGGGCCTGCGCCGCCCATTTTGCGAACGTGTCATTCTCTATATTTTCCCGTATTTTGTCCATTAAATTATGATAAAAAACGATATTATGCAAGGACAGGAGTATTGGACCCAGCATCTCGCCAACGTTAAAAAAGTGTCTTATCGCCGCTCTGGAGAAGGTTTTACAGCAATAACACCCGCATTCCGCATCAACAGGCCTATTATCGTCTATATAGGCCGAATTTCGCAATCTTATAGGACCTTGCGAGGTGAACGCCAATGCGTTTCTGCCGTTTCTGCTCGGCATTACGCAGTCGAACATATCGACGCCGGCCTCAACCGCCTGGATAATATCCGCGGGTGTACCGACGCCCATAAGGTAGCGAGGTTTGTTTTCAGGCAGCAGCGGGGCGGTAAAACGAACGGTTTTCAGCATTTGCTCCGTTCCTTCGCCGACGCTGAGGCCGCCGATTGCGTAACCTGGAAAATCCATTTCGACAAGTTCTGCCGCGCAGCTTTGCCGAAGATTTTGGTCGGTCTGGCCCTGCACAATTCCGAAAAGCAATTGGCGATTATTGGAATGCGCCTTCTTGCAACTCCTCGCCCATTTAATTGTTCGCTCAACGGCCTTGTGCTGCTCCTTTGGTTTTGCATCAAAAGCAGGACACTGGTCGAAACACATTATAATATCGGCTCCGAGCCTGTTCTGAATCTTTGTCGCCCCTGCCGCGTCGAGATAAATCTTCGTTCCGTCGTAAGGGCTGGCAAATTCCACGCCGTTATCGTCGATACTGTTGATTGAACTTAATGAAAAAACCTGAAATCCTCCGCTGTCTGTCAATATCGGCTTGTTCCACGCCATAAAATTATGAAGTCCGCCGAGCTTTTCCACCGCATCCACACCCGGCCGAAGAAGCAGGTGAAACGTATTGGCGAGCATAATCTGCGAGCCAGCCTCGTCCAGTTGTTTGGGCGTTGTGCCTTTGACGGCTCCTCTTGTGCCGACGGGCATAAACACTGGCGTATGGATTTTGCCGTGAGCAGTCTGCAATACGCCTGTTTGTGCGTTGCTGTTGGTATCTTTTTTATTTATTTCAAAAATATTCATACCTTCTCTGCTGATTATAGCTTGTTAACTGTAAATTTGGCGTAAATATAAGCCCAAAAAGAAGTTTTGGCAAGCAGATAGTAAATACCCCGAGCGTTCAGTTCTTAATGGATACCCTTACCTTAACTGTTTGTACTGTTCGTAGGCCCATTTAACCTTGAGCCGGGGTACGATGTTCCTTTCCCATTCCATTACTTAACGCTTATTACCTTGACATTGTACCGTGTAATCGTGTAATAAACTACAGTTATCGGGAATGAGAAAGAACCTCTATATAATCGATGGGCATGCGCATATTTACGCGGCGTTTTATGCGCCAATGAGACCGCTGAGCAGTCCGTCAGGAGAGGCCACAAAAGCGACATACATATTTACGACGATGATTCTTAACCTTCTTGCGAATAAAAAACCTGACATGCTCGTTGTGGCGATGGACAGCAAAGAGCCGAGCTTTCGAAGAGAAATTTATAAAGAATACAAGGCACACAGGCCGCCGATGCCGGACGAGATGCCGGCACAGATAGACCGAATCGAGGAAATTCTCGAAGCAATGAATATTCCAATGATTCGCAAAAGCAGTTTCGAGGCCGACGATATAATCGGCACACTGGCTGCAAAGGCGGTAAAGACGGGAATCGAGGCGTACATCTGCTCTAAAGATAAAGATATGCTTCAACTGCTCGATAAAGGCGTTCGTATATACGATGTCAAAACAGACGCGATAACGGACGCCAAATCATTCAAGACAGAAACCGGACTTGAGCCGGGTCAGTTTGTCGATGTTCTCGCGCTTCAGGGCGATACGGCGGATAATGTGCCGGGAGTGCCGGATGTCGGGCCGAAGACGGCTATTGAGTGGATAAAAAAATACGGTTCGCTCGAAAATCTATATAAACACGCCGGCGAAATAACAGGCAAACGAGGTGATAACCTGCGGGGCTCGAAAGAACTGGCATTTTTGAGCAGAAAACTCGTGACGATAGACTGCGATATGCCGTTCGATTTGGACGAAAAGACATTTGCCGTGAAGGAATTCGATAAAGAAAAACTGGCGGCGGTTTTTACGGAGCTTGGCTTTAGCAGACTTTTGACACAATTGGAACTGCCGCAATCGCAGGAAAAAGAACCAGAAGTAAAATCGACAGAAGAGGTTGAAAGCATAAAAACCGTTAAGCATAAATATCATTTGCTCGATACGCCTGAAAAGTTCGATGATTTTGTAAAAGAGCTTAAAAAACAAAAGATTTTCGCTGTCGATACGGAAACGACTTCAGTTTCGGCGCATCGGGCCCAGCTTGTGGGAATAAGTTTCTGCTGGAAAGAACGCCAGGCTTATTATCTGGCGGTCAAAGGGCCGATGGGAGCGAAATGTCTGGGACTGTCGGCCGTCAAAGAAAAACTGGCGACAATTTTGGCAGATGAAAAAATCAAAAAAATCTGTCAGAACGCAAAATATGATATGATAGTTTTGGCAAATAGCGGTATGCCTGCCAAAGGACTTGTTTTTGACACGATGCTCGCATCTTATGTGCTCGATGCCGAGAGGAGCCATTCGCTCGACAATATGGCGCTCGATTTTCTGAATTACCGCAAAATTCCGACGTCAGACCTTATCGGCAAAGGCAAAAAACAGATGAGCTTCGAGATGGTCGATACGGCCTCGGCGTGCGATTATTCGAGCGAAGACGCGGATATAACATTTCAGCTTTATCAGAAACTGAATAAAAAGCTGGAGAAAGAGCCGAAGCTGAAACAGCTTTTCGAAGAGATGGAAATGCCTCTTGTCGAAGTATTGACAAAAATGGAGCTTAACGGCGTAAAGCTCGATGTGCCGGTTCTTAAACAATTGTCTATAGAAATAAATAATCAGCTTGACCAGATAACAGAAAAAATTTACGAACTTGCGGGCGGTAAATTCAATATCGATTCTCCGAAGCAGCTTGCGGACGTGCTTTTCGAGAGGCTGGGGCTGCGAATAATTCGCAGCGGCAAAACGGGGCCGAGCACCGATGCGGGCGTTCTGGAAGAATTGGCCGGCAAACATCCGGTTATCGATGAGATACTTCAGCATCGACAATTAAGTAAACTCAAAAATACTTATACCGACAAGCTCGGCTCACTCATTAATCCGCGAACAGGAAGGGTGCACGCAAGTTTCAACCAGACGATAACAGCGACGGGCAGGCTAAGCTCGTCCGACCCGAATTTGCAGAATATTCCCATCAGAACGGAAATAGGCAAAAAAATCAGAGCAGCATTTGTGCCGGAGAAAAAAAGCGATAAGATTATCAGTCTCGACTATTCGCAGATTGAGCTTCGAATGGCTGCGCATTTCAGCGGCGACAAGGAACTGAAAAAAGCATTCGAGCAGGATAAAGACATTCATACATTCGTTGCTTCGCAGATTTATAATGTGGATATTAAAGATGTAACAAGCGAGATGCGTTCAAGATGCAAGGCGGTCAATTTCGGGCTGATTTACGGGCAGGGCGCCTTCGGATTAAGCAAGACGACCGGTATGAATGTCGCCGAGGCCAAAAAGTTTATCGATAATTACTTCGCACGCTATAAATCCATAAAACAGTTCAAGACGGACGCGATAGAAACAGCGAAAAGAACAGGCTATGCCGAGACAATTTGCGGAAGAAGACGAAAAATCAGCGGTCTTGAAAGCGGAAACGGCAACGTAAGAGCGCAGGCCGAGAGGCTGGTAATAAATACGCTGATTCAGGGCTCGTCCGCTGATTTGATAAAAATCGCGATGATAAAGATACAGGACAAAATCGAGGAAGAAAACCTGCCCGCCAAGATGATTCTTCAAATTCACGATGAGCTTGTTTTCGAGGCGGACGGCAAAGAGGCAGAAAAGCTCGCCAAAATTTTCGGCAGGGAAATGACAGAGGCGATTAAATTAAACGTGCCAATGAAGGTCGATACGACAATCGGCAAAAGCTGGCTGGCGGAATAATGACGGCCGAATATCTTAAAGAAATCTGCAAAGCGAAACTCGGCAACAGCGCTGAGCCGAATAATATAATCAAACCATCGACAGGCAAATTCAATGAAAGTTTTTTCTTTTCGCTCGATGGGAAAGATTATGTCTTCAGGATGGCCCCGCCGGACGATGCGGGATTTCTATTCTACGAAAAAAATATGATGGCGCAGGAACCGGGGCTGCACAAAATCATAAGAGAAAAAACGACGATACCTGTCGCGGAAATCTTTGTTTATGACGATAGCAGGAAAATCGCTCCCAGACCATATCTGATAATGGAAAAACTAAAGGGTTCGCCGCTGTCATATTCGTATAACTTCAGCATTGACAAAGTGTTAAAGCAAACGGGGCAATATCTTAAACAATTACATTCGATAACGGCGGGAAAATACGGCTACCTCGGCGAGCACAGGCCGATGGAGCCGGCGGACAACTGGGCAGGGGCATTCGAAATAATGTGGAACAAACTGCTGGATAACATAGTTTCCTGCGGCGGATATACGAAAGAGCAGGCAGGAAATTTTCGAAAGGTTTTCGATAACGACAGGACGATATTCGACAGGCCGATTAAATCCTCTCTGCTGCATATGGATATTTGGCATCAGAATATTCTTGCTGACGGGCAGGGAAATGTGACTGGAATAGTCGATTGGGACAGGGCGCTGTGGGGCGATGTTGAAATTGAATTCGCGGTTTTGGATTACTGCGGAATTTCCGAAGAGGCGTTCTGGCAAGGATACGCAAGCAAGAGAGACCAAAGCGCATCGGCAAAAAGGCGATGGATTTATTATTATCTGTACGAGTTGCAGAAATATATCGTTATCCGCTCGCTGAGAAATAAGGATTTCGCACAGGCGCAGGCCTACAGGGATAAAGCGATTGAGGTTTTAAAGGCCCTCAAATGAGACGATTTCGGTTTTGACATCGCCGATGTAGAACCTGCCGTCGTTATATACAAAATTCAAAACAGTATCGAGCTGGCTGACGGTGAAAGTTCTGTCGTTCGAGACGACAGCGACGCCAATTACAGCGAATTTTTTGTTGTCGAGCCTGTCAATCTCCGCAGCCGAGACGTTAAAGCGGCTCTTTAGCCTTTCGATAACGCTTTTGACTATTCTCCTTTTGTCTTTCAGAGACGTTATGCCCTGAAGATGTATGCATATTTTTGCTGAGCCTGTGAACATTTACGGTCTCGGATGGAATTTTTTGTGTATGTTTCTTAATCGTTCCTGATCAACGTGGGTGTAAATCTGTGTTGTGGCGATATCGACGTGGCCGAGCATTTCCTGCACGCTTCGCAAATCTGCGCCTCCGCTTAAAAGGTGCGTAGCGAAGCAGTGGCGAAGCGTATGAGCCGTCATTTGTTTCGATAATCCTGCCCGGCCGGCATATTTTTTTACAATCCGCCAGATTTCAATCCTGCCAAGAGCTTTGCCGGTTCGCGACAGGAATAAAAAATCCTTACTGAACGATTTTGCAAGTTTGACTCTCAACTGTTCGATATATAACTCAACTGCGGCAATAGCTGATTTGTTAAGGGGGACAATGCGTTCCTTTTTTCCTTTGCCCAAACATCGAACATAACCGATTTTGAGATTTACATCGCTGATTTTAAGGCCCGCAACTTCGCTTGCCCTTGTGCCGGTGGCGTAGAGCAATTCGAGCAGGGCACGGTCCCTGAGATAATAAGGTTCTTTTTCGTCAGGGGCGTCCATCAGTTTCGCAACCTGAGCCTTGCTGCAAATGACGGGGAGCTTTTGCCAGAGTTTCGGGCTTTCGAGAAAGACCGTCAAATCGTCCTTAATATGTCCCATCATCTTGCAAAAACGCATAAACATCTTGAGCGCGACCACCGAGCGGTTTATCGAGGCTTCGGCCTTGTTGCGGCGGGCAATACTCTTTGCGTAATCGAAAATAACAGCCGTGGTAATCTTATTAGGCTGTTTAGCACCTCTCGAATGGCAGAAGGCGGTAAAATCCTTCAAATCCCTGCCGTAGCCGAGAATGGTATTGTCGCTAAGACCCGCTTCAACGGCAAGATAGTTCAAAAAGGCCAAAACGACCTTGCCGAGCGATTCTGTACCCAGCCGGGCGTTCAAATTTTGTATTTGTGTCGACATTTATCAATAATAGTCCGATAAGCAATAGGTTTTTCGCTCAATTTTGAGCCAGTGTTTCATTGCCTGTTTGATTTTTCGGCTGTAATAAGTGAAAAGCGTTAATAAATTCGTCCTTGAGAGACGGGGATTTTGAGGATATAATCCGGCTGTCTTCTTTTAAAGGGATTTATATGAAAAAGTCAGGACTTGCCGTGTTAATGCTTCTGGCAGCAGGGATTCTGTCGGGATGCGGAAAAGAATATACAATACCATCGGAGCCGAAGTGCCTGTCGGGCGTCGATATCGATTCGGCGATGAGGGCATCGGAAAAGGTTCTTGTCGGTATGAACTTTGTTATCAATAAATCCGACCCAGAGCTTTCAGTAATAATAACAAAACCTCTGGCGGGGGGACAGTTCTTCGAGCTGTGGCGAAAGGATAACGCCGGCGGCTATAACAGCGGCATATCAAATCTGCATACTATTCAGCGGATTGTTGAACTGGGCCTCAATGAAAATCAGGGGCAGATTTGTATCGCCTGTAAAGTTGCCGTCGAAAGACTTTCGATACCTGAAAAGGAAATCGACAGTACCGCAGCTGCACACAGCATATTTTCGAGGAGCAGTGCATCAAGACAAACGCTGACTCTAAACGAAGAGCAGGA
The DNA here is from genome assembly GCA_964449435.1 of uncultured Planctomycetaceae bacterium. Classification (GTDB taxonomy): domain Bacteria; phylum Planctomycetota; class Phycisphaerae; order Sedimentisphaerales; family UBA12454; genus UBA12454. The sequence goes on along the minus strand of CAYUYR010000011.1, from coordinate 19,446 downwards.
AGCGCAGATGGAATGGATAGATATCGGCAGGGACAGTCGGCTCGAAACGGTTATCCTGAATAAAATCGATAAGCAAATTGCTAAAATGCTGATGAAAGATAAAAAGAAATGAACGTATTAGTTTGCGGCGGAGCAGGATACATCGGCAGCAATATGACGGCGATGCTCGCCGAGGCAGGGCACAAGCCGATAGTTTTCGATAATCTCAGCAACGGACACAAAGAGGCTGTACGAGGATTCGACTTTATAAAAGGCGACCTTGGCGATTTAGAGCTTCTCGCAAAAGTTCTGCAGGAAAATAAAATCGAGGCGGTGATGCATTTTGCCGCGTTTATCGAGGCAGGCGAATCGGTCAAAAAACCGCTTGAGTTTTACCGCAATAATGTCTACAATACGCAAATGCTTTTGGCGGCGATGGAAAAATGCGGCGTTAAAAAACTCGTCTTTTCGAGTTCGGCGGCGGTTTACGGCATTCCCGACAAGACGCCTATAACCGAAGATATGCCGAAAAATCCGATTAATCCGTACGGCCATACGAAACTGGCGGTCGAGCAGATGTGCCGGTATCAAAGTCAAACCATCAAGCTTAGATACGCCGCTTTGAGATATTTCAATGCCGCTGGTGCAGGTAAGGACGGTACGCTGGGCGAAGACCATAAACCCGAATCGCATTTGATTCCTCTCGTTATAGCGGCCGCGATGGGCAAAAGAGAAGATATAAAAATCTTCGGTACAGATTATCCGACGCCGGACGGAACCTGTGTAAGGGATTATATTCATATCGAGGATTTGTGCTCGGCTCATATTTTGGCGCTCGAGAAACTCGAAGACCAAAGCGAGCTTGTCTATAATCTTGGCAACGGCGAAGGCTATTCGGTTAAAGAGGTTGTCGAAACAGTCAAAAAGGTTACCGGCAAAAATTTCAAAGTTACCCAAGTCGCACGCCGGCCCGGCGACCCGCCGATTCTGACCGCGGACGCGACAAGAGCGACAAAAGAGCTCGGCTGGAAAATAAAATATCCGCAAATTGAGAAAATTGTAGAAACCGCCTGGCAGTGGCACAGCAAAAATCCTGGAGGGTATAAAAATAATGAGCGAAGAAAAGAAAACGGCACTGAAGTTTCTTAAAAAGTATGAGATGGACCTCGAAGAAGTCGATATAAATCAAAATGTTAAAAGTTTTTTAGACGAAATGCAGCGAGGACTCGAAGGGCAGAAAAGTTCTCTCGATATGATACCAACCTTTATAAAGGCAACAGCGGATATTCCTGTAAATAAGCCTGTTATCGCTATTGATGCAGGCGGTACAAATTTTCGATGTGCATCTGTGAGGTTTAATGAGAGAAAACAGCCGATTATCGAAGATATGAAAAAGTTTATTATGCCCGGCGTGCAGTCCGAAATAACTAAAGAAGAATTTTTTGAAGCTATAGCAAGGTATATAGAAGATATTGCGGATGTATCAGAAAAAATAGGTTTTTGTTTTTCTTATCCAACTGAAATTTTGCCGAATAAAGATGGGAAACTGATTCGCTTTTCAAAAGAAATAAAAATTAAACAAGTTCAGGGGCAGGCCATTGGGCAAAATTTGAATTTTGCGATAAAGAACCTTGGGGTTAGTAATGAAAAACATATTGTTATTCTAAACGATACTGTTGCGTCACTGTTGGGCGGTGTAGGTCATAATAATCGAGTGTTCAGCGGATATATCGGCTTTATTCTTGGCACTGGAACAAATTGCTGTTATGTGGAAAAAAACAGCAGTATAAAAAAACGGAAAGACCTTGATTTGATGGACAGTCAAATCATAAATGGTGAGACGGGCGGATTCAATAAGTGCAAAACGGGCAAGCTCGATGTTCTATTTGATAAATCCACGAACAATCCCGGCTCGCAGATTTTTGAAAAAATGATATCAGGGGCTTATCTGGGCCCAATGTGTCTCTTGACAGCGCAAACGGCTTGCAGGGATGGTTTGTTTTCGAAACAAATTGCCGACGAGATTCTTAAATTGACAGATTTTAGTACAATACAGGTAGATGATTTTATGTGTTATCCGTATGGCGATAATGTTCTCGCGTGTATTTGCAAAAAAGGAAAGCAACGCGATGTGCAGGTCTTATATCACATAATTGACAGGATCATCGAACGCGCCGCAAAATTGACTGCGATAAATCTTTCAGCAATGGCAATTAAATCGGATTGTGATACAAGTCCTGACAGGCCGTTGTGTATTGTGGCGGAGGGTACAACATTTTACAGTCTAAAAGGGCTGAAAAGTAAGGCCGAATTCTATCTTAAGCAGTATCTTGAAAATGAGTTCGAAATCTACTACGACATTATTGCTGTTGATAATGCTACGCTGATTGGCGCAGCTATCGCCGGTTTAACAAACTAACAATTATAAGCTCAATATGAAAAAGATTCGTAAGCATTCAGGCGGATTTTGCTAAATAGCCTGATGTTTTTATTAACGATGGAACAGGAACGCCGTCTAAATAACAACGACACGCATCATGAACATATTCAATGACACTTCGTCCCTGCAAGCGGCAGGTCGCACACACAGTAAGATACGTTCGGCGTATCTGGCTCCACGTTCCCTTAGGGATAAATTTCGCGGGCGACTAAATGACGAAAAACGACAAGTAATATATTTTAATATTGTTTTATTTTTTTCTTTTTCTTTCTTTTCGCGGAATATTTTTTGACCCTGCGAATAAGTTTGTCAAATTCTCCGCTATCTGATTTACCGGCATAAGATTCGATAAGCAGTCTGCGCATCGGCTTATCAAAATATTTGTCTATCATACTGTAATGCAATCTGCCGAGGTTTTTTATTTTTTCATTTTTGCCGGCAACGCCCTGTTTCATTCTGTTAAGGTCGATAAACGAGAAGTTATATTCATCGTTTTCATTTTTGCTTATGAATATATGCCAAACATACAAATCCGGCATACTGATACCCGCTTTGTGAATTTTTCGAATCGTCTGTCCCAGCGAGATAATGATTTTTTCTCTTTCCGGTGCGGGCAGTTTTTCCCAGTTTTGCGCGATAAAATCGGTCAGGCATTGCTCTTTCAGCTCTTCGGTTACAATAAATGATTTTCTTTCAAGCCCCAGCCGCAACTGTTCGCCGAAGCAGACACGCCGAGGCGCTCCGATATTATTTCCCGCAAGCGTTCTTATATTGCGCCACTCGTACGCGGCCTGAGTGCAGAGTTTCCCCGTGTTTAGAAATGTGAAAAGCATATCCTTGAGATGCGAATGGTGAAAACGTTTTAAATAAAAAATTTTTTCCTCGTCGGCGATTTTTAGGCGTATGACGCTAACATTTCGGTTTCTGTTTTTGCCGATGGTTTTTTTGCCGCCGCAGCGGTAAAAGTCATCGAATGATTTCAGGCCTTTTTCAGCCAATATCTGTTCCCATGAATTCGTAAAAACAACTCTTTCCATATTGTATAAGGGTTCCGTTAAAACTCGCGGGCGGCGTTGCCGTTTTTTATACTAATCGTTCAGATATAAATATTCAATCCAAAAATACTTTATCACGGGCCGAATAATTGTGCGGAAATTAATTATCGATTAAATTCGAGATATAATCGATAAAGCGTTCGATGCGGAAGGAGTGAAATAATTTAAAATTGAAGGCAACCTCTAAAAATTACATTTTAGAGGTTGCCTTAACAATTTGCCGGCAAGCATTTATAAAATGTCAAGAAAAGTGCTTTATCTTTAAATAAGGCTTGAAGTTATGAGCCGTCCAACAAAAAAGACGCAAATGACATAAAAAATTGGAGGCGGCGGGATTCGAACCCGCGTCCCGAAACGTTTCAAAGTAAACTTCTACATATTTAGTTATTCGTTTAGTTCTCGCCGAGCCGTCCGCCGAATAACAGGCTTACGTATCGGCCAGTTCGTTGTTTTTAACTCTGCTCGGACGAACGGCCTTGCAGAGCTGTCCCGCATTTTGGCGCCCTTGCGAAACCGGCGGGAACGTTCCCGCAGGACGGACCGCCTAAATTAGGCAGCCATTCTTAATTGGTAGTTGCCAATTAAATTTGTGCCGGATGATTAGCCAGGCCAACCGACATCCTGGATATGCAGTTTACTTATCTACCCGTCCGGTCGAAGCCTTTCGCCCCCGAAAGGACAAACAAAACCAAAAAGAGCTTTTATACCTCTATATACAATAGTCATTATACCAAAATCATGCGAGAAAGTCCAACAAAGGATTTCACAGATGAATCGGCTAATAAAAATCGAACCATTATTAGTCGGGCTGCTTGAGTTCTTCTGCCTTTGGAAGGTCTTTTAAGTCGCTTAATCCGAAGACTTCGAGGAATTTTTTGGTTGTGCCGTAAAGAAGGGGCCTGCCGAGAACCTCAGCCTTTCCGACGATTTTTACCAAACCTTTATACATAAGCGAGCGGAGCATTTCGCCGCAGGCAACGCCGCGAATCGCCTCCACCTCGGCCCTCATAATCGGCTGCTTATAGGCTATGATGGCAAGAGTTTCAAGTGCGGCGGGACTGAGCTTGTTATCCTCACGCTGACGGAGCAAATTCTTAAGCCAGTTATTATACTCGGGCAGCGTCATCATCTGAAAACCGCCCGCGATTTCCTCTATTCTAAACGCCCTGCCGCTTTGGGCGTACTGCTCATTAAGTATCTCTATACACTTTTTGACCTGTTTGACGCCGCCGTTAAACTCAGCGATATTGACGAGCCTGTCAGCCGAAATCGGCTCATCAGAAGCAAAGAGTATCGCTTCAATCACCGATTCGGTGGTTATCTCCTGCGAGGAAATATTCGACGCCGTACCGGCATCAGCTAAACTATTATCATCAACATCTGTCAATTCTGTTTCTTCCTGGAATTCTTCCGTCATACCTTCATCCATTCAAAGGGGTCTTTGTCTTTTTTGCTGACGAGGATTTTAACATCTTTTAGGCTTTTTTGAAGCTCTTTTGCGACTTTTTTAAGGATAAATCTTTCCGAAACAGTATGGCTTAGGCAAACGACTGTAACCCCTGCTTCCTGCGCTGCGATAGCCTGATGGTGCTTTATTTCGCCTGTCAAATAAAGGTCGCATTTTTCAGCGATAACATTCATTATCAGCTTCCCGCACGAACCTGCACAAACAGCGGCCTTTCTGACGAGCCGTTTTTTAGGCCCGACCATTCCAGCCGCCTTGGCGCCGGCGGCAGCCTTGATTTTTTTAAGGAGCGAACTTAACTGCACCGGCTTTTTGAGAAACCCGATTCTGCCAAGACCGATTTTATCGTCAAAATCATACAATTTAATCACATCGAATGCAGGCATCTCGTAAGGATGCGCTGATTTCATCGCTTTTACGACATCTGCTATTTTTTCAGAGGGCACAATAGATTCGAATTTAATTTCTTCAACATTTTCAAACTTTCCCTTTTTTCCGATTGCAGGCTTTGCCCCTTCGAGCGGGAAAAATGTTCCAAGACCTGCCGAGCTGAAACTGCAATGGCTATAATTTCCGAGCCAGCCGGCGCCTGCCTTAAAAACAGCATCGGCAACTTTCTGAAGCGATTTGACTGGAACAAAAATCACAAGTTTGTAATTATTTTGTCCGCTTTGGACAAAATCGCCGAGGGGCTGAGGATTTTTTATTCCGACAATCTCGGCAAGAGCGTCATTTACTCCGCCAGCAACCGCGTCAAGAGCCGTATGGAGCGAATAAACACTGATGCCGCTTTTGACAAGTTCGTAAACAACAGTATCTTTTTCAACAGTCTTTAAGCCGTCCCAGATAACCGGATGATAGCTTATGATGAAATTGCAGCCGCTGCGTTTGGCCTCTTTGACAACATCTTTAGTTATATCAATCGTCAGCAGGATTTTTTTTACCGCAGAATTACCATCGCCGATGAGCAAACCCGTATTGTCCCAGCTTTGCGCAAGTTCCGGCGGAGCGAGCTTCTCGATTTTGTCTATGCAATCTTTAACTCTTAACATTCTGCACTCCTTTGTTGAAATATTCGGCATAAAGAGCGGTTATTTTTTTCGTAATCTGTCCCGGTTTTGCGTCTTTGACATCGTGCGCCTCGACTTTTATCACCGGCATTACCTGCATTATGACATTAGTAATAAAAACCTCATCGGCGCCGAGCAAATCGTCAATGCCCAAATCTTTTTCCTCCATTTTTATAGAATTTTCGGCGGCAAGAGCCAAAACGGTTTTTCTCGCAATCCCCGGCAGTATGCCCGTTTTCAACGAAGGCGTGTAAAGAACCGAATCTTTTACGACAAATACATTACTAACACATCCTTCGGCGAGCCTGCCATCGATTGCAAACCACAAGGCTTCGGCCGCCCGTTTCTGGAGAGCAATGCCGAGGGCATGTATTCTTGAAAAGTAGCTTGTCGTTTTATGGCCTGCCAATACATCAGCGGGATTCTGCCTGTACGAGTTCAACACAACCATAATTCCTTTTTCGTAATATTCCTTCGGATAAGGCTCGAACTTTACAGCCGTAACAAGCAGCGTCGGCTCAGACGCCTCGGCGTTTACCGCTCCGCTTGTCGCGGTAAGACGGATTCGTGCTTCTTTAAGCTCGTTGGCGTTTAAGGTTTGATAAACTGCATCAGCAACGAACTCTTTATCCCCGCGCAGATTGATTTTTAATTTTTCCGCACTCGTAAAAAGTCTGTCGAGATGCGAATCGAGCGCAAATACGACTCCGTTTGATGCCCGCATAGTCTCGAACAGTCCGGCCCCATACAAAAATCCTCCGTCAGAGCAGTTTATTTGCGCCGCAGAGCTATCGATTATTTGATTATTCAAAAAAACCTTATTCATATTTGGCCACAGAGTTTCTTTTAATTATAGCCACAGAGAACACAGAGTTCACAGAGATAAATACTATAAATAATTCCTTAATAGTTTCAAACAATCCATATCTTCTATTATTACATGTTTATGATGCTGTTCAATTTTAATCCCCTCATATATTTTGCTATGAATTTTTTCAACCTCCCTTCTCTCTAATCCAAAGCCTGTTCCGTAAACCCACGTATACGACCGAATTGTCTGAGGCAATCCTAATATTTCCATATTTTCCGGTGCATAGCCAAAACCAAGGAAAAATAATCTTTTTGCTTCCGCAATTAATTTTTTAGCTTCCTCCAATTCAAGATTTCGCCTCTCTTCGTGAATTGTTTTTATATTTTGCGCCGCTTTTTGTAAGAGTTCTTCAGTATTGGGGGCACCATAACAGATACCATCTTGTGATTGCCAATCCAATGGAGCAGTCTTTCCATAAACATGAATTATTTTCAACTTATCCATACATTGGACAATTTGCTCTTTTGTAAATTCCGAGTATAAATGGCATAAACTATCATACAAGAAATGTTCTAATGATCTGTCATAATTAAATGTAATAAAAGAAACACATGAAAAGTCCGGCAAACTTTTTTTCCCTGCTAATCCATCAATAAACTGTTGGTTATAAATATATAAATACCAGTTACCCCCTTGATAAAACCCATTATACATGGGAACCCTAGTTTTTTCTTTAAATGATAAAGAATTATAATACTCTCTCTTTTCATCAGCTTTTTCTCCAAAATGGCTTTGTCGTTCAGCTTCAAAAATTTCAAAAGCAATAATATATTTTCCAATAGCCGCATCTATAGAGTTTTTTTCTGCTAAAAATCTATCTATCGATGTATGTGCTCTATCGAAAGACTTAATGAACTTTTGCACGTCGATTCTTGTATTTCCAACATGCTTATTAGCACTACAATAACCAATGAATCGCTCTGTGAATCCTGCGTGATGACATATTATTTTTCTAAGTTGCGCCCCAGAAGGAAATCCGTAAGGGCAGCTTGCTCCTGCACCAAGTATAAAAACTGTCTTTTCAGTTATCATAATTTATTTCTCTGTGACCTCTGTGTTCTCTGTGGCTAAAGCAGGAAAACCCGCCGTAAAACGGCGGGCTAAATATTTTTAAATTTGTGTATATTCGTGTTAATTCGTGGTTCATTTTATTCCTTCAACAGCTTTTATTCCGGCCAATAACGCCTTTGCTTTAATAAGTGTTTCGTTCCATTCGCTTTCGGCATTTGAGTCTGCGACGATTCCGCCGCCGGTCTGGGCGTAGGCGATATTGTCCTTTATGATAATTGTTCTTATGGCGATATTCAAGCACGCATTGTCTTTTAAATCGAACCAGCCGATACAGCCGGTATAAAGACCCCTTGCCGTCGGCTCAAGGGTGTTAATTATCTTCATCGCGCTGATTTTCGGGGCGCCGCTAATCGAGCCGCCGGGGAAAATGGCTTTGAGACAATCTGTAAAATCAATTTCCTCTTTAAGCTGTCCCTGTATCGTCGCAACTGCGTGAAAAACCGTCGCGAAAGTTTCTATATCGCGTCTTTTGACAACCTTAATCGTTCCGGGCCGGCAAATTCTGCCCAAATCGTTCCGCTCAAGGTCGATTATCATATCGAGCTCCGCTTTTTCTTTCTCGTTGGTGATAAGTTCATTGTAATTTTTCTCATCAGCAGCTTCGTCGCCAGCTCTCGGTCTTGTGCCTTTAATCGGGCAAGTCATAATTGCGCCGTTGTTTATATTTATAAATAATTCCGGCGATGCGCTGACGATTTTGTAATCGCCCGCGTCGATAAACGCAGAATACGGACTGGGATTAAATTTATTCTGCCACAGGAAAAGTTTATAAGGCTCTGCGCAAAAATCGGCGCTGAATCTCTGGGAAAAATTGATTTGATAGACATCTCCGTCGTAAATATGCTTTTTAGTTTTCGCAATCGCGCCGAGATAATAATCTTTGGTCATATTTGAAACAAACGTTTCATCTGTTCGTTTAGCCCCCAACTTTATGTTGGGGGTTGGGCCGCCGTTAGCAGCGGCTTCTAAACAAGTTTTTAACTGAGCGATTTTTTTATCGCCATCACCGGCAAATTCGAGCGCGAAAAGATAAAAACAATTCTCCAAATGGTCGAAACAAATCACCTTGTCATAAAAACAGAGCCGAATTAAAGGCAGGTTTATATCGTCGTTGGCGGCAGGTATATTTTCAATGAATCTGTTTAGACAATAGCTGAAAAAACCGAGCCATCCGCCTGTAAAAACGCCGTCAATGCCATCTTTGAGACGATATTTGCTTAAAACAGCCCTTAATTTCCCAAAAGGCTCTTTTTCGTCAGCTAAACACTCGAAAATCTCCAAAGGTTCAGCGGCAAAATAGCTGTATCTGTTTCTTTCTGAATTAAATTCCGCCCCGCCGAGGATTGCGGGATTATCGAGAGATGAAAAATGCTGAATTAATTTATCGAGTTCAATTTGTAACGATACTTTTTTGCAAACCAATCGGCATTTTTTCGTACAAACAGGTTCAGCAGCAAAAACCGCCATTACAAACTTTCAAGCCGAAGTTTTTTATCATATTCAACCAACCCCGCGACCAGGTCTTCTATATCGCCGTCCATAATCTTGTCGAGATTGTAAAGCGACAGATTAATCCTATGGTCGGTCATGCGGTTTTGCGGGTAATTATATGTCCTGATTTTTTCGGAACGGTCGCCGGAGCCTATCATTGTCTTGCGGGTCTTTTCGCGTTTGGCATTTTCAATGCTCTGATAATGTTCGTAAACCCTGCTCCGCAGCAGCCGCCATGCTTTTGCCCTGTTTTTGTGCTGGCTCTTATCTTCGCGCATATTTACAGTTATGCCGGTCGGCTTATGTTCGAGCTTGACGGCACTGTTAAGTTTATTGACGCTTTGGCCGCCGGGGCCGCCTGCCCTGCTGACAAATTCGGATACATCGGCAGGATTGATTTGCATATCAACCTCTTCCGGCTCAGGCAAAACAGCAACGGTAACAGCGGATGTATGCACTCTTCCCTGCGTTTCGGTTTCCGGCACTCGCTGAACACGATGGCCGCCGCCTTCATAGCCCAGATGCGTCCACACGCCGGAGCCTTTTACATTGAATATAACCTCGCGGAAGCCGCCAATCTCGTTTGTGCTGAAATCCATAAGCTCGACTTTCCATCTCTGCTTTTCGGCGTAGCGAGTGTACATATTATATAAATCGCGAGCGAACAGTGCCGCTTCGTCGCCGCCGGTGCCGGCCCGAATCTCCACTATAACCGAACCGACAGCCGCATCAGCGGACATAACGAGAGAATCTTTTATCTGCTCGAAAAGCGTTTGCTTCTTTTCTTTCAGCAACTTCAAATCCTCTTCCGCAAGCTGCTTAAATTCCTCGTCCGCCGATGCATCATTCAAAATCGCCTGCGACTGGGCGATTTCATCGACCAGTTTTTTGTATTCGCGATATTTTATTACAACGGATTTGAGCCTGCCCTGCTCTTTGGAGATTGCGATTACCTTCGTCGAATCCATATTAACAGCAGGGTCGCAGAGCTGTTTATCAAGCTCGGCGTATCGGCCGTCAAGCCCGTTAAGCTTTTCTATAACCGTTGTATTTGTATCGCTCATAACCCCTGCCCGAAAAGTACAAAAAAATTACGCTGCCGGTGCATAATCTGTTTGATTAAGTCCAACAGCGTAAGTTGTCAACAAAAATAAGCTACTTTTCCTTGTTCTTCTGCCCTTTGTCGTCCTTTTGTGCCTTGTTCATATAGCTGTTGCCGTATTTTTTCTGGAAGCGTTCGATTCTGCCGGCCGTATCGACGAATTTCTGCTTGCCGGTATAGAACGGATGGCACTGCGAGCATATTTCAGCGTGGATTTCCTTGGCGGTACTGCGGGTTTCAAACGTGTTGCCGCAGCCGCATTTAACCTTTACGACCTGATAGTTCGGATGTATTTCCTTTTTCATTTCTTTTCACCTTAAAATCTAAAGCACGGTATTATAACTGCTTTTTTAAACAATGCAAGAAGTATTACGCCAAATAAGGCTTGTCAAAACCCTTTTACTATTCTATACTTATGCCAATTACGGAAAGGACTTAAAAATGAATCCAAAATTGATAATAGTCGGTGCCGCCGGCAGAATGGGTAGAAAAATCACTGTCCTTGCCGCAGAATCCAAAAAATTCGATATAATCGGACTAATTGAAGATAAAAGCTGTCCGCAAATCGGCAAAGATTTGGAGCAGTTCGGGATAAAAATCAGTTCTGATTTCCCGTCTGACGCCAATGTTGTAATAGATTTTTCGCTCCCTGCCGCTTTCGATAATACGCTGAATTATTGTTTAAAACAAAATTGTTCGCTGGTTTTGGGAACGACCGGTTTATCGGCTGAGCAGCTCAAAAAAATCGACGAGGCAGCAAAAAAAATACCCGTAATTCAGGCGACGAATATGAGCGTCGGGATGAACCTGCTTTTCGAGCTTGTCGGACAGGTCGCAGAAAAACTCGGCGATGAATACGATATTGAAATCATCGAGGCTCACCACCGCTTCAAAAAAGATTCGCCCAGCGGCTCGGCGATAACGCTTGCGGAAAGAATCGCCGCGGCAACGAATAAAAAATTTCCCGATTGTCTTGAAACAGGCAGAAAAGGAAAAGAGGCGCTTCGCAAAAAAGGCACTATCAGCATACAGGCGATTCGGCTCGGCGATACGGTCGGCGAACATTCAGTTATGTTCGGCACATTAGGCGAGACTGTAACCATTTCACACAGCGCCCATAACAGAGATACATTCGCGGTCGGCGCAATAAGGGCCGCTTCGTGGCTCGTAGGCAAAAACGCAGGCAGATACTCAATGGCCGACGTGCTCGGCCTTAAATAAGGGCAAACGCGATTGTCAGGCCGTTAAATAGTAAATGCACAAAAATCGGCCGCAGTAGTGACCCACTTTTTTCATACGCATAACCCATCGCAACAGATAAAACCAATAGAGCGGGCAAGTGCATCCACGGATGAAGAACCGCGAACATAATCGAGGCGATAAAGATGCTCTGCCACGGTCCGTAATTAAGATTTCGCAGATAACTTTGGAGCAGACCCCGAAAAACAAGCTCCTCAAAAATCGGCGTAAGTATCACTGCGAAGAAAACCATTAGAATTCTCAAGCTCAATTGTTCGTTCTCGAGGATAACCGCCAGTCCTTCGTTTCGCTCGATTTGAAATTCCGGCCCGGCAATCATTTTGCCGATTTGCGAAACCGCGTAAAGCAAAACAAGTACCAGCGGCCAGGCAACGATAAATATCGCCGCCGCTTTTGTAAGGTCAGAAAAAACAGTTTTGGCCCGAAAACCGAACCCCCTCAAACCGTCCTCGAAATACCGCTTCGCCAGTTTGAGAATCAGTATTATGACGATAATTTCTATCGCGATAAAACCGGTATAACTGATGAATTTCTGCTGCCAGACGGCGTAATCCGACGTAAGTTTTTCGAGAAAATTCGATGAAACAGCCGCTAAAATAAGCCAGCCGAAGATGACCAGAAATGGCAGATAATCCGGCATAGAATTTCGCCTGTATTCGGCCCCGAGCAGCGCTTTTGTCCCCCATTCGGTCTTGACGAGCCAATAGGCGAGCAAAGAAACGCCCGTCAGCGACATAATCAATATAAAAATATAATAACCTGTCATAAAAGCCTTACTCTTGCATAAACCGCCTTTTTGTATTAGATTATTCCTTTCTTTTCAAGGATTTAATATGTCTCTCGATATATTTAAGATTACCGGCCCTGTCAGACTCGGAGGCGATATAACAATCAGCGGCTCGAAAAACGCCGCCCTGCCGATTATGGCCTCGGCGATTCTTGCCCCCGGCAAAACCACTCTTAAAGATGTGCCGAACCTCAGCGATATAGAAGTGATGTGCCAACTGCTCGAATCTCTCGGCTGCAAAACGCAAGCCGACGGCGGAAAAATCGCCATAGATTCTACGGTCATTGACAAACCTTTCGGTGATTATGAAATCGTCCGCAAAATGAGAGCGGGCGTCTGCATACTCGGCCCGCTATTGGCTCGATGCGGCAAGGCTGAGGTTTCGATGCCCGGCGGCTGCGCAATCGGATACAGACCCGTCGATATCCATATAAGAGGTTTGCAGGAACTCGGCGCTAAAATCGAGCTCAAAAACGGTTATATCGTCGCTGAAACAGGCGGAGGACTTAAAGGCGCAAATATATTTCTCGGCGGCGCTTTCGGCTCAAGCGTACTGGCGACCGCAAATGTGCTTTGCGCAGCGGTGCTTGCAAAAGGCAAAACCGTTATCGAATACGCCGCGTGCGAGCCGGAAATAACAGACCTTGCCAACTGTCTGGTTAAAATGGGCGCAAAAATCAGCGGTATCGGCTCGCCGCAATTGACAATCCACGGCGTTAAAGATTTAACCCCTGTCGAGCATACGGTAATTCCCGACCGGATTGAAGCGGGCACTTTCCTTGCCGCTGCGGTAATAACAAAAGGCCGACTGAAACTGAAAAACTGCCGGCTCGAACACCTGATGGCTGTTGTGGACAAACTAAGGAGTATGAACGTCGCCGTCGAAGAAAACGCCAACGGCTGCGAAGTTTCATCGAACGGCCGTATCAGCGCAACCGATATTACGACGCTGCCCTATCCCGGTTTTCCGACCGACCTGCAGGCACAATTTATGGCCTGCTTATGTCTGGCCAAGGGAAACAGCGTTATAACGGAAAAAATATTTCCGGACAGATTTATGCACGTCGCCGAATTAAGCAGAATGGCCGCCGACCTCCGCAAAGAAGGTCCGCACGTCATAGTCAGCGGCGTTGAAAAGCTGATTGCCGCTCCGGTTATGGCGTCGGATTTGAGGGCATCGGCCGCCCTTGTGCTTGCCGCGCTTGCGGCGCACAGCGAAACAATCATCAATCGCGTTTATCACATCGACAGAGGTTACGAAAAAATAGAGGAAAAACTCAACGCAGCCGGAGCCAAAATTGAACGCCAAAGCGTTTGATTATCTAAACAGCGTTGTGAACCATTTAAAAAGCGATTGGAAAAAAGTTACGGCTTCGTAGTCCCGTGTTTTGACGCTGAATACGAATTTTCCTGTCGCGAACTGGCCGAGCGAATAAAAGCCCGCTGAAAACTGTCCGATAGCGACAAATCCTGCCGCCATTTGACCAGCCGCGAATAATCCGGCAACGCTCAATTGTCCCAGAGCCAGAACGAGCCCTATCGCCATTTGACCGATTGCGAACAGCCCTACTGCAAGCTGGCCGACGGCAACGAACCCTATAGCTTTTCTGCCGATAGCGATGAAGCCTTTGGCCCAGACCCTTTGAGCTGTTTTCGGATTTATCCCGCTTGTGATATGAACCAGAGGAAGAACGCCTATTTTCCAGTGACTTGTGAACTCCCGAAAAAGCATCCCGCTTTCGTAGAGATACCTGCGGGTTACCCCCAATTTATTCTGCGACAAAACATAATCAGGCTCTTGATTCAGTAAATTACTCATAATCTCCGTCCCAAATTAGCTGTTTTTTTATCGGCAGTGCCATACAGTTGGCACTTTAGCCGCTCGTCTTACAGATTTTGTCTGTCTTATCCCGATATTATAACTAAAGATAGCCGCAGAGTCGAGAAAATTTGTTTCTCGAATCGGCTCGTTTACAGGCTGGGCGGGAACCTGTGAAACAGAAAGTAACATTGCGTCTCTGTAGGGTCGGGTCGCCCAGGGGGCCGGCCCGACATTTTTTATGCGCTAATCGATGAACTAATCGCAAGATTGCCGCTGATAATCTATGACTTATGGTTTTCGCAGAGAAAACACTCCACGAGGATAATCTACCGTTAGGACAAATTTACTTAAAAATTTTCTTGCACCCAAAAGAAACATTTCACAGTCTTTCGCGAAATCAATAGGTGTATCCGCAATGGTGTAAAGTATTCGACTTCCTGCCCGACCATTCGGCAACATTTCTAACACCTGAATTTTCGAGGTATGCGGATAAGCAACGGTAATTCCTCCCGCTGTTGCCATTTTCTTCGCAGGAACAGAAGTTAATTTATGTCCGAGTGTTTCAGCAATTTCGGCGGGAAATACGCGGTCATCCGCACCGGTATCAACCAAAGCCAACGCTTCTACTGCCAATCCTGTCGCCGGATTAGTCAGCCGAACCCACAACATCGGCCGCAAATGGTCAGGCGTTATGTGGGTAAATGGATAATCCTTTATCGACATAATAGATTAATAAGCAAAAATTGCGTTTTTTCGGGGGACAAACACTATTGCAGGGACAGCTATACCTTTATCTCTTGCTTGCTTGATTAATTTTGATGGGCTCGTGCCTGAAGCAATAATCTTGCTGCTTTCCGCCGATTCGAATACAACGTACCTCCCGGCATATTTGGCATTACTGACCAAAGCTCCCTGTTTTTTAGATATTTTTCTACCCATACGTATAAATATAACGCATTCTTTTTAATAAAACAAGTCAAAAGTTCTTTTCATTAAGGGCCAGCTTTTAATCAACGACCCTTTTCCTATAAAGTTTCGATTCGAGAGCCTTTACAAAGCCCGTCCAGTTCGATTCGCCGGGCTCACTGTCAATCTTATTCGTTACCTGATTGATTTTAGCATCTATATTGTCCAGAAAGCTTATCAAAAACGCCTCGGCCGTCATCGGCAGCTTCGGCGAACCAAATTCATACTGGCCGTGATGGGAAAGAATTATATGCTCAAGGTTTTCAAGTATTTCCTTGTCCACTTCCTGACCGGCTTTTTCGATAGCCTTTGCCTTGTTATTAACCATTATAACGGTCTGAACTATATGGCCGATTAACTGCCCTGAATCCGTATATCCGAAAGCCATCTGATAGGAAAGCTCCTCTGTCTTGCCCATATCGTGCAGAAAAATCCCCGCCAGTACGAGGTCGCTTTGAAGCTGGGGATAAAACGGCATAATCGCCTTTGCCGTGTTCAGCATATTGTTCGTATGTTCGAGCAGGCCGCCGATATAGCTGTGATGATGCGCCGTTGCCGCAGGCGCCTTGCAGAAATTCTTCATAAGCTCCTTATCCGAAAGAAACTCATTTACAAGAGCTTTTAAGAAAGGATTTTTTATATCGGAAACGATTTTTTTTACTTCCTCGAACATTTTAGGAATATCTTTTTCAGTTCTCGGCAGATAATCGTTGATATCGATTTTCTCAGCAGGCACAACCGTTATATGGTCGGCGACAATCTGCAGTGCGCTTTGAAAAACCTCGCTTCTGCCCCTTATATGGGCAAATCCTTCTTTCGGCAGCGAATTGTAAAGCTGTTCGGTCGCCTGCCAGACTCGGCCGTTAACTCTGCCGCTTTTGTCGCTTACAAACATAGCGATATACAAATCCCCGCGCGTAGTACTTCGCAAAATCGGCTGACTGAGCATATAAATATCGTTAATCGTCGAGCCGGGCTGAATCTGGTCTATAAAAATATGAGGCATATCATCTCCGAAAAACAGAAAAGGTTAATATAGCCGCAGTATCCTCTTAAGGCAAGTAAAAGATTCGAACCGCAGCGGTGATTATCTGCCGGTTTTGTTCTGCTGAATCCTGCCGGTGATGTCCTTTATCTGCTCGTTAAGCATTCTTAAAGTCTCGGCGTTATACTGCTGTGTATCGGCGAGGTCTCTTCTGGCCTGGAAAAGTTTTTCCCTTGTCTGCTGAAGCTCTATTTGCAAATTGGCAAGAGTTTTTTGATTTCTTTGCGCTTCCGACTGCCAGCTCATCATATCGAGTTCGTATAATCTGGCTCTCTGTCGGGTATTATCGTATTCTTCCATAAGTTTCTGGATATTCGAATTCGCCTGCTGGAGTCTCTGTTTATGAAGATTTCTATCTATGCTAACCATTTGATAGGCGCCGATACTTACAAACAGCGCAACAGTTGCAACTACGGAAACAATCCTCCAGACAGATACAATTTTGATTGCGTCTATAATTTTTCTCGCCCGCGATATCCTGAATCCGCCGAGCATAGGCTCCATACTGTCGGCGCTTTCGGAATCAGCCTGATTTTCCTCCTGCGCAAAGAGATGCAAATCCGGTATCGTAATCGGCGGTTCAGGAGGCAAAGGCTGCGAATGCTTCGGCGGCTGAAGGATTTTGCTCATCAACTTAGAAATCCTCTCGGCCTGCGCGGCGGTGTCGAGCGGTTCGGGTTTCTGTTCGTCCTGCTGGCTTATCCCCTTGTAAATATCGAGCGGCAAATCGACTATATACGTTTTGTCTTTGTGCTTTCTGACCTGTACAACACCCAGTTTTGCGCATTCCTGCACAACGCCGGTCGATACACCCTGACTGGTCGCATATTGCTGCATCGACAAAAGTGATTTCTTCCTGCTGAAAACCAAGCCGACAAATGAACTTTTTTCACCGCTTGCAGACATAGAGATTCTTTCCACAAAAAAGCCGTAAACTAACTATATTTTCGGACTTTTTATGCAAAATCTTGAATTTAAAGGCTCAAAAACGCTTTTCTGCAAAAATTCTCACCGCCGATTTTAAACTAAAAGTGCCTTTTGAAATGGCTCTGTCGGTCTTATTCCGATAAAACCGCATTATTTCACCTAAAAAAGAGGCTTTGTCTTCCTATATGCCTCAAAAAACATCAAAAAGTCCCGCATTAACTTTGCCGATGAAAACACCAAAGCCTTTATAGGCTCAAAACTTAAGTTTAAAGGCAAGAAATGAAGGTATTGATAGCAGAAGACGACGCTGCATCAAGGATGATACTGCAAAAACATCTGCAAAACTGGGGATATCAGGTCCTCGCTGCGGAGAACGGCTCAAAAGCTCTGGAGCTAATTGAGGCTCAGCAGCCGGAGATTGTCCTTATCGACTGGGTAATGCCCGGAATGGACGGGCTTGAGCTTTGCAAAAAAATCCGCCCTCTTTATGATAAAAAATATATTTACATAATCTTTCTGACATCAAAAACGGAATCTCAGGATATCGTTATCGCTCTCGAGACGGGGGCGGACGATTTTATCAGCAAACCCTTCGATAAAGATGTTCTTCGCAGCAAAATGGCCGTCGGCGTAAGGATTATTAACTATGAAAATGAAATGCGAATCGCCCGCCAAAAGGCCGAGGAGGCACAGGCCAATCTCGAAAAGGTAAACATTCAGCTCGAACTTACTTATAAAAAACTGATGGAAGCGGCCCGCAGCGCAGGTATGGCGGAAGTCGCCGCGAATGTGCTGCACAACGTCGGCAATTCACTCAACAGCGTAAACGTATCGGCGGCTCTAATCAGCGAAAAACTCGCCAAATCCGAAATAACATATCTGCAAAAACTTGCCGACATCATTAAAAATCATAGCGACAACCTCGCCGAGTTTCTTACAAACGATGCGCAGGGCAAATATATCCCGACATATATTTGCGAAGTAAGCAGCCATCTTGAGCAGCAGAAAAATGAAATTATCGAAAACCTAAGCTCGCTCATAAGACACGTTGGCCACATCAAGAACGTTATCCGTATGCAGCAGTTTTACGCCGGCGCCGAACAGCAGCAGGAATGCACGTCGCTGCCGGAACTTATCGAAAACGCGCTCCAGATGAACTCTATAGGACTGCAGCGAAATAATATCGAGGTCATATGCGAATACGAAGATTTCGGAAATATCTTCATCGACAAACACCGCACGCTTCAAATACTCGTGAATTTTATCGACAACGCAGAACACGCCCTTGCACAAAGCACGAACACGCCGAAACAGCTTAAAATCCGCGTTACAAAACACGATAATAAAGCACGAATAGAAATCTGCGACAACGGCATCGGCATAAAGCCGGAGGACTTAAACAGAATTTTCGATGCGGGTTTTACGACAAAATCTTCCGGACACGGATTCGGACTGCACGGCTGCCTGCTGGCGGCAAGAGATATGAAAGGTGCAATATTGGCGCAAAGCAAGGGTGAAAATCAGGGCGCTGCGTTTATTCTTGAACTTCCACTTAAAAAAATAGAGGTAAAAAATGAACACCGCAAGTAAGACAAAAAACAGAAGAATTCTTGTTACCGACGATAATCCGTCAATACACGATGACTTCAGGCAGATTCTCGCAAACGCACCGAAGAACGATTCGCTTGACCGCGCAAGAGCCGCTGTCTTCGGTCAGGACATCGAGGACGTCGGCGTTATATTCGAAGTCGATTGCGCTCTTAGCGGCCACGAAGGCCTTGAAAAACTTATCGAAGCCAACCGGCAGGGGAAACCTTATGCGGTCGCCTTTGTCGATATGAGAATGGAATCGGGCTGGAACGGCGTCGAAACCATCGAAAGGCTCTGGAAGGTCCAGTCTCAGCTTCAGGTCGTCATCTGCACCGCATATTCGGATTATTCCTGGCACGAAATTATCAACAGGCTCGGCGAGACAGAAAAACTTCTCATCCTCAAAAAGCCTTTCGACCACGTCGAAGTCCGGCAGATGGCCTGTTCACTGACGGAAAAATGGGAACTGCTTAACAATCTCGACAGTCTCGTACAGGAAAGAACC
>CAYUYR010000010.1:0-68671 GCA_964449435.1 uncultured Planctomycetaceae bacterium | reverse complement strand
AAATCATATATCGGCTCGCATTAACCCAAAAGTTGAGGTTTTGGGATAGGTTCTACATTTAGTAGTCGTTAGTGTATTGATTTACGTTGTTTCCGGCTGCGCCGTAAATCGAATCAGCCTTGTGGACACAAATCAGGTTACAGTTGCCAAGCAGGACAGTGAAAAGATTAAAATACTCTGGACAGACGTCTATCAAAAAGATGGGCACACCTGGGTTTACGGTGTTCTTAAACAGAAAGGCTATCGTTCCTCCATGCCCATAAAAACACATGTAGATGTCCAGGTATTATCCAAAGATGGGTCAATTCTATATGAGACCTTCTCTGAAGATATTTATGTTCCTCGCAATCGAGTTGGAAAAGGCCCTGACTGGAAACGATTCAGAGTACAACTGCCCACCGAAATCTCGGGAGAATCAAGAATCTCTATGACTGTCCATGTTGGTGAGCATAAATAAAACCGAGATAGACCTGAGGATGAATATTGCGTAGCATCATTAAAGACGCTATAAAGGAATTCAATGAAAAGAGTAACTTCTTATAAGATATACGGGCTGGATTGCTCCGAAGAAGTCGCCATCCTCAAGAGGGAGTTTGGCAATAAAGACGGTGTACAGGGGCTTGAGTTTGATGTTCTTAATGCCAGGATGACCGTCACATTTGATCCGGCAACAATCTCAGAGCCGCAGATCATTTCCTCGGTTGATTCCACTGGCATGAAAGCGGTTCCCTGGCAGCAGAGGGGAAGCCAGGACGCCGATACCTTCTGGCAGAGCCACGGCAGAATGATCATGACCGGACTCAGTGCTGCATTTCTTTTGACTGGTGTCGTGACTCACTGGTTTACCCACCGTAATTTTTTAGAAGTCCTGTTCGGTGGTTTGAGCGAAGATCATACCGCACCGCTTATTTCTATAATTTTATATATTTGTGCGATTGTGACGGGTGCATGGTTTGTAGTCCCGAAAGCTGTATTCGCCGTTAAAAGACTCCGCCCGGATATAAATTTTTTGATGATTGTTGCAATTATCGGGGCAATGATTCTGGGAGAATGGTCAGAAGGTGCAATGGTTTCTTTCCTGTTCGCACTGTCATTGCTGCTGGAACACTGGAGCGTTGAACGATCCCGCCGGGCTATCGGCAGTTTGCTTGAAATGGCACCGAAGACTGCCCGATTCCGGGATTCGCAATCCGGTCAAGTCCGGGACGTTCCGGTGGAAGACGTCGCCATAGGTGCAACGGTCATCGTTCGACCCGGCGAAAAAATTTCTCTGGACGGCATCGTCACAAGCGGGAGCACAACGGTCAATCAGGCCCCGATTACCGGTGAATCCATGCCGGTCAAGAAGCATATTAACGATGAGGTTTTTGCCGGGACGATTAACCAGGACGGGGCGATTGAAATAGAAGCAACCAAGTCTGCCTCCGATACGACACTGGCTCGCATTATTCATATGGTTGAAGAGGCACAATCCCGGCGGGCACCAACACAGCAATGGGTCGATAAGTTCGCCTATTACTATACGCCTGCCATGATGATACTGGCGGCTGCAATTGCCGTGCTTCCTCCGCTTCTTTTTTCGGCTGATTGGAGCGATTGGATTTACCGTGGTCTTGTCATTCTGGTGATCGCCTGTCCCTGTGCACTGGTCATCTCCACTCCGGTGAGCATTGTTTCGGCACTCACCGCTTCGGCCAGAAACGGGGTTCTTATCAAAGGAGGAGTCTTTATCGAGATTGTCGGGCACTTAAAGGCCATCGCTCTGGATAAAACAGGAACGTTGACCTTTGGCCGTCCGGAGGTTCAGGAGATCATCCCCCTGAACAATCATACAATGGAAGAACTTCTGACTACAGCGGTCGCTTTAGAAGTAAACAGCGAACACCCTCTGGCCAAGGCCATTTTGCAAAAAGCCAAATCACAAAATATCACCGTCGATGCAGCCACCGATTTTCAGGCTATTAAAGGCAAAGGGGCAGAGGCTCGAATTGATGGGCAGTTATTCTGGATCGGCAGCCATCGCCTGATGCATGAACGCGGTGAAGACACACCGGATGTCCATAAAAAGGTGTTGGAATTTGAGGACGCCGGTCATACGGTCGTAGCTATCGGCAATGGCGATCATGTATGCGGAATTATCAGTATTGCCGACAGTGTGAGACCGCAAGCGCGAAATGCAATCTCAGCAATAAAAAAAGCAGGTATTAAACAAGTAGTCATGCTGACAAGTGATAATACAGGAACAGCAAAAGCCATCGCTGACAAAATTGGAGTTGATGATTATAGAGCAGAATTGCTGCCGGAAGATAAGGTTAATGCTGTAAAATCTTTACGCAATGAATATAATCAAGTTGCCATGGTGGGTAACGGCATCAATGATGCTCCGGCACTTGCCACGGCTACCTGCGGCATAGCTATGGGAGCAATGGGGACAGATGCAGCACTTGAGACCGCGGACATTGCCTTGATGTCTGACGAACTTGAAAAGATACCGTGGTTGATCTATAAATCTCGCAACACTTTAAAAATCATTAAGCAGAATATCGCTTTTTCGCTGGGACTGAAACTCGTGTTCATAACATTAACCTTGTTTGGTTTGGCCTCTCTGTGGATGGCTATTGCAGCAGATACCGGCGCAACACTGCTTGTAACGTTTAATGCTCTACGCTTGCTTAAAAGCAGATAGATAAAATGTCCCATATATCATGCCGACTGCAATGTTTCATAAATTCTTTCAATCTGCTCACTACAAACTAATCCGAGTTCTATTAAAACCTTCTTGTTGTTTCAGTGAACAGTTTTTCGCTATCCTCAAACTGTCCTATCAAAATTGAGTTTAAGACAGTAAAAAATCGTGCGAGGACAACAGCAAAGAAACGAGAGACTCTAAATCTTTGTTTTTATTGGAGTTAAACAGGTTTTTAATGAGTTTACAGAAAGAGGGCAAATCGAATCCCGTCTTCTTCGTCAAGTGAGTACCGCTTAATCTAAACATTTTTGACAAAATCACAAAAACTGAGCTATAGCTCAGTTTTTCAGATTGCCTAAGACAGCGGCACCTTGTACAATCATGTCAAGTTTTTGACGCAAAAACGCGGTTTATGCTATAATTGGCAGGTCTATAGTAACGGGATGGACGGATAAAGCAGTTCGATAATCGTCCACCCAGCCGTAGTCTTTGCCAGAGGCAAAAAATAGAGCAGGTGAACAGGGAAATAAAGATGGCTTTCATGTTCGAAAATGTTGGCCTTGTTTTATTTTTTGTGGGTGGTTTTAGCGTAAGCTCTTATTTTTAACAATGTTGTGAAAGTTCGATAATTTTTACACACCTGTTTATAATACCATTTTATCACATAGAAATTTTCTTAGCTATTTAAGCTTGGTTTTTATGGTAAAACCTGCCAAAATCGGGTTTTGGAATTGAGAAGTTTTTGAATATCAATCGGATTGCGGGAAAACAAAGTGTCGAATTCTGATTATTCACCCATTGAACATCTGCCGGGCTTGGAACGGGAATATATTAAAGCCAATTTAGTCAAAGCATTTGTATCAAAGGAAATTGTTGCTGCAATAGAAATTGATTGGCATGGCAGGATTGAAATTAAAAAGCAAAGCTGGGATTCGTATTGGAATATTAGTGAAGCTTTGCTGGAACGAGATTCATTCTTATATTTTGAAAAGGCACGAGGAGCGTATTTTGATAGCGGTTTTCGATTAGATTGTCTTAGCGAATATTGCTACCGATACTTTACCTTACTTTCCAAATGGTTAAATAATCGAAATGACTCTTATGTGTTGGAGTTGCTTTGCAAATTATTATCATTGGAAAATTTTGCTATACGTTGGCATGGTAATAAATCGGGAATAGCTGCTGGTACAACAAGCCACAAAAACCCAGGATATCTACTTGCTCATCTCGGCAAAAACTCTTCCAATGAAGACCCTAAATATCTACCCATAATTATGCTCAAGTCTTCTTCTGACAATAAACTTTTTTACCATTATCGTCAATATCGTATATCGAATGATCCAGACTTTTCAATTTTTATGTATCCTGCCGCGAGTCTTGATGATAGAGGCGAATCTTTCACGCTAATTGAATCGTTTGTAAACGGTTTTTCGCGTAAGTCAGATCCCAGAAGCAAGCCGAGGGCTCAGATGTTGGCGGAATCTGCGATACATCCATTTCTTAAATCTTCGTTAGCTAATGATAATAACGAAAATCGTGATGTAAACATTACTGATATTGGCGGTGGCAGCGGCATTATGCTTCGGCATATATGGGAGCATATACTTGACAAGGATAGAAGCGCTAAAGATAATTGGTATTTGAACGGCTCTATTATTGGTTCGAGAGTACAAAACCCGGCTCGCCATTTCTCCAAAGGCCAAATCAGGGCAAATATGTCATATTTGGATTATCAGCAAATAGACTATATTAATTGGATAAGAAAACAGTCAGAAACGCATCAATTGGATGTGGTTTTAATGTGCCGTCTTCTTAATAACCTGAGCTTATTTGATATTGAAAGTTCGGATGACGAAGGCAGGGTATGGTATATTTCGGGTCAACAGTTCGCTCCAGAAATTATAATCAATAAAAAATATAATCCCATCCATTGTCTTAACCCAGGAAATTACTGCCCCGAAAATCTCGTACATACTAACGCCAAAACCCGATTGTCAGCAGACCGCTCCGCATACCGAGTCATTTCTTTAACAGACTACTATAATGCAATGTTGACTTGCATGGGTATGGATACTGGGGATGACTTCTATTATTATCCTGTAAGAAAATTCAATCATTTATCTCTTTTGAATTCTGAAGGCAAAAGCATTATTGAAAAATTATCGAAAATTGCCAAACTGACTCTTATCGAAGATGTCGATTTGACGGTAAACTATTTGGCTAAACATATTCAAGAATATAATTTGAATTGTGTTATATCTGCGATTAATACTGACTTGCGCTATTCATCTCAGGTTCTTGCTGTTTGCGACAAGAGATATGAAAATATTTTACCCGGGATTAAAATATGCTGAAAATAATTACTAAACGTCGCAAAACAAATTTTCTTTCGCCATCCGGCTTGAGATGTCTGGCAAATCTTCCTACCGTAAACATATCTGCAGGATGTACACATAATTGTATATATTGCTATACTAAAGGCTACTCCATTTATCCCGGAGATAATGCAATAGAAATCTATGAAAATATGGCGGAACGAATTGCGGATGAAATAAAATGTAAACGCAAAAAGCCAATCGCTATTTATTTCTGCCCTTCATGCGATCCTTTTCAGCCGATACCACAAATTCAACAAGTTACCTTTGATGTAATGAAAACCATATTGGAAAACGGTATTGGTGTTCAGTTTGTTACTAAAGGCAAAATATCACATAATTTTCTTGAGTTATTTGAAAAGTATCATTCTAAAATAGCCGGCCAGATTGGTCTTACATCCATTGACGATAATATTCTAAGCGTAATTGAACCTGCTGCTGCTAAAGCACAGGAACGCCTTAATCAGCTTGAAAAACTAATCAAAATTAGAGTCAAAATATCCGTCAGATGCGACCCATTAATACATAATATTACGGACAGGGATGAACAATTGCACGATTTGTTTTCAGCAGTTACCAAAGTAGGTTGTAAAGAAATTGCCATTAGTTTTCTTTTTTTAAGGCCTGCTATAATATCCAGTCTCAAAAAAAATATTGCTGATACGGGATTGGTGGATAAAATTCTGGAGCCTTTCTCGGAAGGGGTTAATTTATCTATAGGCCTGAAAAACTCAAAAGGAAAAATGTTACCATTAGAAGTCAGGATATTAAGTTTTGAAAGAATCAGGAAAATTGCAAACAATTATGGCATAAAAATACATATTTGCGGCTGTAAAAATAGTGACATCACAGACGAAAGCTGTTATATTACTCGTGAATTGAAGAATCCCCAGGACAGTTTGTTTTCCGATTAAAAACTGAATTTTTATGTTAGACAGGATTGATTATTCATGATTATTGGCGGATCAAGATAGATGGGATGGGCGGAAATAGCAGTTCGATAATCATCCACCCAGCCGTATTTTTAAACTGTGCAGGTAGATAATCCTATTTTCCCCTTTTAGATAATGGACGAAAAACAAGACCAGCAATTTATGCGGGCAGCTATCGACCAGGCAAATATCGCTCTCGAAAACGGCGATGTGCCCGTCGGAGCCGTAATAGTCCGCGAAAATAAAATTATCGCCAAGGGCTATAATCAGCGCCAGCAGCTCAACGACCCTACCGCCCACGCCGAAATAATCGCATTAACCGCCGCCGCCGAGCATATCGGACATTGGCGATTGCTCAACTGCACAATTTATGTTACATTAGAGCCCTGTCCTATGTGTGCCGGCGCTTTGGTACTGGCCAGAATCGATAGGTTGGTCTTCGGCTGCGACGACCCGAAAACCGGCGCCTGCGGCAGCCTGTACAATATCGTTCAGGATGAACGCCTTAATCACAGGCTCGAAATAACCAAAGGCATCCTTGCGGATGACTGCTCGAAAATGTTGCAGGACTTTTTCAGCGTGAAAAGACAGCGTAAAGATAACGGTTTTTAAAAGGTGAATAATGCAAAGTGACAAAAAAGTAAAAATTATGCCCTGCCTCGACATGCAGAACGGCAGAGTCGTAAAAGGCGTTCATTTTGTCGATATAAAAGACGCCGGCGACCCCGCCGAATGCGCAAAAGCTTATTGCGAAGCCGGCGCCGATGAACTGGCTATGCTCGACATCACCGCCACCGTCGAAAACAGGCCCACTATGCTCGACGTCGTCAAAAAAACAGCATTTGTTACCACTATCCCGTTCACCGTCGGCGGCGGAATCAGCGACCTTAAAACAGCCGAGGCCGTTCTTAATGCCGGTGCTGATAAAATATCCACGAGCAGTGCAGCGTTTCGAAAACCCGATATGATTGCCGAAATGGTCAAACAGTTCGGCGCAGAAAAAGTAACCGTCGCAATCGACGTCGATAAAAATCCCAAACTGCCCAGCGGCTACGAAGTCTATATCGACGGCGGCAGAACCGCCACAGGCACAGATGCCGTCGAATGGGCGAAAAAAATCGACTCGTTCGGCGTAAAAGTCATCCTGCCGACGAGCAAGGCAACCGACGGCGCAAAAACCGGTTATGATTTGCCGCTGATAAAGGCAATCGCCGACGCTACAAGTGCTGAAATCGTCGCATCAGGCGGAGCAGGCGAAATGAGGCACTTCGCTGATGCCGCCAGAGCGGGCGCTACCGTACTGCTTGCCGCTTCGGTCTTTCACTTTAATATTATTAAAATTCCTGAACTGAAAAAATATCTGAGACAAGAAGGAATGAAGATATTTAATTAACCATAAACTTACCTGCTTATAGCGAACTGACAGAGTACCGCAAAGCATGAGATTAAAGAAAAAAAACATTTCCCAAAATGTTGTCAGCACGACAGCAAGACCCAAATTGCCGGCTGGCGATATCTTTTGCTGCCTGCTGATTATAGCCCTTTGCCTGGCAATAGGCTTGCCTCGTTACCTGATAAACATCGATTTAGGCGATGAGGGCTTTTTAGCTTATGGGGCGGTACGAGTTATGGATGGTCAGGTCCCGAATCGCGATTTTGTCAGTCTCCAGTCACCGTTGTCTTTTTACACATTAGCAACTGCATTCAAACTCTTCGGCACTTCGCTGGCAACTCTGCGAACGTTAGGACTCTGTTTTTATATTCTAATCGCCTTACTCGTCTATGGAATATCACGAAACATAACTGGTCACATCTTATCATTTTTGGCTGCGATATCAGCGGCAATGATAGGAATGCCTCTTTTCAATTTTGTGCCGTATGCGGTCTGGCATGGCATATTAGCAACCCTTATGACAGTATTTCTTCTTATGCGTGCGATGGCAACTGGGCGGCGACTCTGGGCGTTTCTTGCAGGATTAGCAACTGTCGCGGCAATATTATCCCGCCACGACCAGGGCCTTTATCTGATAACTGCTGTTCTGATTTATGTATGGGCGGCCAAACATGTTAATTACAACATTACTGATAAACCATATATCGGCCGAATACTTGGCTTCTGGGCTGCAGGAATATTAGCAATAATGCTGCCGTCAGTGGTTTATTGGCTCGTTTGTGGCTCTGCCTCATATATGCTCGAACAATTGATAGTTTTTTTACTGACCATGTACGCTAAAACAAGTTCGCTTCCAATGCCCATATTTTACCCCGAATTGCCGCTTCGTGAAAATATTATTGTAGTAATGTTTTATCTGCCCCTCATAGTCTGTGTACTGACAGCAATATGGATAGTAAAAACTCTCATTCGTCAGCGATTTCGTATGGAGCATGCCGGCATCGGGTTTCTTCTGATAATATCGTTACTTTTCTACCTTCAGGTAATTACACGCTCGGACTTGCATCATTTAGTGATTGCACTCCCGCCGTTTTTTATTCTATGCGCGTGGTGCACAGATACGCTGGTACGCAATACGATTGAAAAATGGCATATACGGCATGGCCTGCCAGCATCACGCAGCCCAAAAACTGCCGTCTTTATGACGGTCGGTATGCTTACTATATTGTTTCTGCTTTATATGAAATCTTCGTTTATAGACACTATAAATATACACAGAACAGTACTTCCGCTTAATCGGGGCGGTATTTGGTTAGAATTAGGACATGTCCAAACAACAACCTCTATCATCAAAGCAATACAATTCTATGCCGAACCGAATGACGCGATTCTTTGTCTGCCCTATGCCCCGATGTATTATTTTTTGTCGGAACGGCATAATCCAACACGGTGGAATTATCTCTGGTCGGGCGATCAACCTGTTGAGGACCATTTAGCCCTCGTTGAACAGGCAAAAAAAGACCCGCCTAAGGTAATAATAATTACAGAAACTGATTGGATACAAGTTAATACGCCGGTTATTTACGATTACATTATGGCCAATTATAAAGTCGTCCACAATCTTGGTATAGTGTCTATTTATCTTCCGATAAACACTGCAAATAACCAATAGGTTTCAGGCAAACCAGCGGCAATTACGAGAACTAACCAACTTATTAAACTTGAGTTTCAGGGGATATTTGTTTAGAATTGTTTCTCCGTTCTTATCCGGAGAGGTGTCGGAGCGGCTGATCGAGCAGCCTTGGAAAGGCTGTGTACGGCTTGTCTGTACCGCGGGTTCGAATCCCGCCCTCTCCGCTTTTCTATATCATTTCATAACTCACTTAAAATTAAGCAGTTATAGTAAACTACAAAGAGAGGATTAGCCTCTCTGGTGTTTTCTTTATCCGCAAAAAATAACATCCATAAGTTCCTGTAATTCTGGTAATTGTGAATTATTGCTTATTTTTGACTTATCCACTATCCTCAAAACGATTCGTAAACGGCGTCGCAAAACCGCGGCGGGCGGCGCGAAGAGTTTCACGGGTAAGACCATTTTTGCCTGCCTCCAGAAATACCTTTTGACCATTTGTAATGAATGCTGGCTACGATGCCTTCTCTTCGACAGATTTCTGAGATGTATCGCTTACCAATGGTGTACGTATATAGGCAAAAATGATGCTTATGCCTCATCTGAAGAAACAAACGACTTTTTGGGATACTACGTCACACATGATTTGGAGTTGGCCAGTGTTAATATCATATACCTTGACAACATCCTCATACTTATGCTCTTCTGGGAAAAAATCAGTGAGTAAATTGGGCATTTCTGCGAGCTTATCCTTGTTGAACACGACACTTTCTTTCTGTGGGAAAAGAGCGACATAAAATATATCGCTTTCAACCAGATCCTGAAAAAAATGAGTGCCAAAGGAAAGCTCCGGCATCAGATTTCCCCCTTCGCAGGCTATTTCAACAAGCACTGTTGTCTTGTTGATTTCAGCAAAATTAACTGGAACGCCTAAGCTTGGCGTGGTAGTACCCCATCTGCCGGGACCAAACAGGATGGTCGGAGTAATTTCCCTGTTAGCTATCTGACGGTTTAATTTTCCTATTAGCCTTGCGATACTGTATTTTTGTGAAACCGGCATCTCTACGTATGCTTGTGGGTCAACATAAATAATTCTTTTAATTGGTTGGGAGATACTACCGCCCATCGTGTAGCCATGTGAAGCAAAAAGGATTTTTTCAGATTTGATGTTTTCAGGCAATTGTATGCTTGCTTTTATTCCTTTGGTTTGTAGGGGTCTGCATTGAACTAAATTGATTTTGAACAAATCATCATCTGTAAAGTTAACCGTGAATTCTATGTCAACGGGGTATTGATAATATTTTTCCAGGGTTTTGAGTATTTTCTGCATTATTTCTGTGAATTTGGTATTTGACAAGAGCTTCTTAAATGTCAGTATCCAATATCTTTGAGCTTTCATACCAAGTTCTTTCATCTTTCGCTCGGTATGCGGGTCCGAATCTGCAATCAAGTCCAGTTTTATATTGAGTTCGTCATTCAACAGGTCAGTCACGCTAACAGTTCTCAAACAGTTTTGGTTGGTATCGAGAAGGTCGGCATTATGTTGTGAAAATCTGCTTTCACCTTCTCTATCTGCATAAGGCCGTAACAACGGTTGGTCCAAAGCTATTGTTTGCGGGTAATCATCCTCAACACGGTCTACAGCTCTAGTCCCCAAGCCAAAGACAAGCCTCAGCATGCCGGCTTTGGGGTCAAGTTCGGATTTCCAGACAAAAGTATTATATGAGACACCTACGCCGGCCAGGTCGGGGAAAAAGTAACTTTTCTTATAGGAGCCTGATACGCGTTGGACGAGCAAGGCCATTTGTTCATCCTGCTGGTCAAGCCCCCGCTGTAAACGGTATACAAGAGCATCTTCGTCCATAGTGCTTGCATAAACTCTTCGCACAGCCTCTTCAAATTCAGAGTAACGCTGTTCGGGGTCGCCCTGGTTTACGAGGAACAGGCTTTCATATTTTCCAGCAAATGCATTGCCAAACGAATCTTCCAACAGACTGCTTGACCGGACTATAATCGGTGATTGGCCGAAATATTCTATTATCTCCTGAAACCGCTCACGAACCTGGTCAGGGAATTTACCTCGCAGCAGATTCTCTCTCATTTCAGGAGCTGCGTTAAAATAGTCTTCTTTTGTTTTCTGCTTCACAAGAAGTTTCCACCAGCCGTTTTCAACTATGTAGCTGTAGAAAACATCTGAGCCGACATAGAATGAATCGTGCGGTTCCAGGTATTGATCCCAATCGAACGACTTATCATTTGCTAATATTTTTTGAGCCAGCAGCATTCCGACGGCCTTGCCGCCGATGAAGCCGCTGCCAATCAATCTGTTCTTGATATTTATTAAATCCCCAAGAGAAAAACAGTTTTGAGCAAGCTGATAAATTCTTTTTTCTCGTCCAACCATTATTCTGCAAAGCTCTCGAACAAGTTCTTTGGTTTCTTTTGAATCCGGCGACGCTTTCGTTAAACTGTCTGCTTTCATAAACAGGCGGTCCCAGTGGTCGAGAAATCTTGCCGAACCATTCGGGCTTTTCTGAGAAATGTGACTCAAAAGTTTACTCGCATCAACGCTGCTTATGACAGGTGTAAATTCTTCACCTCGTTGCAAATGAGGCAAAAACATTGTAGGCGAATATCTTTTCCATGCTTTTAAGGGATGGATGTAAAAGTTTCCGTCAAAATTATAAATATCCAGCAACAACTGGGTTGTTTCGCGAATACGGGCAACAGTCTGAAAAGAATGATAATTTCGCAATATGGCAAAGTAGGCAATTGTGTTCAGTTCAAAAAGATAAGGGCAGGTAACCATAAAGAAATTGCCAACCATCAAATCCGTTGCCCATGCACTCAACAAGTCGGAAAGGCAATCAAATACATAATAGGCTTCAGTGCCTTCCTGGCTGATTATAGCGTGAACCTGTGTGGAAAAACTTTCGAAGCCACCCTTTGCATCAAGCTGGTATATTGTCACATCCGGCTGATTTTCGATTAAAGGCTTATGCTGGGCAAACCTCATATAGACAATGTTTCTTTTATCATCCAAGGCTTTTTTTATATATGGCCTAACAAAGCGGCTATAGTCTTCTATACTATCGACCTGCCAAACGACATTGTCGCCCTTTTTCAAATCGCAAATTATTTTATCTAAACCCTTAAAGCCTGTACTTGCCCAAGCTGTCATAAATCAACCTTTCTTTTTATAGTATCTTCTATAATCGATACCTAATTCTTTGACTTTATACCGTATGATCCTCGCCGTAGTTTTTATATCCCGGGCCGTTGCCGCCAGATTGCCATTGCAGCGTTTAAGTGCGTCAATAATCAGGTCGCGTTCAAACAAATTAATCCTTTCAGTTAACGAGCCGGTTCCAACTGTACCTGTTGCATCCGAGGTCTGCAAAGTTGGGGGTAGGTGATGTCCGTGGATAACACCGTCACTGCTTAAGAGTACTGCTCTTTCGATACAGTTTTCAAGCTCCCGCACATTCCCCGGCCAATGATACGAGACCATCATATTGATTGCAGGTGTGCTGATTCGCAGAATGTCTTTGTTCATCTTTTTTGAGTATTGTTCTGCAAAAAAGTCAGCTAACAGCAGGATGTCATCCTTACGATTACGCAGCGGCGGCAGCAGGATTGGAAACACATTTATTCGATAATAAAGGTCATGTCGGAAACTTCCTTTGTCCACTGCTTTTTCCAAGTCACGGTTCGTAGCCGTGATAATTCTGGCATTTGTTTTTAACGTCCGGTTACTTCCGACTCGTTCAAACTCCTTTTCCTGGAGAACGCGAAGCAGTTTTACCTGAATAACGGGGGGAAAATCACCTATTTCGTCAAGGAATATGGTACCGTCGTTTGCTTCTTCAAGCCGACCTTTTCGAGTTTGTATTGCTCCGGTAAAAGCACCTTTTTCATGGCCGAATAACTCGCTTTCGAGCAGGTTTTCATTCAGAGCGGCACAGTTAATCTTCACAAAAGGCCCATCACTACTCGGGCTGGAAAAATGAATAGCATGAGCAACCAGTTCCTTTCCTGTGCCTGATTCGCCGCGTATAAGCACCGTTGTGTTGGAAGCGGCAACCTGATGGATTTGACGATACACATCACGCATAGCATTGGAATTACCAATTATATTTTCGGGGCGAAACCTTCCCTCCAATTCATGACGTAATTGTAAATTCTCATCTTCAAGTGCCTGTCGTTCAATCCCGGCTTCGCGGCGAGATCTTAAATCGTTTGCTATCATACTTGCCACAATGCTTAGTATCCTCATTTCCTCGTCAAGTGAAGCTGTTTCTTCAAAGGGTCTATCAACAGATATCGTTCCAATCACGTCATTGTTAATTGAAATGGGAACACAAATAAAGCTTAAGTCCTGCTTGGTAACATTCCACCTTTCAAAGCGATTCAAAAACAGTGGTTCCTGGGAAACTTTGGGAACAATCATTGGCTTGCCGGTCTGCATAACCCTGCCTGTTACACCTTCTCCGATCCGATATGTAATTCTTCGGCTTTGCTCGGGCGAAAGGTTATGAGCAGCTTCAATTCTAATCTCGTTACCATCCAGCGAAAGAATTGTGATTGTACCTCTGGCCAGACCAAGGTCTTTGTCCAGCATATCCAGAACCGCCGCAAGGGCTTCTTGCTGGCGTGTGCCGGCAGCTAATGTTTGACTAACCTTATAGAGGGTTTCAAGCTGTGGCACGGGGCTTATAGTATATGTTCCAGCACCTTGCAAAAATGTCGTTTTCTTGGCCATTTCAAAATCCTTTGTTATTTATTAATACGACATAATTGTAACACAGCATAACCGTATCACAAGGTATTTCTTCTAATAAAAATCATAAGCAAAGCACACATAATCATAACTCTTTCAATATCAAGGTATTATGGCTATTTGCTGACAAGGTGTCCAGTAAAAAGAAATCTAATCATATAGGCCATTTGCTCGAAAGCAAGGAACAAATATGTCATACTTTTGCGACAAGTTACAAGATTGTCTCTTTCCGTTTACTATTTTATGACCAGAGAAGCTATGTATCACTATGTACAATAAAGACTTACAGCTTAATGGCTATTCTGGCACGGCGATTGCTCATTAGTTGCTATGTATAGTGCAATGATTGTTGAGCTTGAGCGGAAAGGATTTTTTAAGATAAAGGTTAGATGTCTGATTCTGGATTTTGTCGTTTTGGCCTCGGCTTGCTTCTTTTGCGTCGGGGGCATTCATTCTGAGCCGACGTTATCTCATCCAGCGCTTTCCCTGAAGCTAATGATGCCGTTACCGCTTCGCCGATACGTCGGCGCATGGGACTTTATTTCAAGTTGTTTGATAATAACATTACCGCCGATGAGACAAAGCCGTTCGCAAGTCGTTGCGAAAAAGCCGATATAAGCAATCTTTGTTGCGTTTGTTCTTCAAACATGCAAAACTTCATTTATGAAACATTTAGGAAATTATTCAATGGTCAATAGTAAAGATGCCGGACTGTATGAGTCTCGCCGTGAGCATGACGGTTGTGGTATCGGTGCAGTTGTAAATATTAACGGCCAACGCAACCACTCTATTATCGAGTACGGCAAGGAAATACTGGTTAATCTGCATCATCGCGGAGCAGCCGGTGCCGATGAGGTTACGGGTGACGGGGCCGGCATCTTATTTCAGATTCCGCATGAGTTTTTCTCCGCTGAATGCGAAAGGTTAGGTTTTTCTTTGCCACCGGCTTCTAAATATGGTGTTGGCATGGTATTTGGTTCGCAGAATGAAGAACTGAACAAAAAATGCAATAAGATTCTTGAGGATTCCGTCAAACACTATGGTATGAAAATATTGGGTTGGCGCAGTGTACCAACTTCAAATGATTGCTTAGGCAAAATAGCTTTGGCGTCTGAGCCGACAATAAGACAGATATTTGTCGATGGTGCAGGGTTTGAAGGTGAACAACTGGAAGGATTATTATATTTGGCTCGCAAACGAGCTGAAAAACTTGTCAGGAAGCAATTTGGCCAGGAAGGTAATGATTTCTATGTGTCATCATTGTCTTGTCGAACTATCTGTTACAAGGGAATGTTTATGGCCTGGCAGTTGTTTTCCTATTATCCTGACCTTGCAGATGAACGCCTGATTTCTGCCCTTGCCATTGTTCATCAGCGGTACAGCACTAATACATTCCCAAGCTGGCAGCTTGCCCAGCCGCTGCGGTGTGTAGCTCATAACGGAGAGATAAATACATTAAGTGGTAATCGCAACTGGATGCAGGCTCGGCAGATGAAGATGTCCTGCCAGGCTTTTGGGGACAATATTAGCGACGTGCTGCCGATATTGACTCCTGAGGCAAGTGACTCTGCTTGTTTTGATAATGTACTTGAATTACTGGTTCGTGCCGGCAGGAGCATACCTCATTCGATAATGATGATGATTCCCGAAGCATTTGGTGCAAGTTACCATATCAGTACTGACAAACGTGCGTTTTACGAATATCACGCTTCTATAATGGAGCCTTGGGATGGTCCTGCTGCGATGGTATTTACCGATGGTAGGATTGTAGGCGGAACACTCGACCGCAATGGCCTAAGACCCTGTCGCTGGCTTGTAACAACTGATGGTTTGTTTGTGATGGCCAGTGAAGCCGGCGTTGTACAGTTCCCGCCGGAAAAAATCCGACAGAAAGGACGTCTGCAACCTGGTCATATGTTTCTTGTTGATACGGTTGAGGGTCGGATAATTTCCGATAATGAGATAAAAAGCAAGATTGCTCGCCAGAGACCTTATCGCAGATGGCTTGACCAGAATAAAATCGAGCTCCGCGGTCTATTTGATGTGCCAAAACAGGTACATACTGAAGCAGATACGTTAGCTCAGAGGCTGCGATTGTTTGGCTATACCCGTGAAGAGTTTAAAATGATTTTGCTGCCGATGGCCTTAAACGCTCAGGAACCGGTCGGGTCTATGGGTAACGATACACCTTTAGCGGTGCTTTCTGATAAGCCGAAACTACTGTTTAACTATTTCAAACAGCTCTTTGCCCAGGTTACAAATCCTGCAATAGACCCTCTTCGTGAAGGTAGGGTTATGAGCCTGATGAATTTTGTTGGCAAAAAGCCAAATATCCTTACGGAAACGCCTGAGCACTGCCGACAGTTGAAACTGCCACATCCAATCCTGACCAATGAAGATGTTGAACGGCTGCGTACCGCGAAAAGGGAAGATCTTAAAGTGGTTACCATCTCATCGGTATTCGATATTAATGTTGCTGATGTTGGCAGCGGTTTGCGACAGGCTATAAGCGAACTTGTCGATTCTGCCCAACAGGCTATCGAAGATGGTGCTTCATTAATAGTAATCAGTGACCGCCAGGCTTCACAGACAAAGGCTCCGATTCCATCGCTTCTGGCAACGGCTGCGGTTCATCACGGGCTGCTTAATTGTGGTCTTCGCGGCGAAGCAGGATTGGTTGTTGAAAGTGCCGAGCCCAGAGAGGTAATGCATTTTTGCCTTTTATGCGGCTTTGGTGCTAACGCGATAAATCCCTATCTGGCATTTGAAACAGTTGACTGTCTTCAACAAGAAGGCCGGCTTCCTAAAGAGATAGAATCCTCGCAGATAGCGGACAACTATATTGCTGCGGTCAAAAAAGGTATTCTAAAGACAATAAGCAAGATGGGGATTTCAACGCTGCGAAGTTATACCGGTGCTCAGTTATTTGAGGCTATCGGCTTAAATCGTTCTCTGGTAGATGAGTACTTTACCGGTACAAGTTCACGGATTGGCGGAATTGGTCTTACAGAAATAGCACAAGAAGCGGTTTTTCGTCATAAAACCGCTTTCGAGCAGCGCCCCTTGGGGGTGCTTGAGTTAGATTTTGGTGGTGAATATCATTTCAGACATAATGGTGAGCAGCATCTTTGGAATCCTACAACGATAGCACGGCTGCAGCATGCGGTTAAATACGCAGACAGTCAAGCTTATGATGATTACGCCAAGGCGGTAAATCAGCAGGCTAAAAAGCTGTACACTTTACGCGGACTTTTTGCATTTGTTGATAGTAAACCAATACCAATTGAACAAGTAGAATCTGCCGGCGAAATCGTCAAAAGATTTTGCACCGGTGCGATGAGTCACGGCTCGATCAGCAAAGAAGCACATGAATGTCTGGCAATTGCCATGAATCGTATAGGAGCAATGAGTAATACAGGAGAGGGCGGCGAAGAACCGTCTCGTTACATACCTGAAGCTAACGGCGATTCAAAAAACTGTGCTATCAAACAGGTTGCCAGTGGAAGGTTTGGTGTAACAATTAATTATCTGGCTCACGCAAAAGAGCTTCAGATAAAAATAGCTCAGGGCGCAAAACCAGGCGAAGGCGGCCAATTGCCAGGGCACAAAGTAACTGAAGAAATCGCGAAAATGAGATATTCAACGCCGGGTGTAACTCTTATTTCACCGCCTCCGCATCATGATATATATTCGATTGAAGATCTGGCGCAGTTGATATATGACCTCAAGTGCAGCAATCCGGGAGCAAAAGTTTCCGTCAAGCTCGTTGCCGAGGTAGGAGTCGGCACAATCGCTGCCGGTGTTGCCAAGGGTAATGCCGATGAGGTGCTCATCAGCGGCCATGACGGCGGTACCGGTGCAAGTCCGCTTTCGTCAATCAAACACACCGGCTGTCCGTGGGAACTGGGATTAGCTGAGACTCAGCAAGTTCTGGTAATGAACAATCTGCGAGACCGAATCCGTGTTCAGACTGACGGCCAGCTCAAAACCGGCAGAGATGTTGTTATAGCAGCATTGCTGGGAGCAGAACAATTTGGTTTTGGCACAGCTGCTTTGGTGGCACTCGGCTGTACATTATTGCGTAAATGCCACGAAGGAGCCTGTCCTTTCGGAATCGGTACCCAGGATCCGGAACTGAGGAAACGTTTTGCTGGAGAGCCGGAATATATTGAGAGATTTATGTATTTTGTGGCAGAGGAAGTTCGTCAGATTATGGCACAACTCGGATTTAGGAAATTCGAGGACATGGTTGGCAGAGTGGACAAAATCCAAACCCGTAAAGCGATTGACCACTGGAAAGCAAAGGGATTGGATTTTTCAGCTATTTTCCATCAGCCAGAGGTCTCTAATGGAAATGGCAAAAGGTATATTAATTTACAAGCCGACAAGCTTGGTGACCATCTTGACTGGCAGATATTAGAAAAGGGCAAACCTGCAATTGAGCAGCAGGAGCGAACCGTTATAGAGATGCCGATTCGCAACATAAATCGGACTGTCGGTGCAATTTTGAGTAATCGAATAATAAGTAAATATGGTGAAAAAGGATTACCTGATGACATGCTGCAAATTGTTTTGCAAGGCTCAGCAGGCCAAAGCTTTGGTGCGTTCCTGGCGCCAGGTGTAACCTTGAAGCTGATCGGTGAAAGTAATGACTATCTGGGTAAAAGTCTTTCCGGCGGACGAATTATCGTCAAAACACCAGAAGGTTCACCGTTTATCAGCCATGAAAATATCATTGTAGGTAATACTGTGCTTTACGGAGCTACATCAGGTGAAGTTTTTATAAATGGGATGACAGGGGAGCGATTCTGTGTGAGAAATAGCGGAGCAACCGCTGTTGCCGAGGGAGTTGGTGACCATTGTTGTGAGTATAT
Source organism: uncultured Planctomycetaceae bacterium (assembly GCA_964449435.1). Taxonomy (GTDB): domain Bacteria; phylum Planctomycetota; class Phycisphaerae; order Sedimentisphaerales; family UBA12454; genus UBA12454. The sequence continues at coordinate 49,998 of CAYUYR010000010.1, read as the reverse complement.
GACAAGTGGATTAGTTGTTGTTCTTGGTAAAACCGGATGCAATTTTGCAGCAGGTATGAGCGGCGGTATTGCTTATGTGCTTGATGAAGCGCAGTTGTTTGATACGATGTGCAACCTTGATATGGTCGAGCTGGAGAGCGTATGGAAAGAAGAAGACAAAAATTTACTGCACGATTTGATCCGGCAGCATCTTAAGTGGACCGGAAGCAACCGTGCACAATATCTACTGGACGTATGGCCTGATATGGTAGGGAAATTTGTAAAGGTTGTCCCGATAGATTACCGCAAGGTACTGAAAAAGATGCGTGCAGCCCAACAGCGAGATACGGAAACAATACCTGCAACTGAAGAGGTGTTTCAATGGGCGAGGTAAAAGGGTTTTTGAAATATAGACGTCAGGAAGTCGGTCATCGGATAGTCGAGGAAAGAATACATGATTTTGCCGAGCTTGACCTGCCGCTTACTCCTGAGCAAATTCATCAGCAGACAGCAAGGTGTATGGATTGTGGAATACCGTTTTGCCATAGTGTAGGCTGTCCGCTTAAAAATTTCATACCTGACATAAACGAACTTGTGTATAAAGGCAAATGGGAACAAGCCTGCCAGATGCTTCATTTGACTAACAATTTTCCTGAAATCACAGGCCGAGTATGCCCGGCTCCCTGTGAAGCTGCGTGTACGCTTTCTATTAACGACGAGCCTGTGTTGATTAGACACATTGAGTTTCAAATCGTTGAACGCGGCTTCAAAGAAGGCTGTATCAAACCATTACCTGCTAAACAAAAAACCGGAAAACGAGTAGCAGTAATTGGTTCAGGGCCTGCTGGTTTGGCAGCTGCTCAACAATTGGCACGAGCCGGACACAGCGTGATTGTCTTTGAAAAAGATGAACACATCGGAGGTTTATTGCGATATGGTATTCCTGATTTTAAACTTGCAAAAAGTATTATCGACCGCAGATTAAAGCAGTTAACAGCCGAAGGTGTCGAGTTTCAAACGGCCGTCTGTGTCGGAGAGGATATTTCCGCAAGGTATCTAAAAAAAATGTTTGATTGCATCTGCCTGACAATGGGTGCAGGTCAACCTCGGGACCTCAACATAGTCGGCAGAGGGTACGAAAACATCCTGTTTGCGATGGACTATTTGAAAGCACAAAACAAACTTTGCAATAACGAACCTGTAGATGAATCCACAATAATCACAGCAAAGAACAAAGCGGTAGTCGTGATAGGCGGCGGCGACACAGGAAGTGACTGTGTCGGGACGGCTAAAAGGCAAGGAGCCAAAGAGATTCACCAACTGGAAATTCTGCCCAAGCCGCCGGAAACTCGGCCGCCAGATACGCCCTGGCCCATGTGGCCGAGAATTATGAGAACTTCATCTTCGCATGAAGAAGGCTGCAATAGGCAATGGTCTGTAATGACCAAAAAATTTTCAGGTGTAGAAACCAGAGTTGCCCAGTTGCATTGCTGCCGAGTTGAGTGGTTTCAGAAAGATGGTGCCTGGAAGTTTAAAGAACTGCCTGGCAGCGAATTTGCTCTTGGTGCTGATATAGTACTGCTGGCAACAGGGTTTCTTCATGTATTGCATAACGGTCTTGTAAAAGAATTAGGATTGAAACTCGATGAGTCGGGAAATGTGGCGGTAGAAAACTGCCAAACAAGCCAGCCTGCGGTATTTGCCGCCGGTGATACAGTTAACGGAGCGTCATTGGTCGTTCGGGCAATTGACAGCGGACGCCAAGCCGCTGCAAGCATTAATAACTGGCTAAAAAGTAAAAGCTAAAGTAAGCAATAACTGATTATGAGAATAGCATTAGCACAATTTAACGCCTCAGTCGGTGACATTAAGGGCAATGTCAACCGGATGCAGGATTTGAGTATCAAAGCTTTTGAGCTTGGTTCAGATATTGTGGTATTCCCTGAGATGAGCATCTGCGGGTATCCTCCTGAAGATTTGCTGCTTAAAGAGCAGTTTCTAAATGATAATCGATTAGCTGTCGAGCATTTGGCAAAGAATTGTCCAGATATTACCATCATTATCGGTTTTGCAGAGGCTAACGAAAAAGGCTATTGCAATTCGCTCGCAGTGCTGCAAGAAGGCCGAGTTAAAAAAATCTACCATAAAAGTGTTCTGCCTAATTACGGCGTTTTTGACGAAAGACGCTATTTTCGTCCCGGCACCGAAGCAATGTATATGAAAATAGGCAACCTTACTTTCGGTTTCACAATTTGTGAGGATATATGGCGACTCAAATGGATGGATAACTTATTTGAGAAAACGCCGCCAATAAACATAATCATAAATATCGCAGCGTCTCCTTTTCACACAGGCAAAATCGAACAGCGACAGCAAATTCTTAGTCAGTGTGCAAAGCATTTTAATTGTGCTGCTGCCTACTGCAATCTTGTTGGCGGTCAGGATGAATTGATATTTGATGGCCGAAGTATGTTTGTTGATTCTTTGGGGCAAATTGTCTGTCAGGCAAAGGCTTTTGAAGAAGATATGTTGATGGCAGATTTTTCGGCGGTCAACAGCAATGGCAGGATTAACGTCAAAAGCCTGAAAAACTATAAAGCCTGCAATTCTACACCGATTGATTCAATTATTGAGGTCTATAATGCCTTGATACTTGGAACCAAAGATTATGTACGAAAAAACAATTTTTCCAAAGTCATAATCGGCCTTAGCGGCGGTATAGATTCATCTCTGACTGCTGCTATTGCTGTAGATGCTTTAGGAGCAAAAAATGTTGTCGGGATAACCATGCCATCGAACTTCAATAGTCCCCAGACGATTAAAGATGCCCAAATACTGGCTGAGAATCTCGATATTGAGTTCTATAGTGTCCCTATAGAAACGGTACTTGATAAGTTCAACAATTTGTTTGGTAAATTTGATAAATGGACAACTGATGGAATAGCTTATGAAAATTTGCAGGCAAGGATTCGCGGATGCATACTAATGTCTTTGAGCAATCAATATGGCTATCTTGTCTTGACTACAAGCAACAAAAGCGAAACTGCTGTTGGATATGCTACCCTTTATGGCGATACAGCCGGTGGTTTTGCGCTCCTGAAGGATGTGCCCAAAACAATGATTTATCAATTAGCCGAATACATCAACAACATCCATCATCATCCAATTATCCCTCCCAGCGTTATAAAACGGCCTCCAAGTGCAGAACTCAGAGAAAATCAAAAAGATATCGACTCGTTGCCACAGTATGACAGGCTTGATAGAGTACTTAAAGGTTATGTGGAAGAGGATAAGTCAGCTTCTCAGTTGATTGAAGAAGGCTTGCCAAAAACTGTTGTTAAACAGGTAATTAATATGGTTGATCGCAGCGAATATAAAAGAAGGCAATTACCGCCTGGGATTAAAATCACTCCGAAAGCATTTGGTAAAGACAGGCGAATGCCAATAACGAACCTTTATACTTCTGAGGGTTTTAATGGTAAATAAGAGAATACTGATGTTAATGATTTAAAGGAATCGAGAAAGGAAACGATGCCGAAACGGAAAGACATCAAAAAAATATTAATTATAGGTTCCGGCCCTATTGTTATAGGTCAGGGCTGTGAATTTGACTATTCCGGCACACAGGCGTGCAAGGTTCTAAAGCAGGAGGGATTCAAAGTTATACTGGTTAACAGCAATCCTGCAACGATAATGACCGACCCTGAGATGGCCTATAGAACTTACATTGAACCAATTACTCCGGAAATAATCGAAAAAATAATCTGCGTAGAAAAGCCGGACAGTCTCCTGCCAACATTGGGTGGGCAAACAGGTTTGAATGCTGCCGTGGCTTTGGCGGAAAGAGGAATCCTGAAAAAATATAACGTTAAGCTGCTTGGGGCAAATCTAAAATCGATTAAAAGGGCTGAAGAGCGAGATAAGTTCAAAAAGATTATTGGGGATATTGGCCTGGAAGTTCCCAAGAGCGGATATGCTCACAGTTGGAAAGAGGCTCAGGAAATAATTAAATATGTTGGTTTTCCAGCTATCATAAGGCCGTCATACACATTGGGCGGCATGGGTGGAAATGTGGCTTACAATATTGAAGAATATAATAAATATATCCATTGGGGATTAAACTTGAGTCCCAAGAATCAGGTTCTTGTGGAAGAATCCGTCATTGGCTGGAAAGAATATGAACTCGAGGTAATGAGAGACAGAAAAGACAATGTCGTTATTATTTGCTCGATTGAAAACCTTGACCCTATGGGTATCCATACCGGAGACAGCATCACCGTTGCTCCTGCGCAGACACTCACTGATAAAGAATATCAGATTATGCGAGATGCGGCGATAAAGATTATACGTGCTATCGGTGTTGAGACCGGCGGTTCGAACATACAATTTGCCGTCAATCCCGAAAATGGTAAGCTCTATGTAATCGAGATGAATCCCCGTGTTTCGCGAAGCTCTGCCCTTGCATCCAAGGCCACAGGTTTTCCCATTGCCAAAATAGCTTCGTTGTTGGCAGTGGGTTACACCTTAGATGAAATTCCCAATGATATTACCAAAAAAACACCAGCTTGTTTTGAGCCTACCATTGACTACTGTGTTGTTAAATGGCCGCGATTTACATTCGAAAAGTTTCCCAAAACCAATCCTGAGCTTAGTGTGCAGATGAAGTCCGTCGGTGAAGCTATGGCAATTGGCAGGACATTCAAGGAAGCGCTACAGAAAGCCATACGTTCTCTGGAAATAGACCGTTACTCGCTCGACAAAAAGCATACCAATGGTGAGCTTACTTTGTCCCAGTTAAAGAAAAAACTGCAAACAAATTGCTGGGATAAAATATGGTATGTCGCTGATGCCTTCAGAAGAAATGTCTCAACTGATGAATTGTTTAATCTAACAAAAATTGACCCATGGTTCCTCAATAACATTAACGATATTGTCAGCTTAGAGAAAAAAATCAAGTCAACTGATTTTAATAAACTGGGGCCGGGTTTAATGCGCAAAGCTAAAGAATATGGTTTCAGCGACAAATACCTGGCGTCTTTGTTTGATATGCCAGAAGAAAATTTTAGAAAACATCGTCAACAGATGCGAGTAGATACTGTCTACAAAACCGTTGACACCTGCGGAGCCGAATTTGAGGCACACACTCCCTATCTTTACTCAACTTTCGAAAGCGAATGTGAAGCAAACCCTACCAATAGAAAGAAAGTTATCATCCTTGGTGGTGGCCCTAATCGCATAGGTCAGGGTATCGAATTCGATTATTGCTGTGTCCATGCAGCCTTCGCACTGAAGGAAATAGGCATCGAATCAATAATGGTAAACTGCAATCCCGAGACAGTGAGCACCGACTATGATACTTCCGATAGACTTTACTTTGAGCCTCTAACATTTGAAGATGTAATGAGTATTATTGAAAAAGAAAAACCCGATGGAGTTATTGTTCAATTTGGCGGGCAGACGCCATTAAAATTAGCTGTTCCTTTGGAAAAAGCAGGTGTGAAGATAATCGGCACCTCACCTGACAGTATTGCCCAGGCTGAGGACCGCAAGCGTTTCAACAAGATGGTCAAAAAATTAAAGCTTCGTCAGCCTTACAGCGGGACCGCCACTACATACGAAGAAACCTTGAAAATTGCGAAAAAACTCGGATTTCCTTTACTGATCAGGCCATCTTTTGTGCTGGGAGGCCGTGCAATGGTGATCGTTCATGACGAAAAATCACTTAGAGCCTGTGTTGAAAATGCAATTGAAGCTTCAGGTGAACACCCGATTTTAATAGATAAATTTCTTGACGATGCAACAGAACTGGATGTCGATGCTATAAGTGATGGTAAGCGAGTAGTAGTTGCCGGGGTTATGGAACATATTGAAGAAGCTGGTGTCCATTCCGGTGATAGTGCCTGTTCACTGCCGCCGGTTTCAATAAGCGGAAAAATCCTTGAAGATATCAAGCGGCAGACAAAACTTTTAGCAATAGAATTAAAAGTTAAAGGTCTGATGAACATTCAGTTTGCTGTAAAAGATAATGAAATTTATATACTTGAAGTCAACCCCCGTGCATCCCGAACAATCCCGTTTGTCAGCAAATCAATTGGTATACCTTTAGCCAAGCTTGCAACAAAGGTGATGACGGGGATGACTTTGGAAGAATTGAACTTCACTAAGGAAATTCACCCAAAGCATTTCTCAGTGAAAGAGGCAGTATTCCCATTCTTAAAGTTTCCCGGCATAGATACATTGCTTGGGCCGGAAATGCTTTCGACCGGTGAAGTTATGGGTTTATCAGATGATTTTGCAACAGCTTTCGCAAAATCTCAGTTAGCCGCCGGCAACAGTCTGCCCATGAGCGGCAATGTCCTTTTTAGTGTCAGGGATGATGATAAGAAAAAAGCTGTTAGGCTTGCAGGTGCATTACAGCAAATGGGCTTTAAAATTGTCGCAACAAAAGGCACCTGTATCGAATTTATAAACAATAATATACCATCTGAGTTTGTACTGAAAATAAGTGAGGGCAGGCCAAATATAGTTGATTGGATAATAAATGGTAAAATCAGTCTTATAATAAATACAACGATAGGTGCTCAATCTATCAAGGATTCTTTCTCGATAAGAAGGACTGCTCTTGATAAACAAATTCCGTATGTAACAACGATAAGGGGGGCGGCAGCGGTGGTGAAAGCTATTGCAGCGATGAAAGAAAGAAAACTAAGTGTAAAGCCAATTCAGCATTATTACAGTTAGGAGCAAAATTGAAAGCTATTTTATTACTTGAAGATGGTACGATTTTTGGGGGTACTTCTTTTGGAGCTAAAGGCCAGAAATGCGGAGAAGTTGTATTCAATACCAGTATGACAGGATATCAAGAGATACTGACCGACCCATCTTATAACGAACAGATAATAACAATGACATATCCGTTGATCGGCAATTATGGCACTAACAACTGTGATTGGGAATCAGAAAAAGTCTTCGCAAGCGGCTTTATCGTCAAAGAAAACTGCTCGTATCCAAGTAATTGGCGAAACAAAGATTCCCTGAGCGACTACTTAGAAGCTAACAACGTAATTGGCCTTGAAGGAATCGATACAAGAACGCTTGTAAAACATATTCGAACGGAAGGTGCGATGAAAGGCATTATTTCCTCAACCGATCTTGATATCAGCAATCTAAAAAAGAAGCTGGAAAGTTATCCTGGCCTTGTTGGCAGAGACATTGTCAAGGATGTTACTGTCAAAAAACCATACTCCTGGAATAAATCTGTAATTGATATATTAAACCCAAACAAACAGAAGCCCAAAAAAAAATATAAGGTCGTCGCTTTCGATTTCGGCATAAAACACAATATACTCAGACTCCTTTGTTCCCATGGCTGTGATGTTAAGGTCGTATCCGCTGCTGCTTCCGCTGAGGAAGTTCTCATCCAAAAACCGGATGGCGTATTCTTAAGTAACGGCCCGGGCGATCCTGCTCCTGTAAACTATGCTGTTGACACAGTAAAAAGTCTTCTTGGTAAGTTGCCTATTTTCGGAATATGTCTCGGCCATCAAATTCTTTCATTAGCACTTGGAGGAAAAACTTATAAACTCAAATTCGGACACAGAGGTGCAAATCACCCTGTCAAGAATCTGCAAACCGGAACTATCGAGATTACCAGTCAAAACCACGGCTTCTGCGTTGATATGGACTCACTCAAGAACAAGGACATAGAATTAACTCATATGAACTTAAATGATAACACTGTCGAAGGCATTCGATGTAAAGAACTTCGTGCTTTTTCCGTCCAGTACCACCCCGAAGCCTCGCCCGGCCCACATGACTCAAGCTACCTTTTTGAGGCCTTTATCGAATTAATAGGAAAATGACCTTTAATGCCTTTCGTCATATTGGCTGTGAGGTAAAATTAAGCCACGAATCTGAAGATATCAAAACTGCCAATGGTCTTGTGCTTCCTGGTTAGCAGCATTTGGCTCTGCCGTTTACATACCCCGCTGTTGCTCATCCAGTCAATTTCTGGCAACATAGTCTTGCCGTTCTTGAGAGCCGTTCTTCGCTTCGCTGCGAACGGCACATCTGTCTTTACAAAAACGGGAAAGTTTTTTAGCACCCTCACAATGGAGCCAACAAGATTCGAACTTGCGACCTCTTGCATGCCATGCAAGCGCTCTCCCAACTGAGCTATGGCCCCGTATCGAAAACTATAATAACATAAAAAAGCCCCCTTTGCAAGGTCAGCTCTTGTGTTTTTTCAGCCAGTCCCTTACCCAATTTACAGCCTTTTGTTTATCGCTAATTCTCTCAGAAAGCTGCTCGATATAAAGCCCTTTAGCGACAAGCCCTACCTGCGGGCCGGGTTTTGCGCCAAGCTTAATAATTTCATAACCGTTAAGCAGAGGTTTAGGCTTTAATTCCCTGCCAGCCAGAGCATTCGCCCTTCTGCGAACCGCCGAAAGTGCCGAAAGACTCCTTTTTTCAGCCTTTTGAATCGCCCTTTGCAGAAGATATAAATCCTCAAAATATGGCTCGGCGACAACCATTTTAAGCTGAACAAGGGATAAATCTTCCAATAGAAAATCCTTCTTTTCGAGCAGGAATTTTATGTACCTCAACTGATTTCTGCTGAGCTTCAGAACTTCCAGATTTTTCATTACCTGGCCGCTATCGCAGCCTGCAAAAAGAGCCGCGACAGCAAGTTCAAACGTTATCTGCCTCGGCAAAAACTCAAAAACCTTTACTGCGAATTGGGCTTTCGATTTGCTTCGAAAAATCGGAAAAATATGTTTCGCAAGACCCGTTTCGTTCAGCAGTTTTACACCTTTTTTTCGTTTCGCAGCGGCGAAAAGCGACTCAATCTCCATAGCAATTCTCTCGCCGCTGATTTTTACGATATTGGCGGAGTGTTTTTTTACCGCGTTTAAAGTATTTTTTTCAATCTTAAAATCAAGCTGAGCGGAAAAGCGAACCGCCCTTAACATTCTCAAATAATCTTCGCTGAACCTTTCAGCGGGTTTGCCTATGGTCCTTATGGTTTTTTTCTTTAAATCACCTCTGCCGCCAACGTAATCAATAACCTCTTTTTTCAGCGGGTCGTAAAACATACCATTTATTGTAAAGTCTCTTCGCAGTGCATCTTCTTTGGCACAGGTAAAGCTCACCTTGTCCGGCCGTCTGCCGTCGCTATATCCCGTCTCGGCCCTGAATGTGGCGACTTCTATCTGGTGCTTATCGAGCATTACGATGATTACGCCGAATTTTGCGCCGACTTTGATTGTTCTGCGAAATAATCTGCAAACCTCGGCAGGTTTGGCACTGGTAACGACATCATAGTCTTTGGGCTTTTTGCCGCAGAGCATATCGCGCACACATCCGCCCGCCAATAAAGCCTCAAAACCCGCTTTACGCAGTTTGCGAATTATCTGTATTGCCGCCTGTTTGCCGGTCATTTGCCCTCAACGCCAGAAAAGTTACTGTCATTGTACTCCATATTCTCTTATCAATTATCCTCAAAGAGCCGTAACTGTCGAGAAGATTTATCTTTTTTTCCGTTCTAACTACGGCCAATCCGTCATCTGCAATCTGAACGGCTAAAAGTTCCAAAAGTCCTGCCAGACGGGAGTTCGTGTCAGTTTCTCTGCTCATTACATAAGGCGGGTCAACGAAAACGAGCGAGCATTTTTGTCCCGCACCAGCCGGGGCGCCAATCTTAAACGCATTTGCGCAAACCACTCGTGATTGAGCTATGAATTCGGTTTTATCTATATTCTTTCTGATGATTTCAATCGCTTTTCTGTCGGTATCGATAAAGACCGCTTCTTTGGCCCCCCTGCTCAAAGCCTCAAGGCCGAAAGAGCCTGCGCCGCAAAATAAATCCGCAACGATTCGGTCTTCTATAAGATTGTACTTGTAAAGGACATCGAATATAGATTCCTTTATACGGTCGGTTATCGGCCGGGTATTGCTGCCTTTCGGCGGCAAAATTGTCATCCCTCTTTTTGTGCCGGCAATAATTCTCACGCTAATTCCGCCTCAAGACCTAAATCTTTGAGCATTCGCAAATCATCTTCAACCGCTCTGCCCGCCGTTGTGAGGTAATCGCCGCTGATTATGCTCGTTGCACCGGCGTAAAAAATCCAGCTTTGCATATCGCGAAGATTTAAGGCCCTGCCGCCTGCCGCTTTTATATAAACCTTCGGCAAAACAAAACGATATAAGGCAATTAATCGCAGAATCTCTCTCGGCTGCATCGTCGGCATATCAGCTAAAGGCGTACCGGCTATCGGATGCAGAAAATTCATCGGCACCATATCGACGCCAAGCTCTCTTAATTCCAGTGCCATATCGATTCTGTCGGCATCATTTTCACCGATACCAAATAACCCCCCTGTACATAACCCCAGTCCGGCCTTTTTGGCCGCTTTTACAGTCTCGATGCGTGAATCGTAATCGTGTGTCGTTACGATATCCTTAAAATGATTCCGTGAAGTCTCAAGGTTATGGTTATATCTCGACATTCCGGCTTTTTTTAATCTGACAGCTTGTTCATAGTTAATTATCCCGAACCCTCCGCAGACGCCGATACCGATTTCGTTCTTGATTTTAGGAATTAATTTTTCGAGCCGTGTCATTTCTTCTTCGCTTATGGTTTTGCCGCTGTAAACTATGCCGAAGTTCGGCACGCCTTTTTCTTTAGCCTTTTTTGCGGCTCTTAAAATTTCCTCATCGCTGAGCGTTTCGGTTTTCTTAAACGATGTTTCGTATCTTGACGATTGTGCGCAGAATTTGCAGTCCTGACTGCACCCGCCGAGCCTGCCGGGAACGATTGAACAGACTTTTACCTTTTTGCCGAAAAACTTTTCGCGTATTCGATTCGCCCAGTACAGCAGGTCGTCGAAATCTCCATCGCCGAGCGAAAAAAGATATTCTATCTCGGCCCTGTCGATGATTTTGCCGTCTAATATTTCTTGTGCAATTTGTGCGACTTTATCACTCACAATCTAACCTTTCTGCAAATCAATTCGTCCGCATCGATAATACAATTTTTATAAAATTCCGCGGACAAATGCACGGTTTGCCATTTTTCACTCCGCTTGGCCGCCCCTTTCTTATAATCTCTAAGTCTAATAGCGACAAATACATAGCGTCTGCCGAGATATTCATAAATTTCTCTACCGTCGGTATCGACGTCGATATTTTCAAGCTCATAGGTAAAGACGAACAACCCCTGATATCGGCCGCCGAAAATTTCGACCCAGTTCTCAAGTCCTCTGATATCGTCGCTTGTTACCCAATTCGGCAAACTGCCGAAAGCGGTGAAAGTTTTGCCTGAAAATTTCCGCCCTTTTACTTCCGCGATATAAGCTCTCGAATCCGGCGTATAAAAAAGAAAATCGAAACTTTTAATTTTGCTCCTCGAAAACGCCGTCCTTTTTTGCTGGTCAACAAGGAGATATTGAATCCCGTTATCTTTCAGCCAGCTTTCAAATGCCTTTTCATAATGATTACCGGCAATTTGCGCCATCCGATTTCCCTACAGTCGGCTGAAAAAATCTTCCGCCGCGATAATATCCTGTTTGCCGCTGTTCATATCCTTGACTGCGAAAAGTTTTTTCTGCGTGAATTCTTCGCCGACGATTACACACACAGCCGCATTGACCGCCGATGCTTGTTTGAGCTGCTTGCCCAATGAGCCGCCTTTATAACTGAAGTCTGCCTTGCGTCCGGCCCTGCGGAGTTTTGCGATAATTTTTAACGATTCGTTTCGTAAAGACTCATCGGCGAAAGCAACAAAGTATTCGATGCCGCTTTTTTGCAAAAGATTTTTGAAAATCCCCTTTTCTTCGAGCACGATCCCGAGAACGCAATCGCCCATACCCATACCGGTTGCGCTGATTTTCTGTCCGCCGAAATCCGACAGCAGGTTATCATATCTGCCGCCGCCGCAAATCGCCCGCAACTGCTCGGATTTGTCGTAAATCTCGAAAACTATGCCCGTATAATAGGCAAGCCCTCTTACAATACCTATGTCGAATTTGCAAAATTCAGAAATGCCCATTATATTAAGATAATTAAACAGCTTTTTTAGCTCTTCGAGCGCATCGTTGGCGTTTTTGTCGGCCCCAGCGAAACTCTCAAGCTCTACCAGAGACTGGACAGCCATAAGTTTCAGCGCTTTTTGACGCTTATCCGAATCGGAAATTGCCTCTTCGAGCATTTTTTCGAAAATTTCCGGCGGCACTTTACTTTTCTTGTCTAAAACGCCGTAAACTTTTTCGAGCTGCTTTTCTTCTATGCCGAAATATTCGAGCAGCGATGCCATAAGTCTTCTGCTCGAAATTTTAACAACTACATCATCGCTTGTAAGGCCGGTCTGTATCAGGTAATCGACTGAGCAGAAAATAACTTCCGCATCGGCAAGGCAATCGTCAACGCCGATGATGTCGATATTCCACTGAAAAAATTCTCTAAGTCTGCCTTTTTGCGGACGCTCCGCCCTGCAAAGCCGGGGAACAGAGAACCACTTGAGCGGTCGGGGCAGAGCGTTGATTCTCTGGTTGACCATACGAGCAAGGGTCGGCGTAATTTCAGGACGAATTGCGAGCTTTCTTTCGCCTCGGTCCTCGAACGCGAAAAGCTGAGACGCTATTTCATCGCCGCTTTTGAGCCGGTACATCGCAAGATACTCGAAAATCGGCCCGTCATATTCGACAAAGCCATTGCGCAGCGATACCTGCTTCCAGAGGTCGGCTATAAAATTGCGTTTAGCCATATCTTCCGGATAAAAATCCCTTGTCCCTTTTACCGATTGAATTTCCATAATAACACCTGAAAAACAACCGAATTATAGGATAATGCGCCGCCAACGTCAACAAACTATCCTTATGCCCATATTTCCTTGCCTCCTTATTGACAATAACTTATATTCATTGTACAATACAGCGTTCAAATCAGCCTGAGCCTGTGCGGCGGGCCTTAGACCGCAGTTAGTAGATATCATAACCATTTATTTGGCAAATGGTTATAAGTTGGAGTGTACAATGTCTGAGAAAACACAACCGATTGGCACCCAGATACATTTAGAAGTAGAGCCGGAGATTAACAGGTATTTCAAGGCCGCCATAAAGGCACAGGCCAGCGACTTGCATTTGAAAGTCGGTCATTCTCTTAAACTACGGGTAAACAAGGACATAAAAGACACCACCGCCGAAGTAATGACCGAAGAAAAAATCGAAAAGCTCGTTTTTCAGATTCTAAGCGAAAAACAAAAGCAGTTTCTGCTCGAAAACGGTTCGCTCGACTTCGCCTACGAAGTCGGCCAGGCCGACAGATTCAGAGTTAACGTCTTCAGACAGCGGTCCAAAATCAGTCTTTCAGCGAGAAGAATTGTATCGGCGATTCCTCCTTTTGAATCGCTCCATCTGCCTCCTGCGATTAGAACTATTGCCGACAAATCACACGAGGGACTCATCCTTGTCGGCGGTCCGGGCGGATGCGGAAAAAGCACAACAATAGCCTCGATGATTAATCACATCAATAGTACCCGTCCCTGCCATATAATCACTATAGAAGACCCGCTTGAGTTTATTTATGTAGACCAAAAAGCGATTGTTTCGCAGCGGGAAATCGGCCTTGATGTCAGAGATTATGAAGATGCTCTTAAGTCATTGAAAAGGCAGGACCCCGACGTGGTCCTAATCGGCGAGCTGCAAGAAAAGGAAACCATTACGGCTGCGATAAGGGCCGCCGAAACCGGCAAACTCGTATTCGGAACCGTCAACGCCGCAAATGGAATACAGGCTATACAGAGACTTGTTGACTTGTTTCCGCCGGAAGAAAGAGACCTCGCCAGGCAGACACTTGCCAATGTACTCAGAGCCGTCATAAGCCAGATGCTCTTAGCAGGCTTGAAAAAGACGACACCAAGAATCCCGGCCGTTGAAATCATGATTGCCACGCCTGTCGTCAGAAATCTCATAGCGGACGGCCATGAAACCGAGGTCATCAGCATCATAAAAACAGGTGAAAGCGACGGAATGCTCGACTTTATCGAAAGCTTGCGCGGTCTTGTCGAGGGCGATTGGATTGACCTCAAGACCGCTTTGCAGTATGCTCCTAATGTTGAAGAACTAAAAATGGCCCTTAAGGGAATAAGGTCAAGGGGTTAGAATAATATTTAAGGAAAATACCGGAGTAACTGATGCCGACAATTACAGCGACGATTGAGATGGGCTTTTATGTCTCACCTGTCAAACTGGCCGTTTTTGCATTGGGATTTCTCGCCTGGCTGCCCCTGCTGAAATGGGTAAATAAGGACGCAGTTAAAGTCAGAACGATGGTGCAAAAATGGACCATTACTGTCTTTGCGGCAGGTGCGGCAGGTCTGCTTATCTGGCTTATCATACCGCTTTTCATAATAGGCCTGCTGATGTACATAATCGCCGTGGGCACAACCGCAATAGTATATATCATACACAGAAACAGCATCGTTGACGTATATCATAAAATACTTACGGCAGGTCATATTAAAAGTCTCTTTGTGAATGAGCAGAAACAGGTCGAAAAAATCACAAAAGGTCTTGTCTTTATCACTGCCAACAAAAACAAGGCTCCTGTACCGGACACCCAAACCCCTGAATTTTTCGGCTATAAAACTTCACAGGAATTTTTCGATGATGCTATATGGCGACGAGCGGAATACGTCCTGCTTACGCCTGCCGACCAGCAGTACGGCGTTCAATATGTAATCGACGGCGTTATAACAAAACAACCGTCCAGAGGCAGGGAGGAAATTGAGTACTTTATTCATTACCTGAAAAATCTTGCCGACCTCGACATCGAAGAGCACCGCAAACCACAAGCGGGCAAATTCACGGTACAAAAAGACGGCAATACCTTCGTCTGGGAAGTAACGACGGCAGGAACAACCGCCGGCGAACAGGTAAAACTTAAATCTATGGCCGAATATAGCTTTAAGATGCTGCCGGATTTGGGACTAATGCCGGACCAGCTTGAAAAACTCAAAGCGGTCGCCAAAGGCCCAACCGGAGTATTCCTTGTAACAGGCCCCAAAAAAAGCGGCGTGACCACTACGTTTTATGCACTTATTCGAAATCACGACCCGTTTTTGAATAATATCAACACCCTTGAAAAACGCCCGGCCGGAGAGGTGCCGAATATAACGCAAAACGTCTTTTCGCTCAGCGACACGGGGACGACAACCTACTCCAAAAAATTTCAGTCGATACTGCGAGTCGGCCCGGATATTGTGGGCGTCGAGCATTGTGAAGAAAAAAATGTCGCAAAACTTGCCTGCGCCGCCGCAAGAGACGGCAAAATGGTTTACACCGCTTTCGAGGCAACAAGTACTGTAGAAGCGATTAGCAAATGGATAAACTTCGTCGCAGACAGAAATGCGGCTATCGATTGCGTTATGGGCATAAGCAATCAAAGATTAGTAAGAAAACTATGTGCACAGTGCCGTCAGCCTTATGAGCCCAACAAAGAACTGCTCCGTAAACATAATATCCCTGCAGATAAAATTACCGCGTTTTACAAACCCGGAGAGCCCCACTACAAGCGGGGCAAACCCGTTCTTTGTCCGCATTGTCAAGGTACGGGTTTTTACGGCAGAACGGCTGTATTCGAAACAATTATATTCGACGACCAGATAAAGCAGCTTCTAAAACAGGCGAAAAGCATGAACGATATCGCAGGTATCTTCAGACGGGCAAGAATGCTTTATCTGCAGGAACAGGCTATAAGAAAAGTCGCCGATGGGATTACTTCCGTGAACGAAGTCATCCAGACCCTCTCGGCGTCTCGTGAAGGCGCTAAAAAAACACAGGCAAAAAGTTAAAGGCTGATAAAAAATGCTCGCAGAACTTATCGTATTAGTGGTAATACTGGCAACCGTCGGCTTTATTTATGTCAAAGGCTCGACAATAAAATCATTTTTGCTTTTGATGAACGCGCTCATTTCTTCGACCGTCGCCCTGGCATTTTTTGAAACGGCAGGACGAATGATACTCGGTTACGGCTACGGCGGCGAATGGGTATTCGGCGGCACTTTTATAATTATTTTTATTCTCGTTTTCTTATTGCTAAACATCCTGGCAGAAAAACTGGCGCCGGAAAATGTGCATTTCGGCGATTTCCCGGATATGGCCGTCAGATCTTTTATCGCTATATTTACAGGGCTTGTCATTGCGGGAGCCGTTTTAATAGCCGCCGCCCTAATGCCGATAGGAACAAAATGGCCTTACGAGCGCTTCAATCCGCAAAATAAGAATCTTCGTCCGACCCAACCCGATAAAGGACTGATTTTAAATGCCGACGGCTTTACCGCAGGATTGGCTTCGTGGTTCAGCCGCGGTTCAATGAGCGGCAAAAAGAGCCTTGCGGTATTTCATCCCGATTTTCTTAATGCAATACACCTGAATCGTATAGGAAATAACGCGATTATCACAGGAAATCAGGCTGTCGAGGTCAAGGCGGCATGGCTTGGAGCTGCCGAACTCATATCCGCCTCTGATAATCAGCCGTTGAATCCTCCTTCGGGTAAGAAGATTGTCATTGTCCGAACCGGAATAAGCGGCAAAGGCATAAAAGATGGCGGAACAATGCCGAAAGACGGAACGCTGTCATTTACAACATCCCAAATAAGGCTGTCCTGCAAAACCAGCGTATCTGCAAACGACCTTACAGGCAGCGCTGAGTTATCGTTTCCTATCGGTTTTATCAGGAAAGGAAATGTTGTCGAAATTCAAAATATTGCCAACGAGATTAAGCTTACCGGAAAAGATTTCTCCAGCGGCAAAAAATGGTATGACTTTGTATTTTACATTTCCGCCGATAGCGTTCCGGTAATGGTACAATTTAAACTGAATTCTGCCGCTCAAATTGGAAAGCTGGTCAGCGGAGACAAAATACCCGCTTCGTTATAAACTTTGCGTGGATTCAGGCACAAGACTTGAATTAGAAGAGAGAAAATCGGCTTTTTGTCGATGATTTTAGGTTTCTACAAGCTGCAGTTCCCGCGTGTCAATTTCCATCAGTTTATCGAGATAGCTGCTTAAATCGGAAATCGAAAAACGAGCAAGAAATTCAGGTTTTGCGCTCTTGTTGATTTGACAGATAAAGTCGATTACTTCCCGCTTACTCATTTTTTCTTCTCCAAAAACCATAAATGCCATACCATTTTTCTGCTATTTAAGATATCGGAACAACCAGTGATTTTTCTTTAAGCCCCAAAATGGCGGTTTTTAACGCCCTATAACACGGGATACTATATATCGGCAGGTTAATAACATTTTTACATTATATAGTTGCACTTTTCAGTAAGGTTCGTATCATTTATACGTGTCCTATAAAAACGGCGTCGGCGGGCAGCAGGGCTTCATAAAAATTTTTGCAATTATTTTATATTTCACTTTATTTTCATCCGCCCTATCGACACCGGGACTTGTATTTGTCGCAAGTGTTTTATGTTTGACCTTAATGACAATACGTACAACCGGTCTTTGAGCCCCGAAATGCCCAAATTCAAACTCTGGACATCGATGGGACTATTGCTAACCTATAAATGCTCCGCCGCCTGCAGCTTTTGCTATTATAAATGCAACCCTCAAAAGGCGGGCCTTATAAGTATCGAAAACACCATTGCCGCCTGGAAGGGCTTAAAAGCTATCGCAGGCGAATCTGCCAAAATACACATCACCGGCGGCGAACCGTTTTTATACTGGCCGCACCTTGCCGAACTGCTCGAAACAGCCGCAAATCTCAACCTCGGCACTGTCGATATGGTGGAAACCAACGGCTCGTGGGCGGACAACAAATCCGACATTATCGACAAACTCAAATTTCTTGATGCTCATAACGTCAAAAAACTGAAGATAAGCTATGACCCCTTCCACGCTGAATTTGTCGAGTACGGCAAGGTTAAACTGCTGGCGGAAACCGCCTGCCAAATCCTCGGCTCAGAAAGGGTGCTTGTCCGATGGCAGGAATACCTCCAAAAAGACCTGTCGGTCAAAGACCTTTGCGAAGAAGAAAAAACCGAACTTTTTATAAATTCCATAAAAGAACACCCCTGCCGATTTACCGGACAGGCGGCAGGAAAACTTGCGCAAGTATCGGCAAATAAAGAAGTTAAAGAAATCGCTTCAAAAAACTGCAAAAACTCCTTTCTTGGCGCCAAGGGCGTTCATATCGACCCGTACGGCAATATTTTCAGCGGGACCTGCAGTGGAATAATCATCGGAAATATCAATGAAAAGCCTCTGGAGCAGGTATGGCTTGATTTTGACCCAGCCAAAGAAGAGGTTTTGAGCGTATTATTTAAGAAGGGACCTGTCGGCCTGCTCGAAAAAACCTCTAAACAAGGATACGAAAAAAGCCGATTATATTCTGGTAAGTGCCATTTATGTACGGATTTACGACAATTTTTCTTTGACAAAGGCCAATGTCTTAAGATAATTGGTCCAGAAGACTGCTATACATAAGAGCAAATGGAAGTGTAATGAGCGAAACGAATTACGATTCGATTTTTGGCAAGGTGGTTCTCGACCAGGGATATTGCACCGAAGAGGAACTGGCATATTGCAAAAAACAAGTCAAGGAACGTCCCAAGGACGAACCGGTTACACTCGAACAGCTCTTGATATCAAACCGTTTTATTACCCCCAGTCAGGCGAAAAGGCTAAAACAGGTCAGCAAGGAAAGTACGAGGGCGACCAAAGACGTCGCCGAGCAAATCCCCGGCTATAAAATCCTCGGCAAACTCGGCGCCGGCGCGATGGCTATCGTTTATAAGGCAAGGCAGCTCAGTCTTGACCGTATCGTAGCGATAAAGATTCTGCCCCGCAGATTCAGCGAAAATCAGGATTATGTCAAAAGGTTCTATAAGGAAGGTAAAGCGGCGGCCAAATTAAATCATAATAATATCGTGGGGGCTTACGACGTAGGCGAAGCGGGAGGCTATCATTACTTCGTGATGGAATATGTCGAGGGCAAAACTCTTTATGAGGATATTTCCAAAGGCAAAATCTTTTCCGAACAGGAAGCGATAGATGTCATTACACAGGTCGCCAACGCCCTTGCCCACGCCCACGCACGAGGACTGATTCACAGAGATGTTAAGCCGAAGAACATAATGATTAACCCCGCCGGCATCGTAAAGCTGGCAGACCTCGGTCTTGCCCGTGACGCATCCGATATAGAGATGGCCAAGAGCGAAGCCGGAAAGGCCTTCGGCACGCCTTACTATATTTCTCCCGAACAAATCAGGGGCGAAATGGACCTCGATGCCCGAGGCGATATTTATTCACTCGGAGCCACTTTTTACAATATGGTTACCGGAAGAGTTCCTTTCGAAGCAGCGACTCCTTCGGAAGTAATGAAAAAACATTTAAGAGAGCCGCTCATCCCGCCGGACCATATCAACACATCGCTCTCGGCGGGAATATCGGAAGTCATCGAAATGATGATGGCAAAAAAGAAGGAAGACAGGTATTCATCCGCTGAAGAACTTCTGGCCGACCTTAACGCTGTTCGCAGGGGAGAGCCGCCTTTAAGGGCAAGAAGAAAATTCAATCTCGACGACCTGCAGGACCTTCAGGACGGCCAATTCATCGATACGCAGGTAAACGTTTACCACGATGAGGCACTGATAAGCAGATACAAAGTGCTGGTCGTTATTCTCAGCTCGGTAATAGCGGTTCTTGTGCTGCTGGTTGTCTTTCTTTTCGCCTCAAAATAACCTTCCTTTGGCGTATTTTGCATTGACTAATTAGCCTTTTTTGCCCATTATATTACTGTTTTTGGTCTTTTGCGGAGTTATTATGTCAAAAGGAGGCGCACATTTTACATCGCAGGAGCTTGCTCTTGTCCTGAGCCATTACGATATAGGCATTATTCAGCACATAAAGCCGCTCATATCGGGCAACAGGCGTGCGCCGAAACAGATTGTCGTTTCCGACACCGGCAAATATCTGCTCAAAAGACGCGCAAAAGGCAAAGACGACCACTACCGTGTCGCATTCGCCCACGCAGTACAGAACCATCTTAAGGATAAAAATTTTCCGGTTCCGCGTCTTATCCCCGCCAAGGACGAAAAAAACACTTTTCTCGAACTCGAAGGTCATATTTACGAGCTTTTCGAGTTTACAAACGGAACACGTTTTGAGGGCAGAATAGAATCCGTTGCAGACGCCGGCGCCAAGCTGGCGAAATTCCACAGCCTTTTGCAAAATTTTTCGTATCAGTCCGTACCGCTTAAAGGCAGCTTTCACAACTGCCGTTCGGTAAGAAGCCACTTGAAAAAAATCAGCGCCGAGAAAAACGGCGAAACCGAACAGAACTTCCGCAAAACTGTGGAATTGCTGATGACAATGTACAATAATTCGAGTGTAAACATAAACCAATACGGCTTCGACAACTGGCCCGGCCAGATTATTCACGGCGACTGGCATCCCGGCAATATGCTCTTTAGCGGCGGGAAAATCGTCGCCGTTCTCGATTACGATTCGCTCAAAATCGCACCGGCCATAACGGACATCGCCAATGGCGCTTTGCAGTTTTCAATCGTAGGCGGAAGACCCAACCCCGCCGATTGGCCTGATTATCTCGACCAGTCAAAACTGGCCCACTTTATCTGCGGCTACTGCGAAGTAAATATGCCCGAAGAAAAGCTGCTCGAAACCCTGCCGGATTTGATGATTGAAACTCTTATAGCCGAAGCGGTTCTGCCGATAGCGGCAACAGGTTTTTTTATAAATCTCTCCGGCGGCGACTTCCTCAAAATGATTCAGCGAAAATGCTCCTGGATTGATGAAAACAAAGACACGCTTTTAGAAGCTATCAAGCATTCTCTGCAGGATTTGCCGAAATGACTGCTGAAAAAATAACTACGAGGCAGAAAATTATCGCCGCGGCTAAAAACCTGTTCAGCACCCACGGCTACAGCGAGGCGACCATCGACGATATAATCACGGCGGTAGGGATAACAAAAGGAGCGTTTTATCATTACTTCAAAAGTAAAGAGACTATCTGTACCGAAATAATAGACGATATACAAAAGGATTATCAAAATATATTCGAGTCCCTGCCGAAAGACATAGACCCTCTCGAAAAGCTGAAAAGCGTAATCGGAAAAATCCTCGAATTAAACTGCTCAGGCCAGTGGGTCAATTGCAAACTCCTGCTGCATATCAGCACACAGGGGCATCTTTTAAAATCCCCGATAAAACAAAAATTAGACGGCTTCTGGCAATGGTACATAGACCAATATCATCAATTGATAATCCAGTGCAGGGATTTAAAACTGATAGGCAATAAGTTTTCCGCCCAGCAGCAGACCGATTTGGTCGTCAGCATATTGATTGGAAATATCTGGACAAAAACGGTTTTTGACACTAATGCGGATAACGAAATTATCGATTATATCATCGAAAAATTGCAGCTTTTTTAAGCTAAACACAGTTTTTGCAAATCGCCGATTTTAAGCTGTTTGACGGAATCCACCACCAAATTTGCATCGTTTAACTCATCGGCAGGATAACTGTTGGTTACAGCGATTACTTTCATTCCCGCTTTTTTGGCGGAAATAATCCCCCATCGTGAATCCTCGATAACCACACATTGGCCGGCCTGAATCATCGAACCAGAAACTACATTAAGTTTTTCAAGAGCCGTAAGATAGCCTTCTGGATGCGGCTTGCCCCTTTCAACATCATCGGCGGAAACAATAACATCGAAAGAATTCTCAATGGATGAGCCGGCAAGCATAATTTTTATATCAGCAAGACAGGCGCCGGAGTTAATAGCGATTTTTATCTTGTTATTTTTAAGCTGTCCAATCAGTTCCGCAACACCGTCAATTAGATGGTCGATTTGTTTGATAAGTTTTTCAAAAGCGGCTGCCTTTTTTTCAACAAGCCGAGCGATGGAAACATCTTTATAATCCGCTTTGTGTCTGTCCCTAACGGCTTCGAAAAGTTCGTAATCCGTAAAGCCGAGATACTCGGCGTAATACTGCTCTTTGCTGATTTGAGCGCCGAAATCCTTAAGCACTTCGTTTGTCGCCGCGAAATGACACGGTTCGGAATCCGAAATTACTCCGTCAAAATCGAATATTACGGCCTTTAACACCCTTACTATTTCTCCTGTGGTACCGGTCCTGCAAGAGTCTCGTATTGTTCGAACGTCGATTTATCGCCGCTGTGTATAATATCGACAAGCGACTTTATCAGCGGCGAATTCCTCGTTATATATCTCCTGGCAAGCAGTTCCTTGCGTTTCTTCATACTTACTTTCTGCGGCTTGCCGTTGTTCCTGCCGTCGGCAGTGTCAATTTCCATATCGAATTTACTGCTCGCCTGGCCGCAGAACAAGAAACCTACGATAATATAAATCGCTGAATCTACAAGCGCCCTGCCGCAAAGGTCCATATAATCTGTGCCTGTTTCCTTCACGAAAGCCGCCGCCTTGAGCAAAGTCTCTGTGTTTTGTTTAAGAATATCCAGCAAATCCTTAACCTGCGGTTCGTAGTATCCAGCCGCAAGCTCTTCGATATATTTTCCCAATGTTCCGCTGCAAACACCCCTGACGGCAGCGACAACCTGTAATTGGCTCGTACCTTCGTATATCGTCGTAATTCTCGCGTCGCGAGCGTATCTTTCGCACGGATAGTCCCGCATAAATCCGCTGCCGCCGAGCACCTGTATCGAATTATAAGCGACCCTATTGCACATCTCCGAGCTCAAATACTTCGTCATCGGCGTAAGCATTCCCGCGTATCGTCCGTATCGTCTGGAAATCTCTTTGAGTTTTTTAAGCTCTTCTTTTTCCGCAGGCGGCTCGAATTCGAGTTTTTTCGTATATCCTACATCGTAATCGACCACCCTGCTCGTTTCGTAAAGAAGCGCACGGGCGGCCTCAACATCGATTTTCATATCTATAACCATATCGCGAACCGCGGGCAGTTTTTCAATCGGCCCGCCGAACTGTTTTCTACTGGCGGCGTAATCTCTGGCAACCCTGAAAGCGGCCTCTCCGATTCCGAGTCCTTGAGCCGATATGCCAAGTCTCGCTCCGTTCATAAGAGTCATAACATAAGGAGCAAGTCCGCGTTTTCTTTCGCCAATCAGTTCGCAGGGCGTATTGTCGAAGAACAATTCGCAGGTGGGTGAACCGTGAATACCGAGTTTGTCCTCAATTCTGCGGACGTGAACCGTCGGGCCCCTGTCGCATACGAACAGACTCAAACCGAGTCCGCCGCTTCTGTCCGGCTCGCTTCTCGAAAGGACCAGCAGCACTTCGCCGCAGCCGTTGGTTATAAATCGCTTTACGCCGTGCAGGTACCAATTGCCGCTGTCATCCTGAAAAGCCCTTAATTTACAGCTTTGCAGGTCGCTTCCCGCGTCCGGTTCGGTCAGAACCATCGCGCCGGTTATTTTTCCTGCCGCAAAATCGTGCAGATACTTTTGCTTTATTTCTTCCGATGCGAACGCGTTAATCGTTTCTGCTATACCCTGAAGGCCGAAAAGATTCATTAACGAAGCGTCAGCACGAGAAACTATTTCGATGGAGATTGAGTGGGCAAGGTTTGGAAAATTCAGTCCGCTGAATCTGTGCGGCAGGGTGGAACCCATCACGTGTGCTTTGGCGAGCATATCGAGCGATTCCCTTATGCCGTCGGCATAGCTGACAGTGCCGTCTTCATTAAGCGTGCTGCCCTGTCTGTCGATGTCTTCGCTGCGCGGAGCGATAAAGTCGCCGCTGAGTTTGCCAATTGAATCAAGCACAAGGTCATAATTTTCGATTGCTTCGGCAGCATCAGCAGGAGCGTAATCGAAGTCCTTTGCGAACTTGAAGCCCTCTTCTATAAGCTCGGCGGCGCCTGCCATATCCATATGCCTGAACAAAAACTGAATATCGTCGTTATCTTTGTAGAAATTTGCCATTTTTTTAAACTCTCGCCTTTATAGCTTTTATCATCTTCGGAACGATTTCATTAAGGTCGCCTATTACTTTATAATGCGCAATATCAAAAATCGGGGCCTGCGGGTCGTTGTTGATTGCGATAATCTTCTGGCTCTCTCCCATACCTGCCTGATGCTGGATAGCTCCGCTTATTCCTACCGCGATATACAAACTCGGCCTTACCGTCGTGCCGGTCTGTCCTACCTGATGGTCCCTGTCGATAAATCCCAAATCGACAGCCGCTCTGGTTGCTCCCGGCGCTGCGCCAAGCGAGTTGGCAAGGTCCCAGATGAGCCGGAAGTTTTCCTTGCTGCCTACCCCCGCACCGCCGGATACGACTATCCTCGATGCCTTGAGATTGACCTTTTTTTCACGTTTATGTTCATTAAGAATTTCTATCGGCAGCTCGTCCTGGGTCAGGTGTACCTTTTCGACGACGATTTCGCCTTTCCTTGTGCCGTTCGCTTCCGGCATCGGCATAACGCCTTCGCGAACAGTCGCCATCTGCGGCCAGCGGTCGTAATTGATAATCGTCGCGATAATATTTCCGCCGAAAGCGGGCCTGATTTGTAGGAGCAGATTCTTATGAACCACGTCCTTATTCGTATGGTCGCCGATTTGCAAATCGGTACAGTCAGCGGTAAGACCGGCCTTTGCCGCACTCGCTACACGCGGGGCAAGGTCTCTGCCGCATGCGCTTGCGCCGTAAATCATTATCTGCGGCTCGTACTTGTGAATAAGGTCGTATATCACTTTGGCGTAGCTGTTGGCCTGGTAGTGCTCCAGCAGCGGATGCCCAAGCACATAAACCTTGTCCGCTCCGTAATGGCAGAGCTTTTCCGCAAGGCCCTTGACCTCATCGCCGATAAGAACCGCTCCGACCTTAACGCCGAGCGTATCGCCGAGCGTCCTCGCCCTGCCCAAAAGTTCAAGGCCGATATCTTCGAGTTTGCCGCCGTGCTGTTCGGCGAACACCCATACTTCACCTTTTTTGTTGACTGAAATCATAGATTATCCTGAAACTAACTTATTGTCTTGTCGCTTATTAATTCGTGAACCATATCTGCGATGCACTGCTCGCTCGGCTCGACCGTCTTGCTCTCGCGGGCGGTCAGAATAACGCTTTGAATGCGGTGTACCTTCGTCGGCGAGCCGTCTCTGCCGCACCACTGCAAATCGGCGCCCAGATAATCAAGGTCCCACTGCTTTATAAGAAGACCCTGTTTCTCAAGCTCCTGCGTCTTGGTTTGCGAAAGTTCTTTGAGCTCCTCATCGCTTGCGTGAGGATTATCCTGCTTGAGCTGCATTTGAACTTCAACAGGAGTTCTGGCCTTTTTGTATTTCATCAGTCTTTTCGCGACCGAGACTCTTGGCTCGTTTGCCTCGTCAACAACGGTAAGCAGCACCGGCAGCTTGCATTTTACTTCCTGCCAGCCGTTGCCGATATTGCGTCTTGTCGTGATTATCTTTTTTTCAAGACTTATAAGCTCTTCGACATAAGTAATCTGAGTGATACCGAGTTTTTCGGCAAGCTGCGGCCCGACCTGTGCCGTGTCGCCGTCGATTGCCTGTCTTCCGCAAAGCACGATATCACAGTTTAATTTTTTGACTGCACAGCTCAATATATAGCTTGTCGCCAGTGTATCGCTTGCTGCGCATCTTCTGTCGGTAATCAAAATCGCCTCGTCCGCACCACGATACAAAGATTCCCGCAAAACTGCGCTTGCCGCAGGCAGTCCCATAGTGATAACGGTTACTTTGCCGCCGTATTTGTCCTTTATATCCAGCGCCAATTCGAGTGCGTTAAGGTCTTCCGGATTGAAAATTGCCGGCAGAGAGCCTCTGTTGACCGTGCCGTCATCGTTCATCGCTTCGCCTGTAATCCGTTTGGTATCAGGCACCTGTTTTATCGATACTACGCAATTATAAGCCAATCTGACCTCCTTATATAGGAATCCAATGGTTTGAAGAGGGGTAGTTTAGCTAAATTTAAACACAAGTCAACTCAAAAACACATTGTAGATAAACAAGACAGAGATTATTCCCTGACGGGCATAATTCCGACCCCGCCGCTGAGAACTGCGCTGGCCGCCCCTGTCTTGAGATTGTATTCGATTCCCTCGGTAAAGACGCCGTTGAGCATACAAGGCATCTCCTCGCTGCCCCAGACCGTCATAAAATCCTCGGCGGCGTTATAGGTCAATTCCTTGCCTGCGAATTCGTATCTGCCCTGTTCGTAGTAAACTATTCCGCCCGTCGCTTTGAGCCGTTTAAGCTGGGCCCTGCCTTTTATCGGCTCGTGATAATCTATATCAATCCGGCGGGTATCGATTGTAACCCTTTGTCCGTAACCTTTATCTAAAATAGGAACATAGCCGATGTGGATTCCGCCGCTCTCTTCGCTGGTTGCCTGAACATGCATCGTTTTTGTATTCCAGATAAGTTCGGTAAATCCTTCGACCAATGCGTAGCAGGGCTTGTCCAGCGCCCTTTGGCCGGCGGTTCTGCCGGGATGTTTAACGGTATTGCCGTACTCGATTTTGCCTCTGCCGGAAGCAACTATATCCTCCGTAGCACGGTCATAATCGATTCGTTCTGATTTGAGCCTTACGTGGCTCAATTTTGTCTTCTCGAATGTTCTTACCGATTCAAGCCGAACACCAGGCCCGAGAACCGTTATATGCGATATATCGCCTGCGGCCATAACATCTTTGCTGTCCTGCCGTTCGGTGAGGTTGGCGATAAGTTTGCTGCCGTAAAAGACGTTTTCTTCATCGTAATATTCTGTCTGCTTTACAAATCTGCCTTTTACATCGCCGTTAAAAGTCGCCACCTTGTCCGGCACTACAAATTGTGCGCCTTCCTTTGCGCTTATAGTGAACGGCACTTTTTTACGGCCTTTTGCGGTCTCTATCTGCGGATAAAAAACAAGCTCCACGTCTCCGATTGCGCTTGCGGTCTGGCTGGCAACGTCATAATCGACTTTTTGGCCGATAAGCACATTTCGCTGGCCAAGCTTATAAAAGAGCTTGCTGCTCAACTGATAAAACCCCCTGAATTTGTCAGGTTTAAAGTCATCATAAAGGCTCGTTAATAAAGGCTTTACTATCATAGGCCCATCGCATTTGACTGTGGCTATAACCGGTCTTTGCCGCCATTCTTTCGGCGGCTGCGGCTTTTCCTGATGCTTTGCTGTATCCTGCGGTTTAGGCTGTGATGACGGCGGCGGCATATCTTCTTGCGGCTGGGGTTCTGATTGGGGTTTTTCGTCTCGCTGATTTTTCTGCGACCATAAAAGATTTTTTATGGCTATTTCTTCGGAAAGAACCACTTCGGTTTTATATTCTATTATTACATTATCTCTAAACAAACATTGATATTCTTCTTTATCCTGTGTTTGCTGAGCCGGTTCTTTCACTGCCGCAGGTTCGGATACGCCGGCAGTTTTTTCAGGCTTGGGCGACTGCGATGTCTGCAACAATGAAGAAGCCGTCTGTTTTGGTTCGCCGCTCGGTTGTTCCAGTCTTTTTATGTTCAGGCATTCGACCTTTTTTATTTTGAGATATTCGAGTTTGTTGGTGGCGTTGTTATAAACGATTTCCAGTCCTTTTCCCATCAGGTCGGCATCGGCCGAGACGAAATTAACATCGTTATTCGACCACAGCATCGAACGGTCGCTGTCAAAAGCCACATCTTTGAGATAGATAAAACTTTCCGAACGGTTTTCTCCGTCCGGAATAACGTGAACCAGAACATCGCCTTTTAAAAGAGCTGTTTTCGGAGCAGGGTCTCCGCCTTCGACATTTTCGAGTTCGACCGTACCCGTATTTGCGGTGATATTGCAGCGAAGATTATCCTGAAAAACGTTCATATAAGGCTTGTCGAGGTCCCATTCGTTGCCGCTTTTGTGAAGCACTTTCTCGAAACCGACAACGCGTCTGAGTTTGCGTGTTTTTGGGTCAACTGTTTCGAAACGTGCGCGTTCAACATACTCAAGTTTCGCTTGTCCTATCTGTCCGGCCTGCGAGCCGCCCGGCAGCGCATTCGCATCGCCGAGCTCGTAATCCGGCTTCGATATTCTTATAACGCCGACGCTGCCGAATATTCTGTAAAACAGAAAGACAACCAGCACGATAAGAAACGAGGTGAGCCAGATTTTGAATTTTCTGCTATGAATCATAATACAGCCGGTCTAATTTCAAACAAGATAACGTTCCATAAGGGCCGCCCATTGGCCGGTGTTCTTGAGGATATACTCGACAACCTCCCTAACAGCGCCGCTGCCGCCGGTTCTCGAGGTTACATAATGGGATACGCTTTTAAGTTCCTCTACCGCGTTTGCCACAGCGATACCGAAGCCGATGCGTTTTACGATAGGGATATCAAGCACATCATCACCGATATATGCGATGTTTTTCGGCTCAAGTTTCGAGTCCGCAAGAAGTTTCTCGAAGCAGTCCAGTTTTCGCTGACAGGGCTGATATACAAAATCAATTTCCATTTCTTTGGCTCTCTGCGCCGTTACCGCGCTTTCTCTGCCGCTTATCAACGCCGCTTTCAGGCCTGCTCTCCGCCACATCCTTATACCGTGTCCGTCGAGCAGATTAAAGGTTTTATGTTCCGACCCGTCGGAGCCTATCGTTATCGTCCCATCGGTCAAAACGCCGTCAACGTCCATTGCCAGCAGTTTTATCTGATTAAGGTCCGTCTTGCTTATCGGTGTCATTTGTCCGTTATCCTACAATCTTTATCGCGACAATATCCTGTACGTCGATTAGGCCGATGGGTTTGTCCTGCTCATCGACAACAGGCAAATCGTCGATTCTGTGCTTATGGAATATCGCCATCGCCTCGGCGGCAAGGGCGCTGGCCCTGATTCTCTTGCAATCGGCCGTCATTATATCTTTTACCGCATAATCAAAAAATTTAGCTCCGTCTTTCGCCATAAGTCTTCTCAAATCCGCGTCCGTAACAATTCCCGCCAGTTTTCCGACTGCATCGACAATCATCACGGCTCCGTGTCTTTTTACCTCGCTGTTTTTTTCGAGAAGCTGTTTGACCGTATCGGTAATTTTCGCAATGGGCAGTTTTTCTCCCGCTTTAAACATCATCGACTGCTCGACCGTGATTAGCTTGGGCCCCAGCGAACCTGCCGGATGAAATCTGGCGTAATCCTCAATGCTGAAATTCCTGGCTTTCATTACCGTAAGCGCAAGCGCATCGCCAATCGCAAGCATACAGGTAGTCGAAACGCTCGGCGCAACGCCGAACGGACAGGCCTCGTCGAGCTGGCCCATACACAAAACAATATCGCTGTACGCGGCAAGACGCGAATCCTTATTGGCGGTAACCGCTATCAGTTTTACCTCGAGCTGTTTGACTATGTTTATCAGGCGGATAATTTCGTCCGTTTCTCCGCCATAGCTCAGCGCAAGTACGATATCGCCTTTTCGCAATCTGCCTAAATCGCCGTGAACCGCCTCGGCAGGATGAAGAAAATGGCTCGGCGTTCCCGTCGATGCGAGCGTAGCGCTGATTTTTTGACCGACAATGCCCGCTTTTCCGATACCCGTAACAATAACGGCGCCTTTGCAGTCATAAATAATCTGGGCCGCGGCGGCAAAGGTCTTATCGACAAGTTCGGCCATTTTCGCCACGCCTTTGGCTTCGGCGTTTATTACCTGCCTTGCGTATTCAAGGTCGAATATCATTTAATCGCTCCGTTAATACCCGAAAAGCACTTCCTAAATCTTCACAATTCCTTCACGTTCATCGAAACATATTACATTATATCTGTCCGCAGGACAAGTTTCATCGGGACGGATTATTATCTGCTTCTGCTCGTTCACTTCTATTTTCGCAATCGCCGCCCTGCGTTTATTAAGCAGAAAATCAGCGACTGACGGCGCTACTCCCAGTTCTATCCTTTTAACTTCCTTTTTCGACGCCGCCATACCCAAAGCTCTCAGCGCCTCTATCGCGGCCGATTCGGGACTCTTTATCATTCCGCTTCCCGTGCAGAACGGACATTCCAAATAATTGCTCGACTGCAGACTCGGCCGCATTCGCTGTCTTGTCATCTCGATAATTCCGAATGCGCTGATTCGCAATATCCTGCTTCTTGCCCTGTCGCTCGCCAAAGCCGCTCTAAAAGTCTTCTCGACTTCTCTTCTGTTTTTGCTGTCCCGCATATCGATAAAATCGCAGATAATCAGGCCGCCCATATCGCGAAGCCTTAACTGGCGCGCGATTTCCCTGGCGGCCTCGGTATTTATCCTCAAAGCGGTCTGTTCGGCGTTTTCATGCTTGGTATATTTGCCGCTGTTGACGTCTATCGCTACAAGCGCTTCGGTCTGCTCGATAATGACCGACCCGCCGCTTTTCAAATCCACTTTCCGTGAATGAATCTTCCGAATTTCATCTTCTATCCGGTATTTGTGAAACAGAGGCACTTTGCCGTCGTGATACGTTACGCGTTTTATCATCCTCGGCTGAACTATCCGGAAGAAATCTCTGATTTTGTGGCAGACGTTTTCGCTGTCGCATATAACTTTGTTTATATTGTTGTTGAAAATATCCCGCATTGTGCGAATCACAAGGTCCGATTCGCGATACAGCTCCGCCGGCGCCTGCACCGTATCTATTCGTTTTTGAATCGCCTTCCACAATCTGCCGATGTAGTCCATATCCTTCTGAATATCTCTTCTCGAACAGCCCTGACTTGCGGTACGAAGTATGAAACCGGCCTTTTCCGGAGGATGAACCTCGTCAAGAATCGTCCTAAGCCTTGCCCTCTCCTGCTCGTCTTCGATTTTCTGCGAAACGCCGAGATTATGCATCCACGGCATCATCACAAGATATTTGCCCGGCAGCGACAGGTACGTCGAAAGCGTAGGCCCTTTGGTGTTCATGCCCTCTTTGGTAACCTGTACGATAATATCCTGACCTTTTCTGATACACTGCTGAATGGGCGGCCTTTCCCGCAGCGATTTGCGCTTGCCGATGTGCTCGGTATATTCCTGCCCCTTGCGCATAAAGTATCGCGGGTGCAGGTCGCTGATATGCAGAAACCCGTTTTTGCCCATACCGAAATCTATAAACGCCGCCTGTATCGCAGGCTCGACATTTACCACTTTCCCCTTGTAAATATTGCCGACATGACTCGCCACCGAAGGCCTTTCGATATAAAGCTCCTCAAGACTGTTGTTTTCGACAACAGCTATCCGGCACTCAGCCGCCTCGGCAAAATTGATTAACATTTCTATTGCCATATATTTATTGTCCTTAATTTGTCTGCCAGACGACTTTTTTTCTGCTCATTGAGACGCCGACGCTTTCCGGCTTCAATCCCAAAAGTCTTGCTGTTTCGTCCGGCCTTATTGTTCCTTTATCTGTAATTTTACATAAAACTCTGATACCTTCTCCTGTCTGCTCGACCGATTTAATAAATCCTCCTACATCGGCGGTTTTCACGGTGCCTTTTTCGTCGAGTCTTCTTTCAATCGTTATTTTCTCGCCCGCTCGGACAAAACTGTTAAGCCTGTCCGCTTGTGTCCGAATTTCTTCAAGCTCCTTTTCATCTTCGAACCTAATAAAATATTCCGCTTCGAGCGGTTTATACGCAATTCTTTCATCGTGAATTATCAGTTCAGCCAGAACAAAACCTTCCGGAAGCTGAGCCGAAATCTTTTTGTAAAGCTCTTTATTTTGCTCAGCCGTTGCGCCGGCGGCCCCGGAGATTTGTGCACAGAAAAGCTCGTCTTCCGATGCGAGCCCCACGCTTTTCGGCAGCGGCAGCGACAGCCTCGGATGCGGATTATAACCCTGACTGTAAATCAGATTTATCTCACTGCGCACAAGAGCCCTCTGTACCGCTCTGAACGATTCCTGATGTGATAAAAATCTGACACTGTCTTGCACCTTATATCTTCCGACCAGTGTCTGTACGCTTGATTTTATCTGCTGTCTCCTAATCCGTAAAAATCAATTTTATTTAGAACACTTCGGGAAGAACCTTCATCGCCGCGTTTCGAAGGTAATTTATAACTTCCCGTTCCGAATTCATCATAAGAACTTTCCGAGCGATAACATTGCACGACTCAACCGTAACCGAGCGGACGAGCTTTTTAATTTCCGGTATCATCGGCGGAGCAAGCGAAAACGTCCTGAACCCGAGCCCCAAAAGCAGCATAATAAACTCCGGCTCCGACGCCATTTCGCCGCAGATACTTACGCTTATCTTCGCCTTGTTCGCATCGTGCATAATACTGCGAAGCAGATTTATCACCGCCGGGTCGGCTCCGGAATACAAGGTAGAAACACGCTCATTTCCGCGGTCAACCGCCAGCGTATATTGAATAAGGTCGTTCGTTCCGATACTGAAAAAATCCGATTCGCCGGCAAGTATAGAAGCCGTAAGCGCCGCCGACGGCGTTTCAACCATTATCCCCAACGGAACATTGGAATTATATTTTATTCCGTCTTCGTCGAGGTCTTCCATAACGTCGCGCACTATCATTTTTGCCTGACGAAGCTCATGCAGACTGCTTATCAGCGGAAACATTATCCTGACATCGCCGTGAACTGACGCCCGCAAAATCGCCCGAAGCTGTGTCTTGAACAGCACGATATTCTGCAAACAAAATCTTATCGAACGAAGCCCGAGAAACGGATTGGGCTCGCGTGAAAACCGCCGGCTCTGTGTAAATTTGTCCGCCCCCAAATCCATCGTCCTTATCACTATCGGCATATTCCCGAAAACCCTGATAACTTCGCTGTACGCCCTGTAATGGTCTTCTTCCGTAGGCTCAGTCTGACTGTAAAGATATAAAAACTCGGTACGATAAAGACCTATTCCCTGCCCGCCTTTGTCTATCACCATTTCCGCTTCGTGCGGAAACTCGATATTCCCATAAAGCTCTACCTTAACTCCGTCGCGTGTAATCGCGTCAAGGTCCCGTAGAGCGTCGAGTTCTCTTTCGAGCCTTTCGAACTCCAGCGCGTGCTGCTGATATTCTTTGAGCATCTGCTCGTCCGGCTCGATTATTACCACACCGCGATTTCCGTCTATTATCACCGTAGCGGTCGGCGCGACATTTCTCGTAACATCTTCGAGACCTACAACCGCAGGAATGCCCAAAGAACGGGCGACAATAGCCGTATGGCTTGTCCTGCCGCCGGCATCGGTCGCGAATCCTTTTATGAATTTTCTGTCAAAACCGGCGGTTTGCGTAGGACTTAATTCATGAGCTACAATCACTACTTCACGATTTATGTGTCCTATATCCTCGCGCTTCTTGCCGAGCAGATGTCGCAGCAGACGCTTCTCGATATCGTAAATATCCGTCGCGCGTTCGCTGATATACTTGTTCTGCACGCTGGCGAAATGGTTGGCTATATCGCGAAGCGTTGTCGAAACAGCGTATTCCGCCGTCAAAAGGTCGTTATAAACAAGGTCGGTAATTTTCTTCCTGAGGTTCTTATCTTTCAGAAAACGCAGATGAACCGCGAATATATCCTTTATATTTCCTTCCGCGATTATCTCGTCGGAGTCGGACTTTTCAAGCTCGGCGACTGCTTTCTTAAAAGCGTCCCTGACCCTTTTGACCTCCATAACTTTTACTGACGGCAGTATCGACCGTCTTGGTATGCGATAGTCTTCGGAATCGATAACGAGCGACCGTGCAATTGCGATACCGGGCGAGACAGCGATTCCTTTTTTTATTTCCATCTTATATTTTCACTTATTTATCAGCTTCGTTTGTACCCTGCCAGGCAGGTTCGTCGAAAAGTTTACTTTCCACAAGCTCTTTCAGGGCATCCAGCGCCTTTTGAGAATCCGTGCCATCGGCGGTTATCGTCAGTTTTGTCCCTGCCGCCGCCGCAAGCATCGCCATATGCATTATGCTTTTGCCGTCCACTTCTATATCTCCGTTGCCGACCTTGATGTTACTGGAGAATTTGCTCGCAGTATCGACAAACTGCATCGCAGGCCGCATATGAAGCCCGTTGGCGTTCCTTATCTCGACTTCTATCTTATTGACTGCTTCTGCCAACACTTATTCTCCTGTGTTCTCCGCAGGAATCCGTTTCAAAATATTCTGGTCAAACTACCACGACGGATTCTGGCCGGCTTCTGCCAATAGTTCCTTTATCTGTTCTACCGTCTCGGACTGTTTTAGAAATTTTCTGAAATTGTCGTTTTGAAGCTGTCCAAATATCGCCTCCATCGCCTGAAGGTGCTGGTCGCCTTCGAGCGGACTGAGCAGCAAAATGACGGTATAAACCGGCTGCTTATCCAAAGCCGAAAAATCGATACCGGTTGCGCTTATTCCGATTGCCGCAGCGACTTTTTTCACGGCTTTGTGCTTAATATGCGGCACCGCTACTCCTTTGCCTATGCCTGTACTGGCCTCGTTTTCTCTTTTGATAACAGCCTTTGCGATTTCAGCCGCGTTGTCCTTGCCGATTTTGGCCGCCCTGTCGAGAATATCGACAAGTTCTTTTATCGCTTCGTCCCGTTTTGCCGCTTTGAGCCGTGGTATTATAGCCTTGGCACAAATAACATCAACTATCTTCATATTTACTCCTGTTTCTTCACTTCGCCGCCTGAATGTTTATTATCGCGTTCTTTCTGTTTTTGTTTGGCAAGCTGGCGTCCAACTTTCTCCGCCGCCTGGTCTATGCATACATATATTTCCGGGGCGCTGTGTCTGCCTATAAATACGCGGTTATGTTTTGCCCTTGCGATTATCTCCACGCTGTTCGCTGCACCGCTCTTGCCGCCCTCGACGATTACTTCCGCATCGAGTACACTGCTGTAAAATCGCGGGAACCCCGATACTTTCTCTTCAATCCTTGCCTTGACATCTTCCGTCATCTCTATATGCTTGCCTGTTATTCTAATATCCAAATCAATTTCTCCTTAACAAATGTCTATTCTTTCTTTGGCTTTACAGGTTTCGTCTCTTTTGAATAAGACTCAAAAATCGTAGGATTGATAACGCCGCCGCTTATGGTAAATCTCAAGGCCTCTTCCACCGACATATTCAGTTCGATTACCTCTTCTTTGGGAACCATAAGAACATAACCGGTAAATGGCGTCGGAGATGTCGGAAGGAATACTGTTAGAAACTCTTTTTGTTCCTTCTCGTTAATCTTTTTAAGACCCGCTCCCGTTACCATTGCCACTGACCAGGTACCTTTCTGCGGATATTGGATAGCAACAACCCTGCTAAAACTCAATTTCTGTTTCGTAAGGAAAAAATCGGTAACCTGTTTGATATGAGGATATATCGTCCGAAGGAAAGGCGTTTTCACAAAGGCTTTTTCGAACATTCGCCACAGGGCCTTGCCGATAAAGCTTGCCAGAAGCGCCCCGACAAAAATCACAATTATAAATGCTATCACGAAACCCGAAATCTGCCCGCCGCCGTAAACCCAGAACTTTTCGGCCTCGCTGATTCTCGCCGCCCGTTTCACAGCAGGGTCGTTCAGCTTCTCTTCCAACAACTGCTGATTATCAACAGCGGCAGGATAACTATTTTTTACATAAACCAACAAATCATCTTCGCTTATATGTGGATAATATGGAGAGCTGTACACCAGAACCCTAACCATACCGCGGTTAATATGGGCACTTACATTCTTTTGGATAAATAGGTAAAGTTGAACAAAAATCCAGACCGTCAAAATGGCCGGCAAAAGTGTCGCCAAACCTCTTAAAAAGTAGGTTTTAAATTTATGCAACGCCTGCATTTCCCCTAACTTACAATCCTTTTATTATTTTTTCTTCGGCTTACGTCAAGCCGTTAGCTTCAAAACACCTTAAAAGCAGACAAAAAACTGCGTCAAATCTATAACCCACTGTACTTTACAGACCTTTTGCCGTCAACAAAAAATTAAGGTTTAATCTATTGTACGGCAACGGATTAATCAGCCTTTTGGCGGCGTATGAAGACTCAATCCGAAAGCATCCTCCCACGCCTCTTTGAGCACCTCGGAAACAGTCGGATGCGCAAACGAAATTTCGCCTATTTTTTCTCTGCTGCCGATGAGCGCCCTCGCCGCCGCTACCATTTCCGCAGCACCGGAGCCGACTATTGTTGCCCCCAGAATTTGAGCCGTCTTTTTATCTCTTATAACTCTTATTTCACCGGCAGTTTCATTATGTGCGATGCTTCTTCCGTTCGCCCTGAAAAATGCCCTGCCGATTGCGTAATCAACCCCTGCCTCTTTGCATTTCGTTTCGTTTTTGCCGACCGATGCGACCTCTGGAAATGTATAAACCGCCCTCGGCACAAGTGAATAATCGCCTATGAGAGTTTTTTCGCCCATCGCATTGGCAGCGGCGACCTCAGCCTCGAAAAACGCCCCGTGTGCAAGGTACGTTGTCCCAACTACATCGCCGATTGCGTAAACTCCCGCCGCACTCGTCTCCATCTTCTCATTAACCTTTATCGCCGGGGCATTCATCTCAAGCGATAAGGCTTTGACGGTCTGACTGTCGCAAGACGCCTTCCTGCCGACGGATACGAGCGCCTTTTCCGTCTCAATTGCCGTCCCGTCTTCAAGAGTTAGCTTTATCTGCGAACCTGTTTTTTCACAGCCCGTTACCTTTTTGCCGACAATCACATCTATCCCGGCTTTTTTAAATTCTCTCGCCAACAATTGCCCGACCCATTCGTCCTCAAAAGGCAAAATCCTATCCAAAGCCTCGACAATCGTAACTTTCGTCCCGACACTTGCGTAAATACACGCCATTTCGCAGCCGATAACTCCCCCGCCGATTACAATCATCGACTTGGGTATCTCAGCCAGCGACAAAGCCTCCGTACTGCTTATGATTTTTTTACCATCGAACGGCATAAATGGAATTTCAATCGGTACCGACCCCGTTGCGATGATAATCTTTGCCGCTTCAATTTCAGCAGTCGTATCACCCTGCACAGCGATTTTATTTTTAGCCGTAACGATTCCCGCACCCTGAAAGATTTTTATCTTATTGCTCCCAATCACACCGGCCAGTCCCTTTCTGAACCCCGCAACAATCGCCTCTCTTCTGCTCTGCACCTTTGGCCAGTTTACTTTTGGATTATCGATATCGATTCCCATTGCCCCTGCGTTTTTTGCGAGATTAAAAATATGCGCCGATGCGAGCAGGGTTTTCGATGGTATGCATCCGCAATTAAGACACACTCCGCCGATGTCGCCTTTTTCGATAATCGCGATTTTTCCTCCTTTTTGCGCACATCTTACTGCCGCTGCATATCCGCCCGGCCCCGACCCGATTACCGCAACATCGAATTTTTCAGCCATCGCACATCTCCGTTCCGTTTTTAACGATTGTCGTCGAAACCGCGTGAAACATTCTCACTCCGCCGCGCTCGAGCTGGATTATCAATCCCTCGGCAGGTTCTACGCCGATGCAGTTGCCTGTAAATTGCGCCCCGTTATGCTCGACGGTTATCCGCTTGCCGAACAGCATACTCGCCGCCCGCCATTTTCCCACAATCTCGCCAGGGTCTTTGACCGCGACATCCAGAAAATGCTCCAAGTTTACAAGCAGCCTCTTTGCGATTCTGTTCCTGTCGCAAACCGTTCCATTTTCAATATCGATACTCGTCGCTATCGAAGCCAGTTCGCCGTCAAAGTCTTTCTTTGACTGATGACAATTTATCCCGATACCGATTATAAAATATTTTTTCTTATTTCTAGTGAATGCCTCGACCAGAATACCCGACGCCTTTTTTCCGTCGAGCAAAATATCGTTCGGCCATTTGATTTTAGCGCCTTTCTCAATCGTCTCGGCAACGGCGACAGCGGCCGTAATCGTTATCATATCTGCTTCGATTTTAGGCTCGAAGGACACGACCGAACAAAGAATGCTTTTGCCTTTGCCGCTCAGCCATTGATTGCCCCGTCTGCCTCTGCCTGCCGTCTGGTGTTCGGCAAAAACCGCAAGCCCATCATTTTTGTCGCCCGCTTTTGCGTATTCAGCCGCGATATCGTTTGTGCTCGATGTGCTTTTATATACGAGCATTTCCCTGCCGATTCGGCTCGTGTTCAGATTTGCTCTTATGGCATTAACATCTAAAGCGTTATATTCGGACATCTTCTTAAAATTCTCTATCCAAACCGATATCGACCGACACTGCGCTGTGCGTTATCGCTCCGATTGAAATTCTGTCAACGCCGCAAAGCGCGATTTGCCTGACGTTATTAAGCGTAATTCCGCCGCTCGCCTCGAGTTGCGGCTTGTGTTTGCCTTTACACATCTTGTTGCGCATCTCAACTGCGTGCGTATATTGCCACTGGCCCATATTATCCAAAAGCACGACATCAACGCCCGGCACCTTCAAGACGTGGTTAAGCTGGTCGTCAACGTGGTCAACTTCGACGCATACGAATTTTACGCCTTCGATTGCCCTTGCTTTTTCGACAAGTTTTTTCAGCTTTGGCTCGAAATTCTTGCCGAGCTGGGCAACATGATTATCCTTGAACATCACCGCTTCTTTTAAACTGAACCGGTGATTATGTCCCTTGCCGCATCTCACAGCGTATTTTTCAAGTTCCCGCCAGCCAGGTATCGTCTTTCGTGTATCGTATATCTTCGCCCTTGTTCCGCGAGTCGCGTGAACATATTTATAAGTCATCGTCGCTATTCCGCACATTCTCTGCAGAAAATTCAATACCACTCTTTCTGCGCTCAGCATCGTTCGCATCGGCCCTTCGATTACGCCAAGCCTGTCGGCAACATTCGCCCTTTGGCCGTCACGTTTGAGTATCCGCAGTTTCAGCTTCGGGTCATATCGCTTCAGCGTCTCTTTGGCGATATTCATACCGCTAACGACAATTTCCTCTCGGCTTATGATATAAGACTTGCCGGTCGCCTTCGCAGGTATCATCAATTCGCTCGAAGGGTCTCGCCCGCCGTAATCTTCCTCTATCGCCATATCAATTAATTTATCGACTCTTTTAAAATCCAAAGTTTTCATCTTAATCCTTATTTCTCTATTTCCTTACTTCTTTTTTCCTATCTGCGGCAGCTCTTTCAGTTCCTTCAACTGGTCCCGCAAAAACGCCGCTTTTTCAAAATCAAGTTTTTCAGCCGCTTCGAGCATTTCCTTTTCAATCTGCACCGCAATCTCGGCGGCATCGTATTCATCGTCGCCAAGGTTTACCGCCTGCCGCGCCGCCTGTCTTGCCTTCAGTTTATCCTGCAAGCCGCTGTAAATCTGCTTCTTTATCGTCTCAGGCGTAATCCCGTTTTCCTTATTATACTGCGTCTGTATTTTACGCCGCCGATTCGTTTCGTCAATTGCTTTTTGCATCGACTCGGTTATCCTGTCGGCGTACAAAAACACTTTCGCATCGACATTTCTCGCCGTCCTGCCGATTGTCTGGACAAGAGACGTCTGGCTTCGCAGAAATCCTTCCTTATCCGCGTCAAGAATCGCCACCAGTGAAACCTCCGGCAAATCCAGCCCCTCGCGCAAAAGATTTATCCCGACTAAAACATCGAACGCCCCGCTCCGCAAATCCCGCAAAACCTGAACCCTCTCCAGCGTCTTTATTTCGCTATGCAGATACCTGCATTTATATCCCTTTTTCGCTATGTACGCCGACAAATCCTCCGCGAGCCTTTTCGTCAGCGTCGTAACCAGTACCCGCTGTTTTGCCTGCACGTGCTTTTCAATCTGGTCAAGCAAATGCGGCACCTGATTAGCCGCCGGATGAACGAAAATCTCCGGGTCGAGCAAACCTGTCGGCCTTACAACCTGCTCGACAACCGCGCCTTTACTAAGATTCAACTCAAACTCCGCAGGCGTCGCCGAGACAAATATAACTCGCTTCCAGTTCTCCTGAAATTCCTCGAATCGCAGAGGCCGGTTATCCATCGCGCTGGGAAGTCTGAATCCGTGCTCAACCAGAACCTCTTTCCTGCTCTTATCGCCGGCGTGCATCGCCCGAATCTGCGGCACCGTCGCGTGCGACTCATCGATAAACAATAGAAAATCGTCCCCGAAATAATCTATCAGCGTATAAGGCCTGGCACCAGCGGGCAGGCCGCTCAAATGCCTCGAATAATTTTCTATCCCGCTGCAAAACCCGACTTCCTTAAGCATTTCTATATCATAAAGCGTCCTTGCCTGCAATCTTTGCGCCTCGAGCAGCTTGCCCTGCTGGCGAAGTTTCATCAATTGCTGTTCGAGTTCCGCCTTTATACTCTCCGTCGCGGCTTCAATTCTGTCGGCAGGCATTACATAATGTCCCGCAGGATATACGAATAATTGCTCTTCTTTAGCGAGTATTTCTCCGCTTGTCGGATTGATATAATTGATTTTTTCGATTTCGTCGCCGAAAAATTCCAATCTGACCGCAAACGATTCGTAGCTGGGCCACAATTCCACAACATCGCCGCGAACCCTGAACGTGCCGCGATTAAAATCGATATCGTTTCTTGCGTACTGCAAATCTGACAGCCTGCCGAGCAGTTCGTTCCGCTCGACAGCCTCGCCGATTTTCACCGTAATTACACTGGCCTTATAATCCTGCGGCGAACCCAATCCGAAAATGCACGATACCGATGCTACGATGATTACATCGTCCCTGCTCGTCAGACTGGCCGTCGCCGCAAGCCGAAGCCTGTCTAATTCATCGTTTCGCGATGCGTCTTTTTCGATATAAATATCCCGCTGCGGTATATACGCCTCCGGCTGGTAATAATCGTAATAGCTTACGAAGTATTCGACCGCGTTATTGGGAAAAAGCTCTTTGAATTCCTCATAAAGCTGCGCCGCCAGCGTCTTATTATGGCTGATTACGAGAGCAGACCTCTGATACTTGGCGATGACGTTGGCCATCGTGAACGTTTTTCCGCTACCGGTTACGCCGTAGAGGGTTTGATACTGCCTGCCCGATTTGAGGTTATCGGCAAGGGTCTTTATCGCCTGAGGCTGGTCGCCTTTAGGCTCAAAATTGCTGATTAACTGAAACTTCGCCATATCCCCATTTTAATCGGGAATATGGCGAATTTCACGGATTATTTGTTTATATTACGTTTGCGACTCTTTTGCTTTTTTGTCGCGTATTTACTTTTTCAGTAATATCGGCTTTTAGTAGCTTCTTCTGCCGCCGCCGCCTCTGCTATCTCTGCCGCCGCCGCCACCGCCATAACCGCCGCGTCCGCCGCCGCCGTAACCGCCGCGACCGCCGCCGCCGTAACCGCCGCGACCACCGCCGCCGCCTCTGCCGCCGCGGTCAGTCTTGGGCTTTGCCTCATTGACTGTCATTGCCCGGCCCCTTAAATCTTTGCCGTTCAATTCCGCAATTGCCTTTTCTGCTTCCTCTTTCGAGGGCATTTCTATAAAACCGAATCCCTTGGTTTTACCGCTGAACTTATCCATTATCAGACGGACTTCCGTAACCTCGCCGAATGGCGAAAAAAGCTCTTTTAACTCTGCTTCGGTCACGTCAAACAACAAATTACCTACATAAAGATTCATCCTGTTACTTCCTTTCTTTTGAGAAATTTTATACAAAATATGTCGGGATTATACCCGCCCCCTGCCATTAAACGCAACAGTAAAATTTACCCTTTTTTTACCTGTTTTTCACCCTCTCTCCTCGGTATAATGTATATTGTTTTTTTGAAGGAGAACAAAAATGACTGAAGAACTGCAAGTCGAAAAACTCGAAAAAGAATTAAAATATGTAAAACGCCGTATTGTTTGGCTTTGGGCTGGTATATGTTGCCTGATGGCGATTATTTCCCTGTCGTGGGTACTCGTATTTCGGCTCCTGTCCTGCTTCTTTGTCGTATAAACATCCGCTGATTGGATGCTCAATTAAATAATCCTTTTTTCTTTGCCGGCGGTATTCTCGCCGGCATATCTTTGCATATTTTACTAATCACTTTTTGTGTCGCTTCGGCCTGCTGAGGTGTGAGCAGATTTCCAACCGCTCCGCCGATCTCTCCGCCTATTCTTTTTGTTTTGAAAAAACCAAACATAGTTATAATTTCCATATGGGCAGTTTCGTTTTTCGGTGTTTTCTCTCAATATCACTACACCATTTTAACAATTCCCTGCCGTATGTTGTTATACGCTTAGTATTTCTTTTACTTCACTGACTAAGATTGGCAGATGTTTTGTAGCAGCCTGCCATACAATGGCCTCATCAACAATGTCATAGCCATGAATCAGGATGTTTCTGAAACCTATAATGCGGTGATGTTCGGAAATCTTTTCGAGCAACTCGTCATCTGCATATTTAATTCTGTTAAGGGCTTCTCCGATAATTTCAAAATCTCTTTCGACGGCTCTTTTGGTAAGGGGGTTATTTTGATATTCTTTGAAATCCATTCCGCGAACAAATTTCTGTATTTCCTCGACGGCCTGAAGGATATCAATAAGGTTTTTTCTTGTTTCATCGTTCATAAATAACTGTCCTCGTTTTGTCGATGGATTCTCTTAAGACAGGGTTTCTAAATTCTTTATCAACAACAAGGTCAACCTCTCGCTTAAAAAATTGTTCGAGTTGCTCTTTCAGGTCAAAATATTTATCGAAAAGGTCAATATTTTCGTCCGAATCAAAGATTACTAAAACGTCAACGTCACTGGCCTGAGAAAAGTTGGCGGTCAGAACAGAGCCAAACAGGCCTAATCGTTTGACAGGTAAACGCTGGCATATCCGCTCAATCTCTGGTTTGATTTTTTCTATATTAATCATAGCAGACATTCTAATACACTTTATTTCTTTTGTACAGCCTCATCTGGCAAATCAGAATTAAACAGGTCTTGTCTGGGCGGTATTCTCGCCGGCATATCTTTGCATATTTTACTAATCACTTTTTGAGTCGCTTCGGCCTGCTGAGGCGTCAGCAGATTTCCAGCCGCCCCGCCGAGGACTCCGCCGATTACGCCGCCGACGACTTTATCGCTGCTGTCATCGCCGCTTGCCGCGACGCCCGCGCCTGCACCTGCCGCGGCGCCGAGTATTGTGCCGAGCGTCTTGCCCTGCGTGCCTTGTCCGCTGCCGACCCAGAGAATACTGCCGTCCTGCGCATCGAGCATCTTGATTGACAGGCTTATATCTTCCGTGAACTTTGAGACATTGACAATCATTATGGTCGGCACATTAAGGATTTTGCCGACTTCAACTGCGTCTATTTCGCTTGTCATATTAGCGTCGTGCTGAAACTTCTGTTCGCTGAGGATATTTTGCACCTGAGACCTTTCGATTGGCGCATAGCCTTTTTGCAGAAGTTCCATTGTGAGCATATCCGCAACCTGATTTTTAGCTCCTTCGTTTCCCAACGGCCCGAGCACATCAACTACCGCTATTTTGGATATTTTTGAAAAGTCGTAATCCGCCCTTGCCGTGCTTTTACCTGCTGCGCAGCCGCCGATGAATATCATTGTTGTTATAAGAATTGCTGTCAGTGCGTA
This sequence comes from uncultured Planctomycetaceae bacterium, assembly GCA_964449435.1. Lineage (GTDB taxonomy): Bacteria > Planctomycetota > Phycisphaerae > Sedimentisphaerales > UBA12454 > UBA12454. The sequence goes on along the minus strand of CAYUYR010000010.1, from coordinate 6,595 downwards.
ATTTCTCATATTTTGCCTCCGTAAATACTGCATAAAAAACGGGTATTTATACGGTTCGAGGTTAAACTGTCTGCTGGATATGTCAATAAAAAAAAGGCTGGCCCATTTAATGGTCAGCCGCTGTGAAAAATCCTTTTTTTACTCTGGACACTTTCTGCCCACAACTTTTTGCTGCCTACAATGTACACAAGCACACACAGCACCGAATTTTCTCTCGGTTCTGTAAGGCGGGCAGCCCTCAGGCATCAAAGTCATCGCTCATGCACATCTACCTTATCGTAAAGGCATACGCTATAAACTTCCCTTGCCGGCCTTTCAGCGAACAAGCAATACGCTAATATACTAAATCTATATCAAGTATTGCAAGGTCTATTTATTATATCGGTCGTAAAAGCCTTAAAAAACCACTTAAAATCAGGCTTTTTTAGAATTTTCGGCATAAAAAAGGCCGAGGGTTTCCCACCCTCGGCCATACACAGTTGCGAAACGGCTCGGCCCCCAAACAAAGATGCAAGTGGATGTTTTTAGTCTTTTATTTATCCTCTCCGCCATCGTCGAATTCATTTGCGTTCTGTCGGCTTTTGGTCATATTCCTTACGGCCAGTGCCGCCCTGTCAAAAGCGGCTTTGAACTTCTCCTTGTCCATATTCGCAAAGCCAGCAGAAATCCTGTCCCCCATATCCGTCAAAGCTGCTTTAACGCCGTTGTTTTCATAGCCGCTCGAAGCATAAGCGCTTGCAGGGCCCGCCCTGCCGTTCGGCGATAGATAATAAACCGCAGTTGCAAAACCGGAAAAATAGACGAACAAAAGAAACACTAATTTACTCTTAAAGCCCATAAAACCCCCAATTTTAAAGAGTTATAGGCCTTTCGGCCTTCTGCATCCGACTCCATACAAAGAGTACGAAATAAAAAACCAAAAGCAAATTAGGGATTATTCAGGATAAGGTTATTTGAGGTATGTTGCGAGCCGACAGCCTTTGGGGGTTTTTAGAGACCTTCGACAACGAACCATTTAAATAAACTGACCAATAAAATCCGTTTATCTGCGGTTTCGATTACGTTTATTCTTCTTTGTCGGCTCTTTCGACCGGCTGCGGAGCTTTTTGCAGTATTTCATCTGCCAGTCCGTATTCGATAGCCTCTTTCGCTTCGAGCCACAGATTTCTGTCGCAATCTGCCGTTAGTTTTTCCACCGATTTGCCTGTATGCTCTGCGAGTATTTCGTAAATTCTGCCGCGGATTCTGATGATTTCCTTGGCTTGGATATCGAGGTCTGTTGCAGGCCCTTCGAGAATGCCGTTTATCAACGGCTGGTGCAGCAGTATTCGGCTGTTATTTAGTACGTATCTTTTTCCTTTTGCGCCGGCGGTGAACAGTATTGCTCCCATACTTGCCGCTTGTCCTATGCAGTATGTCGCTACGGGGCATCGTAAAAAATGCATTGTATCGTAAACTGCCAGTCCTGCCGTTACGCTGCCGCCCGGCGAGTTAATGTAGAAATTTATATCGCTTTTGGAGTCTTCGTTGCTCAGAAACAGCATTTGAGCAATGATAAGGTTTGCCGATTCGTCATCGACCTGACCGCCGAGGAAGATTATTCTGTCCTTTAGCAATCTTGAATAGATGTCATAAGCTCGTTCGCCGCGCCCACTTTTTTCGATTACTATCGGTACTAAATGTTGATTTAGTGTCATTTCTTATCCTTTTTCGTTATATCTCTGTGTTCTCTGTGGCTAAAAGGCTCTGTGGCTGTCTATTTTTTCTTTTTATCTTTATCTGCTTCGTGTTCATGCAGCACTTCGTCGATTAGACCGTATGTTTTTGCCTCTTCGGCTGTCATATATCTGTCGCGTTCGGTTTCAGTGGTAATTTTCTCTATTGCTTGTCCGGTTAATTGTGACAGTATCTCATTTATTGTCTTTTTGGCTTTGAGTATTTCTTCTGCCTGAATTTTGATATCCGCAGCCTGCCCCGTCACACCGCCCCAGGGCTGGTGAAGCATGACTTTGGCGTGCGGGAGAGCGTGGCGGCGGGCCTTGGCGCCGGCGGCAAGAATAATAGCGCCGCCAGACTCGGCTCGACCTATACAATACGTCGCAACCGGCGAACCTATAAAACGCATCGTATCGTAAATCGCCATCGTATCGTCAACACTGCCGCCAGGCGAATTTATATACAAACTAATCTCCGTCCCGCGTTTCTGATTGTCGAGATACAACATCTTCATTATCACGTTAGCAGCCAAACCATACGATATCTCACCAATCATAAAAATAATCCGATTCTCCAATAACATATCATCAAGCGTCATCTCACGAGTACGCTGATAACTCTGCTGGACCTGCAACTTTGGTTCGATTCCACCGGCCACAGGCGATTTAATATTCCTAATCAGATTTCTATTCGGCTCGATAATCATTTTATTTCCTTAACATCTTTAAATATAAAGAGTTATAGTATTTGGCATATGGTATTTGGTATATGGTATCCGGAACTCAACGTCGCTAATTTCTATATACCAACGACCAATCACCAACGACTCTTAAATAGGCTGTATAACGGCCTATTTAAGTTATTATCGGCTATTTTTCAGTTAAACTTTCCTTTAGTAAAGCCGATTTTTTAAGCCATTTTCAATGATTTTCGAGATATTTGCGATACTGTCAAGAAGGAAAAAGCGATGATATTATAGATGATATGTTATAGAAGTTGGAGAAAGTACAGATTATATCCGGCTTGGCCGGAGGCTATGGCGGGACAGGCCAAGACACAAAAACGACTTAGACGCTGATTGCGCTGATTCCGTTGATTTTTTTAGACACGGAATAACACTGACGGACACGGATTTTTTCACCACCCGCCTTCACTAAAGTTACGGCGAGGCAGGCTCCGGACACGAAGAATCGCTTTAAGACACCCCCTTGCGGGATTTAATAATTTCAAAAATAGCCTCTACCCAAGCGAGCTTTGTCCGAGCTTATATTTTGTAATTATTGCCCTAAAGGGCTTTCGTCTTAACGCAATAAAATGTTCCTGATTAAAGAGTTAAGGAGAGAAGGAAAAATGTGGTTTCCAGTCGTTTTTCGGGGATTTTCGAGATAACCGATAACTGATAACTGATAACCAATTACCGTTTTATACGGATAAAATCAGTTGTGTTTGAGGAGAAAAAGGATAGAATTGATAAACAGTTATCAGGGAGCAGTTATCGGTTATCTGTAAAAAAACACAGGAGACCGGAGAAGGAAAAAGTGTCCGAGGCCCCGAAGAGATAACTGCGGCCCCGATGAAGTAGCTGCGGCACTTCACAGGGTAAAGAAAAAAATATGGATGATGACAACGCTACGAGGTGTGAGATATGACCACAAAAAAGAATGATACCGGCTCGCCCATAAAAGACGAACTTGAACCTCTCCGAGACTTGAAATATGCTCAACCTATTGAGGAACTGACCAATCTACTTGCTCAAAGTAAACAGGCTTTCTTATTGGGCGCTGGATGTGGTAAATGTGCGAGTCTCCCTTTAATGGAAGAGCTTACTAAAAAAGTCCTTGATAGCATCCCTGAAAAGGAGAGTACCAACCCAATTCTTAAAGGACTTATCAAACAGTTTGAAGGTTCGAAAGGTTGTACTATTGAAGATTATATGAGTGAACTTGTTGACCTTATTTCTATTGCAGAAAGACGAACAACTCGTTCTGCTAAAATGGCCAATGTGTCAATAGATGAGAAATCATATTCAGCAACTGATTTGCAAACTGCTCTTACAAGGATAAAACAAGAAATAGAAAAAGCTATCATAGGATGTAAGGCCAAAATTCATGATCACCGTCAATTCATTCGTGCTGTTCACAACCTACAATCTGGCAAGGCAGGTTCTGGTCGTTCAGTGGATTATTTTACATTGAATTATGATACATTACTTGAAGATGCTTTATCTCTCGAAAAAATCCCGCTTGCTGATGGATTCAATGGCGGGGTAACAGGTTGGTGGAACGCGAATGCATATAATTCTAATGATACAATGGCAAGAGTTTTTAAAATTCATGGTTCAGTAGACTGGTGCCTTCTAGACGACGATGTATTACCAAGACGAATACGGCATAGTCTTAAAGAGGATACTGGAAGAGAACCTGTGCTGATTTGGCCTGCGGCAACAAAATATCGTGAATCACAACGTGATCCGTTTGCCCAGATATTGAATAAAATGCGTCAGATTTTACGTCCACCTCAAAATGAGATCGTTCTTACCATAATTGGTTATTCATTTGGCGATTCACATATAAATGATGAGTTAAACAGGGCATTATTCGAAGCCGATGGTCGATTGGCAATGATCATTTGCACAGAATTAGAAAACCCCGATAAATTGCCGATATTGAATTCTTGGCATACTGAATCTAGATTAAAAGAACACGTTCGCATCTATGCAAGACGAGGATTTTTCCATGCAAATAATGCCATCGAATCTACAGATGATATACCATGGTGGAAGTTTGAAGTTATTAGTAGACTTCTGGGAGGCGAAAGATGAATCTTAAAAGTCAAAATCCAGGTGAACCTGTCGAAAACCTTGCTATTGGAACAATTATAGAAGTTGATGGCACACACATTGTTTCAGAACTTGATGCTCAAATTGCAGAGTTATCTCGCGTTTATGGAGGTATGGTTTACCCAATAGGTCAATTCGGCTCAATTATTCGAATTCATTATGGACGAACTATCATCTACGGGTATGTTAGCCGGCTAAGAATGAAGTCCGAATATGAAAGAGAGAAAGGGCTTGTTGTAAGTTCTAATCTAAGCGCTCGTGTGATAGAAGCGGATTTATTTGGCGAAGGTGAATGGATTCAGGAAAGTGGGAAATGGCGTTTAAAATTCGAACGAGGCGTATCAACATTTCCTCTACCGCAGCAGAAAGTATATCTAACCCCTAAAGGTGAACTTAGATATGTTTATGGTGAAGGGGGAAAAGCAGCGATTGAAATTGGCGAATACGTTGGTTCGGGAGGAACACCAGCATATGCTGACATGAATGAACTAATTGGAAAACATACTGCCTTACTTGGTTCAACAGGAGCAGGTAAGTCGGGTGCTACCGCCGCTATTTTACATGCAATTCTAAAACGTGGCGCTGATATGAAATACACTGATTGGAATCCTAGAATAATAATACTTGATCCCCATAACGAATACAGCAATGCTTTTTCCGATTGCATGAGACTTTCTACAGACGAAGGAACATTAAATTTACCTTACTGGTTATTTACATTACAGGAAACAATTTCGTTATTGATTGGTAAAACCGAATTTGTTGCAACCTCTCAATCAAACATTATAAAGTCGTCATTGCTTACCGCAAGGCAAGAAGGAGCAGCAAACTTAAATATTGATAAAGACTCGATTGTCGTTGATTCACCTATTCCGTACACGCTTAAACGCCTTAAAGAAATAATAGAAGCAGATAAACCTCCACAAGCAAGCAAACAAGATTCTCATAACTCAATTTTGCAAAAGTTAGATGTATTACAACGAGACTCTAGATATCAGTTTATGATGAAAGAATGGGATGGGCAGTCAGATGGATTTGCTAATGTAATTTCACAGCTTTTAGGTAAAGGCCCATCATTACGAATTGTGGACTTGTTAGGTGTACCGAATGAGGTGGCGGGCGCGGCAAGCTCAGTAATTGCACGAACATTATTTATGCTGAAAGTCTGGCAGACAGCAGATGAAAGAGAAAAATCTCCTTTACTTTTTGTATGCGAAGAAGCACATCGTTATGTTCCAAATAAGGGTGAAGCTCAATATGAAGCGGCTCAGGATGCTATCCGTCGATTAGCTAAAGAGGGACGTAAGTATGGCATTGGTCTAATGATAATTTCACAACGACCGAGCGAAATAGAAGATACCGTTTTGTCACAATGCAATTCATGGATTGTATTAAGAATAGCCAACGATAAAGATCGCGAACATGTTCGTTCTATTCTTCCAGATTCCCTTGCAGGCCTAACAAAAGTTCTTTCAGGTCTTAGACGAAGGGAGGCAGTTTTTGTTGGTCAAGCGACTCTATTGCCATCTAGAATCTTGATTACGAAACTCGAAGACAGCCAATTGCCAAAATCGCATGATATAGATTTTGACAAAGGTTGGCAAAATACACCTGTTACAGATGCCGTTTTAAGTCAGATCGGAAAGAGATGGCGTCTTCAACAGAGGGATGTTCCCAAATAATAAAAGAAGAATTAAAGGGGTCAGCCGCCTTTTTTGCTAAATTCAAAAATAAAAAGCCCCCGACTAAAGCCGGGGGCTTTTGGTGTTTGAATTACCCCGCGCTAACGCTTGGGGCTCTGTAATCTAACCGATTATTTGGTTTTTTTCTTGGCCGCAGGTTTCTTGGGAGCGGGCTTTGTTTCTTTCTTTGGTTTTTCCGCCTTTTCTTCTTTTTTCTCAACCTTTTCCGCTTTTTTGACTGGTTTATGTTCGGCCTTGTGTTTGGCGGCTAATTTTTCGGGTGCGACTTCGCTGATTTTTGCCGTTTCTAAAATCTTGTCTATGCACTTGATTTCCCTGATTTCAAGGGCGGCCTCGA
>CAYUYR010000009.1:28379-70045 GCA_964449435.1 uncultured Planctomycetaceae bacterium | reverse complement strand
AATTCTCAATTTCATAACCAATTATTATTATTCAACTTATAACGGGACAGTAGTGGCCGCCAATTATTATTAAAAATCAACTACGATTTGAAATAAATACGATTACAGCAGTATTGCCACAAGCGTTTTGTTCGGGTATAACACCTTGACTTTTGAGTTTTGATGTTCTATCAGGAAGGCTGCCCTGCAGGCTGCTCTGGATGCGATTCCTGGTATTGATGGTAAGATTCGAGCAATTCGCTGTAATAACCGCCCTTGAGAACCCTTATGCCGATAAGGATAGTGCCGAGAATATTCGTATTAATTTCCTTAAGCTCACGCACAATACGCTGTGCGGTACCGCGTCTGGTAATTGCGGTATTAAATACGAGCACAGTACCGTCCGCCAGAGAAGCAAGTGCCTTGGCATCACTCAAAAGCATCGGAGGGCCGTCTATTATCACACGGTCATAATGCTGTTTGGCAAAGTCAAGAAGTTCCCGCATTTTCTGCCCGCCGAGCAGTTCGGCAGGATTTTTGGGCAATATGCCGCTGTCAATAATATCCGTATCCGACATACCGGAAGTTCTAATAACTTCTTCAATACTGTAATTGCCCGTGAGATAACCGCCCAAACCTCTATCTTTTTCCTCCGCTGCGTCAGGATGTACCTTTGGAAAGATCTTATCCAGACAAGGTCTTCGGAAATTCGCATCAATTAAAAGCACTTTTCTGCTTTCGGCTGCAAATATTGCGGCCGTATTCGCGGCAACTGTCGTTCTGCCTTCCCCCGCATTTGCGCTTGTGATAAGAATGACCCGTTGACTTTCGATATCTACGGAGACCTTGAGATTTGTTCTGAACTGTCTATAACACTCGCTCATCATTGAGAAAGGCAATTGTCTGACAATTCTCCACATATCGGCATCTCTGGTATTCGAATCGAGGTCTTTGTGTGTAACCATACCGAGCAGTGAAATATTGATATATTTCATTACGTCTTTAGGCGTACGCAGCAAGTCGTTAAGCAACTCTATTAGAAATGCCAAACCTACACCAAGCAGGCCGCCGAGAAAAGTGCCGCCCGGAACATATACAATAATCAGGGGTGAACTCATTCGCAGTGGCGGCGGAGCAAGACCTATCGGCTTAACCTTTGCGGTTTCAGCATCCTGTTTTATAAGATTATACTTGCTTATCTGTTCCTGAATCGCGAACAGCTTGTCTCTTGTTTCTTCTCTCCGTGAAATAAAATCATCATAAGTAGCACGAGTATTATCGAGATCTCTCTGCTGGTTTTCCGTTTGAGCACGCAATTCTTCGAGCTTGGCAAGACGATTGGCAATTAGAGTATATTGGTCCCTGATAGTAGTAAGGTCTGAGTCGCGAATTTGCTGGGCTTTCATAATACTGCGGGCATCTTTTTCTGCTATTGTTTGCCGCAGAACCTCCCGCAACTGCTGTATTTCCCTGTGATTTTCGCCAAGATTGGTCATTTTTCGTGCAAGTTCTGCTTCCAGAGTTGCTATTCTCTGAATAAGTCCAATGACAACAGGATCATTTTCAGTAGTTCGCTGTACTATATCGTCGGTAGTTTTTCTTTCTTCGTAAGTTATTATGTTTGCACGAATTTGTTCTATATCGGTTTCGAGTTTCGTTTTCTCCACCTCAAGACTGGCCAGTCTCTGTGTAATGGTATGTCGGAAGCTATCTCCTGTTCCAGTTGCTTCAAGCTGTGTCAGGCCTGATGAACGCCTGATATCAGCAAGAGAGCTGTTAATACTTTGAAGCTTGTTACGGAGCTCATTTTCCTGCTGGCTGAGTTCACGAAGTTTTCCGCTAATATCGGTTTGTACGGTACTTTGCTGAGATTTTACGAACAAATCGACCATTTGGTTAACAATAAGCGCCGATTCCTCAGCACTGCCGCAAGTCATACTTACGGATATATAATTACTGTTCCTGTCCGCTGAGGCCCCCATATTTTTTTCGAGATTTCTTATAATTTTCAAAACATCGTCTTTAAACGATTTGAACCAGTTTGTCTCTCGTATTACATCTCTGCGAATCAGTTCCTGAAGCATATTCTGCTGTTTAATCAAAGCAGCTTTCGAAAACCTGAATTCATAGGCTATATCTTTGCTGGCAAGTGGCGTTCCTATAACCGTCGGGTCAAGCTGCCCTGGAGCCAAAACCTCGATATAGGTCCTTGCCGTATATTTTGGGGCAATTCTTTTGAGAACAAACCAAAGACCTCCGCCTATAACAGCTCCGCAAAATGTAAGAGTACAAATAAGCAGGATATGCCTTCGAAGGATATCTATAATCTCTTTCGGTGTTAGCACCATTGCCGACTGAGCGGCAAAAGACGGATGCGGAGTTCGTGCCGTCTGGCCGTAACCAGTTGATATTGGCTGTTTATTATTTATCATTTAATATACCTGCTTGGGCCAAAAAGTCCTATAATAAAACAACAGACGATTTGCAGACTACATTTTCGATGTAAGCCTTTCAATCGCTGCGGATATTCTGTCTTTGACTTCCTGTGAAACATTTGCACCTGCAAATTCTAAAGCGCGTCTATAGGCCTCCAATGCCTCGGCATTTTGCCCTAAACTTTCTTTAACCATAGCTATATGTTCATATACTTCCGTTGGGGCGTTAATTTTGTCCTTTTCAAACTGCTGCAGAGCCCTTTGCATAATCTCGTCAGCTTTCTTCGTTTTACCGTTTTTCAAAAGGACGTAACCATAGGTATCCAGTACATTTGCATTATTCGGCGCGTTTTTATAGGCCCTTTCAGCATACTCAAGTGCTTTATCTGCGGCCAAACCATTATCTACCAATATATAAGCAAGGTTATTGAGTACTGATATATTCGTCGGTTGTTTCTGAAGTATACTTTCATACTCTTGAATAGCCTTTTCCAAATAAGCCCTGTCTTGCGTCTTATTAAACGCCGTTAGGAGAGTGCCAGCTTTATTAAACTGATACATTATTTGACCTGCATCATCACCTTCTTTGAGTCTGATGCAATTATCAGCATATTCAATCGCCTTGTTATACTGCTGGTTCATATTGTAAAGATTAAACATTACGGTATTGATAGCCAGTGAATCGGGCTGGCTCTGAAGTCTTTCGCTGCACCACTTAATGGTTTCCTCAAAACCTACTATAGCGTTCATTTCTCTGAGTATCGGCACAATGTAGGCTTCGCTATTTCCAGCCTTTTCAAGGGCTCTTCTGAAATACTGAACAGCTTCGTCTTTCTGCCCCATATAAGCTTTCGCATCGGCCATTCTCATATAAGCAAGCGGAGCAAAGCCTTCGTCAAGGTGTTTTGTTGCTTCGGCCAGCAGCTGGTCATATTTTTTGGCGCCAAGCAGGGCTCTTAATCTTCCGTCAAATGCTTCTATATTAGGCGCTTCACTGTTGATTTTCAAACTGTTCTGATAAGCAGCACCAAAAAGTTTGTATGCATCATCGTACTTTTGGGTGTTAAGCATAAGATTTGCAGCCCGATTATACCAATTAACATTATCCGGGAATTTAGCTATTAATTCTTGATAAAATTTTACAAGCTGATCAACTTTACCCGTCCTGTAATAGATCTCTTCGAGCATGTTTCTGGCAACAGATGATTCTTGTTCCTCGACAGAAGTTTTCAGTTCGGTAATAGCCTGTTCATATCGACCGGTTTGGGCATAAACTCGTGCAAGGTCTATTCGCACTTCCGCGCTGTCCTGCAATGTTTTGCTTTTCAGAAAATCATCAATTGCTTCATTATAATTATTAAGGCCAAGATTAATTTGCCCCCGAAGCCGCCAGGCACGGGGATTATCCTTATCAACGTCCAAATTACTGTTTGCGAGTTTCAAGGCGTCTGTAAGTTTGCCCTGTTTGGCAGTTTGCCATGTCTGCAAAAACAACGCTCTGGGTTCATCCGGATATTTACTGCGCAGGGCAGCAAGCAGCGTCTCTGCTTCATCAGCCAATCCTGTCTCAAGGTAAGATTCGATTTGCAGGATTTGACTATCGAGAGATTTATCTATTTGCAGCAATTCAGCAGAATATCTCAAAACGGCGGGTTGGTCATCTTTGCTGCGAGAGACCAAAACCAATCCTGTTATTACATTAGCATCTTTGGGATTCGCTTCATATAATTTAGTTAGAATCTTTTGTGCTTTGTCAACTTGTCCGCTACGGACATAGAAACGCCACAATAAAGCATCCTGGCTCGCAAGAATTTTCTCAGCTTCATCCAACCTGCCGCTATTTCTTAGAAATTCTGCGTACATTTCAACTATCCGTACATCGTCCGGTGCAAGTTCATAAGCTGTCTTGAAAGCATCGAGAGCAATTTCGTTATAGGCGTCTTTCTGCGCCTGGATTTTGCTCTCCTGTGCCGCAATGGAAGCAATCCGGCCCAACTGAAGTGAATTTTCAGCCGTCGGCCTTGCTTTCTGCCTCTGCTGGCTTATTGCCACTGCCCTGTCGGGTTCTGTGCTGCTTATGAATTGAGTATAAATGTCCTGCAGGCTTAAATCTCCCGGATTTGCCCGAATAGCCGCTTCAATCGCTTTGCGTGTTTCTGCAATCTGATCGGGTGTTGCCGCATTGCCCAGCCGTTGATTTTGTTTATAAAGTACATAAGCCAGGTTTCTGGTAATATGCCTGTCAGATGGATTGAAATTATATGCTTTCTGTGCATCATCAATCGCATCATTTTCCTTTTCAATCGCTGAATAAGCTTGGCTTCTTATAAGATAAGCACGGGAAAATATAGGCCTTTGTTCAAGACAACTATTGATTCTTTCCACTGCGTTTTGATATTCTTCCTTCACATAAGCCAATCGCGCCATAAAAATATCTCCTCCGCAGGCATCTATATTATTTCTTCGGGCGATTTCGGCAAGTTTTTGTGCCTGGCTGAAATCTTTAAGGGCAAGTGCGACCTCGAAAAGCCCCGTAATCGCGTCAGAATTATCCGGCGCAAGCTGCAGAACTTTTTGATAGTATTCGGCAGCCCGTTCATTTTCAGCTTTTGCTTGATAAAACTGACCGAGCGCCATGCTGCTTCGAATCGGTTCCTGAATAGATTCGAGAGCCTGTACTGTAATCTGTTCATAACGTTCCGGCGGAACATTGGCCGGCGAGGGTTCTGCGAGTACGAGTTTATATATCTCCGCATTTACGCTGTTCGGATGCACTGCCTGATAACTGTTGATAAGTGATAATGCCTTGCTGTGTTCCTCGTCGGCTATATACCTTTTAAACATATCAACAAATTCAGCGTCAGTAATCTGTTTTGCGCCGGCTGCAACAAGTTTGTCTCTTATCTTTCTGCTCTCGTTCTTTGCCTGTTCATAATTCGCTTTAAGTTGCTGATATTGTTCATCCTGTTGCGTCTGCTGTTCGTCATCCGGTTTTTTTTGTATTAGTTCCCATCTGGCTCTGGCAACTTGAGTATTGTAAAACATATTTTTAAGTCTCAAAATATTCGGGTCATCAGCAGGAAGTTCATCGAACATTTCCTGCGCTTTGTCCAGCATATTGGAGCCGAGATAATTGCTTATTCTAAGTTCCCTGCTTTTGGCGGTCTGCCCGAGATTCAGCTCGAAGAAATCTATCGATTCAAGCGAAGACTTCCAGTCCTGCACTTGCATAAGCACCGAAGCAAATTCAAGAAGCATTTCGGGCCTATTGGTGTGTATTCCGTTTCTCAGGGCAGTCCAATAAAACTGTATAACTGCGCCTATATCAGAGGTATCCTCTAAAGTTTTTGCAAGTTCATAGGCAAGGATTCCGAGCTGTAAATCGTTTTCTGTCCGGCCGGCAGGTGTAAGCTGCTGATATGCTGCGTACATTTGTACAATTGCTTCATTTGTCTGACCCTTTGCGAGCTTAATTCTGCCCTGCCACATTATCGCATAAGGATTTTCAGCGCTGCCGAGAAGCTGGTCAATCTGATAAACCTCTTTCTCGGCAAGCTCCAGCCATAGCGCGTTTTTAGCCGCATCTGCGGATGATTCCGTCGCCCTGTCCAAATAACTATTAGCCAAAAAAGTATGCAGAGAATATCTGTTTATAAAACCTATTCTCGCTCTCGGCCCAGGCACATCAAGACTGTCAGGAAAGCTTAATGCGTTGGTTGCGATATCTATTGCCTTTTGGAAATACTGCAAATCCTTCTCCATTAAATATTTCTTGTAATATAGATTTGCCGCTGTAATCGCATATGATACATTTTGTTTTTCAAGCTCTCTTGCCTTTTCTACGGCATCAATAGCCTTGTCTATATCTTTAGGATTCTTTTGGTATAACTGCACGAGCGCAAAACGAGGCAGAGAGCTATCGGGAAATTTTTGTATAAGCTGAAGAAGATTGGATTCCACTTCCTTAATCTTATCTTCGTCTCTTGCCGCTTCAGCAAGCTTGCTGTTATAAAGATTCACGTAAGCCTTTGGCTCATCGGGAAGATTCTCAATACCTTTGAGCAGTATCTTCGAGGCCTCCTGACGGCCGCTTTCTATCGCATTGAGCACGCCCCCAGCGGCAAGAATTTCGCCCTTTCGCACCATCGCATCAGCCAGAAACTGATATACATCCACATTGTTCGGCTCTTCCTGACTCGACTTTTGAAGATTCTCTATAGCATCATTGATAGCATTTTCTCTGTCGGGCATCTGTCCGTGTTTTACGAGCTCTAAAATGGCCTGTCCCTTTATCCGATACATTCGCGGCGTCGTGTCAAGTTGTCTTTCTATCAGTTCCGATGCGTTGGATTCTACTTCTTTCCAAACCGTCCAATTGCCCGACATCGCAAGCTGATAACCATAGTCGAGCATTGCCAGACGCGATTTGAGATTTTTTGTGTCGAAATTAATAATTCTGTCCCAGCAGCCGGCGGCCTTTCGCCAATCATTCGTTTCTATATACATATCCGCAAGTCTGAAAAGAATATCGATTCTCAATTCGACATCTTTCTTTGCATAAGAAAAGGCCTGGCCGTAAGCCTTCCCTGCCGCCTTGTAATCGGGTTCTGCAAGAGCAAGAGCAGCCTGAGCATCAGCGATATATTTATGCGGGTCTCTGCTGAAATTAAGAATGACAACAATTGCCAACATTATCAGAAATGCAAGAATAAGTGAGCCTATAATTGCTGCTTTTTTATTAATTTTCTTAGCCATTTTATAATCCTTTTACAAAAATAAGTTTATAACCAATTAACCTATTCCCAGTCCGGCCAATAATCTTTTTCCAGAACGGGTAGTAGAACTTTCAATAATTTCTGAGCAGCCTCAATCGCCTGCTGCTGATCGGGATATATCCTTCTTGCATTAAAAAACTTTAACTCAACTTTGGAAAAATATGAATACTCATTTATCAGGTCGCCCAACGCAATTCTAACCGCGGTTCGATGGCCTTTATACATACCATTGACCTTGAAAAAATAAATAACCGGAACTTCCGCTGCTGTCTGCCATATTTCCGCAGCTTCTTGTGTGAATGCTACCATAGTAGCCGGAATGGTCGTTTCCTGTTCGGCTAATTTCACATTACCCAAATCGAGAGCAACCGAAGAGCTGCGCACCAATTTGCTGCCTCCGCCTATATAACAGGCTTCCGGGACATGCGGCACCTGGTCAGGATTGCCGGTATAATAAGTTATAAACAAAGAACAATTTCTCGTCGGACTCATAACATCCGCAGTGGTATCTTCTATAAACCACTGCAAATAGTCTTCTGTGCCCAGCGATTCCAATACATCACGATTATCGATTTTTGATTTTTTTAAAACTTTATAATGTTCGAGCAGTTTCTCATCGAAATCATCGAGTGACTGCTTCAGCGGCAAAGCTTTCTTAATCAGTGTAATACCGTGATGAGCTTTATAATAACTGACAAACCCTGCCGTTGCCAGAAGACAGGCGACGCTTAGCAAAAAAGAAGGCTGCAGATAATTTTTCACAAAAGGTCTCATTCTTCCGGCAAATCCTTTCTGCGAATAACGACTTCCTGCTGAACGGTTTCCTCAACGACAAGATTCGACATAAACCATGCCAGTCCGCCGTATAATCCGAACGCCAGCGGCAGCATTAAAAGACCGAGCATATCATGGTATATACCTTGTGCATACATCGGGTCCCATAGAATATAAATAAAACCTGTTATAGTCACCCTGGCAACATTACACAAAAGCGCTATCGGCACCGTACTCGCAAGAAGAACGAGCCTTTGCCATACCGGTCTGTAATGCAGATATGCCATCGCAACTCCGAGGGCGAGAAACGCCATAAGTAATCTCATTCCGCTGCAGGCTTCCGCTACATCAAGACCGGGTTCGAGCCTTACGCCCTTATAAACCACATCTATCACTACACCGCTCGCATTCGCTTCCAGTCCTTTGACAAAATTTAGAATCACAGCGGCAATCTGGGCGTCATGAGTCCTGAGAGGAACCGTCAGGTCGTTATAAATCCTTGTTGGTATCGGAACAGCAAAAATAATATAAATAATCGGCAGCCAGGTATGTTTTATCAGCTTCCAGCCGCCAATGAACAAGGCTATCGCGCCGATAGTCGGGATCAACATTAATGCTTTTATATAACCGAATTTATAGCCAAAGACAATTATGGGGTAAAGTATAAGACAAAATATAAGAAATAAAAGACCTGTATAGCTCGTATTTGACTGAAGACTTAGTATCTCTTTTTTCTTCTGATTAATAAAATACAAGCTGAAAAATGGGATGAGAAAACCGTGCGACCAACTGCTGTCGTTTATCCAGCGATACACTATAGAATAAATTTCGGTATGAAAGACACTGAAAACCGCCGCTGCGATGATTGCCAACTTTATATACGTATGCACTCCGAGACTCGCCCAGCTTATGTCTTGTTCCGATAAGGTTTGGTTTTCTGTACGCAACCGGTCAACATCCTGCATTAAAAAAATCCTTTTTCAAACTAAAATTAACTATTCTGGATTCCTCAGCAAAAGCGTTGGGTCACTAAGACTCATAGACCTATGCCCGAAATTACGGTCATAGACAAACCCGAAGCCATAAGCAGCTCTAAACGAATTGCGAAGAACTGCCAGCCATCTCGATACGCCGTGCGTTCCGACGTTTATAACGTCGTTGGGCTTGATAAAGAAATCGGGCTGTGAGCCGTTGGCAATCTTTTCAAGGTCAACCATCACTATCGCTTCTTTGTTCTCGCTTATTCTGCGTATAACCTCGCATTTCTTCGG
Organism: uncultured Planctomycetaceae bacterium; assembly: GCA_964449435.1. Taxonomy (GTDB): domain Bacteria; phylum Planctomycetota; class Phycisphaerae; order Sedimentisphaerales; family UBA12454; genus UBA12454. The sequence continues at coordinate 60,811 of CAYUYR010000009.1, read as the reverse complement.
CCAGGCAAGCGGTCCCAAACCGCCCGCAGCCGCTATCGCCATCTTAAGAGTCATAGGCCTGCCGGTAAGATTTATCACGCCCTGGTTATTCGTATTGCCAAGAACGTAAAACTCGCCTACGACATCAAGCTGAACCGTTATAGTATCGCCGGACTTTATTATAATATTATATCTCGGGTCTCCGCCGTAAAGTTTATCTTTTGGTATTCTAATAACCCTGCTCTGAACGCCTGCACTTTGAATATCTTCCCAGCCATAGCTTTCCGGCAGCGCCTGCCTTTCAAAAGGCGGTTTAGATTGAACCTGCTGCTCTCTGCGCTGCGGAATCTCCGGAACTCTCGCGACTGTATCGTCCCGACGAGCCGGTTCTTGAGCGTCTATCCCGACCTGAACAGGCACCCATTTTCCATCTTCAAATATCCATTCAACCCTCGTATTGCTCTGCTGCGGTTGAGGTATTGTATTGCTAACCGCTATATCCGGATTTTGCTGCTGTTTAACTTTTTCATTCGCTATAACTTCGGGACGGGCAAGATCTATAAGTTCTTTTTCCGTTATCATTTCTGCTGAGGATATAACAAGCTGACCCGGAAAGACAATAGACGGCTCGATAACTTCGAGCATTTCACTATCGTCAATCTCTTCCGGCAGTTTATATTCTTTCTGCATCGAATCCGACCGGTTAAAATCATCGCCGGCTTCGACAGGACGCAAAAGAGTCTTTTCCATATCTTGTTCTATTTGCTGTTCCTGTCCCGTAAGTTGTCTTGCTATGTAAATATAGCTGACATTAAATTGCCGCGCAGAACCCGCTACCGCAAGAGCATCAAGAAGACGAAAATCGTATCGAGGTATTCCATACCTGTTCGGGGATGAGACGCCATCGCCGAGAATCGTAAACACCCTGCTCTGAGAACTGACAAGCGAAACTGTAACTGAAGGATTTTTGAGAATGCCCGGCGAGAGCGACTGTCGTATCTCATCCGCTAATTGCGATTCGGTAAGTCCCGCCGCCTGCAACTGACCGATTTCAGGTATCGATATATTACCGCTTTCGCTCACGGCATAATTGTCAACGTAAGCCGCCCCTTCCTGAAGCAGTTCAAAAATGGTAATTCTTATGATATCGCCGGAACTGAACACATAATCCTGCTCGTAAGCGACAACATCTGCAGGACGAGGGTCTTCGGCCCCTTCATAAGCCGATGCGCTTTCTTCCGCAACGCCGAGCGTATCGAGAATCACATTAACAGCCGGAACAGGCCTAAATCGGCCAATTTGCGAAGGGTCAAGATGGTCCTTGCTGCAGCCGGAGAATATCCCCGTTATCAATAGAGAAGTTATCAGCAAACTTCCTATGTTTATTTTAGTCATATATCTTCCTTCATTTGCGAGTCAATCTGAGTAGAAAACCTGCCCGCAATCCGATTCGCGGCCGTACTTTTTATCGGCCAAAAAACCGGCATACTTAACGTCATAACACCTTGTAAAACCTAACAGTATAAAAATTATGAGATATAAACTTATATCGGCTTTTAATCACGATAGGCTGTAAAAATAGATATTGCCGTACTTAAATTAAAACCGCCCTCCGTGGAACTCATAACTCCTTATGAAGCAACCTTCTATAAAAGAAGTGCCAAACGATGATTTATCCGTCATCGTGAAATTATGGTATTTATACTACCCCCGGCTCGAAATGTTCGCCAAATTCCTTTTTCAGTATATACTTACAAGTGTTATCGGGCCTTATTTACTCCAAAAAGCAGCTCATCTGAGCCAAAAGCTCCTTGTCCAAATCGCTGCGCTCGCTGTAAATATCGATTTTCGAAGGGTAAAAACCCTTTTGCCCTTTGGTTTTTTGATAATTAAACCCACTAATAAGGTAGAGTTTGTCGCTGCCGGACGTTACGAGGTCGAGCTTTCCGCTGCGCTGATTACGATAAAGATTGACCCTGCCGATTTTGGCCGCAGGTTCGTAAATCTGCCCCTGAAATTTCAGTAAATCTTTGTCCGTTTTGACATCTGATTTTCCGGTCAAACCCGCAAGATAAAGCTCAAGCAGGCCGGCGGCAATATCCTTGTCCATCATCAAATCGTACATCTCTTTGTCGGAAACTTTGCGGGGCAGCGGTTTTTTGACGGAATATACACCATTTTGCACCGACCATGCAATTTCGCCGAAAGGCTCTTTCGCCGTCAGCTTAATCGCTTTGGGATTGACCGAGACCTCGCACTTCTGCTCGGTCAAATATCTGCTGCCGTCGCTTCTCAAAAACTCCGCGATACAGGACAGTTTTAGGCCGGTTTGTGTGTCGATTTTGCCGGCATTTTCTTTTTGCTCCTGCTGACAGCTTGTAAAACCGCCGAGCAACACTGCCGCTGCAAGAATATAAGTTAGTTTTTTCATATAATGAGTCCTTTATTTGCTTCTAATAACTATAGGAAAACAGCAACGGTGTCAAGAATTTCCTGTGTATTAGCCGGGAACCACCATTTCGACGGGTCTGTGCCGTGATGTATAATCTGCACCTCGTATCGTTTGTCCGCTCTAATTCGTAATGGTACAATAAATGGGGTAAGGTCACTCCCCTTATATGTTTGGACATTGTTCGAAAGCAAGAAAATTTTTTTAGAAAACCTAAAAATCCAAGTAAATTTTTTACGATATGGCCTCGCTAAGCGCCGCGAGGATATCCTGTCCCCTCGCCACTTTATTGCCGTTTGCGCTTTGCCAGTTGACCGGCGAATTGTTTTTAAGAATACCCTCTATTTTCCTGCACGCAAGAATCACCGTTGCGTGATTTTTATTGCCCATCAGCCTGCCGATTTCCGGAAATGACATATCGGTATATTTTCTCGCAAGATACATACTGAATGACCGGGCCAGACTTACCGTTCTGTCCTTTTTGGATGAATGCACATCGGCGGGTGTAATTCCGAAATATGTCGTAACAGCCGCTTCGATATCCGAAATATGCACAATCGGGTCGGTCCTTGAAATATGCTCGGCAAGAACCTGCCTTGCCGTATCAGGTGAAATCTTCTCGTTGCAAAGCGACGAATAGGCGATAAGTTTCAAAATCGCCCCTTCCAGTTCGCGGATGTTCGAGCGGATATTTTCAGCGATATACGCTACAACCTTATCCTCGAGTTGTTTATTCATCGCAGCGGCCTTTTGGCAGATGATTTTGCAGCGGGTCTTGAAGTCCGGCGTCTCGATTTTAACCACCATTCCGGACACAAACCTGCTCACAAGGCTTTCGCAAAGCTGGCCGATTAGTTTCGGATGGGCGTCCGAGGCCAGCACTACTTTTTTGCCCGCAAGATTTATCGTATTAAACGTATGCAGGAATTCTTCCTGCGTTGATGGTTTGCTGGCCAGGAAGTGTATATCGTCAATAGCCAACAAATCCGTTTGCCGGTATCGCCTCCGGAAAGCCTCCAGCTTTTTGGTCTTCAAGGCCAGCACAAACTGATTGGTAAAGTCTTCCGCTGACACATAAAGCCATTTGGCTTGTGGCATGGTTCGGCTCATCATATTGCATATCCCTTGCATAAGATGCGTCTTGCCAAGGCCGTATCCTCCGTGAATAAACAGCGGATTAAAAAGACTTACCTCATCAGATATCAAACTTACCGCTGCGTTGTAGGCTAACTGATTGGACGGACCTACAACAAAAGTTTCGAGCGTCATTTTCAGCGGCCGCTCCGTCAATTTCCGGTCGCTGAACCTGCTTCGAGTCGTCTTATTTTGAGCCTGCTGTACAAGCTGCGCCTGATTATCGAGCTGCGTCCTTCTCTGGCTGCCCGCAAGATGAGGCTCAATATTAAAAGTTATTTTTTTCGCCGAACCCGTTACTGATTCGACCGCCGAATTTATCTCTGTCAAAAAATGACTCTCAATCCAGCTCCCGACAAAAGGATTCGGAACGCCTATTTTCAGATAATCGTCAGCGACCGTGAATCTGGTCGAGTTCTTGAACCAGACACGGTGCTTCTGCTGACCTATCTTTTCAGCAAGAAGCTGATTTATTGCAGCGACTTCATCCGTGATTGTTGTTGACATATAAATTTCTTCGGCTCCTGCCGTTCCGCTATGTAATTGTGTACGCTAAACAAAAATACTTATCTGAATATACGTCCTTATAACAAGTAAATCAATGCGCTTTTATTAAAATTCTTTTCCACTGAACGGATAATTTTTAAAGACAACGTGTTGTGAGAAAAAAAATTTTGTTTTGAACAGGTTTTACACCGCTCAAATCTATTTTGTGGAAAAAATGTGGATTGAAATGAAAAAATTCTGCTACTTTTTAATAAGTATCGCGGCAAAACCGCCGTCGCAGTCGAAGCCTTCCACGCTCGGCAAAAAAATCCGCTGACTTTCGAGTTCAAAGTCTTTCGTCTCGGCAAGAAACCTTTCCACAACGCCCTCGTTTTCCTGATTTAATATACTGCAGGTGCTGTAACAGATTTTCCCGCCTCTCTTTACAAGTTCGCCGCCTTGTTCAAGCAGCCCAATTTGAATTTTCGCAAGCTCTTGTACCCGTTTTTTATCCAATCTAAGTCTTACCTCAGGCCTCTTCGCCATCACGCCGGTATTGCTGCAAGGCACATCGAGCAAAATCGCCTCGGCCGGAGAAAACTTATCCGCCTCTTTTAGAAAAACATCATAACTCATTGTTTTTATTGACGTTATCCCAAGCCTTTTGACGTTCTCATCGACCCTTGCCAGCCTTGAACTGTCTTTATCGGTTGCGAGCACAAGACCTTTATTGTCCATAAGTTCGGCGATTTGTGTCGTCTTTGTGCCGGGTGCTGCGCAAATATCAAAAACTTTCCACCCCGCCTGCGGATTCAATAAAGGAATAACAGATGACGAAGTTATATCCTGTATCGTAAAAAGACCTGCCCTGAAACTTTCAATCTCAGCGACATTGCCGAGATTATTCAGCTTGACCATTTTATGCCGCTCGTCGATTTCGCAATCAATATCATGTTCTTTTAAAATATTCGCAAGTTCCTGCGCGGTCAATTTGAGACTATTGGGCCTTGCGTAAACGGAAGGCCTGCGATTGGAGGCGAAACAAATACTTTTTGCCTTCTCAAAACCAAACTCTTCGAGCCATTGTTCCACAAGCCATTGCGGCAGCGAGAACGCAATCGCTAAATATTGTGCCTGCTGTTCATTCGGCTCCGGCAGAACATTTACATTAAACCCGCAGCCGATAGCCGAATTTATCGGCACGGTTTTTTGAGACTCGGCGTCTTTTAAATTAATTGTCCTGTTCTTTATCGAACCGCATATCTTTCGCAGCACTGCGTTTACAAATCCGCTCCCTTTTTTCGAGCCGATTTTCTTGGCCATATTAACCGCCTCATTGACAATTGCATAATCTGCCTGGCCGGTAAACACAAGTTCATAAACCGCTATGCGGATACAATTGAGCAGTTTTGCCGGAATATTTTTTATGGATTGGTTCGAGCTTTGCGCGATAAGGCGGTCGATAAATGTAAAATTTCTTATCACGCCGAACACGATATCAACAATAGCTGCGCGGTTTTGACTTTTGCCGCCAAATTTTTCGATAAGCTCAGCCGAATTGTGCTTTGCCGCGTTAAAATGATTCAGAACCTCCCACGCTGCCTGCCGCGGGCTCATATCGGATGTTCTCATTGTCCGTTTTCCCCAAGCGGCTCAAAATAATCACCCTCGCCGCTTGCCCTGCCGTTCAAAAACGACTTAAAATCCATAATCTTCCCGCCGTGCGGCTTTAATTCCAAAATTTTCAAACTGCCCGTCCCGCAGTCAATATCGAATTCAGTATTAACCAGCCCTGCTTTATCGTGTTTGCCGTCTTCCTGAACAACCTTTGTCCTTGATATAATTACCGGATATTTTTTATTATTGCCCCCTGAGACAAAGCACGCCGACGCCCCCGGCCAAGGCCAAAGTCCCCGAACTTTATTATGTATCGCCCTTGCCGGCTGATTAAAGCCCAGATTGCCGTCCGATTTTTTCAGTTTCGGCGCACGTGTCGCCCTCGAATTATCCTGTTTTGTATAAACCGCCCTGCCCGCCTCGATTTTGTCGATTGTCTCGAGCAGCATCGGCGCCGCAATCTTCGCCAGTGCATCGTGAACAATATCTGCCGAGTCGTCATCGGCTATATTTATCCTGGCCTGCGCGAGTATCTCGCCTGCGTCCATCTTCTCGGCCAGAGTGATAATACTTATGCCGGTTTGGATTTCGCCGTTGATAATCGCCCAGTTTATCGGCGCAGCCCCCCGATATTTCGGCAGCAGCGAACCGTGCACATTTATCGCGCCTTTCGGAGCAATTTTAATTATTTCAACTGAGATTTTCTGACCAAATGCGACAACAACGAGCAAGTCCGGCTTGAGTTTCTTCACAAGCTCCACACCTTCGGCACTGTTTATATCTTCGATAGCGGCAAAAGGCATATTATTTTGTACTGCCCATTGTTCAACGTCGTTGGCGCGGAGTTTCCTGCCTCTGCCTGCCTGTTTTTCAGGATGTGTGATAATATGTACGAGCTGATGACTCGACGCCTTTAAGGCATTTAACGAGTCAATTCCGAATTTCCCGCAACCGCAATAAACAATTCTCATTTTTCAGCCACAGAGTTCACAGAGAACACAGAGATAAATTAAAATTTGTTTAAAAATTAAACCATTTTGCGCACATACGCAAAATGGTCAAGATATACCATTTCCCTGACATTAGGAAATTGGTCGCTCTGCTCGAAATCCTTATGCAGTTTTATAATTATCGCTTTTTCCATACAATCGCCTCATTAGCCAATTATCATAACTGAAAATGTGAATTTCAAACATTTGACATTGCTTAGAATTCTTGTCCGCCATAGCCCTGGCGACGGCGGATAGGATTTAGCGCTTTGGATTTTCGTTCTGATTCTCATAATCTTCGCGAAGCTGTTTAAGTTTCCTGCGGGAGGCAATCTTGGCGACAGTGGACAGCTTATCCGCTACAACAGTGCCGTCCAAATGGTCGCATTCGTGCTGAAAAATCCTCGCAAGAAGTCCTTCGGCTTGTTCGCTGAATTCCTTGCCGTCGAGTCCCTGTGCCTTTATCGAACATTTCGAATACCGTTTGATAGTTCCCCAGACTCCCGGCAGGGACAAACAGCCCTCTTCATTTCCCACAAGATTTCCTGACGGCGTAATTACCGGATTTATATAAACTTTTGCGTTTTGTTTTGTGCCGTCCGGCGATGCGACAAAAATCCTTAATCCCACTCCCGCCTGCGGTCCGGCAAGCCCAACGCCTTTATGCTCCACCATTATATCCTTCATCTTTTCGGCAAGTGCGAGGATATTATCGTCAATCTCTTCGATTGGCTTTGCTTTTTCGATAAGCACCGGCGTCGGCCACCGCGCCATTTTGCATTTTTCAGCATCAACCATTTAACCGCTCCTGTCGGATGTATCGTCGAATTCGTCGCCGTCGAATGTATGCCCCAGATAGCTCTTTCGTACAAGTTCATTTTTCACAATTTCCGCAGGGCTGCCCTCGGCTATAACCCTGCCGTGGTCGATTATATACGCCTTATCGGAAACCTCGAGCGTTCTTTCGACATTATGGTCTGTTATCAGAATACTTACGCCGGATGCGACCAGTCTGCGGATTTCCGTCTGCAGTTCTTCGACCGCAATCGGGTCAACGCCGCTGAAAGGCTCATCGAGCAAAATCAGCGATGGATTCGTAATCATCGCTCTTGCTATTTCGAGTTTTCTCCGTTCCCCGCCGGAAAGAAATCTCGCCTGACTTTCGGCAACTTCTTCCAGCGCGAACCGCTGAATAAGCTCATCGGCTCTGCGTTTGCGTTCCGCCGCCGTCACCGACATCGTCTCGAGTATTGCCAGCAGGTTATCGCGGACGCTAAGCCTTTGAAAAACGCTCGGCTCCTGCGACAGATAACCCATTCCCATACGGGCGCGTTTGTACATCGGCAGATTGGTAACGTCTGCGCCCTCGAAAACCACCGTCCCGCCATTCGGGATAATCATACCCATTACCATTCTGAATGTAGTCGTCTTTCCCGCTCCGTTTCGCCCAAGCAGTCCGACTATGCTTCGCTGCTCGACCGTAATGGAAACCTGATTGACAACCGTCCTGCTGGAATATTTCTTCACCAGCCCGTGCGTTTCAATAAGAACCATATCTACCAAGATTTTACCTCCATATCTTTCAAGGCCGTCATTATAACAGCCCTTTGGCGCCCTGAAAACCATTTTTTGCCGATTTACCTACCCTAACCATACTCATAATCCGCAATTATCGTCTTATTTATTGGCTGGTTTCTCTGCGATTTCTACTTTTTTAACTTGGGTGGTCAATGGTCGCAGGCGTTTTCTCCGCTTTGCAGAGTTCCGCCCAGATAAGCCGAGGCCAGATTTTCGGGCGTATCGGCAGATGCACCGACAACGACTTCGATTTGATTCTGATTGAACAACTGTTGGGCACGCTGACCCATACCGCCTGCAATAATTACATTTACACCCATTTCGTGCAGCCATTTAGGCAACACGCCGGGCTCGTGAGCAGGCGGTGTCCCATCGTTTCTGCCGATAATTTTTTTGTTTTCAATTTCCAATATGGCAAATTGCTCACAATGACCGAAATGAAGGCTTAATTTGCCTTCAACTAATGGAATCGCTATTCGCATCTTTTGTTTTCCTTTCTGAATTTAATTCATTTATTACATTTTGCCACAAACCTTTGATTTCCTGTGATATTTTATTGTCTGTATGCTCGACAACCGCAGAGCCGGCGATTTGAGCCTTTGTGAAAATATCGTCATAGCTGATTCTCCCGGCTATTTTCATATTTTGACTTCGAGCGTAATCTTCGATTTGTCCCGTTATTTCCCGATTTATATCCGCTTTGTTAATACAAACCATTACCGGTATTTTGAAATTTGCCGCCAGTTTTGCCGCACGCTGCAAATCATGCCTGCCGGACAATGTGGGTTCTGTAATTATCAAAACCATATCCGCTGACGTAATAGAAGCTATAACGGGACAGCCGATGCCGGGCGAACCATCGACAATCATTAAATCTTTTTTTTGCTCTTCTGCTATTTTTTTGGCCTCGGTGCGAATTAAAGTTACGAGCTTGCCGCTGTTTTCCTCTGCAATGCCCAGCTTTGCATGAACCATAGGCCCGAAACGGGTGTCAGAAATAAACCATTGACCGTTAATCACGGGCTCAAAATCAATAGCCTTTACAGGGCAGAACTCTACGCAAACCTTGCAGCCTTCGCAGGCAAGTGGATTGATACGGAAGACTGTCGGCTCGGTCAATCCCATAGATTGCTGCATTTCCCTTATCAGAGAACGATTCCGGATTGAACAGGAACGCTTGCAATGGTCGCAGTTTTCGCAATCCTTTAATCCCGATGCGGACGATTCATCGGCGTTATTATCTTGTACAACCGCTCCGAATCGGCAATACGACAGACATAAACCGCAGCCGATGCATTTATCGGGATGAATAAACGCCCGTTTGCCGCCGGTAAAATCCTGAGTCTGCCTGACATCAGGTTTTAAAATCAAATGCAAATCGGCGGCATCAACATCGCAATCCGCCAAAACGGCATTTTTCGCAAGTGCCGCAAAGCAGGCAACTATACTTGTCTTGCCAGTCCCGCCTTTGCCGCTTATTACGACTAATTCTTTCATCAAAATGTTCCCTTTATAACGTAAAGGCTCGCTAAATTAGAATCACTGCTTTGGAATACTTTCGTTCCTTTGATTCCTAAAAAGTATTCTGTTTCTATGGAAAAATACTCTGCAACCGTGTTTTCAATCTTCTTCAAATCCGTATGTTTAATCTTATTTATGTAAGAGTCCGGATTTTCGGTTTTTTCTCTGAAAAATTCAGACTGCGGATTAAGAAGCATAACCAGCAGTTTGCCGCCCGGCTTAAGGACACGAGCGGCCTCTTTAACGGCCTGTGCATATTTTTCAATAAACTGAAGCGAAGCCACAAAAACAACCGCATCAAAGCTGTCATCCGCAAACTTCATATTTTCCGCCGAACCTGCAACTGTTCTTATATTGTCCGGCGCTTGCTCCAAAGCCTCTCTGGAAATATCCAGACCGGTAATATTAAATCCCTGTTCCGCCAGGCCTGCCTCTATAATTGCCGGGCCGCAGCCGATACTTAAAATGTCTTTAGCGCCTTTTAACCGGCGCACAATATAGTCTAATTCCGCCTCGAATACATCCTTCCAGAATTCCGATTTGCACGACTGCAAATATTTTTCCATATCTGTAAATTTCATATTTACCCGAAAAATTTCTCCCGCCACCACAAAAAATGCCCCCAGGGATTATTAAGTTTATATTTATCATCATCAGGCACACCCGGCCAGGAGTTAATTTCTCCCAAAATCTCCTCACAGGGTTTATCAAAAGCCAAAAGTTCATAAGCACATTTGACCAGTGTAAATTTCTTATTCGCCTCCGGATTGTCCGGATTTTTATCAGGGTGAAATTCCATTGCAACCCGCCGGTAAGCCTTCTTAAGCTGCTCTCTATCCGCCATTTCATCTACATTAAGGATTTTGCACGCCATACGCCGGGCCTCTAAATCCTTGGTTATTTTCTCCATAAAATCGGGGCCGTGCTTCATCTTTTTCCCATACTAATTATATCTTCGAATAAATTTAGAAACTTTTGTTTATAATCGGGCATTGCCTCTACTATCATTACGCCTCGCGAATAGTTTTCGGCGATTTTCCGGTCATTTGGTATTTGAATAAGCACTTTAATATTTTCCTGACGGCAATACTCCATTACCGCACCATCTCCGATATCGCTTTTGTTTATCGCTGCCGCAAACGGTATCTTAAATTGGTGTATCATATCCACCGCCAGTTTCAAATCGTTTAGGCCGAAAGGGGTCGGCTCGGTAACAAGCAAAACAAAATCCGCGTCTCTGACAGCCTCTACAACCGGACAGGATGTTCCGGGCGGAGCATCTATTATTGCAATTTTATCATCATCTATTTTCTTCTTAACGGATTTAATCAGAGCCGGCGTCCGGACATCTCCGATTTCAAGCCTGCCCTGAACAAAATCGACATCACCGGTTTTACCCTGTTCCAGTAAACCGATGACTTTCGGCTTTTCGCTTATCGCGCCGACAGGACAAACACGGCTGCATCCGCCGCAGGAATGACAAAGCTGCTCGAAAGTCAGTACATTTTTTTTCAGGGAAACTATTGCGCTGTATTGACAAATTTCGCCGCACTTGCCGCAGCCGATACATTTTTCCAAATCGACATCAGGCACCGGAACAGTAACCTGTTCTGTTTTTTCAATATTCGGCTTTAGAAATATATGGCCGTTGGGCTCTTCGACATCACAATCGAGATATTGAACCTGTTTGCCCATTTGTGCAATAACGCAGGCAAGATTAGTCGCGACAGTTGTTTTACCTGTGCCGCCTTTGCCGCTCGCGATTACAATTTTCATAAATATTTTTCCCTAAAATTATTGACAGAACAAGGGCGCTGCAGCACCCCGCTCTGTCAAACAAAAGCAGTAAATTACTTACCGCCCTCTGTCTGAAGCTGGTTTATACGTTCGTTGATTTGACCAAGGCTGCTTTGCAGAAATTCTGCCTGCTGCTTGAGTTCCTGCATTTCCTGCTCGCCGGTTATAGGCGACTGGACTGGTACCGGAAAACCAAAACCTGCTCCGGCCCAACTGTAACCTCGGCCTCGGCCAAAACCGCCGCCTCTGCCGCCAAAACCTCTGCCGCGACCGAAAAAGCCGCGTCCGCCGACAGGATTAGCATAACCCGGCACCTGATAGCCTGCGCAAAAACCGGCAGCTCTGCCTGTCATTGGCCCTTGACCTAATGGGCCTGTTCCATTTCCACCTGGCATAATTACTAACTCCTTTCTTTAATTAAATTACTAACTTTAGATTTGCTTGCGCGTAAAACCAATGTCCATATCGGGCAGGCAAGATGTTCAGCAATAACGGGACATTTGGCCCTTAAAATAAAAAATATGTTTTTATCGACATCGCTTAAACTTTCAAAATTGCCTTGCCCCTTTGCGATAATCAGATCTGCTTTTTCGAAACGCTGTTTAAATTCCTCCGAGCAGAACTCAAGAATTGTCCCCGGAGCATCGTCGCCGTTATCGATAACTTTTACTAAATCGCTTAACCCCGCCGCCTTCGCATCGTCAATAGTCGCATCGTTAATAACAGGTGCGCCTTTTACAACGAGTGTTATTTTTTCAGGGCCTATTTGCTCTATAAGAAACTTATCGAATACAATTTCGCCGGCATTGTCGGCAAGATATAAAATATTCTGTGCTTTATCCGCCGCTTTTTTAAAAGCGGCCATATCCGAAGTATCGAATGAATCTGTCAAAGTTTTCCCAATTACAGCCTCAGCCTCCGGCAGCTCCAGAGAACTTTTGACGCCGAGGTCTATAATATTTCCCGCAATTGCCAGACGAACCGCCATTTCAAAAGGGTCTTTGGAATGGGCGGCCAAATCACGGAATTTCGGAAAAAGCCTTAAGGCGAACTCATTAAAATGATGTTTCTTCTGCCTATACGGGTCGTTTGTTTTGGCAAGTTGTTTGATTTCCCGATGAATCTTTTGCGCCATCGCAGGAGGACTTGAGTTAAAATCCATCTTGCCTGCCAAATCGAGAACCCGGCGGAGAATCTGCTCCTGTATTTTCGTATCGTCGGTCGCCAATCTGACGGAGTCCAGCGCCTGGCGAACAAAACAAGGTATGCAATCAAAATATGTTTTCATTTATTTAATTCCTTTTTTCTTATACCCAGTGGCCTTCGACATTCGCTTGTGTTATTTCCTGTAGTTTTCCTTCTTTAAATAAATCCAGAGCTTCCTGCACTGTTAATGCCTTGGACAGAAAAATCTTAACTCCAGCAGCATCAAGAGTTCTAAATGCGTTGGGACCCGTATTGCCGGTTATCACCGCTTCGGCCCCGAGACTGGCTATATTTTGAGCTGTCTGGATGCCCGCGCCGGAAGCGGCGTTTAGATTTACGGAATTGTCATTTGCCTTGAATTGGCCCGTATCGGTATCGGCCAAAATTAACCATTTCGCCCGTCCGAATCTCTGGTCAAGCGGACTCGATAAATCCTGTCCTTGTGCCGTTATTGCAATTTTCATCGATTTTCCCTTTCTATTTATTCTAATAGTTTATTGGCCTCTGCCGCCCCGCCATCTTCTTCCGCATCCGCGGCCGAAACGAATATCCTGCGGCATTTGCGATAAAGTATTAGTTTGTACAGGCCCGCCTTCGATGCATATCGCCTTGCCCTGTGTTAAGGCCTCGGCGATTTTCTTGCGTGCGCTTGCGTAAATGCGGGTAACCGTCGGACGTGAAATCCCCATCAGTTCAGCGACCTTTTCCTGCTCAAGCCCCTGATTGTCAAGCAGGCGTATCGCCTCGAATTCATCAAGACCAAGACTGACCCATTCGAGCGTCCGGGCAGGAACTCCTGCCGGCTTATATATAACCGATATGGGCTGACCTGAAACAAACCTGTTTTTACACGGTCTCGGCATAAAATATATACTCCAATAATGAACGTATGTTCATTATAATTTTTACCAAATATCGGGCGATTGTCAAAGCTAAAAATTTATTTTTTTATAAATCATTGACAATAAAAGAGTTGCGATATTATATATTTTAAGAATTCCTCTTGTATACAGAAACTCCCCCGACCAAATAAAACAATACCAAATGGGTCGCCAAATCGTCTGTTTGCCGATTAGTGTGCTATTTTATCTTACCTATTTCCTCTTCTACTTCCTCTGCTCCTTCATCGTAAAACTTCTGTTCATCGGGAGCAAGTTCCTTTAATAGCCTCAAAAACTCGCCTGCGTGCACTCGTTCTTCATCGGCGATGTCCTTAAGGACTTCCTGAGCCAATTTATTGTCCGTCGATTCGGCAAGCTGCATATAAAGCTGAATTGCCTCATATTCAGCGGCAATCATAAAACGAATCGCACGAACAAGCTCTTCTTTGGTAATCTTTCTGTCTTTGGCTAATCCTGAAAAAGGCGTTCCAAATTCTGGCATAGCAATCTCCTTTACTTTATTTATATTTATTATGGCTTAATATTTCATCTATGTTTTTTCTGTCTTTACGCGGAATTTCCTTATCGGCTGGAAACCCGAGAGAAATCATAAGTTCCACCCTTTTAAGCCGGGGAATTGAGAGTATTTTCTTTATCTTTTTTTCATTGAACCATCCGAGCAGACAGGTTCCAAGACCTTCCTCGGCGGCCTGAAGACAAAAATGTTCAGCCGCTATCGCTATGTCCATCAGGCTGAAATCTTTCCTTTTAACAATGCCGCCGAATTTAGCAAACATTTTCTGTCTTTCTGAAACCACCAATACCAAAACAGGAGCCTTTAAGGCAAAATTATTAAGGTTTACAAGGCCTTCAAAAGCCGCTTTTGCCAATTCCTTTACGAGCCCGGCCTCGTCAACTACCACAAATTTCCAGGGCTGCGAATTGCACGCCGAAGGCGCCAAGGCGGCGGCCTCGACACATCGTCGGATTTTCTCCTGCGGAACACGAGTATCTTTATAACTTCTGACGCTGTACCTTCGACTTGCCAAATCCAGAAAATCCATAAAACCATCCCTATTAATCTTGTTTTCGGAACAACTAAATATACTATCAAAATTAGACTCAATTACCATCTATTATCCGCTAAAATCGGCTGGATATAAAAAAATTGAAGAATCTTTATTAAACGCTATAATTATATATGTAAGCGTATACTTATAACCGGACTTTCTTCAGGTTAGTTTTATGAAGAACATAATATCAGACCCGTTGAAATTCGCCTCTCTTGTGGCGCACCAGCTTAAAGGTCCGGTCTCTTCAATCAGCACAATCCTCGAAACTATTCTCGGCGAATTCGCAGGCCCTGTTACGGCAAAGCAGAAAGACCTCCTGCAAAGGGCACTGGCAAGCTGCGATGAGTCCCTGCTTGCCGCTAAAAGACTTCTTACGATTTCCAGAGCCGTCAACGACCCAAAATTGTTTAAGGGGCAAATCGAGCTTGCGTCAATTTTACGCAAAGAATCAGCTCCTTATACCCAGCAGGCAAGCCGACACAATATCGTGCTTACGACAAAAATCGATGTCGAACCGGCATGGGCAACCGGTAACGAAGCGGCAATAACCGAAGCTATCGAGGCTCTGCTCTCAAACGCTATAAAATACACGCCTGACAACGGCAGAATAGAAATAGTCCTTTTATATGATAATGCCGCCAAGGCATATCGGCTCAGTATTGCCGATTCAGGAGTTGGAATTGTCGAGGAAAATTATCAGAAAGTTTTTCAGCCATTTTACAGAACGCCGGGGGCTCACGCCTCGCTGCGGCCCGGAACAGGACTCGGCCTTGCATTTGCAAAAGCTATGGTCGAAACAGCAGGCGGAAATATTCATATCGAAAAATCCCACCTCGGCGGAGCAGAATTTATAGTAAATCTCAAGGCTGCGGCAAAAACCGCAGCCGAAAAAATCACTGGAGATGAAAAAATGAAAAAGCCAATGAAAGTAGTAATAATTGGCGGAGTGGCGGCCGGGCCAAAGGTCGCCGCTAAAATTATGCGTCTCGACCCTGACGCTGATGTAACGATTATCGAAAAAGGCAGGCTGCTGTCTTATGCGGGCTGCGGGCTGCCATATTACATCAATGGCACGGTCAAGGACCAGAACGAGTTAATGAGTTCGCCTGCCGGCGTCGTACGCGACCCGATATTCTTTCAGCAGGTAAAGAACGTTCACCTTATGAATCAAACCGAAGCGACGGAAATCGACCGCAAGAAAAAACAGGTTCGTGTAAAACACCTGCTCGATAATACCGAATCAGTGCTCAATTATGACAAACTCGTCCTGGCAACCGGCTCGGAACCGGCCAAACCGGATATTAAGGGAATTAAACTCGGAAATATCTTTACCCTTCACGGCGTTACCGACGCCGAGGGCATAAAAGCAGCTCTCGACAGGGGCAAGGCCCGCGATGTTGTTATCGTCGGCGGCGGACTTATCGGAATCGAAATGACCGAAGCGCTGGTTACGAAAGGCTGCCGAGTAACAATCGTCGAAAAACTCCCGCAGATTTTCCGCCTTCTCGATAATGAACTTGCGATGCTCGTTGAAAATCAGCTCGAATCGCACGGCGTAAGGGTTCTTACCGAGACTGAAGTAGCAGAGTTTGTGGGCAAAGATAATGTCGAATCTGTTATAACCAGCAAGGGAATATATCCGGCCGACCTTGTGATAATCGCTGTCGGAAATCGGCCAAAAATAGATTTAGCAAAACAGGCCGGCATTGAAATCGGCACAACAGGAGCAATAAAAGTCAGTCCGAAGATGCAAACCTCAGATGCGGATATTTATGCCGCCGGCGATTGCGTCGAGAATATAGATATGATTACGCAAAAACCCTGTTATGTACCTCTCGGCTCGACCGCCAACAAACAAGGCAGAGTGGCGGCTGTCAATATCTGCGGCGGAAACGATTCATTCGCTCCGATTCTCGGTACGGTGGCCTGCAAGGTCTTTGATTACAACGTCGCCGTTACGGGTCTTACGGAGTTTACGGCCAAACAGGCCGGTTTCAATGTTGTTTCGGTTCTTGTCCCCGCGCCGGACAGGGAGCATTTTGTGCCGGGCGCAGCGCTGGTTATGCTCAAACTCGTCGTCGATAAAAACACTCGCAGGCTTCTCGGCGCACAGGCCGTCGGCGCGGGCCATACCGACAAAAGAATCGACGTCGCGGCAACGGCAATCACCGGAAAAATGACGGTTGAGCAGATCTCAAACCTTGACTTGTGCTATGCCCCGCCTTATGCACCTGTAGTTGATAATATTATTACCGCAGCCAACGTCGCAAGGAATAAACTCGACGGTCTGATGGACGGCGTCAATCCGAAAGATGTATGGAATATGATACGGAATAAAAAAGATTTCGTCCTGCTCGATGTTAGAACACCGTCCGAATACAGGCAGCAAAGACTTAATGATGCGGTATTTATCCCGCTTGCTTCGCTGCGGTCGCGTTTCGTAGAGCTTAATAAAGACAGGCCTATCATCGCGTTTTGCAATTACTCGCTGCGGGCTTACGAGGCGGCGATTATCCTGAAACATCAGGGCTTTAAAGACGTTAAGGTTCTCGACGGCGGTATTGAAATGTGGCCTTACGAAAAAATGCAATAACCGCTGTTTTGAGGTTCAAAGGAACGGCTATTAAAAAACCTTGAAGTTTGCGAAAAATTAGCCGACAGTGGGGGGAACTGTCGGCTGAGCATCTTCTTTCTCCGACGATGAAGTACTTCCATAAATCAGTATAAAGAATCCGGGGACCAGGCTCTTCTATGCTGATAATCCTTCGGTTTTATCAATAAGTCTTTTTTTAGAAAGATTTCTCCTAATTAAATATCCGCCAGTCGCAAACAAAACGATTGTTTGCGGCTCCGGAATAGGGGACGGTGGTAGAGGCGGAGGAGGAACCGGCGGAGGGGGTGAAGGCGGCGGAGTATATCCGCTGCCGAGACTGCCGCCAATAGGAACATATCTATGCGTTAAGCTCGCCGGGCCTAAACTGGCGCCGGCAGCAGGAGCAATAAATTCAAACTCGTCACGTTCAAATACGGCAATGATAATTTTGGGACCGTCAACTGCGGTCATAGTCCTGTTTTTGGTCGGGTCGTACACATCGCCGAGCCAATAAACAAACTTCCAGCCGGTCTTCGGAACGGTCGTAAGCGTAACAATTTCATTTGCGGAAAAGTTGTGCACGCCGATACCGGGCTGGATTTCGCCCGCACCGGCAGGGCTCTCCTGCACAAGCACGGCATAACCATGCCCGAAAGCCGCTGAAAGCAGCATCAAAAAACAAATTGTAAAAGTTATACAAAACTTCATTTTTTCATTTCGCCACACAACGCGCGCAGTATCTGCGCAGATAGAAGCCGAGTTCTTTTTAACAGACTTTTTTTGCCAGGGCGTGAATAGAAAACGCCCCCAGCAAAGCCAATAAAATGAGTACACAAACTAAGAACAATTAACCAAGAAGCCTGTACTACTACCCCAATTTAGAAAGAATCTTATTAAGCCTATTAAAACAAGAAAAAAGCGAAAAGTCAAATGAATTTTACCTATTTTAACACAAAATCTGCGTTAGTCCTCTAAAAACGTGGTTTTACCTATTTTAACACCAGAAGTAGAAAAAATTATTTAAAATATTTTACAGGGTTTGCTCGTATTCACTTTCATTTCCAATGTGGTTTGCACAAAATTTGTTCTACATTTTTTATTTTGGACTCTTTTATGAGGGGTCGGTTGCAGAAAGCCGGGGAGCCTGTAATCCTTCATAAGCGTTACTAAAAAATAAATTGTTTTTGCTGCCCGTTTTTCGGCCTTGTCTTCCACCGCCGGTGTATCCACCAGTATTGCGTTGGGTCTTTGCGTATTGAATCCTCGAACGCCCTCGTATATTCCTGCGTAATCCACAGCAGCGGATCATCCTTATCTTTCCATTCTTCCGGCATTATCAGCCTTTCAATTTCTATCTCGAAAAAGAATCTGTCTCCCACTCTTCTGCTTACCCCCACCCCTATCGGCAGATTATATTGAATCGCTAAAAGTCCGATGCTTTTATAAGTGCTCGCCTTTCTGCCGAAAAAGTCCACGAATATCCCCTTTTTGCCTGCGTTCTGGTCGGCGATAAAGCAAAGCGTCGAGCCCTGCCGGATAATATCATCCATCTGCTCCGATGCGCCTTTTTTGTCGATAATTTTTTGGCTCTTTCGCTGCCGGACGTCGTAAAGATATTTATTCAGAAACTTATTATCGAAAGGCCTTGCGATGCTGTAAATATTGAACCCGAACTCGCCCAGCAGATAACCCATTATCTCGAAATTCCCGTAATGCGCCGCAACCAGCAGCAAAGGCTCTTTACCCTGCATCATCCACTTCACACGCTCGACATTTTTATAGCGGGTAAACTGCTCCCAGTTTTCCTTCTTTATCAGTCGGGGTATAAAAATCACATCCGCTGTCAGCATTACAAGATGCTCGAAGCTTCTTATCCCCGTTTGCTCTATCCACGCATCGTCCTTATCCGGAAAACTCGCCCGCAGATTCTCAATGGCTCTCTCTCTGCCTCTGGCATAATACTTCCATAATCCCCTGCCCAAAAAACAGGCGAATTTAAGAACCTTCTCGACAGGAAACAGAGAAACAAAAAACAGAAATACGCGCAGCAGAACGTAAATCAGCCAATGTTCGACAACTGTCTTCTTTCGTTTATGCCGTTTTCTTTCCCGTTTTTCTTCTGCCATAAATTTTTACGTTAATTCGTGTTCACTTGTGCCATAGGTATTCGTGGTTATTATTCCGCCGCCAATTCGACTATCATCGATTCTATTGCCGTCTGCGCCGTCGCTTGGCCGGTCTTAATCTCATAATCTATCTCGGCAAGCCGCCGCAGACAATCGCCGATTCTTTTCAGCGTCATCTTTTTAATTACATCGAAAAACTGTTTCTGATTCCAAAATATCCGAAGTTTCTTCGCCACCTCGTCCGGCCTGCTCTTTTTCAGCATCACCTGCGCCGTAAACATCCTGCGAAAGTGCCACGCGAACGCCCCGACAATTGTATATTCGGCATCCTTATCAGCCCCGAACATCAGCCGCAGTTTCTCAACCGCCTTTCCCGTATCGCCCGCCGTCATTGAGTCGATTACCTCGAACACCCCGAAAACCCTGTTTCGACCCACAAGCTCGGATATATCTTTTTCCGTTATAACTTTCGCCGACGCCGTATATGCCGCAAGTTTATCAATCTCACTCCTCAATATCCCCGGCTCGTTTCCAGAAAGTTCAATCAGCATTTGCCCCGCATTGTACGAAAGATTTTTATTGTGTACCTCTCTTGCGTAATTTTGTATATATGGGACAAGCTCTTTCGCTCTCATTTCTCCTATTTCGATTAGCTCTCCGACCTTCGGCAGTGCCTTTGCGAGTCTCGTATTGGAGGGCCATTTACTTACGACAAGGATTAAAACTCCGCTTGCCGCCGGACTTTCGAGATATTTTTCGAGCAGGTCCCGATTATTGCTCACAAAATCGTCCGCCCCGCTCAAAACCACTACACGTCTTTCGGCAAGAAACGGCAGTGTCCGCAAATCGTCGAAAACTTCCGCTGCCGTTACCTTGTCCGCTTCCGCCTTCCACAGACACATCTGCATCTGTTCCGGCGTCAGCAGTTGATTAACAAGTGCCGCCACCTGCTCAGCGGCAAGAAATTCATCTTTGCCTGCTATTACATATATCGGTTTTGTATCTGTTTTTTTCATTTTTGTCATTTCAAGCAAAGCGCAACCGCCCTTTTGTCATTTCGAGCGAAGCGAAGCGCAGCCGAGAAATCTCATTTGCCCTGCATCCTTATTTCCTGACAATTTAATTCCCCGCCGCCGCAAAAAACATTACCAGTTTTTTCATAATACTTTCCCTTTTATACCCGTTTGTCAATCATTAGAGTCATTTTGCTTTTTATTTATCAGTTTCTTCTTTTTTGCTTCAATCATTTTTACGGTTTTATCAAAATCACTGTCTTGCTTGTCTTTCCGTTCGATTCGCTTTTTATTAAATTTTTCATATTCCATTTCTGCCAATTCGTTTGCCATCTCGTGCGATATTTTTCCTGCATCGTTAAGAATGTCCCTGTCGTTCAGGTTTAAAAATCCGTTAAGTTTATTTATCCAGTCCCGCATATACATCGGCATTCGCCGCATTGCCTGCCCTTCAGCAAAAATCAGATATTGTTCTGTAAGATTGTTCAACGCTTGAATTTCATTTTCCCGAAGATAATTTTTAGCGATATCAATATCGCTTTTGCGGACTTTTTCTCCTTCCCAGCATGTAAGCCCCATATTCGGCTTTGTCGAGTTCGCCCTTTTATAAATTATTTCAGCCGCCGTCATTCCAGTTATTGCCCAATGTAATTTATTTTGAACTGTTTTGAAAAATTTTATACTCATTTCATTTGTGGGGTCATAATCAACGCTTGTCGCGTATATATCTGTTATCTTCTGATAGAACCTTCTTTCCGATGTTCGGATGTCCTGAATCCGTTTGAGTAGTTCGTCAAAATAATCGAGCGGATGGTCAGGATTTTTCAATCGTTGGTCGTCGAGAACAAATCCTTTGATTATATATTCACGCAGCCTTTGTGTTACCCATTGCCGAAAATGCGTCGCTATTTGAGATTTGATGCGGTATCCGACCGATATTATCATATCGAGATTATAGTGCTTGGTTTTATACTTTTTACCATCGGCGGCAGTTGTCAAGTATTCCTTGACAGTTGAATTTTCAGACAACTCCCCTTCTTCGTAAATATTTTGTATATGAAGACTTATGTTCTGTTTCGTTGTCTGGTACAGATCTGCCAGTCCCGCTTGAGAAAGCCACAGCGTTTCCCCTTCAAGACGAACTTCTAATTTTGTTTGCCCGCCTTCCGTTTGATATATAAGTATGTGCCCGCCTCGCGGCGTTATCTCATTCCCTGACATCTTATTATCCTGACACTTTATCGTCGTCTTCGAGTTTTATCAGCCGCCTGTCCATCCTGTGCCCAGCAAAAAATCCCCATTGCCGCCGCAAAAATTATCGCCGACCTTTTCATAATTCCACTCCCTTTAAACCGCTTTGTTGGGTAAAAAGACCCTGTTGTCTTTTCAAATGAGTCAAGTCAATTGGCAACTCATTGCTTTTTAATAATGCCTCAAATACTTCTTGCTGTTTCTCGTCTAATGGTTCTTCAAAGAAACGCAAGGCAGACGCCACCAAATAATTTCTGTCTAGATCACAAGCAATCCATTGCCTTCCTTTTATTTCTGCTACTTCCCCGGTAGTATTTGACCCAGCAAAAATGTCTACAATCAAATCATTTTCATCTGTAAGAAAATCAATAAAAAATTCGGGCAATTTAGAAGGAAATCTTGCTGGATGTTTTTTGGCAGATAATTCTTTACAAAGCCTCAAATATAAAGAATTGCTTTCAGTATTTGAAAACTGTAACAAATTTGGTGGAATAGCTCCCCCGTTATTTGCAGAGCCAAATCTTTTTGAAATATCATGCCCTGATGGTCTTTTTTGAGGCTTATAAAAGCTTTCTGGATCTTCCAAAAGCTTTTTCATTCTATCAGAATAAGGGATTAGTATCTTTTTTATATCAGCTTTTGGAAAATCAGTCTTAGAAAACCACCAAACAGTATTAACAGAGTCTTTCACTCTAATCTTTCGCTTATTAACCCATTCTATTGGAGAAGGCAATTTGGCTGGATTGTGCCAGAAAAATTCCTCAGCTAAATTAAATCCGCATTCATCACACATCCGAATTAAAACTCTATAATTATAAAGAGATCGCACTGGGCGATTCTTTTTATAAGCGCCTCCAATATCAAGAACAAAACTTCCAGTTTCCTTTAGAGCTTTGAAAATTAAATGGCCAAATTCGATCAGCCAATCAACATATTCATCTTGGTCTTTGTTCCCATATTCTTTTTGCCTTTGCAAGGCAAAAGGAGGTGAAGTTATAATTAAATCAACACTATTTTCTTCAAGAGATGCTAACAATTCTTTAGAATCACCAACAAATGTACGGCCATAATTTGTGAAATAAAGTTCAAACATATTTATTAGTATTCCTTTAGTTGATATACCCAGCTTGATGTGATCTTCCAGAGTACCGTAACAGCAAAATACAACTGTGGGTCACTCTGTTTTAATACTTCAATATCATTTATGATTCTATTCGGCTCTGAATTACCGACAATATAAGCCGCCCATTGTCTCATATCCATATTTTGAGAATCAATTCTTTTTAATAGATCTTGGATTTTCCATTTTCCGAAACGCCCCAAAGCCCATGAAACACCTGGACGTTCATTTTCATTGGATTCTTGGAAATGTCTAAGAACAATATCTATGTATTTATCGCACATTTTTTTAAGGGCACGAGCAGATTCAATCCGTATAGGTAAGCTAATATCATTAAAAGCTTCAACTAATGGTTGAATTGAAGATTTAATATTTAATTCACCAAGAGCCCAAGCAGCACCACTTCTTATCTCTTCATGTTGATTAGCGTCCGAAAGCACTTTAACTAAGAGATAAGCTGATGATTCAGATTGAATTTCACCAAGAATGATAACTGCTTCCAATCTGTGCTCCATATAATCAGATTTTAATACTTGTTCAATAAAATTATAACCTCTTTGGTCATTTCTACGAGCTAATGCCGCAGCCGCTTCTAATTTGACATATATATGCTCAGCAGTATCTTGAATACGTTCTGCCAAAGGGCTTATATTCACGTGGCCGTCAAAAAAAGAGTAAGCTTTAGCCGCACCATATCTGTCAGAAATAGAAAGACTCATTAACAAGTCTCGGTAATATTTTTGCTGGTCAATCGATCTATGAGGTACAGAATCATATACTTGTACTACTGAAGCAATTATCTGGTTTCTTTTTATTTTTTGACCTACCTCTACAAGAGGTGTTAATGTGATATTTTTCTTTGATAAAGCTAAGGAAATTGTTCTTTTGTCTGAATCTCTTTTAAATTGGATTCTATCTTTAATTTTTATTAATGTACCATCGCTGCTTGCAATTGCAGCAGGCCATGTTAAACGAGACTCAAATCCTTCTTCTACTCCCTTTGGTTTTTCCTGAATAACCTTATTATCTCTAATCGTTCTACGGAGATCTGATATTTTTATGTATTGGACAATATTATCTGCAATCCAATCAACCGGTTCATCTCCATTTCTCTGACAAACAACCAATGCCGTAAAATCGTCATCTTTTAATCCATAGTCCCAACCACGTGTTTCATCGGAGGATGAATGGGACATTGAAATCATAAGATTAGTTTTTGCGCGTGATTCAACTCTAATCCCAGAGTTAACACATAAGATATCAGGAACTCTTACCCTTTTAATCTTGATCGTTTTCCATATCTTATAACCAGTTGAACCACGTTCCAGCTCAACGGGGTTGTGTTTTTGGTTTCTAAGATCCTCTATAACTTTTTGAGTACCAATCGCTCCTATTGCTAGTTTTTCTAAAAAGCTATCATCTGTTTTATACGACCTTTGTCCCATATCCACCTTCGATTACTTCTTATTTGGACGTTCAACGTTCAATGTTGGACGTTCACTTTTTATTCATCCTGACCTTCCATCTTTTGCTCATCCTGTTCTTGAGTGGCCTCTTCTGCCGGAGCTGCGTCGCCGCTTTCTTCTTTGATTACCCGCTCGACCGCAACGACCTTATCATCGTCTTCGAGTTTTATCAGCCGAACGCCCTGTGTATTTCTGCCGATTTCGCGTATTTCATCGAGTCCCGTGCGGATAATAATCCCTTTTGCGGTCATAATCATAATATCGTCTTCGTCTTTGACGGCTTTGAGTGCGACGACGCTGCCGTTTCTATCCGACGTCTTGATATTTATCAGTCCGATTCCGCCTCTATGCTGCGCCCTGTAATCTTCCAGTTCCGTCCGTTTCCCGTATCCTTTTTCGCATACTGTCAATAGTGATGCTCCCTCTTCCGCAACAACCATATCGACGACGTTATCCCCTTTGCGCAGGTTAATTCCTTTAACGCCTCTTGCCCCTCGGCCCATCGGCCTTGCCTGTTCTTCTTCGAATCGAACTGCCATTCCGTCTTTTGTGCCGAGGATTATATGATTTTGTCCGCTCGTCAGAGCAACACCGATAAGGTCGTCGTCAGGGTCGAGTTTAATAGCAATAATACCGCTCGCACGCGGGTTCGAATAAAGCTCCAGCACCGATTTCTTGATAACTCCCTTCCGCGTCGCCATCACAAGATTTCGCTCGTCGAATTTATCCACATTAATAATAGATGTGATCTTCTGGTCGCTGAGGTTCAAAAGGTTTGCGATACTTCTGCCCTTGCTTTGTCGTGAAAGCTGCGGAATATTATAAACTTTCAGCCAGTAGCATTTCCCGCGGTTGGTAAATACCATCAGGTAATCGTGTGTCGATGCCGTAAACAGCGATTCGATAAAATCGCCTTCGCGAGTATCCGACCCGATTATTCCTCTGCCGCCGCGCCCCTGTTTGCGGTAGGTATCGACAGGCATGCGTTTGATATAGCCGCTGTGACTTACCGTAACAAGCACTTCCTCGTCCGCGACGAAATCCTCGATATTAAATTCCTCAGTCGCCTCGGCGATTTGTGTCCTGCGTTTGTCAGCGTATTTTTCCTTAAGCTCGTACAAGTCTTCCGTAATAATATCCAGTACCAGTTTCTCGTCCGCCAGTATTGATTCGTATCCTTTAATTTCTTCGACAAGGCCGACGTATTCTTTGCCCAGTTTTTCAATTTCAAGTCCCGTCAGCCGTGAAAGCTGCATACTCAATATCGCGTCCGCCTGCGGCCCGGTCAAAAATTGTTCTTCTGAAGTCGCTCTTTTTGCGAATTCTGCCGGCAGAAGTTTTTTCAGCGTTGCCGATTCGACCATCTTCAGCGGCTTTTTCATTAAATTCAGTTTTGCCGTCGGTGCATCGGGCGATTTCTTTATCAATTCTATTATCTCGTCGATATCGCTTACGGCAAGGATTAGCCCTTCGAGGATATGTGCGCGGTTTCTGCATCGGATTAAGAGGAATCTGCTTCGCCGTCTGATTACTTCTTTGCGGTGGTCGATAAACAGTCCTAACATTTGTCTTATATTCAGTGTTTCGGGCCGGTTATTTACAAGAGCTACGTTGGATATTGCGAATGTGTTTTGCAATGGTGTATATTTATAAATTTTATTGAGTGCGACCTGTTCTTCCGCGTCTTTTTTCACTTCGACGACGATGCGCATTCCTTTGCGGTCCGACTCGTCTCTCACATCGGAAACTTCCGTCAGGGTTCCTGCCTCGACGAGTTCTGCTATTTTCGAGACGATATTTGTCTTGATTACCATATAGGGAATTTCGGTGATTATGATGTGTTTTCGACCCTTTTTGGTCTCTTCGATATCGACTTTTCCGCGAACGGTCAGGTGTCCTTTACCGGTAGTGTATGCCTGTTTTATCCCGTTTCTGCCGCAGATAATTCCGCCTGTCGGGAAGTCCGGAGCAGGCATTACTTTCATTATATCTTTAAACCCGCAATTTGGGTCTTTTATTACTAAAAGCAGTGCATCGCATACTTCGCCAAGGTTATGCGGCGCCAGGTTTGTTGCCATACCTACTGCTATTCCTGTTGCGCCGTTCACTAACAGATTCGGAAATTTGGATGGCAGTACTGTCGGCTCGGTTCGTGTCTCATCGTAATTGGGTATAAAATCGACGGTATCTCGATTTAGGTCTTCGAGCATTTCCATCGCCGCTGCCGCCATTCTTGCCTCGGTATATCTCATTGCTGCCGGCGGGTCATCGTCTATACTTCCGAAGTTCCCTTGCGGGTCAACAAGAGTATATCTCATACTCCATTCCTGCCCCATTCTCACCAGCGTCCCGTATGTCGCCTGATCCCCATGCGGATGATAATTTCCCGAAGTATCGCCGACGATTTTGGCGCACTTGCGGTGCTTGCTGCGCGGGCCAAGATTCAAGTCGTTCATCGCAACCAAAATGCGACGCTGGGAAGGCTTCAAACCATCCCGAACATCCGGCAAAGCACGCGAAACAATCACACTCATCGCGTAATTCATATACGAATTACGCATCTCATCAAGAACCCTTATCTCCTCTATCCGTTCAGCCTTTTTCGGCTCTTCCGATTTGCTCATAAGTCCTTTTCCAGCAATCCTTTATGGTTAGCAGTTAAATGCCGTTTTCTACGGCAATACACAAACCCTAAAGTGTATTGCCGAAAGGATTTAAAGTCAAGAATTTTACCCCCCAAGAATATACTTCTTTTAATATCCAAATATGCTATAATAGGCCGTTTGAAATTTAATAGCCATCTAAACAACAACCAGGCCATTGCTTTTATACCTGCGCTGCTTGACTTGGTGAGTCTAATTTCCACTGTTAAAATTTTAGGATATTTTTATGCCATTTAAAGAACTCGGTCTTTCGGATGCGCTGGTTCGCGGGATTCTCGCGACCGGCTATAAAGCCCCAACCGAAATCCAATCACAGGTAATCCCGTCGGCAATCGCAGGCGAAGATATAATCGGCTGCGCCCAAACCGGCACAGGGAAAACAGCGGCCTTCGTACTGCCCATCCTTAACCGGCTCAGCCACGAACATGCGACAAAAAGCAGACATATAAAAGCACTGATTCTAACGCCGACGCGCGAACTTGCTCTGCAAATCGAACAGTGCATCATCGGCTACGGGAGATTTCTCAATCTGCGAACGCTCACCGTTTACGGCGGAGTAAATATCAAAGCCCAGTTTTCCGCACTCAACCGCGGGGTCGATATCATCGTCGCAACGCCGGGCAGACTGCTCGACCATATGGGCAGGAGAAGTATCGACCTTCGGCACGTAGAAGTGCTCGTACTCGACGAAGCAGACCGGATGTTCGATATGGGATTTATCAACGATGTACGGAAAATCATCGCTGTTGTGCCGCAAAAACGCCAAACACTGCTGTTTTCCGCCACAATCCCGCCGGAAGTTAAGACTTTGG
This sequence comes from uncultured Planctomycetaceae bacterium, assembly GCA_964449435.1. Classification (GTDB taxonomy): domain Bacteria; phylum Planctomycetota; class Phycisphaerae; order Sedimentisphaerales; family UBA12454; genus UBA12454. The sequence continues at coordinate 33,057 of CAYUYR010000009.1, read as the reverse complement.
CGTCGGGAGTAATGAACCATCCGAAAATGATAGAGATAGGTCAGCAGCGAAATCCAATCGAAACCATTACGCAGCATATTTATTCTGTTCGCAAAGAAGAAAAAATGGAAGTGCTTCTGCATATGCTCAAAAAAGGCGGGATGTACAGCGTACTTATCTTTTCGCGCACAAAACACGGAGCCGACAGAATCAGTCATCGCCTTGGACGCGCTGATATTAAATCGGTCGCGATACACTCCGACCGCACTCAGGGGCAGCGGCAGCGGGCAATGGAAGGTTTTAAAAGAGGTAAATTTCAGGTTATGGTGGCGACGGATATCGCCGCCCGCGGAATCGATGTCGAGGGAATCTCACACGTTATAAATTACGATGTTCCGGCGTTCGCGGAAGATTATATTCACCGTATCGGCCGAACAGGCCGAGCGACCGCTACCGGCGATGCGATTACGCTCGTGTCGCGCGATGAGGAAAAGTATCTGCGACAGATTGAATGGTTCATCGAACGCAAATTAAAGCTCGAAAAATGTCCCGGCTTCGTCTCAACGCTGCCGGACTTGCCGCCAAAGCAAGCGGTCGATAAGTCCAAACATAAATTCACCCTTCCGGGCAAAAGACGAAAACACGGAAGAAGAAGATAGGAATAAAACGTTAATCGGTTGCGGTTGCGAGGCTCGTTTCGTCTGCCGTTTTTCGTTTAACGTGACGAGTTGCGCAACCTTAACCGTCCTACGATGTTCATCACCTTAAACATTCATTGCAAAAAAATTGCCAATGGCCAACAACTTTAATTTTCCTATCTTAATTGTATAAGAAATCAATAATATTTTCTACCGGTTTATTAAAATAACGAGATTGGGTATTAATATAATCAGCTATATTGTTTTTGTTTTTTCCAATTTTCCAAATACCCACAATTAAAGCAAACACAGAACCGCCAGTATTTCCGATTGAGTAGTAACGCCGTTGACAATTTTAGTTTTTGCCATTCCGGGGGTAAGATTACTTCCCTGCGTACGAGATTCTTTCTGACAACCAATACCTATAACAACTAAACACATTAAAAGTAAAACCGAACCTGCTTTTTTCATTTTAAATCTCCTGTAAAATAGCTTGATTTGATTTTCTCCTGCATTTTAATTTTTTCTCGCATTCTGTCTCCTGTATTCTGTGTTCTGTATTCTTTCAACATTATACCACCTATTTTTGTGAAAACAAAGGAATTTTGGTAATAGACCCTTCGCATTGCTCAGGGTGACATTTTTGCCGTTTTTAATAGAGAGAGACCCATTCGCTTCGCTCAGGGCGGATTTTTATCAAAAATATAGTTCCTTCGTTTCACTCATGATGGCACTTTTTTATCAAAAAAAGTGCCATTTTTCCTGCTCCTTCGGCAAGCTCAGGACGACATTTTCTCCAAAAATGCCGTTTTTGTCCGGTATTTTTTTAAAAAAAGTGTCGGAAAAAAAAGACACTTTTTTAAAAAGTGAAAAAAATTTCATCCTTATTTGACAAGGACTTACAGCAAAACAGGACAAGATTTTTGACGATTTTTCGGTAAAAAAGCGTCATTTTTCAGGTAATACGGAGGCGCTTATATATGTCTCAAAGGTTGCGTCAAACGGTTGCGGTGACGCAACTCGTCACGGTTACGCTTGACGTATGGCGTTGGACGAAACGAGCAGCGCAACCAATTAACGAAAGACGGTATCATGAAAATACATTATCTTCCAATTCCAGTTCCGGACATCTTCGAATTCATCGGCGTGTGGGTACTATTGCAATACAGGAAATATAAATACGGGTACGCCTTTCGGCTGATAAAACTTACACAGGATAAATACGCCAAGGTTGACCAGCAAGATTATGAAAAATTAAACGAACATAAATGGTACGCGAAAAGATGCATAAACCGTTTCTACGCGCATCGAAGAAACGAGAGCAATAGAAACGTCGCGATGCATCGGATAATTATGAAGCCGGGGCGCGGATACTGCGTTGACCATATAAACGGAGACGGACTGGATAACAGAAAAGACAACCTGCGGATAGTAACGATAGCGGAAAATAACTATAACAAAAGGAAAAGCAAAAATGTCCGCAGCTCACAATATAAGGGAGTGTCGATAGATAAAAGAACAAACAGATGGCGGGCAATTATCTATTATAAATACAGGAAAATAAATCTCGGTATGTTCGGAGACGAAATTGACGCGGCGAGGGCTTATGACGAGGCGGCTAATGAATTGTTCGGCGAATTCGCAAAATTAAATTTCAGCGATAATTGAAGCGGCAGGATAAATTTAATTGTGATTAATTACCCGCCATTTATTAAGAGCTTCGTATATGACCCAAAGGACTACCAGTGACAGCAGCCCCCAAACCGCAAGGAAGAACAAAATCCCGAACATATCCTCGATATCGCCTGTGCCGCCTGCCACTACTATTATCAAGCCGAACATCAGCCAGACTACGTAAATCAAAAGAGAAAATATATAAAGCAGCGAAATAGGCGGATTGGTCCTGGCCAGCCATTGGAAACAGAACCCTAACAATGATTCGTCGTTCAGTGCCGTTTTCTTGGCTTTCCTGAGACAGACAAAGACTATGGCCGCAAGGGCACACAAGGCGCAAATCTCGATAAATACCGCTGTATATAAAATCACATCCCGATTCTTGCGGATTAGCTCGTCCGGCAGAAATTTGCCGTTCGTATCGTCCTTGTCCCAGCCGCCGAGGCCTATGCCGGATTCGAGCATCGCCCTTTCCTGCGTCGTCGTATCTTTAAAACCGGTATTAAAAATTTTGAGCTCGAAAGGATTTGCGTTTCCGAAAAGTCCTCTCGGTATCTGTAGCAGAAGATATTTGGTATTGTCCAGCGGCATAATATCGGCTGTGATTATGAAGAGCCTTCTTTCGCCGGGCCTTAAAGTGTCGAAATATCGCGGCGCCATATTGACGACGTTAAGGTCGTTGCCGAAATTATCCAGTATATAAATCCCATACGCATATTTGTTCGGCTTGAGAATTTTGTTTTCTGATAATACCCTGATATTCAGCTCGACACAAAATTGGCTGGCGTAATTGTCAGTTCTGCTGTATGCGCGGCTGAAGGAAATTAAAACATCTTTTTCCTGATAAGTATCTGAAATGAACTGGGGCAATGGGGAAATTCGGACAAGGTTCTCGGCTTTTGCTTTAGGGAGACAAACCGCCCCCGCCGCTGTCAGAAACAGAAACACAGCTATCTTCTTCGTTCTCACCGCCGCAACCCCTCACTATTTGCTTCGTGAGCCACCTTGTAAGTTGCCTTTCAAGCTGTCTTCTTGTTGCACTTCTTAGTGAGCTGCCATATCCGTCTGGCTCACTGCATAATACATCAATTATACCACAGGCCGCTAATAAGATACAAGCAAATTATATTAAGTCGATTGGTTTTGTCCTGTTTTTTTCTCCTTATTTGACAGGTAGTTATATTAAACAGGCGTTTTGATTTCCAATTCCATTTCTTTTTTATTCGGCAGATGTTTGCCGAGCAGGTGGATTATTACGCCGGGTATTGAGGTCAAAAGCCAGGTAAATCTTTGTGTCAGGGCCAGTATAAGGCCTTGTGTTTCGGTAACTTGTGCGACTTGTCCGAACATACCTTTTAGGCCCAGTTCCATAACGCCTGCTCCGCCGACACTGATTGGGATTGCGCCGATGACCCACGAGAGCGGGAAAAAGACGTAGTAATATTTGATGTGCGCTTCGATGCCGAGGTTTTTGCCGACGAGGTATAGGCCGAAGACGGGTATTGCCTGGCAGGTAAAGCTGAGGATTATGGCAAACAGTAATGTGAGCGGTTTTGAGCAGTAGAGTTTGATTGCGGTTTTGATTCTGCCGAGCCATATTTTCCATTTGATTGCGAAAATGAATGCGTATTTGAGGAGTATGGGGCGGAGTTTTCGGGTTTTGTACATAATTGTTAAAACTGCCGCGGCCAGTACGATGAGAATGACGATGCCGAGGATGAATTTTATCGCAAGCGAGACGGGGTTGAATTGGGTCGAGAATTGCAGTTTTGCTTCTGTTTGGCCTGTGGGTATGAGCCAATATGCGAGGAATACCATCGCGATTGTGCAGGAAAAACCGATGATTCGGTCGATTAGAACGCTCAGTGCCGCCTCGATTTTCTTATCCGTATGCATCGTTACATACCACGCCCGCAGCACATCTCCGCCAATCGCACCAGGAAGGCAATTATTATAGAAGAGGCCCAAAAAATGGAGCTTGAGGGCGGGGAGATAGTCGAGTTTGATGTGCTGGGCACGAAGAAGGACGAGCCAACGAAAAACAAAGACGAGCTGGCCAAGGATGTTAAAAACGAGGGCGGCGATGAAAATACTAATACTCAAACCAGAAAATATGGCGGTAATGTTGGTGAAACTCTCACCCCTAAAGGCAAAATAAAGAGCAGCACCCGCTATCAACAACCTTATAAGGTTCGAAATATGGTTGTTTTTCCTGTCCTTTTTACCCAAAAGGTTTTCCCTTACAAAAAACTTGAATTCGGATATAATAACGCTTAACACATTGAACGGCAAGAGGATAAAATGGTCGTTAGTATATGGTATTTGGTATATAGTATTTGGTATATGGTATTTGGTATATGGTATTTGGTATATGGTATTTGGTATAT
>CAYUYR010000009.1:0-28279 GCA_964449435.1 uncultured Planctomycetaceae bacterium | reverse complement strand
GTATATGGTATTTGGTATATAGTATTTGGTATATGGTATTTGGTATATGGTATTTGGTATATGGAGCGAAAAAGTGGCAGCAGATAACAAAATAGAAGTCGGGACCGATTTTGAGCCGAAATTCGACGCAAACGGTCTAATTACAGCAATTTCACAAGACTCCAAAACCGGCGAAATCCTTATGGTCGCCTATATGAATAAAGAAGCACTGGAGATGACAATCCAGACGGGAAACGCAGTGTTCTTCAGCAGAAGCAGACAAAAACTGTGGAAAAAAGGAGAAGAAAGCGGGCATACCCAAAAAGTTAAACAAATACTCGTCGATTGCGACCAAGACTGCCTCGTCCTAAAAGTCGAAGTCAACGAGGGGCAATGCCACGTCGGATATCAATCGTGCTTTTACAGAGCGGTAAAAAGCGACGGGAAACTGGAGTTCGTAGCGGAAAAAGTTTACGACGCGGAAAAGATATATAAGAAAAAGTAACCGCGGATTTACACAGATTTACACGGATTTTTTAGTATTTGTTTTTCTGTCATTCCCGCCCCCGTTTCCACGAGGATAAACTCCGGCGGGAATCCAGTAATATTCAAAATGTCTTAATTATTCAAAATGCTCGGAAATTGACGATTTTCAGCTCATTTTTTATTTAGGCGGCAGTTTGATACCACCAGTTCTGTTCTCGTCGATGTTTGACCCTAAAACCCCCTGTTTTTGAGGGGCTGGCAAGATTTAAAAAGGAGCGAGGCAGATATTTTGACCCGAGTCGGTTACAAATTGTAACCGGTTGAAAATGGTCGCAGAAGACGGTAAAGAATTGGGCGGGAAATGACAGAGAAATAGAACAAGATTCGTCTTGATTCTTATAAGTTTTGAGATATAATTCATTATTATGGTTAGTTTCGACAAATCTGTACTAAATAAGTGTAAAACCGCAGTGAAAAAAGTATCGCCGGATGCAGATATTGTTTTATTCGGCTCTCGTGCTCGCGGCGATGCTCAGGAGTATTCCGACTACGATATTTTAATTCTTGTTGACCAAAAAGCGGATTTAAAACTTAACGAAAGAATCCTCGACCAGATTTATCCCATTGAGCTTGAAACCGAGGCAATGGTTAGCTTTGTTGTTCAAAACAGAGATGTGTGGAATAGTCCTTTGTCCCGCGCAATGCCTTTCCATAAAAATATCGACAGGGAAGGAATCCGAGTTTGACAAAAGAGTCAAAAGAATTAGCCAAATACAGGCTCGAAAGAGCATTCCAAACTCTTGACGAGGCAAAACTGCTGTTTGATTCAGGTTATACGAATACTTATGTCAACCGGTTATACTATGCCTGTTTTTATGCGGTTTCAGCATTGCTGATATCGCAGGATAAATCCACGAGCAAACACGGTCAGTTAAGAGCTATGCTGCACAGAGATTATGTAAAGACCGGATTATTATCGAAGGAATCCGGCAGACATTTTGACCTTTTATTCCAGAGCCGACAGACAGGAGATTATGTCGATAATGCCACATTCAATCAAGAAGAAGTGAAGGATTGGCTTGAAAAAACAAGGAGATTTATCGAAGAAATACAAAAATTTCTTTCTGCAAATTTCGGCGTCTAAAAAATTGGTTATCTCCGGAGAAAATTATCTGCCGCCAAAGACCACCAAAAAATTAAAATAAGAAAACAACTTTATGAACAAGTTCACTCGCTACCCGGTTATTTCACTCAGTGCTGAATATCTTGTTATGGGTCATCTTCTCAGAAGAAATATTATGACATATAAAGCCCCGCCGTTTAATGAAGGTTATGATTTAATCTGTACACATCCTAATCCGAAAAAAAGAAGTAAACGATTAAGAATCCAAGTCAAAAGCAGAATGGCAACAGATTGCGACAGAGGATTCCCTGTAAAAGAAAAAACAATCGGTTCTTTTGATTTTTTAATTGTTGCCTTTTTAAACATCGGTTATTTTTTCAGGAAAAGAAATTGTCATAATTATAAAACTGGAAGAAGAGATATTGAATTTTATACTTTTCCTCCATCCTTCATTAAGAAACATCACGATAAATCATCATCTTGGCAAAAAGTGAGAACTCGTGGGCTTAATATCGAAAGTTATAAAAACGAAGCAGGTTTTGAGAATATAGCAAAAGCCTTAAAAATAGAATACCCAAGAAAATTAAAACGCTAACAAACGACCCAACTCTTCCAAACTTTAATTCTTGACTAAATGGGGGAAAATGGCTATTCTTTTCGTTTCTGGAAAAAGAAGTAAAGATATAAAGAGATAAGGAAATAAGGAAAATTGTCAAAAACATTTCCTTACATCCCGACCTCCTTATTTCTTTACTTCCTGGATTCCCGCTTCCGCGGGAATGACACAACAAACTTTAAGAAAGGAATAATAAAATGTTTACGACAATAATTGACGTTAGGGCAAGAGAAATACTCGATTCGCGGGGCAATCCGACGGTAGAAGTCGATGTTACGCTCGAAGACGGCTCGTTCGGCAGAGCGGCCGTCCCATCCGGAGCAAGCACCGGCGCACACGAAGCGGTCGAACTCCGCGATACGAAGGCCAAACGATATATGGGCAAAGGCACCCTAACGGCAGTGAAAAACGTCAATACGAAAATCGCTCCTGAAATTATCGGCTTCGAAGCGCTGGCTCAGGAAGACGTCGACAGGTTTATGATTGAGCTTGACGGCACAAAGAACAAGGCCAAGTTCGGCGCAAACGCAATCCTCGGCGTATCGCTTGCGGTAGCGAAAGCCGCAGCCGCTTCTGTCGGCCTGCCGCTGTATCGCTATCTTGGCGGCTGCAACGCAAATGTACTGCCTGTGCCGATGATGAATATCCTCAACGGCGGAAAACACGCCGACAACAACGTCGATTTTCAGGAATTTATGGTTATGCCGATTGGGGCAAAGGATTTTCCGGAAGCATTAAGAATGGGAGCCGAAGTTTTTCATACGCTCAAGGGTGTGCTGAAGAAAAAAGGATATAATACTTCTGTCGGCGATGAAGGCGGATTCGCACCGTCGCTGAAAAGCAACGATGAGGCAATCGAGGTTGTTCTCGAAGCCATCAAAAAGGCCGGCTACAAGGCAGGCAAGCAAATCGCAATCGCACTCGACCCTGCGGCGACGGAACTTTGGGACGAATCAACAAAGAAATATAAATTATTTAAATCGGCACCGAATAAAAGAATCTCGTCCGACGATATGGTCAAATACTGGGCAGGCTGGATAAACAAATATCCGATAGTAAGTCTTGAAGACGGCCTGGCAGAGGACGACTGGAATGGCTGGAAGAAGCTGATCGAGACGGTTGGCGATAAATGCCAGCTCGTCGGCGACGATTTGTTCGTTACGAACACAGAGCGGCTTGCAAAAGGTATAAAACTGGGCAGCGCAAATTCAATTCTTATCAAATTGAATCAAATCGGTACGCTGACAGAGACATTCGAGGCGATAAATATGGCCAAGAGAGCAGGCTGGACAGCGGTTATAAGCCATCGCAGCGGCGAAACGGAAGACCCGACCATCGCAGATTTGGCGGTAGCGACGGGCGTCGGTCAGATTAAGACAGGCTCGGCATGCAGGACTGACAGGATTTGCAAGTATAACCAGCTTCTCAGGATTCACGAAGAATTGGGCGATGCGGCACAATACGGCTCATTTCTTTTTGAATAAAAATTACACTAATTATATCAAAGCCCTGCCATTGCAAAACAGCGGGGCTTTTTTATGCGCAACTTTATAATTGACACGGATTAACACGGGATTTACACTGCTCGTATGGGAACAGAAGAAATAATAGGCAAACAAAGAGAGCAGATACTTGCTCTTGCGGCAAAGCGCGGCGCTTTTAATGTCAGAATTTTCGGCTCAGTCGCAAGAGGCGAGGCAAAACCTGACAGCGATGTGGATTTTCTGGTTGACCTTGAAGATGGACGCAGCCTCTTTGACCTCGGCGGATTGTTATACGATTTGCAAAATCTTCTGCAACGCAAAGTCGATGTCGTTACAGAAGCAGGGCTTCATTGGTATATAAAAGACAAAATCATCAAAGAGGCCAAATCTTTATGAAGGATGATAAACTTTATCTGATTCACATAATCGAATGTATTGAGCATATCGAATCATATACGAAAAATGTGAACAAAGAAACTTTTATAAACACGCCTATCATACAGGATGCCGTCATACGAAATCTTCAGGTTATGGCAGAATCTACCCAAAAGCTTTCTGAACAGGCCAAACAGATACAACCGGAAATAGACTGGCATAGAATTTCAGGATTTCGGAATGTTCTCGTCCATGATTATATGGGCGTAGATTTGGAACGAATCTGGAATATCGTCATAAATGAAATCTCGCCTTTGAAGAATGCTGTCCAGGAAATGATAAAGTAATTTCGTCAGCGAATCTTTAGCGTTGCCAGAGCAAAGACCGCGAAAGCGGCGGCGATGAGCCAGAACCGCACTACAACCTGCGGTTCGGACCAGCCTGCCAGATGAAAATGATGATGAATCGGTGCGCATCTGAAAAGTCTCCTGCCGCCGGTATATTTGAAATATAATACCTGCATGATAACGCTGATAAGCTCGACAACGAATACGCCGCCGATAATCAAAAGCAGAATCTCATTTCTGGTAACCAGTGCGCCATAGCCCATCGCTGCGCCGAGCGGCAGTGAGCCGACATCGCCCATAAAAGTCTGGGCCGGATGACAGTTGAACCACAGAAAACCGAGCGCTGCGCCGAGGATCGCGGAAAAAAATATGCTCAGTTCGCCGGACTGCGGAATGTGGGGCAAAAGCAGGTAGCCCGCCCATGTCATCGTCGATGTTCTCGTCATAGATTCGGACGCGACATAGCAAAGAATTACGAGCGTCATACTGGCGATGGCAACGCAGCCGGTCGCGAGGCCGTCCATTCCATCGGTTAAATTCACGGCGTTGCTCGTAGCGGAGATATAAAGAATCGCGATAAGGACAAACAGCCAGCCGGTAATGGGTATTCCGTATTTATAGAACGGCAGCCAGAACCGTGTGGCGTCAGGAATTTTTTCGACGTCGAAATAAAGAAACGCAGCAATGAGCACCGCCCCGCCGAACTGGAATATGAGTTTTTCCCACGGCTTGAGTCCGTTTCGGCTTCGCTGGCGGATTTGGCTGGTGAGTTTGAGCCAATCGTCAACTGCGCCGATGCCGCCGAACCACAACACAAGAATTATTGCTTTCTGTATAAAAGGATTATTGAGCTTTGCCCACAGGAGAGTACCGGCGAGGACGGCTATGATAATAATCAGTCCGCCCATTGTGGGGGTGTTTGCTTTTTCCTTATTGAGGTCGTTAAGCTTTTCGTGATGGAACTCCGGCCTGTCGCCGATTTTTTTTCGCATCAGCCAGCGGATAATTTTAGGACCCAAAAGCCAGGCGACGGCGAGACTCGTCAGCGCAGCCATTATGCAGCGGAACAAAACCTCCTGCCAGGCATAAAAACCGAGCGAACGGGTTGCGAAATCTTCCAAAAGAGAAAGCAGATGATAAATCATATTTTTTAACTAATGTCCGATAAAAAGCGTCTTTAATTTGTCAATAACGGTTTCAAGGCGTTCGCTTCGCGAGGCTTTAACCAGTACTATATCGTCAGGTTTGATAAATTTGTGCAGATTATTGCAGAGCTGCGCGGTATTTTCAAATATGCCGATGGAAATATCGTAATCGGCGGAATTTTTCGCGGCATCGGCAGCAAGTTCGCAATCGCCTTTTGTCGTCAGCAGAACTGAAATTTTATATTGAGCGATTTTTTCGCCAAGTTCAGTATGAAGTTTTTCGCTGTCTTTTCCGAGCTCGCCCATTTTGCCGCAGATAAAGACGGCTCTCTTGCCCTGCTGGTTCGCCATAAAAGACAAGGTTTCAAGGGCATTAGCCATCGAGCCGGGATTGGCGTTATAGCAATCGGCAAGAATGAGACAGGAGTCAAACTTCAAAGGCTCAAGTCTCATATCGACGGGCTTTACCGATGCGATGGACTTTGCGAATTGATTTGCCGAGATGCCCAGACTTTTACAGACCGCCCACGCGGCTGAGGCATTCTCAACATTCGCCCTGCCGATAAGCGGAAGATTAACCGCGACATTGTCGATAACAAAAGTACTTTTGTCGCCTGAAAGTTTAAAATCCGGCACTTCGAAAGTTTCAAAAGACAATTTTTGATTTTTGCAGTAATCGACGAGTTTTTTTATTGAGCCATTGATGAAAAATTTTCCGCCGGCCCTTAAGCCTGCCGTGATGGAGACTTTTTCTTCTATTATCGCATCGATACTGCCGAAGCCCTCCAGATGCGCCGGACATATTGTCGTTATGACGGCGATGTCGGGCTGAATTATCCTCGTAAGCTGTCCGATTTCACCAATATGATTACTGCCAAGCTCTGAAATCAGGATTTGACTGTCGGCCGGAGCGTCCAGGAGCGTCAGCGGAACGCCGATGTGATTGTTGTAGCTCTTCGGCGATGAAAAACACCTGAATTTATCGCTTAAAATATGACTGATTATGTTTTTTACGGTCGTTTTTCCCGCCGAGCCTGTAATCGCGACAACTTTATATGATGAATTCTCTCTTACATACTTCGCCAATTCGCCAAGAGCCTTGATTGTATCATCGACGAGCAGAATGGGTTTGTCGGTATTTATTTTTTTTTGCACAATCGCGCAGGCTGCGCCGTTCTTTAAAGCTTGTTCGACAAAATCGCGGCCGTCGTGGCTTGCGCCCTTAATCGCGAAGAATACACAGCCGGGCGAGATTTTTCGTGAGTCGATACTTACATCTGAAATTTTAAATTTGAGATTTGAAATTTCAGATACTCGAGCTTTTAGAATTTCAGCAAGTTTTTTAATTTTCAGAGGTTTCATTCCGCCAGAAATTTTGCCGCCGTTTCAATATCGCTGAAATGGGTTTTTTCCGTACCGATAATCTGATAATTTTCGTGTCCCTTTCCGGCAATGAGAATTATGTCGTCTTTCTTCGCGGCGTTTATCGCCTCATCGATTGCCTGTTTTCTGTCGGGCTGGGCGACAATACTGTCGGCCTGCGGCTTGGTAAAACCCGCAAGAATGTCTTCGATTATGGCCGCGGGTTTTTCTGTTCGCGGGTTATCGCTCGTAATAAAAATTCTATCGGCAAACTGCTGGGCGACCTGAGCCATTCGAGGTCTTTTTGTTTTGTCCCTGTCTCCGCCGCAGCCGAAAACCGCTATCAGTCTGCCCCTGCATAAGGGCTTTAAAGTTTCGAGCACCTTTTTGAGGGCATCGTCGGTATGTGCATAGTCCACAAGAACCGTAAAGGCTTTGCTGCAAGGGACTTTGTGCAATCTGCCGGGGACGGCGGCAAGTTTCGACAGACCTTTGGCGATTGTTTTGAGGTCGAATCCTGCTCCGATTGCCAGCCCTGCGGCGGCAAGATGATTACTGATATTGTGCCTGCCGATGAGCGGCGATGAGACTTTGATTTTTTCGCCTTTGAACAGAAGCTCAAAAACCGTACTGTTTATATCCATCGAAATTATTTTCGCAGTCAGGTCGGCTTCTGTTTCGAGCGAGTAGAAAATTTTTCTTGCCTTTGTCGCTTCGGCTACCTGCTGCCAGACAGAATCGTCCTTATTTATTATCGCAGTCGCATCGGATTCAAGCCCCTGAAATAATCTTAATTTGGCGGCGAGGTACGCTTCCATTGTTTTATGATAATCGAGATGGTCGCCTGTAAAATTCGTAAAGGCCGCGGCGCTAAAATCGATTCCCGCAAGACGGTTCTGCTCAATGGCGTGACTGCTTGCCTCCATAATCATATATTGTGAGCCTTCGTTTGCCATTTTGTCGGCCAGCGAGGCAAGCTCGAGCGCATCGGGCGTTGTCATCAATGATTCGAAGCTGTCCTGACCGCTGCCGAGGTCGATTGTTACAGTTCCTATAAGGCCGCACTTTTTGCCGGCATTGGTTATAATCGAGCGGACAAGATACGCCGTAGTTGTTTTGCCGTTTGTGCCGGTAACCGCGAGATTGACTAATTTGCTGTTGGGATAATTGTAATAAGCCTGGGAAAGAAGGCCGAGCGCCTTTGCGGTATCGTCGGTCTGAATGACCTCGGCTGAAGCGACCTGTACGGGCTGCTGGGCAACAATATACCTTGCGCCTGAGACGGCGGCCTGGCCGATAAAGTTATGGCCGTCAACACGAGTGCCTTTTATGGCGACGAATATATCGCCCTGCCGAAGATTTCTCGAATCGCTGCATACCTTTGGCCGCCAGACCAGAGGTTTGTTTTCCACCAGCTTTAATAATTGCTCTAATGTCATAATCCTGATTCCAAATCCTGATATCGAAACAACACAAGGTGGTTATTTTAACAAATGATTTTGTTTAATATCAACAATAAAGAAGATATAATTAAAAAATATGCCGGACAAGAGGAAACATCGAGGCGCCAATCCGCAGGACAGCAAGCTGTTCAGCGAGGATAGTATCGCCGCTCTTCGGCAGGCGACGGCGGATTACTCACTGCTTTTGACAAAAGACTATCCTCAAAACGCCGTCCTCAAGCTCGTAGGCGACAAATTCGAGCTTACTGACCGCCAGAGACTGGCTGTGATGCGGAGCAGTTGCTCTGACAGCCGGCTCGCCGCAAGACTTGCCAAACAGTTCCAGCCGCAAGAGCTTGCCGGACAGGATATTATCATCGACGGCTATAATGTGCTGATAACCGTCGAGGCGGCGATGAGCGGCGCGTTTTTATTCATCGGACGCGACGGCTGTATAAGAGACCTTGCCGGAATGCACGGAACGTACAGGAAAGTCGCCGAAACCATACCGGCGCTCGAGCTTATCAATAACTGCCTTAAAGAACTAAAGTTAAACCAAATTCTGTGGCTGCTCGACAGGCCTGTCTCCAACAGCGGCAGATTAAAGAAAATCATCGAAACAGTTACCGGCGGGACGGTAAAACTTGTAAATAATCCCGATACTGAATTGATAAAAAGCGATGCCATAGCGGCCAGCAGCGACAGTGTCATTCTCGACGGCGCAAAGCAGTGGTTCAACCTTGCGGCGTATATAATAGCTCAAACCGCCCTGCCGTCAAAAATAATCGACCTAACCTAAGCGATTAATAAGGTGTTTAGCTATCCATAATTATTACAGGAACTTTCTATATCTTCTTGCAAAATAACCTCTTTGGCTATAAACTACGTTTTGCATAGACCCGGAGAGGTGGCCGAGAGGCTGAAGGCAACGGTTTGCTAAACCGTCGTATGAGTGAATGCTTGTACCGCGGGTTCGAATCCCGCCCTCTCCGTTAAAAGTTTCTTTGAAATTTCTAACGGAGAAGTCTCGCCATTGGAACTTTGTTTCAATGGCGGACTCTCCTGATTTCGTTTTTCGCGTATCTGCAGGATAAGCGGATAAAATTTGTCGTATTGTTCTGGGGAGGGCCGAAAATGGGCAGTCTCGAAAAAGTCGAAGATGTACTGCGGCTGGCAATCAGCAGAGAAATAGAAGCCAACGTTTTTTATAACCTGCTTTCACAATATACAGACATTCCGCAAATCCGCAGTTTATGCATCGAATTCGCATCCGAAGAGCTCGAACATAAAGCCAAACTCGAGCTGGAACTAATGAAACTGGGCAATACCGTAAAACCCTACCCGATGCAAAACCAAACCCCTAAACCGCTCGATTATATGGTCGATATGTCCAAAATAATGCAAATGGACTACGAAGGACTGCTGCTGTTGGCAATGCAGAAAGAGAAAATATCGTTTAGGTTATATATCGACCTGCTGTCAACAATAACCGAGCCATCGCTGAAAGAAGTCTTAATAGAACTTGCCGAGGAAGAGGCCAGGCATAAAATCCGGTTTGAGCTCGAATACGATTTGCTGATGGCAGGAAAAAACAGGACAATAGAAGAATAAGTCAGAAGACAGTTTCTTCTAATATTTCGTCGCCGGCACTGTCAAGCTCATTCAAATCCTGCGGAGGTTTCAGAGGCAGTATAACCGTGAAAGTTGTTCCCTTATCCGGCTCGCTGTCAGCCATTATCTTTCCGCCGTGATGTTCAATTATCTGTGCGACAATCGGCAGGCCGAGGCCGGTGCCAGGAATTTCTTTGCCCGGTCTTCTTATACGGTAAAATCTTTCAAAAATTCTGGGCAGATCATTTTTGGGTATTCCCATACCCGTATCGGAGACTACAATAATCATTTCTCCGTTTTGTTTCTCGATACTAATCACAACTTTTCCGCCTGCGGGGGTAAATTTAATGGCATTACTCAAAAGATTGGTAATTAACTGAATCATTCTGTTATGGTCGAATACAGCCTGGCAGCAGTCTGATTTAATTTCAACGGACATATTAACATCGGCCTTTTTGGCGACCGGCGCCATTGTTTGAGCCGCTTCTTTAATTGTTTCCGCCATATCGCAGGGGTCAAAATCAAATCTCATCTTTCCCGATTCGAGCTTCTGGAAATCAAGAATATCGTTGACCAGCATACTGAGGCGGTTAACGTTTCTCTTGGAAAGTTCGAGGAATTGTTTTTGTTTTTTCTTAACTCTTCCGGCCTCGCCCTGAAGGACTATATCGAGACCTTCTTTAATAGCAGCCAGCGGTGTTCTAAGTTCGTGCGAGACGGTCGAGATAAACCGCGATTTCATCTCCATCGTTTCGTGCAGCTTTTCCTCGGAAAGTTTTCTTTCGGTTATATCGTTAAGGCAGGCGACGACGTATTTTCGGCCGTCGATGTCCACCGGCTCAACGCTTAGCGAAAACCAGAGTCTCGTATTTCTGTCCTGAAAATAAGTATCGCTCTGAAATTCGACTCCCCTGACAGGCTGAAAAGTTTCAAATACCCTGAGAATATTGACTCTTAAAGGGCATATCTTGCAGTGCGGCGTTTCGCAGCAATGGTATTTGCCCGAGGCAATCATTTTGCAGCCAAGAGCGCCCCCGAAAGATTTGTTGATTATCTGGTCGTAGTCCCTTTTAGCTATCCGCCGAATAGCGTCATTTACTCTTACAACAACCAAATCCTCGTTAACAAGCAAAAGCCCAACGGGGACAGCGTCGAAAATCGCTTCGAGATTTTTGCGTTTCTCTTCAATGAATTTTTCAATTGTTCCAGTTTCAGACATTGTCGCCGGTACGGTGTTATCGGTTTTTTCGCGGTTCATTTTTTGTCCAGAATCTGTGAAATTTTTCCGAGTAATTGTGCAAAATCGAAAGGTTTTGTAACGTATTCTGCCACATTAAAAGAGGCAGCGGTGTTAATATCATGCGGTTCACTGGCGGCCGTGAGCATTATGACCGGAATATCCTGCAATTCTTTATCCTGTCGCATTCGTTCGAGCATTTGCAGACCCGTCATTTCGGGCATATTGCAATCAAGCAGTATGAGGTCTGGTTTTATCTGTGCCGCCGCTTCAAGGCCCTGCCGTCCATTCGACGCCGTTTCGACGTTGAACTTGTGCCATTCGAGACGTGTCTTAACGGTACTTACAAGGTCGGGCTCATCGTCCACAACAAGAATAACTGCCGACTTTTTTTTTGTTTTAAACAGGCCAAGCATAACCGTCTCCTATAAATTAAAGATTCAGCCGGTTCTTTTTCGGCTGTTAAAGCAATAGTTTTAAGCAAAACTTTATAAGTTCGCATAATAGCAGTTATAACACGGTTTATTATTGCTGCCGGTGATATTATCGGCCTTTGGGACGGGTTTACTGATTTAATTTAATTTAATCGTTCGTTAAGCCGAGAGGGTTTTTTGTCGATTTTTGTTATGCGATGAAAGTGTAAAGATAAAGATTATACGGAACTATAATTATGCCGAAGTTAGATACCGAAAATTCGCTGTTCGATGAAATTATCCGGCTTGGAATCGCCGACGAACCGAAGCTTACTTCGCTGTATGAAGAATGCGCTAAAAACGGGCGCAACATCATAACAATTCTGAAAGAGAACGGTCTTCTGACCGATGAGCAGTTCGGCATCCTCATCGCCAAGAGTCAGAACATCGAATTTGTAAATCTTTCTCCTGATAAGGTTGAGCCGATAGCGGCACATATGATTCCGTACGAGCTGTCGAACGAGCATAATCTAATCGGCGTCCGTATGGAAGGCGACAAACTTTATGTAGCGATGAGCTCGCCGATGGACCTTGCGATTCGCGACCAGATAGAAATGCGAACGGGCTGTAAGGTAGTGCCGCAGGCGGCGGCTCCGAACGCGATAAAGTCGGCTATCCGTTATCATTTCAACGTCCAAAACGTAACCAAGCAGACGATTGCGTCGATGAGGCTTAAGAAAACCAGCGAGATGGGAAAACAGCGTCCGATGGCGGTTCTCGACCAGCTTCAGGAAAGCGAAGACCCCGTCAGCAGCCTTGTGGCGTCGATTATCGCCGGCGCGATAGACTCGCGAGTGAGCGATATTCATATCGAGCCGCAGGAAAAAGATATGATTATAAGATACAGAATCGACGGCGTTCTGCAAAAAGAACTCAATATACCGTCATCGGCACAGGCGGAAATACTCAGCCACATAAAAATTCTGGCTAAAATGGATATAGCGGAAAAACGTCTGCCGCAGGACGGACATATTACGACGGTTCATCACAATAAAGAATACGACCTTCGTGTTTCCTCGCTGCCTTCGATTGTCGGCGAGAAAATCGTTATAAGAATTCTCGATAAGACCGGCAGCAAATGGAACCTCGATAACATTACGCCAGATTCGCGCGACAACGAGGGAATGAGAAAACTCATCGAAAATCCGTATGGAATGATTCTGCTGACCGGCCCTACCGGCAGCGGCAAAACGACGACGCTTTATTCTCTTTTGCAGCTTTTAAACAACAGCAAAAGAAATATCATAACCGTCGAGGACCCTGTCGAGTACAGGCTCGACGGAATTACACAGGTACAAACTAATCCCAAGGCAGGTCTTACATTTGCCTCGGCATTGAGAAGCATTCTGAGACAGGACCCTGATGTAATTCTAATCGGCGAAATTCGCGACCCTGAAACCGCGGAAATCGCAGTCAGCGCGGCGATGACGGGCCATTTGGTTCTTTCGACGCTGCATACCAACGATGCGGCCGGGGCGCTGTCGAGACTGATAAACCTCGAGGTACCGCCGTTTATGCTCGCATCTTCGCTGCTCGGAGCCATCGCCCAAAGACTCGTCAGAACTTCGTGCTTCGCCTGTAAAGAGGCATATAAGCCTGAGCCGGAGATTAGAACACGGCTGTTCCCGAACGAACCTGAAGATATGGTTATCTATCGCGGCAAAGGCTGCGACAACTGCTCTAAAACAGGTTATCTCGGCAGAAGAGGCCTGTACGAGATACTTCCTGTTACAAACACAATCCAGAATATGATAATCGAAGGCAAAAGCGATACCGAGATAAAGCGGCAGGCCATAAAAGAAGGTATGAGAACGCTCAAGCAAAGCGGACTCCGGCAGGTTCTATCGGGCTCGACAACGCTCGACGAACTTTATCGAGTCGTAGATATGCAGGAGAACTAATGGCGACCTATGAATATACGGCCAGTGATGAAACGGGACATATTTTCGGCGGCCTTTACGACGACATAAAAAATGTATCGGCCCTTCGCAGAGAACTCGCCAAAATCGGCTACAATCTCGTACGCGCAAAGAGACAAAGAAAATTCAATCCTGATTTCATTCATATCAAGCAATCTGAAGTTACGGCCTTCGCGTTCAAATTCGCCGGAATGTGCACCGCCGGACTGCCGATAATACCCTGCCTCGAAACGCTTGAAAAACAGACTGAAAACCGGTCTTTAAAATATATTATCGCCGATGTAAAAAAGAACGTGCAAATAGGATTGTCGCTCACCGATTCGTTTGGCAAATATCGGGATGTATTTTCCGATTTCTTTCTCGGTATGATTGAGGCGGGCGAATCGAGCGGAAAACTGGCTGAAAGTCTTGATATAAGCGCACGGTATCTCGAAAAACAGGCGGATTTGAAAGCCCGGCTCAAAGGCGCATTTGCGTATCCGATAATCGTACTGATTATGTGCCTTGCGGTGGTAACTGCGCTTGTGATATTCGTTGTGCCGATTTTTTCAAAGGTTTACCGTCAGCTCGGCGCAGCTCTGCCGGGGCCTACACAAATGCTTATCGTGCTCAGCGTAGTTTTAAGGCAGTTCTGGCCTGTTCTGCTGATAGTAATAGCCTTCCTGCCGTTTCTGTTCAGGTATCTGAGCAAAAATAAATATATAAAGACCAAATGGGACTACCTTAAATTTCAGCTTCCGATGTTCGGCAGGCTCAACAGAATAGTGGCGGCATCGAACTATGTTAAGACTTTCGCTATGCTGATAATGACAGGCGTGCCGATAATCAAGGCGCTTCAGGTTGCAGGTCTTGTGGCGAACAATGAAAAAATATCCTATATAAGCGCCGACATCCAAAAATCGGTTCAGTCAGGTTTGAGTGTGGCCGAATCGCTCGAAAGACACGATATTTTCCCGCCGCTGATTATTCAGCTTGCCGACTCCGGCGAACAGTCAGGTCAGCTCGGACAGATGCTCAATAAAGGCACCGAGTTTCTCGAAAAAGATATCGACCGGACAATTAACGCCCTGATGACCAAACTCGAGCCTGCGCTCACATTGGGTATGGGCGTAGTTATCGGACTTATACTAATGGCGGTATATCTGCCGATGTTCGAATATATGTCGCATTTGAAGTAATTAAGGGCTTAAAAACGGGTTTTTACGAAAGTGCCCCCCCCTTATATGCCGAATACTTGTTATAGTTTAACAGAGAAAACTATATATAGAAAATTTATCGGCTTAAATATAAGGAGATAGCAATGAGACGCAGAAAAGGGTTTACGTTAATTGAGCTGCTGATAGTGGTCTTGATTCTCGGTGCATTAGCGGCCATCGCAATACCGAAAATCGCCGCAAGCAGCACAACCGCCAAGGCAAACGCCTGCGCCACAAACATTAGCATAATGAATTCTCAAACTGAGTTGTGGTATGCCAACAAAGATGCGTATCCGGCAGATGTGGCTACACTTTGCGGCGATACCGATTACTTCCCTGAAGGCACACCGGAATGTCCCAGCAGCGGAACTTATACTCTCAGTAGTACTACTCACAGAGTATCCTGCGATGCCACCGGACATTAATAGCGACAATGGCGGCCAAACTTCTAATATTTGGCACTAATATTAGACAAAAAAAACGGATCCGTATAGATGATACAATAAAGGGATGGCCGGGGGGGCATCCCTTTGATTTTGGTAAAAACGTATGAAAGCAGTCGGAAAAGGGTTTACTCTTGTTGAGCTTGTAATCGTCGTACTGCTCATCGGCGCTCTGACGTTTATCACGGTCCCGAAGCTGGTGATGTCAGTCGTCAATCTCGGCAAATCACAGACCGGGGCACAAAGAATGGCCGCGGCAATTCGACACTGCAGAACACTCGCAATTTCCAACGCCGCTGAATATCCGCAGGGTTTCAGGCTCAGTATGACAGGCCCGTCAGACGGCTATACAGGCTTTCAAATCGTCAACGTCCAAACAGGTGCAGTTATCGAATCGGACACAATACCTTCAAATATTACATGCACAGGGGCTGATGATTTCGTATTCGGCCCGCTGGGAAACAGAACAGGCGATACCGACAGTCTCAGCGTAAGCGGAGGCGGAAAAACTTACGTTATATCCGTCGTTACTTCTACCGGAATGGTAACATGTACTCAGCAGTAAGAGATTTTATTTGGAAAAAACTTGTCTTTCTTGCAGAGAGGCTGCGTCAATCGGCTGCGGCGGCGAGGCTCGTTTCGGTTACGCCGAGCGGCAATCGGCATCTGATACCCAACCGACAGACGTTTGACGAAACGAGCATCGATACCGATAAACGATATACGAAACCGTTGGCATCTGCCCGAAACATTTTTTATAGAAAGCTTTCGTCAAGTATAAGAAAAACAAGACAGCAATCCCGCAAGGCCCTTACACTGCCGGAAGTTGTAATCGCAGCCGCCCTGCTGCTGTCCGCCCTTGTTCCGATTCTCAAAGGCCTGACACAGGCGCATTTAAATTCGGCAATCATTGAAAGAAAAACGCAAAGCCTCGGCCTGGCACAGGCAAAACTTAATAAAATACAGGCAATCTCGATTTACGATTTCGACAGCATCGCTTCGCAAGACGGCGAAGTTCTGAACGTTTCATATCTCTGCAAAACGACAGTTTCCTCCGTAAACTCTAACCTCACGGCAGTAACGGTTTCCGTCGGCAAGGACATCAATTCAAACGGCTCGCTCGACAGCGGCGAAATTGAAATCACACTCCAGACCCAAATCGCCAAAAGATGGCAGGAATAAGCAAATCGCATAACAACAGATATGTTATAGGACTAACTATCCGCAAGAGCAAAAAGCACGCTTTTTAGCCGTTAAAGTCCCATAAAAATCCATTTTTACTCCCCCGCCGATGCGATTTTGAACATTTTTATCTTCTTTCCACAGGAGCGGCTTTGAAGTTAGGAAGGCCGATTTATAAGCCGATATTCCTAAAGGATTAAGGACAGAAAATGTATATAGCGAAACACAACAAGGCGGTTACTCTGGTCGAGCTGCTCATAGCGATGACCATAATGGTTATTATTATGGCGGCTATAGCGCCGCAGTTCCGCGCCATACGAAACAGTTGGGCGACTTCCGAGGCCTCGTCCAATCTCATTCAGAACAGCAGAGTTCTGCAGGAGCATATAGTACGAAATCTTTCCTCCGCAAAAGAGATTACCGGCGTCAGCGCCGACAGCGTCAATCTCGGCTTCATAATTTTTACGGACGCCAACGACATAGAAAAACGATATATGGTCGATAGCGGCTATGTCGTCTTCGGCCCTCGCAACAGTGAAGCTCAACTCGCAGGGCCGGTGAGCAAATTTCAGGTGAGCAGCTATTCAATCTACCCTGCCGTTACCCTGACAACCGATGCGAACAATATCCGGCTCGTAGAAATCGAAACAGTTTTCCCTCATAGCACGGGAACAGACAGAACTTTTATTTCGGAAGTTTTCATAAAAACAGGCACCAAATCTGTATCAGACCAGAACGTTATTGATATTATGGTAAAATCCGGCGAGCCCGACACGTCTTTTGACTACCAGTCGGGAGACCACGGCTGCGATGCTGTTATAAATATCGACAACTGGGATAATCCTTCGGTTATTCACGGCCTTTTATGCTTTAAGGATATTGTCGGCGACGCAAACTGGCAGATACCTCAAGACACTGAAATAACAGAGGCCAAGCTCGAACTCTGGTACGTTAATCATAATGACAATGAAGATGTTTATTTTTATCGTATGAATAGGTCGTGGACAGAAACCGATACGTGGAACAGTATCGGCGGAGGCGTTGACCCGGGCGACAACTGCGACTCAGCAAGCGCTGTAACCGCGAATCTCGGCAACAGCGTTCCAATTACCGTAGAAATTGACGTTACAGAAATTGTCCGCGGCTGGGTTAACGGCGACTACAATTACGGCTTCGGTATTATCAACAGTTCAAACAACAATCTGCAATTCGCCGCGGCTGAAAATACTACCGGAACAGGCGCCCATACCCCAAGGCTTATCATTAGCTATCAGGTCGACCCTAAAATCGCAGTCAAAACCACCGTCAGCTATGGCGGCCCTAACGGCATTTTCGACAGTTATAATTCGAGCGCAGGTTTCTATGGCGGCGCCAATGTTTCGCATAATGCCGTCGTTACTTCAAACGCTATCGGCAGCAACATAATAAGTCTTTCGAGCGGAGGCATTTTATACGGCGATGCCTATATCGGGCCGGGTGGAAATCCTGATGTCGGAATTACAAGCTGGGGGGCAACAATCACCGGTGAGAGAGAAACACTCGACGAGCCGATAGATTTCCCGAATCCGACAGCGCCGACAGGCCCGCCATTCAGCGACCCTCCGGAAAACTTTTCAGCCTTGCCCAGCGGAGAACAAACCATCGACAGCAACCATTATTATAACGACATATCTCTTTTGAGTTCGTACATCACTATTGAAGGCGATATAACAATTTTGCTGGATGGCGATTTAACTGTAGGCAGCGGCGGAAGCATAAGAATTTCAGAGGACTCAACTTTAGACCTCTATGTAAGAGGAACTTGCAGTCTCGGCGGAGATTTAAACGCTCATAACGAAAAACTGCCGTCGAATCTGAGGATTTATATGCTCGGCACCAATAAAACATTCAGTACGTGGGGAAACGGCAGTGTCTATGCCCTGCTGGATAACCCGAATGGTGCGGTGAGCCTGTCGGGTTCGAGCCAATTTTACGGCAGAATGAAAGCAAGAGAGCTTTCGGGCGGATGCAGAGTCCACGTTGACCTTGACTCGAGTTTTGAGGGCGGCGGCGGCGGACAGAGCCAAACGTGGAATTTCGGCGGTGAAATTCTCCAATCAGAAATATTGCCATAAGAATATATGAAAAATACAGAAAGAAATAACGGTTCGGTTTTGCTTATGGTGGTTTTTACCATAGCGCTTTTGACGGCTTTTGTCGTCGGTATGCTCGAAATGAACTACGAACAAATACAAATAATGCGAAACGAGATTTTCTCGGCCCAGGCGATAGCAATTGCCGAGGCCGGTCTGGCCGATGCTTTTAGTGAGATTCGAGAAGATTCAAGCTGGAACGCCGGTTTCAGTAATACATCTTTCGGCGGCGGTTCTTATACCGTTACGGTAGCAGGTTCGCTGCCTGACCCCAATATTACCTCGACAGGTATTTCGCCGCAGGGCTATCAGGCAAGGATGCAGGCAGATATTACCGTAGGCACAACAAGTCCTTATATTATCCGCGTTGACAAATTAGGGATAAATGAATGAGAAGAAAAAAACAAAAATCTTTTCAGGTTAATGTTCATAAAAAGGCCTTGGGCATAGACGTATGTAAAGATTCTGTGAATGTTGTTCGTCTCGAGAGAAACGGCGAGAAGATTACGATTCTCGGCGGCAGCCGGGTAAAAATCGAAAAAGAATCCGCCGATTCCAAAACTTTCGCCGGCGCGGTAATAAAGTCGAAATTGACCAGTTTTCCGCGGCACTGTGAAGCAAGCGTATGTTTCAACGGCTCGCCGGAACTGTTGCAGATTCTAAATCTGCCCGATGCTTCGCCGGATGCGGCAAGAAAATTTATTCAGGAAGAGCTGCGGCAATACGCCGTTTTGCCGCTTAAAAATGTCCAAATAGACTATTGCGCCCTGAAAGGCAGCTCAGACAGAAAAAACGTTCTGGTCGGCGCCGCACAGGCCGAGCCTCTTATTGCGGTTACAAAAGAACTTGAAAAAAAGAACGTAGATATTCGGCTAATAGAGCCTGCGATTGCTGCGCTTATCCGCGCCTGCTATAACAAGGTTATCAAAGCGGCCGGCGGTAAAAACGTAATGCTCGTCCTGCTGCACGACGAAAATATGAGTCTGTGCGTCTTCAGCGGCCAAAAGTGCGATTTTCTGCGTACAAAAAAATTCGACTTCGATATTCCAGAATCGCCCGAGCAGGCCGGCGCAATTGCACATCAGATTGATTCGGTGGTACAGTTTTATGAACTTGAAAGGGTCTCCAAACAGGAAAAATGGCCTGTGTTCCTGGCGACAAGCCGTGAATCGGCGAAAACAAAGGAAACAGCCCGGCAAATTCAGGAACACATATATCACAAAAATATCGAGATAACGGTGCTTGATTCGAGCCATACCGATATTATCTGTAAAGATGCGGCAAATCAGGATTTTTCGCTCGTTGCGGCAGGGGCGGCGATGAAGCTGCTCGACAGCGACAATTCCGGAATAAATATCAATATACTCCCTGACGAGATATTCGAAATCAGGAAATCCTGGCGTAATCTGATAATTATCGCCAATGTTGCCGCTGTAATTCTGCTGTTTATGTTTTTGTATATGGGATTTCTCGCGAAGAAAACAGCAGACGTTAAAGATGAGCTTATCAGAAAAGAACAGAGTATGCCGAACTTCAATATATCGGAGCTGATGAAGGCACAGGCCGATGCGAACGACAAAACGGTGCGGATTAGCCGGAATATCAAGGCGCTCGAAACCGCATTCGAGAAAAAAAACTGGAACAACTGGGCGTATATACTGGCCGAGGTAGTCTCAAAAACGCCCGCAAACATACAGATACAGGAAATGCGGGCAAGGGACGCTTCGACAATGCAAATAGAAGGACTGGCTGTAAATTATAACGCTGTTAATGATTTCGTGGGCAGTCTGAATAAATGTAAAACCGTCAGTTCTGCCCAGCTTGCGGACACAAAACAGAACCCGCGGTATGCCGGCAGTGTCGTCGATTATCTGATAACCTGTTCCATTAAAAAGAGTAAATAAAGGATAATTGGTATGACATCAAAATATTCGCAATATTCGAAACGCAATATTCTTGCCGCGGCAATACTGCTTATAGCTTTTGTCGCGATATATAACTGGTTTATCTCGCCGCAAACCAAATACCTTGCGGCCGCCCAGAAATATCATAATACGATAGATACAAGGGAACAAACAGGAAAACTCCTGACTGCGCAATTAAAGAATCGCCGGAAAAAACTCGACGAAATCACGCAGAAATTCGAATCGGACAAACAGGCGTTTTTCGAAATTGAAGATGCAAAGACTTTTCTTGCCGGCATTCAATCGCTGGCGGAAACGAACGGCTGTCAGATTACGAACTTCAAACTTTCGCCTCCGAGAGCTATTAACATTAAGGATAATGACTCGATTGACATCAATCGGTATCAGGTCGATATGGGCATTCTGGGCGGATATGGAAATATAGTAAAGTTTTTACATACCTTGCAAAACAAACCTCAAAAAGTCTGGATTGATACGATAAAACTCAGTATGAAACAGGCGGCCACGACCGGCTATCTGAACTGCGATATTACTCTAAGCATATACACATTAAAGGTTAAGGAGAATGCGGATAATGTTAAAAATAAATAAGTATAGAAATTTAATGCTGGCGATAATCCTGATAAGCCTTGTCGCGATAATCGAGGGCGCCGATGAGCCGGAAATCAACATCGACGAAATAACCAAAAGCAATCCGTTTATGCAGTTTACGCCGAGCCAGAGTCAGTCGCCGAGCGTGGCGGCAGCAATCATAAAACCCGACCTTGTTGTCGAGACCGCGACACTTAAATTTCTCGATGCAAAGAGCGTCAGGTCTTCGATTGCAAGTATGTCGGGAGAATACGGCAGTATTGAGCCGGACAGCAGGGGCAACACCCTTATAATCTGCGATACGAATGATAATCTTGAAAAAATCCTTAAACAGATTCGAAAGATTGACCGCAAGCCAGACCAGATTATGATTGAAGTCGTCCTTTTAGACGTAAAACTCGACGACGGGACTGAACTCGGCATAAACTGGGACCTGCTTACAAACAGAGACCATGAAGCTGTCTTCAGACAGAATCTCGGATTTACAAACCGTCTGCAAAGCACACCGAGGTCGGATAATGTCACTGAATCAGACAGCACTATAGGCCTCGCTACGGCATATAACACGACCGGCACAGGTTCTGACCTTTGGCTTCTGCTTGGAGGTGATATCAGAACAGTAATCCACGCAATCCAGCAGAAAAATAACATTGAAATACTTGCAAGTCCGAGAGTATTGGTTGTAAGCGGCGAAACTGCTTCTATCAAAGCTGTTGAAGAAGTGCCGTATTCTGAGCAATCGCAAACCAGCGAGGGCGGTTCGCTAACCAGTACACAATTTAAGAATGTCGGTATAACGCTTGATGTCGGAGCGACATTAACGGACGATAAATTTATCCTGCTGAAAGTCGAAACTGAACAAAGTATTCAGACAGGCACAAGCGTTGTCTCCGGCGTCAGCGGTACGCCGATAATCGATACAAGAAACGTACAAAGCGCTCTGCTGCTCGAAGATGGACAAATTCTTGTTATTGGCGGCCTACGGCGAAAAACAACCCAAAAACAGACCAATCAGGTTCCATTACTCGGAGATTTACCCATAATCGGACTGGCGTTCAAGGCTACCGATACCACTGAAAACAGTTCCGAACTGCTCGTGCTTCTGTCGCCTCATATCTACAACGCTGATAAGGACAAACTAACTGACATCCAAATGGAAAGATATAATGAAATCACACAGCGGCCTCTTTTGACAATTCCGGAAGCCGATGAAAGAAGAGAAAAAGAGAAAAAACAAGAAGCTGAAAAGGTAAAAGAAGAGAAAGAAACAAAAAAGACAAAGAAACTATCCAAAAAATAAACATTTGGAGATTTATTTTTATAATTTAATAGCGTAATTGTCGATGAATTAACAGCACAGAGTTTTGCGGAAGGGAAAAAGCGCAATGAATTATAAGACCAACATTGTTCATGTAACTCACGAAGCAATCGGCAAAATCGGCGGCATCGGCGCCGTTTTGCAGGGCATACTCACAAGCAAAGCGTATCTCGAAAATACCGGCAGAACAATTCTCGTCGGCACGCTTTTCACGACCGAAGGTCCTATTCATAATCGTCTCGGTCCCGGCGGCGAAGTGCTTTATTCGAGCGCAGACGGTTTCGCAAGGACAGATTACGCAGACGCTTTCAGGGATATTGAAAAGGTTTTCAATGTCGATATCGCTTACGGCAGAAAAATCTTCGAAGACATACAAACCGGTGTTAAAAGTACGCCGGAGATAATTTTAATTGATGTTCGTCAGACAAATAATCAGCCTATAAACGAGTTTAAGGGTCAGCTATTCAACGAATTCGGTATTATGAGTCATCTTTACGAGCATCTTTGGGAATACGAAGAATGGGTTCGGCTCGCTCCGCCGGCGATTGCCGCCTTAAAAGCAATAGGTCTGGCAGCTCACGATACGCCAACAATAGTTGTGGCCCACGAATTTATGGGAATGCCGACGGCACTGGCGGCAAAAATGGAGAAAGATTCACGCTTTAAAGCGGTATTTCACGCGCACGAGGTCGCGACTGTCCGTCGAATCGTCGAGGAAAGAAGCGGTCACGACACGATGTTCTACAATGTTATGAAAGCGGCTCAGGACGAAGGACTTTCACTGCCGGAAGTCTTCGGAGACCAGTGGCATTACGCCAAGCACGCATTAGTCGAGGCTTCCAGGCATTGCGACAATGTGCTTGTGGTCGGCGACTATATCGTCGAAGAGATGCGATTCCTCGCACACGAATTTTCAACCGCAAATATCAGTTTAGCCTATAACGGAATTCCGGCTTATTATATAAGTCTTGAGGAAAAGAAACAATCGAAGTCCAAACTTCAGCAGTACTGCAAAAATCTTCTGGGTTTTGCTCCGGATTATGTCTTTACGCACGTAACAAGATTAGTCCGCAGCAAAGGGCTTTGGCGGGATCTGCGGGTTCTCGAACAAATTGAAAAAGAGATTCGCCCGCTGCACAAAAGTGCCGTGATGATTCTATTAAGCACAGAAGTCGGGCCCCGAAGAGCCCGCGATATCATGCGGATGGAATCCGAGTATCATTGGCCGGTAGTGCATCACGAAGGACTTCCCGACCTTAGCGGAGGAGAGACCGCTTTTTATACCGCGGTTCAGGAATTTAACGCAAAAAGCAGAAATATCAAAATGCTCTTCATAAACCAGTTCGGTTTCGACCGCCAGCGATGCGGCCAGAGAATGCCCGAAGATATGGAATTTATGGACATTCGTAAAGGCTCTGACGTCGAGTTCGGCCAGAGTATTTACGAACCTTTCGGCATAGCACAGCTTGAGCCGCTGAGTTTCGGCGGAATATGCGTTATCAGCAATGTTTGCGGCTGTGCGGGCTTTATCAAAAAAATCGTCAGCCCAGATGAAATTCGAAATGTCATAATCGCCGATTACACCGAGCTGAACGGAATAAAATTCAACGATGCCGAGGATATGCTCAAAATCGACATCGGTTTTCGGAATAAAATTGAGCATCGTATCGGCGAAAAGGTCGCGATGGAAATACTCACAAGGCTGCCGAAAAACGACAACGAAGCGATAGAAATGATAAATTCCGGCCATAACCTTGCGGCACAAATGAGCTGGGATGTCGTCGTTGAAAATTATATTCTGCCGGGATTTACCGCAGCAGTCGCAAACTCTAATACGCCGATTCCGGCTGTTTGACGCTCTTATACGTCATTCTAATACATCTGCCGTCCGCTTTTGCCTGGTTCCGCCTGATTCCAGTTCAACAGTGTTATCGGCGGAGCAGCAAGAGCTTCTGATATCTCCTTGTAAGTTTTTACAACTTCGGCAGGCCAGAATCGTTCCCTTATAGCGACTTTTTCAATAGTCTTGCCGTCACGGCTGTACAAAAGCTCTGAATATTCTCGATAACGTAAAAACCCCATTCCTATCCACTCAGTTGCCTTTTGCACATCAACCATAACGGCTCCGGTTGAGAAATCTATGGTATCACTAACTATACCCATCTGGTTGAGCCGCGAGTCTCCGATAGTTTCTACTACCTGGCCTATCTCTTCTCCGTTTTTGACGCTGAACGACCAGCTCGCCCAATTGCCTAATATATATTTTGCTGCCATAATCTCGACAGTTCTGTCAGTGCCGGTGCTTTTTTCTACCTCACGAATGTTTGTGGCAAAAAAGACAAGTCTTCGCGGAATCTCGATTACCTCACCTAATTCTGTGAAATCACTCCATAACACAATCTGGTCGTTCAGGCTTTGCTGGTCTTGGCCGACCCAGTCTCTGCCTGCGATAGGATTCAACAGCCCTATTCTTATACGGTACTGATATTTCTCTCCGGGTTTTGTAGTATCATCGTGAGCCCAGAAAACGAGCCTTTCCATATCGGCAATATCTGTCTCCGCCGTAAGTTTAACAGCTTCAAATTTAGCATCCTCACTTATCTGCCGCATCTGGCTATCAGCCGCAGGAGTCGTATCTCTTGCAGGCCTTCTTGTCGATGCCGGCGTCCTGACGGCAGGGCCTGGCACAGTTCTTGAAGTTCCTGCCTTATCAGCAACTTCCGGCCCGCCGCGAACAGACGGTCTCGTTGTTGCCGGTGTGCGGCCCAGCTGTGACCTTTCCATAAGTCTTTTCGCTCTTTCCGCTTCGATTTTAAGCCGGCGTGCTTCTTCACGCTGTTTGGCAAGTATTTTTTCCCGTTCATTATAAAAAGACGGACTTATCCACGCCTCAGCAGGTATCGCATTACGATAGACCGGAGGCTGAAGTATTTCATTGCGAAACTCGGGTCTGGTAAATTGAACTAATGCTATTTCAATGCCGTATTCGCTTGCTTCCTGCGGAATCTGGAGATTTTTCTTTATATGACATATATTCGTTCTCGGCACCTCAATCCAATCGCTCCAGTCGCCATCCGGCTGCTGAATTCTTTTCTGAAGCTCAACTTTCGCGAAAACAGGTTTTGCGTATTGCTCCATCCGCCATTCTCTATGCAGGGACCTTCCCGCAAAAGCTTCCCTGAACGAATCATAAAGCGATTTAACATCGATTGCCGATTCAATAGTTACGATGTCCATATCCTCAAGTTTCGTCCTGGCGCTCTCATAAGGAGTTGAGAGCGAAAGTTCCTCTGTCGGCACAAAAGCCGCCATTCTTACTACGGCCACTGCCGGTTTATCTATCATAGGCAGCGACGGTATCCGGTAAACCCTTTCTCCGGCCGATGCGGCAACATAAGGATAACCCGGAAGCGGAAATTTTATCTCAGTCTCTATAACTTGCTGAAACGGATTTGCCAGCAGAGATAAATAATGCGGCTTTTGCATCTTATACTGATCAGCGGTATTAGGCTCACTGTCCAACTGCTCCTGTAATCTCTGTGCGTTTTTATTAATGGTTATATCTATCTCTTTCGGACCATATTTTCGGCCGGCATATCCTATCGAATTAGGACTGCCGATAACATACATAAAAAGTATGACAATCGCAGCAATGCCCGCAACAGCTAATATTGCCTTATCAATAAAACGTTCTATTATGTTTTCTTTTTTACTGCCCATAACACCAACAAAAAATAAAATTACTGCGTTAATTTCCGCTCAACACCCGCTTTACGGTTTCTATTTCTGCTATCAGCCGCTTTAATAATCCGTCGCAGTCTCAGTCGCAGTCTGTCCTGTACTGCCCTGAACATACTTTGGTTTTATCTGGTCATAACCTGAGCGATTGAAAACATATTCACAGACAAGATTCAGCAAAACAATCGCATCATTTCCATAGAAATATCTTTTATTCTCCGGCAGATCTCTATTAACCGGGTCGATACGGCTTTGAAGAACAGTTATCTGATTATGTTTATATTTCTCAGGCTCTTGGTCGCCTTTATATCCGGCAAAATAATGTTCCTTCTCGCTGCACAGTTCACTCATAAACTTAAGTACGTCATCCGCTTTGATTATCACTGCCAAACTGAAATGAACGACATCAATGTGTTCATCGCATTGTCTGCCCGTCCAATTCTGATACAAAGCGCCCCTTGCGCCGGTAACATAAAAAGGCAGTTCGTTGCCGTTATCCATAGCAAAACCGGCGGCATCGCTGCGGGCAAATCGAACGCTGATAAGCCTTTTTACCGATGACCTTGTCGTACCGGTAAAATCTTGATTCATTGCATTTATGGTATCGACAATGTCCTTATGTATCCAGTATGCAAGCTGGCTATACCAGCATTTCGTCAGCGCATCATCAAGTCCGCTGTATTCCCAACCATCCCACACTCCATATCCGCTGAAAGCCTTTGGGTTGGCATAAACCGGCGTTTCTTCGCTGCGGCGTTTACACAACAATTCGATAATTCTGTTTTCTTCTGTTTCTGCCTGTAATCCGCCCGCTGATTCTCTTCTGTGCAAATCCGTTGCGATATCAACCGGACCGGCTTCTCTGCGAATTTCTACATCAGTCGGAGCATCCATCGCTTTCATATCCTTTGTAAGTTCTGCAAATGCAGCTACATACGCCAGCCTAAACTCATTGAAAATTTGTACCGATGTCTCGTTCGGCTCAGGAAATATCCTATAATTAAGTAATTCCCTTTGGCTTGTCTGCCGTGCAAGTTTTTCAATTTCATTAGCATCGGCCTCATGCGCATCCTCGAATATTTTGACAGCTTCATACTGTTTAGCGGATATATTTGCCCGCAGCGCAGAATCCACCTCTCTGCCGAGTTTTATGTTTTCATCGAGTTTGGCACTTATTTTACCTCGCATCATAGCCACGGGGATAAACAGCAGCACCGCCGCTGCGGTTATCAATACCGGAATAATGATTGAAATATTCTTTTTCAGTATCTTGACTATATTCATCTTTGTCGTTTATATCACTCCGAATTATAGGTTGATGAACGAACCGCTGTTCCATCGGACTGTCCGCCGGTTTTACCCTCTGTCCAGAGAAATTTAGCCCTTATTCTGAACCACTTGTCCCGCTCTATAGCCAAAGGCTGTCCGAAAACATCGTATTTTATCCTGCCTTTTTCATCAAGGGCAACTGTCTTATGAATTTCTTCTTCTGTCAGAGGGTCAACGAGTATTTGTCTGGTTGCGACAGTAGCCGCCGATGTATCGGCCTGGCCGGCATGTCCTCCTCTTTCATATAAGCTTTCCGACTTGATTCTTAAGACGCCGATACCGGCGGGCATTCGAATATCAGAAATATCGACATGGCCTGTTTCAATCCGGAAATGTTCGACTTTTTCCTTGGCAAATAATTGAAACGGACTATTGCCGTCAAAAATCTCGTTGAGATTCATCATTCGTGTTATAATGCCCCACCTGCTCTTATCATTTCCCACCCCTGCAGGGTCCATAAGTTCGCCGATTTTTTCGTAAGGACTATAACCTTCTATTACAACAGTAAATCCTTTGCCGTCCAGTTCTTGTTCATTCTGCGAAACGGCAGTTGACGATGATGTGTCAAATCTGCCCATTTCAAACCGCCAGGCAAGCAAACTGTCGGCGTAGTTTATATTTATGCTCGTTATAAAAACCTGCTTACGAACATTTCTCGGTATCGCCGTTATCTTTGCGACATCACCCTGCTCATAAGCCCTGTAAAATTCGGCCTGAGCGGGATTGTTCTGCGCATTTGGAATACATTCAAAAATTACCTTATGAAACAAAGGAATCACATCGCGATATTTAAATACATCCATCTGTTTCTTTATTCTTTCTTCGT
>CAYUYR010000008.1:0-70781 GCA_964449435.1 uncultured Planctomycetaceae bacterium | reverse complement strand
AATTCTCAATTTCATAACCAATTATTATTATTCAACTTATAACGGGACAGTAGTGCAGTTTTTATTTACTTAAATAAATCTGCGTAATCCTATGCTATTAATGGAATTATATCTCTTTTCTCCCTCAAACTCAACAGTTTTTATATACTTAAATATATCTGCGTAATCCGTGTAATTTATGCCATAGGTATCCGCGGTTAAAAATTTTATCTCTGAACAAAAAAGTAAAGCCAAATTCCCGAAACCTTTCTCCGCCTTAATTTGACGGAGCAACCGTTTTACGTTTATTGGAAGTTCAACGTTCAATGTTCGATGTTGGATGTTCTTAATAGAACCCTATCCCCTAAATTCTCATCGTATCTATACTCGTCTATAGTATACCGTATTACAGCATAGCGAAAACACTGTATTTATTTGCACAGTGGTATCATAACGGCCTGCCTTCGATTTTGTGAGGTATATTATTTGGCTAAAACCTTAAAGGACTGTATAATAGCAAGTTTATGGGAAAATGCCATAATAAGACGCTGATAGATTTAAAATGCAAAAAGTCGATATTAAAAAAGCACTTACCGAAAAAGCAGACGCTGTAAACGGCAAAATCGCGGCGATACTTGCGGAATGGACGGGCATTCCTAAAAAGCTCGCCGATGCGCTCGATTATGTCCTTGCCGCTCCGGGCAAAAGGGTAAGGGCCGCGATTATATTGTGGTGCTGCGAGCTCATCGAGGGCAAAGAAAATGACGATGCGCTGAACGCTGCGGCGGCGATAGAAATGGTGCATACTTATTCGCTGGTACACGATGATTTGCCTGCAATGGACGATGACGATTTTCGCAGGGGCAGGCCGAGCTGTCATAAAGCCTTCGATGAGGCGACGGCCGTTCTGGCGGGCGATGCGCTTTTGACGATGGCTTTTGAAATTATCGCGGCAAAAATAAGCGACACCAAAAAAGCGGTTGAGATGATTAAAGTTTTGGCCGAGGCCGCCGGGCCTGCGGGTATGATAGCAGGGCAGGTCAATGACCTTGCGGCGCAGAATAACAGCAATAGCTCCAAAGAGCTTCACGATATTCATATCAATAAAACCGCCAAGATGTTTCGCGCATCAGCGCTGCTGGGCGCGATAGCAGCCGATGCCGATGAAAAACAGAAGGAAGTTCTCGCTTTGTTCGGACTTACGCTCGGGCTTGGTTTTCAGGTGGCCGACGATATAATAGACGTAAGCTCGACCAGCAGTCATCTCGGCAAAACAGCGGGCAAAGACGCAAAACAGGGCAAATTGACATATCCGGCTGTTTTCGGCCTTGAAAAGTCGGAAGAAAACGCCAGGCAAATTGCTCAAAAGGCTGTGGATATACTCGAGGCGTTCGGCGATAAGGCCGCGGCGTTAAAAGAACTCGCTTTAGCACTTGTTGACAGGACGAAATAAAAAAATGCAGTATGAATTACTCGATAAAATAAATTCGCCGCAGGATATTAAGGCTCTTTCAGTCGCGCAGTTGAACAGGCTTGCGGCGGAGGTTCGGGATTTTATTACTCATTGCGTAAGCTGTACGGGCGGCCATCTTGCCAGCAATCTCGGCGCGATTGAACTGACTATTGCGATGCATTATGTATTCGATTTCAGTACGGATAGGCTTCTTTGGGATGTCGGCCATCAGTGTTATGCTCATAAAATACTTACAAGCAGAAAAGAGCTTTTCAAAAAGTTAAGGCAGAAAGACGGCATAAGCGGTTTCCCATCACCGGACGAAAGCGAATACGACCAGTTCACCGTGGGCCACGCCGGTACGGCGATACCGACGGCAATAGGACTTGCCCTTGCCGCCGAGAAGCTCAAGACACAGGAAAAGATAGTCGCCTTTGTCGGTGATGCGAGCATTGTCAACGGTTTGAGTTTCGAGGCATTGAATAATATGGGGCTTGTCAGAAGACAGCTTCTTGTTGTGCTTAATGATAATTCGATGGCGATTGACGTCTCGCAGGGAGCTATCGCTCAGTTTCTCTCGAAGGTAAGGCTCAGTCATACTTACGAGGATTTACGCAAGAGAACGAACAGAATTCTCGAACATACGCCTCTTGTCGGCAAAAAGATGGAAGATGCGCTGGAATCGTTCAAGCGGACGCTTCGTATGGCGATAACGCCGAACAGGCTTTTTGAAAGTCTTAATATTCCTTATTTCGGTCCTGTTGACGGCCACGATATAAGTTCACTTATCGAAATTTTCAAAGCGATGTTGGGTCTTGACAGGCCTGCCGTTCTGCATGTTTATACGAAGAAGGGCAAGGGGTTCAGTCCTGCCGATGACGACCCGACCAGATTTCATTCCACGGGGCCTTTCAAAATCAACGGCGAACTCGAATCGGAAAAATCAACAGGCAAAAGTTTTACAGCCTCATTTTCCGATTCGATTGTAAAACTTGCCGCCGAGAACGACAAAATCGTCGCGATTACCGCGGCGATGTCGGACGGCACAGGATTGACAAAATTCAAGCAGAAATTCGAGTCCCGTTATTACGATGTCGGAATAGCCGAGTCGGTTGCGGTGGACATCGCGGCAGGGCAGGCCAAGACGGGCATTAGACCTTTTGTGTGTATTTATTCGACATTTCTCCAAAGATGTTTCGACCAGATATTTCAGGAAGTCGCATTGCAAAATTTGCCGGTCATATTCTGCATAGACAGAGCGGGCCTGGTCGGCGCCGACGGGCCTACTCATCACGGGCTTATGGATATAGGTTTTTTGCGGATGATTCCGAATATGATTCTTATCGCACCGGCAAACGGCGTCGAGCTCGAACTTGCGATGCGTTTTGCCGCTGAATCGAAGAGTCCTGTGGCGATAAGATATCCTAAAGAAGAAGTTAATGACGATATTTGTCCTGAAATTTTTTCGCAGCCTTTCGAGCTCGGAAGAAGCGTAATTGCAAAAAATGGGAAAGATAAAATAGTCGTTATAGCCTACGGAAGCATCGTAAATGAGGCTTTACAGGCCGCCGAAAGCCTTAAAGCCGATAATATCGATATAACCGTTATAAACGCCAGATTCGCTAAACCGCTCGACGAAAAAATTGTTTCGTTATTAAAGACCGATAATAGTATAATAACCGTTGAAGATCATTCGATAGCAGGCGGTTTCGGCTCGGCGGTTCTTGAAGCGGCTGCCGGGGCCGGAGCGGATGTTTCAAAAATCAGGATATTGGGCGTAGGCGATAAGTTCGTACAGCGCGATAAAAGAGCCGCCCAGATAGCCGGTTTGGGTATCGGCGCAGAAGGTATCGCTGACGCTGTAAAAAAGATTATGAAGGCACGTTGAATTTTGGGGAAAGACGATGGTTAAGGCAGACCGAAAATCTAAGCTGATAATTTTTGGCGACGCTCGGCGTGATTTTGTGGCCGAGGCGATAGATGAGTTTACGAAATTCGCGGCCGGCAAGGCGCAGATACTTGCCAACTGCTTTCGCGGAGACTGCATCGATAATGTCGCCAAAGAAGCTGATTTTGCAATCGTTTTCGGAGGCGACGGCACAATCCTTTCTGCGGCGCGGGATTTGAGCGAAATTAATGTGCCGGTTATCGGAGTAAACGTCGGCAGACTCGGATTTCTGGCCGAGTTCAGTCTCGACCAGCTCAAACAGCTTTTCGACAGGGTTACAACCGACAAAGAGCTGGTAGAAAAAAGAATGATGCTTAAGTGCACTGTCGGCAGTCAGGGAAAAGAGAAACTTGTCTCTACGGCGATAAACGATATCGTTATAAACGCCGGTCCGCGTTTTAATATGGTGGATTTAAAGATAGCGGTTCGCGGCCAGAATCTTGCGGACTGTGTAAGCGATGGAATTATAATATCGACGCCGACAGGTTCTACGGCTTATAATCTTTCAGCGGGCGGGCCGATACTGTCTGCCAATCTTTCAGCGATAGTAATTACGCCGATGTGTCCGCATACGCTGAGTTTCAGGCCGATAGTGATAAATGCCGACAGCAAAATTGAAATACGTCCGCAGAGAGTTAATGAAGGCACAACTGTAATACTGGATGGACAAATATTCAGCGAACTTAAACGCGAAGATATTATTACGGTCGAAAAGCATAAAGGCTCGTTTCTTGTGGTAAACAATCCTCTGTATACACAGTGGGATACACTTGCGGGCAAAATGAATTGGGCGCAAAAGCCTAAATATAAAAGAAAATAATTTACGAAGAAGAGGTAAAAGGTGAAAAGGTATAATTTAATAAAGGTATTTTTTGTTATTCAGATTTTTTGTGCGGTTTGTTTGGCACTTCAAAGCCCGATAGGCGACCCGACAGTGCCGCCGAGCAGCACTCAAAGCGGACTAAGGAGGTCTCCCAGTCCCATAGACACGAGCGGAAATCTTGTGGTTACGGGCAACGTTCGGGGCGGAATGGAGTTTCGCGGTCTTGTGCCTTACCGTTCGACGACAGAATTCGGCGCCGATGTCGGCAGCAGCGATATAAGTTCGTTTTTGAGACGGTCGGCTCCACTCGATATCAGCAGGAGGCAAACCTCGCCGCAGCCGTATTATCTGCCTTCGGCTACGGTAAGTTCGATGACAAGGGGCGGAGTGTCAGGGCTGGTTTCTTATCCGTCTGTAAGGGAAACTAAAGGCAGCGGCGAGTTTGCCGTTCCCGAGATAGCAAAAGTAGAGGGCAAAACTGCTCCGCCGGCGGCTTCGCCGCTTTATGAGTATAATCTTGCAAGGCCTTTATCGTATAAGCCTGCCGACCTCGAAAGGGTTGTCGATTATGATTTGATGCGCAGTAAAAAACAGCAGGATTTAATTGACGCTCTGGATAAGGCGGCCAAAGACAAACAAGACACATTGCAGCCGACGGAACAAATTCAGCAGGAAGATAAGGATATGCTTTCAAAGCCGGAGCCGATGAAGCCGATTGAACGCTCTTTTGAGCCTGCCGAGCCGCTCAAGCCCGGACAAATGCGGGAAGATGTCTCCAAAGCGAAAAGTGTTTATGAGCAGATGCTCGAAGAAATTAAGGAAGGTGAGACTAAGGCTGCTGCAGAAGACCAGAAGGCCGAAGACGAAAAAGAATCTCGAATCGGCGCAATTACAGACGCCAATGTCGGCGGAATGCAGAGCGACCTTTCGATAATAGAGAAGGAGACTGCCGAGGCGATTGTGGGCGTACACAGGACGTTTGCCGCGCAGACGGAAGATAAGTTTAATTATTATATGAAATCAGCGGAAGAATTTTTACAGCAGGGTCAGTATTATCGCGCCGCAGACGCTTATACGGTTGCAAGTATATATAAGCCGCAGGACCCGCTGGCTCACGCAGGCAGAGCGCACGCATTATTCGCG
This sequence comes from uncultured Planctomycetaceae bacterium, assembly GCA_964449435.1. Taxonomy (GTDB): domain Bacteria; phylum Planctomycetota; class Phycisphaerae; order Sedimentisphaerales; family UBA12454; genus UBA12454. The sequence continues at coordinate 65,435 of CAYUYR010000008.1, read as the reverse complement.
AGCGGCGAATATATGAGCAGCGCATATTATCTGGCCGCGGCTTTAAATATTTTCCCTGAATATGTGAAATTCAAAATAGACCTTAACGCTATGATACCCGACAAAGACAGGCTCGAAAGCAGAATAGCCGATATTAAAACGTGGATTGACAGAACGGACTCGCCGGAGCTTAGCTTTTTACTCGCGTATATTTATCACCAACTCGGCAATGACGGCCTCGCATTGGGGGCGATAAATTTTTCGGCCCAAAAACTGCCTGACAGCGAAGCTGTAAGGGTACTCAAACAGGCGATAGAGAACAATTGAAAAATTAAGATTGAAGATTGACGATTTTAATACAAAAGGGATTTTCGGCGAGCAGGGTCTATTATCCGACTGTTTTTCGGATTACGAGGACAGGCCCCAGCAACGGCAAATGGCCGAGGCCGTGCAGGATGCGTTAAAAAAACATTATCATCTTGCTGTCGAGGCAGGTACGGGTATCGGCAAAAGTTTTGCGTATCTTGTGGGGGCGGTTCAAGCGGCAAAACAGCAGAAATGCAAAGTCCTAATCAGCACTTATACAATCACTCTTCAGGAACAATTAGTCAATAAGGATATTCCGTTTCTTGCAAAGGCGCTCGGCGGATGTTTCGAGGCGGCTCTTGCGCGTGGACGAAATAATTTCGTATGTTTGAGAAGGCTCGAATTTGCCAGAAGAAAACAGCAGGGGCTTTTCGATTCGGCGACGGAAGAACTTTTGCGTATAAGCGAATGGGCGCCGCAAAGTAAAGAAGGTCTGTTCAGCGAACTCGGGTTTGTTCCTTCGTCGCAGGTAATCGGTGCGGTAAAAAGCGAGCACGGCAACTGCAAAGGCAGAAAATGCGTGCATTTTAACAAATGTTTCTATTGGAGGAGCCGTCGAAGGCTTCAGACCGCCGATATTATCGTGGCAAATCACGCCCTTTTGTTCAGCGACCTCGTATTAAGACGGCAGAAGACCTCGATTTTGCCCGATTATAAATTCGTGATAATAGACGAAGCTCATAATATTGAAAATGTCGCGCAGGAGCATTTCGGGCTCGATATAAGTCAATGGCGGGTAAATTTTCTGCTGCGAAGTCTTTATAATTCGAGTACGAAAAAAGGTTTTTTTGCCGGCACAGGGCATACCAAAGCGGTTGAGCTTGTGAAATTATGCGAAAAAGAATCGGAAAACTTTTTCGATTGCGCGATGCAATGGTACAAAAACAACAACGGCAGCGGCAGGGTCAGAAAAAAATTTGCAGAGGATACCATAACCGAACCGTTAAAAAATCTGCGGCTTGAAATTACAGGACTTATAAAGAAAACCGATGACGAGGATGAACGTTTCGAGCTTTTTCGCTTTTCCGATTTACTGATGGTTTTACAGGCCGATTTGCAGGATTTTCTGGATTGCTCGAATGAGGAAAACGTGTATTGGATTGAGGTTTCGGACAAATTCAGGAAAAAGGCGGCATCGCTGCGAAGCGCGCCGCTCAATCCCGCGGCGAATATAAAACAATGTCTGTTCGATAAATTCGAGTCCGTAATTCTAACAAGCGCTACGCTGTGCTGTAACAATAAAGGCGATGCGAGTGGTTTCGGGTTCTTTGCACAGAGGGTTGGGCTTGAAAAGTTTAAGCCTTTGCGGCTCGGCTCTCCTTTCGATTATCAAAGACAGGTTACGATGTACATCGAGCCTGATATGCCTTTGCCCGACAGTTCGGCTTTTACAGAGGCGGCGGCGGAAAAAATCAAAAAATATGTGAAACTGACCGGCGGCAGGGCGTTCGTGCTTTTTACGAGCTATCAGATGCTCGAAACGGTCGCAAATATGCTTTCCGACTGGTTCGGCGAAAATAATATCGAGCTGCTCGTACACGGCGGGCCGATTAACAGAACGGAGCTTTTGAGGCAATTTAAAATGGACAGGGGCAGCGTACTGTTCGGCACAGACAGTTTTTGGCAGGGGGTCGATGTGCCGGGCCAGGCTTTGAGTAATGTTATAATTGTCAAACTGCCTTTTGCCGTGCCGACTCATCCGCTAATCGAGGGAAGAATCGAGCATATAAAGGCGCAGGGGCAAAATCCGTTTTTCGAATATCAGCTTCCGCAGGCGGTTATAAAATTCAAGCAGGGTTTCGGCAGACTGATACGCAGCAAAACCGACACGGGAATAATCGCGGTGCTCGACAGCAGGATTGTCCGAAAAAACTACGGCAGGGAATTTCTGTCAGCGATAGAAGAATGCAGGCTCGAAGTTGTTGCCGATTAGGCGAAAATCTATTTAAGTTTGGCCTTTATTACGTTCAGCAGCCGTTCATTTTTAATCGGTTTTTGAAATACACCCGCAAAACCGAATTGAGCGTAATCGATATTGTCGGCCATCTCGTCGCCGGCGGCGCTTAGAAGATATACGGGAGCTTTGTTGTCCAGGAGTCTTAGTTCCTTAACGAAACTTGTGCCGGAATCGATTTCTTCCATCATCAAATCGACAAGAATCAGGTCTGGATTCGTCTTTTTGTAAACGTTCAGACCTTCTTCTGCGCTCTTCGCCTCGGCCATAATATAACCGCTGCCCTCGATAACCATTCGCATAGCCGCCAGAAAATCCGCGTCATCGTCGATTGTCAAAATTACGTATTTACCGTCCTGCATTTGAAAGCTCCTTTAAAGATAGGCAATAGTTTTTTTCGGTTTATCAAAATTTTTAGTTTTCAGCAATTTCCCGATAAAATCAACTGCTTTTTCCAGATTAGCCTTCGCTTTTTCCGAAATCGGCGTCCCGAAGTCGTCGAATTCATATCCGCGAATTCCGAGAATATATCCTGCCGCCTTTGAGTTGAATAAATTTTCAGCAAGAGCCAGAACTTGTGCCGGTTCGACGCTGTGGCTTGAAAAACTGTCGTATTCTTTCGCATCGAGAGGCTCGAAACTGAAAGGCTCCGGCCCGTTTATCGAGGCGTCGGCGAAAATAACGATATTGTGCTCGGCAACTCGAGCGGAATCTTCGACGGTTAATTGGTAATCGGTATCGACAGTAACGCCGGCGATATTTTTAGCTTCAATCGCTTCAGCAAGGGCAGGGCCAAGGCCGTCGTCGCCTCTTGCCGGATTGCCGAAACCAATTAACAGGATTTTTTCAGTTTTTACCGTCATTCTTTCGTTCTGCTCGCTATCTCGTTGCCCTGCTCATCGAAAAGAGAAACTTTCAAAGGCATTTTTCCCATCGCGTGCGTAGCGCAGGACAAACACGGGTCATAAGCTCTTATCGCGACTTCGATATGATTTAAAAGTCCTTCGGTGATTTCCGGCACACCGTCTATATGGTCTGCCGCGACTTTCTGAACAGCTCTATTGAATGGTTCATTATTGTTTGTCGTCGATACGATAAGGTTTGCCATAACAATCTGGTCGTCATCGTTAATTTTGTAATGATGGAACAATGTGCCTCGCGGGGCCTCTAAAAGGCCGATACCTTCGCTTCTGCGTTTGCCCTTTACCACAAGGTCGGTGCCCTGCAGGTCTTTGTCGTTCAAAAGTTCGTTTATTTTTTCTGCCGCGTGCAGAGTTTCAATCATTCTTGCCCAATGGTAGGCCATCGTAATATTGTTCGGTTTTCCGCTCGTAACAGCCATAAACTCTTTTCTTGCCGCTTCAGCTTCGGGGGTGTCGATGAAATCGCAGGTATTTATTCTCGCCAGCGGGCCGACACGATACCAGCCGTTTTGCGGGCCGAGCGATTTAATAAACGGGAATTTCATATAAGACCACGATTTTACTTCTTCGCCGATATAATCGAGGTAGTTTGTATAATCTACCTGGTCGAATATTTTCTCGCCGTCGGCGGTAATTGCCCGCAGATTGCCGTGATAAAGGTCCATCGCGCCGTCGCTGCGGATAAGACTCAGGTGGTTGGAATCGAAAGACGCGAACGGCGTAAGTTTTTCGAGATTCTCGACGGTATAATTTTTTGCGATTTTCAGTGCGCTTCTCGACCAGTCAAGCATCTGCTTGATATCTTTGAGAAAACTATCTCTTTCAGCGATTGAAAGGTTTTTATTTATTCCGCCCGGTATCGCTCCTGTGCCGTGGATTTTCTTGCCTGCCGTTGCCTTGATGATTTCCTGTCCATATTTTCTCATCATAACGCCCTGAACGGCGAGTTCGGGATATTTGGCGGCGACGCCGATAACGTTTCTGATTTTCGGGTCTGCGTCAAAGCCGAAAAGCAAATCCGGCGAGCAGAGGTGGAAGAAATGCAATGCGTGCGACTGGAACATCTGGCCGTAGTGCATCAGGCGTCGCATTTTTTCAGCGGTCGGCGTTAATTTGTCGGCGCCGACGATTTGGTCCATCGCTTTTGCCGCCGCCAAATGATGGCTGACCGGACAAATCCCGCAAAGTCTCTGAACAAGGACGGGTATTTCCCAATAGGGTCTGCCCTGAATGAATCTTTCGAAGCCGCGAAATTCAACGACGTGAAATCTTGCCTGCTTGACCTTGTTGTTTTTGTCCAGCAGCAGGGAGACTTTGCCGTGGCCCTCGACTCTGGTTACCGGTTCTATTATGACTCTTTTACTGTTACTCACTTTTGGTACTCCAAAATGGATTAATCGTATTTTATCAGTTCATAAGGCAAATCGAGCGGTTTATTAGTCAAAATCGCTACGACCGCCTGCCAGATAATATCCGCATTCGGCGGACAGCCCGGCAGCGAATAATCGATTTTCACAACCTCATGACACGGATAAACCCTGTCCAGACATAGTGGCAGTTCCTTATCGTTCGGTATTACTTTTTCCGGATTGTGAACGGTAGGCCCGTTAAGGTACGCCTCTTCGAGACATTCTTTCAGCGGGATATTATTTCTCATCGCCGGTATATCGCCCATAATTGCGCAATCGCCGACGGCAACGAGAATATCGCAGTGTTTGCGGAATTCCTGAAGAACGTGAACGTTTTCCTCGTTCGCGCAGCCGCCCTCGATAAGCCCGACGGCGCATCTGCCGGTGAATTCCTTTATGTCGTCGATGGGAGATTTGTCGAAATCGACAAGCTCGATGAGCTTGAGAATCCGCTCGTCAATATCGAGAAGCGACATATGGCAGCCGAAGCAGCCTGCCAGCGATGCTGTTGCGATTTTCGGTTTTGACATTTCTATATATCCTTGTAAATTTTTATTTTCTGCGTTCTTCTATTTCCGAGCCAATCGGCTTTGTGTCATATAATCTCTTCCCTATCGGGGTCGCGAATGCAGTGTGTTTTTTATTTATCGAGCCGACAGGGCAAACGTCGGCGGCCTTATCGGCTGCGGCAAAATTGGTGTCTTTAAGGTTTGTCTCTGCATTAACCGCTATTTTCTTGTTTATACTTCTGCCGACAAAGTCGAATACACCCTTGCCGTCGATGTCTTTCGATGCTTCTACGCATCTGCCGCACAGAACGCATCTGTTAAGGTCGAGAAATATATCGGGATGCGTGGCGTCAATGTCTTTTTTTGGGAAAAAGTATGGGAACTTCGGCGACAGGATGCCGAGCCTGTAAGCGAGCGCCTGCAGTTCGCAATTGCCGCTCTTTTCGCAGAACATACAGAAATGATTGCCTTCGATAAAAAGCATATCGATAATGTTTCGTCTGTGCTCCTTGAGTTCGGGCGTGTCGTTCTCAACTGTCATTCCCTCGGCAATCGGCTGGGTGCAGGCGGTTTGCGGTTTGCCGTTAACAATAACCGTGCAAACGCGGCAGCTTCCGTGCGGGACAAGTCCTTCCATATAGCATAATCTCGGTATATAAATGCCCGCCTCGTCAGCGGCCTGCAGAATAGTCTGGCCTTCTTTGCCTTTTACTTCAACGCCGTCGATTGAAAACGTTATCTGTTTGCTCATTGGTTATCCCTTATTTCGTATAAATTACCGATTGACGGTTCGCGATTTTTTCCGCATCCGCCAGCGCTTTTCTGATATCGAATGTTGGCTGTAAACCGTCCGGATATTTTTTAACTTTCTTTTCGTATAGCTGACGGAAGTTTTTCAGGGTAGTTAATACCGGATTCGGCGAAGTCTGTCCCAGTCCGCATCGGCTGGTAGTTTTTATGCTTTCGCCAAGCTCCTGCAATAAATCAAGGTCCTGCGGTTCGCCCTTGCCCGCGAGGATTTTATCGAGATATTTTTTCAGCAGTACATTTCCCACTCGGCAGGGTGTGCAGTAGCCGCAGCTTTCCTCTACGAAGAATTCCATATACTCGGCGGCGATTTCCACAAGGTCTCTTTCCGGCCCGAATACAACGACCGCTCCGCCGGTCGCCAAATCGTCATAGCAGATTGTTCTGTTATAATCGTTTTGACCGATTATCTGTCCGCTTGGCCCGCCGATGAGAACTGCCTGAGCGTCTTCGGCTCCGACTTCCTTAAGCAGGTCTTTTACTTTTATTCCGAACGGCAGTTCGTAAACGCCCGGCTGTTTGCAGTCGCCGGAAACGCTCAGAAGTTTTGTGCTCGGACTTCCTTTCGAGCCTATTTCGGCAAACCACGCAGCGCCCATTTCGAGTATTCTTGCCGCGCAGCATAAGGTTTCGACATTATTTACTGCTGTCGGATAGCCCAGATAACCTTTTTGAGCGGGGAACGGCGGCCTTGTTTTCGGGTCGCCTCTCAGTCCCTCGCAGGAGCTTATCAAAGCGGTTTCTTCTCCGCATATATAAGCGCCCGCTCCCATCTGGATTGTAATATCGAAATTAAAACCTTTCTTGCCGAGTATGTCGTTGCCGAGCAGGTTTTTGTCTCTTCTTTCCTTTAAAATCTTTTCGAGCAGTTTTCTCAGGTATGCGTATTCGGCTCGAAGATAAAGAATACCGGCCTGTGCGCCGATTGCATAGCCGCCGATAGTCATACCCTCGAACATCATATCCGCCCGTTCCGTGAGGATAACCCTGTCTTTGAATGTGCCCGGCTCGCCCTCATCAGCGTTGCAGAGGATAAATTTCTTCCCGCCTTCTGCTGCGCGGGTAAACTGCCATTTCATTCCTGTCGGAAATCCCGCGCCGCCTCGGCCGCGAAGCCTTGCGGTTTTTACTTCGTTAATTACTTCGGCAGGACTCATAGCAAGGGCATTTTTTAGTCCCGCCTCTGTTTTGTAATCGGCGAAAATAACCGGCCCTTTTTTTCTCAGGCCGTTGTGTACGCACGAATGAACAAGCTCATCGGCATTATTGCCGTCGCCGAGACGATGTTTGAGTTTCGACGGGTCGTAATGCTTTTTGATATCTGCGACAATCTCTTTCACCTTATCGGTCGAGAGATATGTGATAATTTCATCGTTAATCAGCGCCGCCGGTGCCTGGTCGCACATCCCGATACAGGGTGTATATTCGAGCGTTATTTTGCCGTCGCTGGTCGTCTGTCCGAAATCGATGCCGAGTTCTTTCTTAAACGCCTCAGCGACAGCGTCAACGCCTGCCATTTTATCGACTACGTCGTTGCATAAGCGGATAACGACTTTGCCTTTGGGAGTTTTCGACAAAAAGGCGTAGAACGACACGACGCCTTCGACCTCGACGCGGTTGCAGTTGACGAATTTGGCGATAAGGTCGAGCGCTTCGCCGCCGACCCGCTCGAATTTTTCCTGCACGGCCAGAACAATATCCATCATTTTCGTCCGGTCATTGCCGCAGTTTTGGCAAATCGCCTTAATTTCTGACTGAAGATTTTCACTCATATTTTACCTCATAATTACCTTAATAACTCCCCCTGATGTTTTTGCCCGGGGTTAAAACAGGCAGTATAGTGCTTTTATGAATGTCTGTCTATTAAAAAAAACCGGACAGACAAGGCCGAAAAAGAAAATTGCATACCCAAAAAGCCTTGTATATAATCTTAAGAGCTAAAATAGCGATTTTTTCACAACAATGGTGATTGTTGTGAAAAACAGGCAAAAAATAATATAAGGTTGAGTGCGATATGACCGAAGAGCAAGCGGATTCAGTTGGCGTTGTCGAAACAAAGATGATACGCATCGTCCACGCGGACGATACTTTCAAGCTGACCAGCGGCAAGACCCTCAGTCCGATAGACGTGGCCTATGAGACTTATGGCAAGTTAAATTCTGCCGGCGATAATGTCGTGCTTATCTGCCACGCCCTAAGCGGCAGCGCACATGCTGCCGGTTCCAGCGGCCCCGATGATAAAAAACCCGGCTGGTGGGACATTATGATAGGTCCCGGCAAGGCGATTGATACCGACAAATATTACGTAATATGCTCGAATTTTCTGGGCGGCTGCAGCGGCACAACCGGCCCATCGAGCATAAATCCGCGGACAGAAAAGCCTTACAACCTCGAATTTCCGCTGATAACGATTGCCGATATGGTAAAGGTTCAGAAATTGCTGCTGGACAAGCTTGGCATAAAACAGCTTTTAAGCGTCGTTGGCGGTTCGATGGGCGGTATGCAGGTTTTGCAGTGGGCTGTCGATTATCCCGATTTTGTCAAATCCGCGATTGTAATAGCCTCGACTTCGCGCCTGGGCCCGCAGGCAATCGCTTTCGACGCCGTCGGCAGAAACGCAATTCTGGCCGACCCCAAAAAAGGTCTTGCTACCGCCAGAATGGTAGGGCATATAACCTATCTTTCGAAAGAAAGTATGAGGGAAAAATTCGGCAGGGTGCTCAAAAGCGCCGACAAATACAATTATGATTTCAGCTCCGAGTTTTCCATCGAAACTTATCTCGATTATCAGGGACAAAGTTTTATCGAGCGGTTCGATGCTAACAGTTATTTGTATATCACCAGGGCGATGGATTATTTCGACCTCGAAAGAGATTACAGCTCACTTGCTCAGGCCTTTGCCAAGACTAAATCGAGATTTTTGATAGTTAGTTTCACCAGCGACTGGCTTTTTACTCCCGCACAATCCGAGGAAATGGTAAATGCCCTCGTTGCTGGGAGAAAGCCCGTCAGCTACTGCAATATTTTTTCGCCTTACGGCCACGATGCCTTTCTGCTCGAACCGCAGGCGCTCGGCAGCCTGCTCGGCGGCTTTCTCTCGACAACCATCGCGAAACCGAAGTTCAGCAAAAACTCGAAAGTTTTAAGCATAAAGGGTGTTGACAGGGCGAAAAGGCTTCGTGTCGATTATGAGCTTATCGAATCCCTCATAGAGCCAGACAGCAGAGTACTCGACATCGGCTGCGGAGACGGACAACTGCTTCTCAATCTCCAGTACGATAAAAATATCGACGCTGAGGGTATCGAAGTTGACCAGGAACTGGTTTTGCAGGGTGTAAATAACGGCCTGAATATTATTCACAGAGATATCGAGCGGGGTCTCGAGCTTTATCCGGACAGCAGCTTTGATTATGCTATTTTATCGCAGACGCTGCAAACCCTCAAAAACCCGCATCACGTTTTTGCCGAGCTCTTGAGAGTGAGCAGAAAAGTTATTGTCAGTTTTCCGAATTTTGCGTACTGGCGGTGCAGAGCGGGACTGTTCTTCGGCGGCAGGGCGCCTCGTACAAAGCAGTTGCCTTTTAAATGGTACGACACTCCGAATATACATTTTATGTCGCTTAAGGATTTTGACGATTTCTGCGAGGAAATCGGGGCGAAAATCGAGACGAAAATTCCGCTTATCAGCAACCGCCGAAGCCCCGTAAAATTCGCTCCAAATATTTTCGCCGAGCAGGCTATTTATCTTACAAGCCGCAAATAAGGCTTAACCGCCGATATATTCGTTGCCGACCTTTCGTGCACGCTGAGGCTTGTCGAGATTGATTCCGAGGCTCACGCCCACTTCAACGAGAATATTCCATCCCGCCGCCAGATATACGTAATTGCCCAGTTCGCCGATATCGGAAACTATGATTGTCGGGAATAAAGTCTCTTCATCGCTGACAGCGAATACCTTCAGGCCTACGCCATCGACAAGCGTCTGTTTGATTTTTTCATATTCGCGCTTGAACGGGTCGAGCAGAATAACAACATCGTTGGCATTCATTACTTCTTCTACGCCGTGGACTGCATAAGTGCCTTCGAGATAATCGCTTTTCTTGCGGGTAATTTCGTTTGTCTTTAGGGTTAATTCCTCCGCTACGCCGTCGTTTTTGCCCGCAAAGTAAATCGTTCCCGCCGATGCTATTGCGTCTGTGATTGCCTTATCTAGCGGCATTGTCAAAGCCGCGGCGAATGCGTCGGCAAGTTGAGACAATTTTTTATCGAGAGAAGTTCCTTGTATGACCGACAGCAGTTCCTGATAGAAGAGGGCTTGCTCGGCGACGCTTTTTGTGGCGGCCACAGCCTGCTCTTTTTCGCATTTTAGGATAAAGGTTTGATTCGCGATGGATTCAAGTTTCGTATCTTTATTTGCGGTGAGTGCAAACAGGTTCTTGTGATTTACATTCTTGAGTCTTTCAAACAGGCGGATGACTTCTTTTGTTTGCCCGCTGTTGGAAGCGCCGAATACGGCAAAATCCGAAAGGTCATAGCTGCATGCCTGCAGCCCGCCTTCCGTAGCGAGATTAAGATTTACCCCGGCCCTTCGTGCGCAATACATAGCGTTTTTGGCAGGGAAAATCCTGCTCGACCCCTCGCCTGTAAAGAAAAGTTTGCCTTTTTCCTTAATTACACCTATGACATTTTCAGCGTTTTCGAGTTTGAATTTTCGCAGTATTTCAGGGGTTTGCATCATTTCTCGGACAAGGGCAAATTGTGCATATTTAGTGTCAGTGTTCATTTTTTTTCTCCATTATTTCGGACAGAATTTTGTTAATGTTTTTCGCGGAAAACCGAAGCGTATATTATAACCATTTTTGCGGTAAAGTCTATTATTTATCGGCAGGTTCGGGACAGGCATTGATTGGCCGGGCGGTCTTAATCTTTCGCTGTAAGCGGACAGCAGTTCGGACTTCTGTCGTGTTCCTCAAGTAAGCCGGCTCCGGTTGCTCTTGCCATTTGTTCGAGGCATTGCCTTAATGAATGGGCGTGTTTTTCCGCTGTGTCTGTTTTATTCTCTCTGACGGCGATAACTATGTTTTTAACTTTTTCGGCAAAGTTCGGCATTTGAGCCTGACGGCTGTATGCGATTAATTTTGCCGTTAGCTCTTCAAGTTGAGCCAAATCGTTTGCTTTTATCGCGTCACAAATACTGTTAATCAGCTTCGGAGTGGCCGATACGAATACCGATAATGCTGTGTATAAGTCCAGGATACTTTCTCCTAATTGTCGCTTTTTTTGGTCTTAAAATACTAAATAAAAAGGCACAACCTTGTTTTTTCAGGGTCGTGCCTTCTACTTACGAATCTTAAATCGTCCGCAAAGGCGGCTGTTTCACTCTTCAATTCTATTATCGGCAAATTCTGACGGGAATTTAAGTTTTTTTCGCCTTTTTCAGCAGTTGTGCGAGTTTTATTCTTAATTGTCCTAATTCCTTGGACTTGAAAGAGCTTTTTGTCAGTTCGAGAGTTTTGATTGTTTCGTTCAGGCCTTCTGTCATCTCATTGAGCTTTGGGCAGTTCATAAGGTTGCAGACTGCCGATTTTTTTTGGTCGTCCGCCAGCGTCTGAACGAGATTTTTTACATCCATAAATGCGGTGCTTATGTTGCATAGCGTCAAATCTAAAAAATTTCTGACAGAAGCGGAAAAAGTCGGAGCATTTTGTTTTGCAAGGATTTGCTCCATTCCCTGCATTTGTTTTTGCCATTGCGAGAGTCGATTTTTTGTCTCCAAAACAGTTTGAAAAAGTTTTTTCTGCTTAATTGCCGCAGCGACATTGTTCTTCAGCTCGTCGAAATTGATTGGTTTTACCATATATGCCGCAACAGGCAGTCGGATGGCTTCGATAGCGGTCTTTTGTGTCGGATAAGCGGTAACGAGAATTGCGAAAGCGCCTTTTGCCAGTATGGGCAGTTCTTTAATCAGCTCCAGTTTCGGATTGCCGGGCATTTTTATATCCGCGATAATCACATCGTAGGAATGCTGTTTAAGTTTTTCAATGGCGGCAGGGGCGTCCGGCACACAGTCGCAGATATATCCTTCCCGTCTGAGCAGCTCGCCCGTAGAATCGCAAAAAGTCTGTTCATCATCTGCAAGCAGAATTCGCTCGGCTTCAGCCATAACAATCTCCTTCTGAGTTAAACCCGATAGTTGAATCTTCTATAAAATGACATTTTAAGTCTTTATTATAATAATTGCAAGAAAACTTTGAGACAAGAAGTTATTTTGCTGTCTTTAAGGATTCTATATATAATTGTGCCGCCGAATTCGACCCGAAGCCGAGGAGATGCTCCAGCCGCTCAATACCTGCGCCTTGACGCAGCAATTTTTGGGCGAAAGTATGTCTGAAATTGTATGGGGTAATTGATTTGTCCAGCCCGGCCAGAGAAATATACTTTTCAATCCTTCTGTCGGCACTTCTTGCATCGAGCCTTTTGCCGAATCTATTGACAAAAAGAGGATTTTGGGGATTTTCAATGTCGAAGCCGATTTCCCTTTGCATTAGTTTTAAATAGTAATTGATTGTCTGGGCCGCGGTTGCCGTAATGTCCAGAGTTCTTTTTTTCCTGTTGGGAGATGTAATTTTAAGCCGTAAATCAGTCAAATCGACATCATTTATATCGAGTTTTATCAGTTCGCTTATGCGGATTCCGGTACAGCACAATAGTTCGAGCATAGCCCGGTCTCTTGCCCCGACCCAGTTATCAAGATTCGGCAGATGGAGTATTTGCCATATTCGCTCTTCAGTGAGTATTTTTGGTCTGCATCTTTGAACTTGCGGCGGCTCAATGCCGGTTGTGGGGTTATCATTTATCCAATGCTGCGATGTGAGAAAATTATAAAAGCAGATAAGGGTTGCGAATTTTCGTCTTATAGAGGCTGCGGAGTAATTGCTTTTTTGCAAAAAGTCCAGAAACGCCCTTATTTTCCCTGTATCAGCGCCGGCCAAGAGCGATTCCCGCTGATTCGAGTTTTGTCCGGAGACGAAAATATCCTCTAACTTTTCAGCCTCGGCAATCTCATCGCAGCTCAGAAATTTTACAAATTGTTCAAGGTCGCTTCTGTAGCTGCTTATCGTGTTTTCCGCTCGATGTTTGCCGTAACTGATAAATTTAATAAACTCATTTTCAAGGTCGCAATCTCGCAAAATTTGCCCCCAGGCGCTTCCATAACACAGAACACTTAATGTTCTACGCTATAAGCAATGAGCATTGTACCTTTAACCTATTTTAGCCACAACAGAGGCCACTGACTATATTATCGGTCATTCCGATAAAAAGACATTAAAATTTCCGGGCATTATCGAGTAATTTTTCGAGTTTTGTCCTTATTTCAGCCAACTGTTTCGATTTGTATATTTCTCTGCTTTTCTTTATGGATTGTATTGCCGTTCGTATGCCTTCTGTAAGTTCCAATAATATGGGACACTGCATAACCTGGCAAACTTCGGCAGGGGATTCAGCTTCGTCGAGTAGTCCTGAAACAAGACGGATATTATCGAATGTTTCGTCGATTTTAGCGGTAGTAATATCCAGAAAACTTTTTAGTGCGGCTCCGAACACATCGCCTCTGTTATGCCCAAGAGAAAGCTCGATGTTCTCCAGTTCGTCTGCCCATTTGGCAAGATTATCTTTGGTTTTCGATATTATTCTGTAAAGCGTACTTATTTTTACAGCCGATTTGACTTGCTGCATAAATTCCGGAAAGTTAATCGGCTTGAGTATATATGCTGTGATAGGCAATTGAACCGCCGCGATGGCTGTTTTTTGAGATGGAGAGCCGGTTATAAGAATAATGCTTGTCGCAGGGCTGTGAGCAGCGGTTTTTTTAACGAGTTCGAGATTTGAATTGCCGGGCATTTTGATATCGGCAATTAAAAGAGCGTAAGGTTTTTTGGCGAGTTTTTCAAGTGCCTGCTCGGCGTTTTCCGCGCAGTCGCACAAAAAACCTTCATTTCGCAGCAATTGTGCCGTTGCCGACAAAAAGGTTTTTTCGTCATCCGCCAGAAGGATATTTCCAGACGTACTGTCAGGCTTTAGACTCATTTATTATGGGTATCAAAATAGTGAATGTAGTGCCTTTAGGACTTCGGTTTTCAAAATGTATTTTACCTTCCATTGCGTTGATAATATCTTTTGTTATGGACAGTCCCAGCCCCAGTCCGCTTGTGCTGGTGCCGGTGGTAAAGAAAGGCTCGAAAATCTTTTGCCTGATTTTTTCATCGACGCCGGGACCCTCGTCGCTGACCTCGATTTTAAGTTTTGAGCCGGTTTTTGACGCGGCGATTTTAATAGTGCCTTTCGAGGGCGAGAACTGAACGGCATTTTGAATGAGATTATACATTACCTGCCTGAAAAGCGCCTCCGGCAGCGTAGCGACTATGTCATCGGGGCAGGAAATTTCGATATGTATGCATTTTTCCCTGCCGGCAGTTCTAAGAAGTTCGATTATATCCCCGATAACCTCACGCACATCGAATTTGTCCGCCGGATGTGTGCCTGGCCGGTAAAGCTCGAACATCTGCTGGACAATATTCGAGACGCGAGCGATTTCCTTTTCGATTCTGCCGACATACTCGAAATATTTATAATCGCTCGGAATTGCGTCTTTTAAGAGCAGGAAGGAATTTTTAATCCCTGCAAGCGGATTATTAATCTCGTGTGCTATTTGCGCCGCCAGTTTGCCGGCCCCGGCCAGCTTTTCGGTTTCCTGCAAAACTTTCTGGATGTGGTCTTTTTCCTCGATGGTTCTTAAAAGCTGAGTGTTTACCTGCTGCAATGCAGCGGTACGCTGGATAACTCTTTGTTCGAGTTCGAGATGAGCCTGTTTGAGTTCTTCTTCGGCTTTTAATCGTTCGGTAATATCCTGACCAGTCGAAAGAATACCGACAACTTGAGCCTGTTCGTCTCTGAGAGTTCGGGCATACCATTCTATCTGTTTAAGACGGCCATCTTTTATAACTATCGGATTAACATTGCCGTCTATGCATATTTCATTAATTGCTTTTTTAAATATCTGGTTGATTTTTTGTCTGTCTTCTTCGGGCAGGAAAGTATTGAACCAGTTTTTACCCTTTACTTCATCGAGCTTATAGCCCGTCAGTTTTTCAAAATACGGATTAAACGTTACGATATCGGCATTGGCATCCAAAACAAGGACAATGGTTTGTGCGGTTTCAATCAGTCTTTGAGCGAAGTCCCGCTGTTGTTTTAGTTCTTTTTTAATATCAAGACGTTTTGTCGTCATTGCCAGATTATTTGCGGCAGTACTGAGAAAATCAATTTCAGATTCTGTCCATTGACGGGCTTCTGTACAGTTGTCGAAACTCATAAAGCCGCTTAATTGTCCGTCAATTTTTATGGGGACGATTAGCAGCGCCTTTATATTCAGCGACTCCCAAAAGTCGAGCTGTTCGGGCGGAAAATTATCTTTGCTGAAGCATAAATGTTTTCCTGTCGCCAATACTTTCTGCCATTGCGGGGAAATGTCCGCGAGAAAGCGTTTTTCAGTTAGTTTGGTTGGTACAGGCTGGATTTTTTCACTGCGGCACCACTGCGTTTTTTGTCTTAGCGGAACATTCGCCTCGTCGGCAGGTTTTAAAAATATGTGCACTCTATCGGCATCGGAGGCAGGTCCTAATGCGGCCAGAAATTCATCATATTTGAGCTCTGTTATCGAATTCAAAAGGATGCCGGTGGTTTTATCAAGGGCTTCGAGATAACGCCTGTGTTTCGAGATGTTCCGTTCTTGTAGTTTTTTCTCGGTTATATCCCTTGCTACACCGCACATTCCTGTCGGTTTGCCGTCTTTGTCTTTCATCAGCCACGTATGGCATTCAACGGTGATTTTTCTGCCGTCGGATGCGGTATTGACAATTTCGCCCGACCATCTGCCTTTTTCAAGGGTAGTCTGAATAAGCTCTTTTTGCGTTGTGCCCAGCTCGGAGTCCTCACCGTAAATTTTGGTTGATTGTCCGAGGAGTTCGCTTCTGTCCCTTTTGACCCTGTCGCATTGCGCCTTGTTCACATAAGTTATATTTCCTTCGAAGTCGGTAGCTGTAATACCGTCGCCGATTTCATCGAGCAAGACGGATTGGAAACGAAGCTGTTCTTCTGATTGAGCCAGTTTTTTATATGCCTTTCGTACTTCAAGCAGCTTTCTGACTGAACAGACGAGCAATGCCGCCGCGAGAAATGCTGTAATCAATAGGCATTTATAAACCCCCTCGTGCTGCTGGGCAGGGAGCTCGTAAAGCCGGTCAAATCCCCCCAGAAAATCTATTATCGAGAACAAGACCATAGCGGCGGAAAGGATGATTACGAATTCGAGCGCCGTTTTAACTGCCGGAAACGGCCTCTTGAACCTTTTTGCTTTCATAGCTTTATAAATATCCCTCAAAAATCCGGTTGAACTTGAAAATTCAAAGCAAAAGGGCAAAACGGTACCCCGGCTCTTTGTCTATTTTATCCATTGCTGCTGAACTAATCTTATGGAATGCCCGCCATTGCTGAAAAAGCCTTTTGCTCCAAACCACACATAATATTATTTACCCTTGTTGCTGTCAAGTATCAAGCGTTTTTTTTAATTTAGGGAAAATAAACCTCAAAATATTGGCAATAAGAGGTTATTTAATAAAAAAGCCCTCGTTTTTGACGAGGGCTTTGTGTTTTTACTTGTTTTAATATCAGGGAACTAATTGCCCGTTTGTGTCGTATTTGGGCGATGGCGAGCCGGTATTGCCCAGAGCGTCTTTTGTCCAGACCCTATACACGCTGTAGTTCTCGACAAGGTAAGGCCCTGCTGTATAGGTCGGGTCTGTCTGCCAATTGCTGCTTGTGCCGGCACCGTCAGTGCATTCGAAGTAGTAGTAAACAGGCAGACTGTCGTCCGTCGCTTCGATGGCGGTCATAGTATGGTAATAAAATTGTCCGTCATAGTAAGCCAGTGGCGTGCTTTCCCACTGGCTCGGATTAGGTTCCGGCGGGACAGTATCTTCTGTCGGCTCAGTACCATCATCATCATCAGTCATAGCTGATGCTATGTCTGAGTAGCCGGTTTGATTCTGAGCAGGCGATTTATCGCGGGCTTTGACTCTATAACTATATTCAGTACTCGGCGAAAGGCCGAAGTCTTCATATATCGGACTATCCTGCCAGCCGCTGGTTGTTCCATCCGGATTACCGCTTGTTTCCTCGAAGTAATATTCGACGTCGGAAATGTCTGTGGCGGTTGACGCAATCATACGAATCGAGCTGCTCGATGTAGCGTAAGGCGCCGTTGCCCATGTCATCGGGTTTGGTTCCGGCGGAGTACTATCGTCGCCGGGCACTGCGTAACCAATAACACTCCAGCCGGTTTCGTTATGTTTGGCGTCTCTGGCCTTAACGCGATAACCGTACAGTTGTCCATGAGTTAGGCCGGTATCCGTATAACTTGTGTCTGTGTTCCAGCCGCGATTATTGCCGCCGCCGGAAGTGCACTCGAAATAGTATTCGATAATCGGGCTTGAATTATCTATTGCCGTGGTCGCGGTCATTGTAATTGAGTTCGAGTCTGCCGAACGAGGAGATAATGCCCATGTCATTGGGTTCGGTCTTGGCGGAATAGTCTCCGTCTTGCCGTAGTTCTCGGCAAAGAGAGCAAAATCTTCAAAATCCACTCTGCCGTCTTTATTCAGGTCTCGACCTGCACAGTAATATGGGAAAGTGCAGCCGTCGTCCAGCCAGAACAGTATAAACAGACCGAAATCTTCAAAGGTTACAATACCGTCAAAATTAAAATCTCCGAGCAGGTCGGCAACCAGTGTATAGTGATAACCCATATCAACATTTGAATCTGTAACGTCAATAATATGGTCGGTTCTTGTAGTATGTTTATACATACTATTGTCTATGGCAGAGCCAAAGCCCGCATCGACGCAAGGGCTGTCCACTGTCTGGTTGGCGTCCGGAGTTGCGGTTTGGCTAAGATAGAAGTTGCCCCATGGCCCAATAACGAATAGCGGGCTTTCCAAACTTGTGCCGTTGAAGTTGCCTGCGTCCCAATTGAGAATACAGCCGTTTTCGGTATCGGCAAATATGCCAGCCTGACCGTCTTTTATGTCGCTGTATGAAACATCCACTTGGGCTCCGTATTTATCAGCAGCCTCGAACATATTTCCGATTGCTATTTCCGAGCCATATTCAGCGTTATTGTTCCACATAATACTGTTGTTCACCTTTACATACGCTTCATAGGCACAGCTTAAACCGCCGCCGTATCCGGTGGCAAAGCCGGTTCCTAAAATCGTATTATTTGCGAGCGTACAGTTTGAAATTGTAAGTTCAGTGTTCCAGTTGGCCGATATGCCGGCGCCGTCTCTGTTTGCGTTATTGTTTGTAATAAGACAGTTATGCATATTAGGCTCGAAATCACCTGTGAAGTAAGCTCCGCCGCCTGCCACAGCCGCGTTATTGGCTGCAATCAGGCAGTCATAGAACATCGTATCGCTTTCCGAATATATCGCACCGCCTTTACCTGACGGCTGTATCGCACTGTTATTTCTGAAATCGCAATCGACGACGGCAGACTTGTTTGAAATCATCGCCATAGCTCCGCCTGTCATAGCGGTACAACTCTCGAAAGTACTATCGATGATGTGAGCCGTTGCCTCTTTTTGATAAATGCCGCCGCCGGCGCAGGCGCGATTGTTGAAGAATGTACTATTTTCGATAAGCCCAATCGTGTCCTCGGCTTCTTCGACGCTCGTATTTTCGATACAAATCGCACCGCCATAGCTTACCATCGGGCTGTAGAGTACGAAATCATCTGTAGTGTTTGGGTCGCCGATTTGGCCGCGGGTATCCGCTTCGTTATCGCTGAATATACAGTTTGTGATTTTAGTTTCGCTGCCTCTGGCGATATAGACGGCTCCGCCGAAAGCAGGGATAGCGTAGTGGTAATTGGGCCAACCATCGATATTACTCAAACCGCTTGTTCCGCTATAAGTGTTATTTCCAGAGAAGAAGCAGTTCTCAATAACCGGCTTGCTTCCGCTGCCGCAGTATATCGCACCACCTTTGCCGCTGTAATACCAGTATGGCTGATAAGGTCCGAAGTCCCATCTGCTTGAAGTATTGTCTCCCCAGTTTCCTCCGTGGCCGTTGGGATTTCCAGTTCCGCCGTCGCCGCCGTTTCCGCTCTGTGCATAACAATCTATAAAGTCGCAGTTTTTAATGAGCGGATTGCTGAATGAGTTAATAGCGATGGCTCCGCCATATGCCCAGCCTGCCCAGCCGCCATCGCCTGTATCGTTTCCGTTGCAGCCGTCGCTTGCCGTTGCCGAGCAGTTGACAAATCTGCAATTGCGTATTGTCGGCGAAGCGTTATAGAGCCTCATTGCCCCGCCGAAAATGCTGTAGCCGTTATAACCGTCTCCGCCTTCGCTATGAGCCCATTCTACACCGCAATCGACATTTCCTGCGTAATAATGGGCATCCTGGAACGTGATTCCTTCGATAGTCATGGTTCTATCTACGTTGAAAATAGAGAACCCGTTGCCGAGAATAACTGTCTGAGCGACAACACAGGGGTCATCAGGAGCGGTGCCTCTTATGGTTATATTCTTGCCGTTTATATAAATTGTCGTGTAATCGAAATTACTGTCGTTCCAGCTATATGTGCCTGTGTCCAGAATAATTTGGTCTCCGTTTTGTGCTGCGTCGATAGCGGAGCCTAAATCCGGATATTGAGTCGGCACATAAAGCTTGATTGGCTGATACGTCTCATCAGTAACGGGCTCAAAGCTGACGGAGACTTTTCTGTTTCTGTCCATTATTGTGGTAAAATTATTATTGTTGGTCTGCTGGCCCACATCATCAATGAACCAGTTGACCACCTTATAGTTGGCATCTGGGACTGCCTCAAAAGTTATTATTTGCCCTGCGTAAATGTTATAGGTATAGCCGGCCAGCCAAGGCGATTTGATAGTTCCACCGCCCGAGTCGCTTATTTCCACGGTTAATTGATAACGTGTGGCTATGCCTTGCAGATAGTGATAACCAAGGTCAACATCACCTCCAGTATCTTTAAAGCCGTCAACTCTGGTTGTGTAAGTGTCAAGACCGAGATTTACGGCCGGAGTGCTGCCGATGTCGAAACAGGGGCTGGTATAGACTTGCATCGTATCGGTATGGCTTAAGTAATAACCGATGCCCGGTATGAAATTCGGGTCTTCGGATATATTACTGCCGCCGGCAACCGTCCACATATCGTTTACGTCTTTTTGAATACCAATTATTGTGCAATTTCTTTCGGTATGAACGGGTACCATCTGATTAAGCAGAGTGATTGCAGTGCCGAGATTTACTCTCGGCTTCGTTATTGTGACCTTAGTGTCTGTTACAGGGTCGCCGCTTGAAGCCAGTAAAGATTTAACCTGAACAGGAGTTAAGTAGTCGCCCGTTATTTGTTTTGCAGCACTTTGCAGAGCTGCTACTGCACCTGCTGCAAACGGACAAGCGGAGCTTGTACCGTTGAAATATGGATAATAATCACCGGTACTGTAGCCGGCGGAACCAACAATATCGGTGGTATATACAGGGTCGGCAGGAGCGAGAATATCGAGAATGTTTGCCGTGTTGGAATATTCGGCAACCATATCTGTCGTGTCATACACGGCGCCGACGCTTATTATGTTTGACATTGCTGCCGGCCAGGAGATACCATCGCCTGCGAAGCCGTCATTGCCCGATGCGGCAAGAATAGTTATGCCCGCATTAACGGCGGTTTGTGCCGCTATGGTATGTGCCGGCGAAAGTACGTCCGCCTCTGCCTCGTTATCTATTGGATAGTCGTAAAGACCCCAACTATTACTCATAACCCTGATTGGATTTTCTGGGTTGTCGTTTCTGTGTGTTATACACCAATCCCATGCAGCCAGTGTGGCGTCGTTGTAGAAATTATCTGTGTTGTCAAAACTTGCCTTTAGGGCATATATTTTTGCGTCATAAGCGACACCGCCGATATAATCTCCGACGGTTCCGAGCAGACCTGCCGCGATACCGGCACAGGCTGTACCGTGGGCTTCGCCCGCCGGTATTGGGTCGGCATCATTATTGCCCGTATCATAACCGCCGATGATTTTGCTGTTCGGGAAAGTTCCGCCGCCAAGTCTCGGATGAGTGTAATCTACACCCGTATCAACTATGGCGATAGATACTTCCTGGCCATTGTAGGTTGGCCGTGTAGTAAGTGCGTTTGCCAAGGGAATAGCCTGTGCAAGCATCGGCCGGACGGTTCTTACCGGTTCGATATGAGCAACCGTCGGATCATCAAGCAGCTTGCTGAGACCGGAATTTGTTACCTTACCGCTGAAAACCGCTACGTTCGTAAGCTTATGTCGCAGGGTAAATTCGTCAGGGGTAAATATCGAAAGCGTCTGGTCCTGCAATGTTGCGATTTTATTTTGCAGGTCGCTCACCGAATCAGGTGAAGACCAATCTGTAGTTTGCGCTTCAACTGGTTCGTCAAGACTTACAATAACTGTTGCCGAACCTGATGAGTTAATTTCATTATAAATGGTTTGTTCATCGATAATCATTAGGGCAGAGGTTGAGCCGGAACCTCCTGAGCTGGATGTAATTGAATCCAAAGCAAACACCAGCCTCAAGTCAATATCGCTGTATGAGATTGTAAGGCTTGCCGGCATATCGGTAAAAAGTCCGCCGTCGCTTAAGGCGATTTGCGAACCGTTAATACCGCTGTTGTCCCAGAATATAGAGTCTTTGGCAATCGTATCGCTTTCATAAGAGCCGAAAAGTCCTCCTCCTCTGCCGTTCACACCGGTTGCAAGGTTGTCCGCGAGCGTACAGTTTTGAATTGTCGGCCTGGCGAAATATGTCGAAGCGATTCCGCCGCCTGAGTCGGCTGCGGTGTTGGCCGTAATCAGACAGTTCTTTATAAGGGGCTTTTGTGCGAATATCGTATCGCCGTCAAGACAAATACCGCCGCCGGTCAATCTTGCATAGTTTTCGGTTACGACGGTGTCGTTAATGTCAATCAACGATGAAAGTGCATATACGCCGCCGCCTGAGCCGAACAAAGCGTACCCAGTATTTTCTACGGTTCCGGTTTGAGTGCCGGCAGAATTGCCCTTTATCGATGATTCTATTATTTCAACGACGCTGTCCAGCGCGAGGATGCCGCCGCCTGAAAGGGAGTCGTTATTTAGTATATTGGATTTTGTGATATATAAATCCGTCCAGAGACTATATATACCGCCGCCGATAGGAGCGGAGTTCTGACTGAAATTGCAGTCGATAATATCAGCAGAAGCCGCATACCACAGACACAAACCGCCGCCCTGACCTGTGTATTCGCCGTCGTAATCGTTTATATCTGCCAGACCTACAGCCGCCAGGTAATTGGGGTCGTTGAAATCCTGATTATACGCGGTTTTGTTGTTTTCGAACAAGCAGTTATCGAAAGTGCTTGCGGTATTCCTTGAGCAGAAAACTCCTGCACCGAAACTCGGCATGCGGTAGTTTTCGCGCGGCATTTCTTGTGTGTTGGACGGTTGGTGATGTCCGCCAACGCCGCTTATGCTTCCGTAAGTCATATTGCTTCTGAAGGTACAGTCATCAAATACGGGATTTGAATTGTCATCACAGAATACGGCTCCGCCGTTTGTGCTGTACATTCTTATGTCTCCCTGTCCTGCTGCTGTTTCTGTGGTAAGTCCGCCGTAACCGCCCGTGCGGTGTTCTTCCAGTTGTAATTGTCCTGCGTTTCCGCCGTTTCCGCCGCGGCCGCCATATCCGATGCAGTTTTCAATTACGCAATTGGAAAAAACCGATGCCGAACCGGCTGCGCAGTATATACCCGCCCCTGCCGCTCTTCCCGGCAGTCCTCCGTCTCCGCCGTTTGCATCTGCCGACCCATCTGCTCCGTTTCCGCCGTTGCCCGCACGGACGCCGCAGTTTCTGACAGTTACATTAATAAAATATGGACTGCCTGCCTCAGTGTAAATCCCTGCTCCAAATGCGTCTCCTCCGTCTCCGCCATAACCTGCAATACCGGGCGGGTAATAAATGATGTTTGGGTCGTCACTGTTGTAGTCGTTTTGGTCTGAATAACCTGGAGCGCCGTTTCCTGCGTTTCCGCCGATGGCCCAGCAGTCTTCAATCAATACATTTTGAATATATGGATTTCCCGAATGAACGTATATGCCGGCACCGCCTGCGCTGCCGCCGTCGCCGCCGTTGCCGCCATTAGCATCCGGATTATTGGGGTCATCTGGGTCGCCGCCGGCACTCCCGTCGGTCGTCGGATTTATCTCAGCTAAAGCGTTTCTTATAATACAGTTTTTGACTGTATGGTTGCCTGTGATATAAATTGCGCCGCCGTAATTGTCGTAAGGTATTGGCAAGGGGCTTCTGACGCCTGTTATAGTAATGCCGTTAAGGGTGACGGATTGGCCGGAGAGAATAAATCCGAGATTAGTACCACCTTGGGTTTCACAATCTATGACGACATTTTCGGGATTTTCCGGGTCGCCGACAATAGTAATAACTTTGCTTACCAGAAAACCACTTGGAACTCCTGTATAAGTTCCGGGATGAATTTGTATAGTGTCGCCGTTGTTTGCGATATCAATAGCCTCCTGTATGCCGTTCACATCGCCGAAAACGTGAATTAGTTGGTTTTGTCCGAGTTCGAATGCCACATTAACATCTTTGGGGCCGTCCATCACGACAGTGTTTGTCGTAATGTTCCATGCAGGCTTATTAGCCGCATCTCCGCCCCATGCCTGGACTCTATAGCCGTCATCGGGAGCAGCCGTTAGATCGACGGTTGTTCCGGCCGGATAATAACCGCGTTTGGGACTGATTGCGCCGTTTCCATTGTAAACGCTGGTGGTAAGCAGATATTCCTGATACTTAAATTCGACTGTGATGGTAGTATTAGCATCGATAGTTGTTGTGTATGTATTTCCGAGAGCGCCTGGAATAACTTCGTAAGTGTCCGGATTGTTGATATCGAAAGTTGCTGTCTCGCCCTTTAGCCATTGTTTTACTACATATCCCGCATCGGGATGAGCGGTTATAGTGGCTGAATTACCCTGCGGTATGAAATAAGCCCTCGAGTCGCAGGGGTCGGGCAGGTCGTTAGGGTCGACATCGGAAATTACGCCGTTGTCGCCGATAACATAAGTGATAAGTTTATATGTTGCTACAGTGCTGAACTCGGCGATTACTGTTTTGTCGTCGTTGAGTGTTATAGTAATCGTATCGTTTATGCCGGAAGTAGTATTATATGTGCCCGGATCCGCCGGATTATACGTGGCGGTGTTTGCATCAATCCATTGGAATAATTTGTTGCCGCTGTTTGGCGTCGCCTGTATGACAATCTCGCTGAATTGTTTATAATCCTGTCCGGGAGACGGATGATTCGGGTTTACGGTTCCGGCATCGCTTGGGTCGGCTTCGGCAATCAATTTACATTGTGCGGCAGGTCCGCCGTCCGGATAATGAAATCCCATATCCACCTTTTCGATGTCCGCCTGATTATCGGTTCTGGTGGTGAATGTACTTGCAGGACCGAAGATGTCGTCAACCGAATCCGTACAGGCATTGACGCAATTGCTGTCGGCCAGTTGGCCTGCGGAAATCTGGCTTAAATAATAATTGCCAAGCGGGCCCGTTCTAAACATCGGGTCGGTATTTATGTTTCCCGTTCCCGCATCGCCGTCCTGAATACAGGAATATGTTACTGTTGTCGGCCCGTAAATATCGTCGCCGTTGTTCCACAGGATAGAGTTTTTAATCGTAGAGCTTGAGCCGGAAGCGGCATAAACGCCTCCGAATCCGCCGCTGCCGGTATTGTCGGCGATAGTACAATTTGTGATAGTCGGCGAAGAAGAATCATAGATGTCGATAGCGCCGCCGTAATAGCCTGCGGTGTTGTTTGCGATGAGACAGTTTATAATTTGCGGATTGGAGTCGTAGCTGCACTCTATTGCGCCGCCGTCATAAGTGGCGGTATTATTGGTAATGATGCAATTTTTGATAACTGGCGAAGCGTTGAAACAGTCGATAGCGCCGCCGAAAGCTGCGCTGTTATTGGTGATAATACAATTTGAAATGGTCGGCGAGGCCTCTTCGCATTCGATAGCGCCGCCGTAATATAAACCGCCTGCATTAGCGTTTTTAATTGTAATGCCTTCTACTGTGGCGGCCGGAGTTTCGTAATTATGGAAATAAAATCCGCGCCTGCCGGAGACGTTTTGGCAGTCGATTATACACTTCGTCGGGTCTCCGCTTGAGTTGCGGACAGTAACCAGCTTGCCGCCGAAATCGATATTGTAAAATCCGGCTGCGGTGTATGTTCCGTCTGCAACTTCGATGATATCGCCCGAAGCCGCAGCGGTAATCGCCGCCTGAATGGTCGCATAACCGCCGGGTACATTCAAGGTGGCTGATGAGCCGATTGTGGTTAATAGAAGGGTTAATACGAGACTGAAGATAAGTTTCTTATTCATAGCAAATTTGCTCCGTCCTGACAAATTTAGGCAGGTTTCCTTTTTATCTGTTCCGGTCATAATTCTTTCCAAAAAAATTATACACTTTAAGCGCACTACTTTTATTTAATCAGGCTGAGTCGTTTCAAAAATAGTCTGTTTTGCAAACTCTGTCCGCCTATATACCGACTGTCCGTTGTGCCGGCTAAAACGGCAGAGTGTACCTCTTCCTTGAGCCCCAAACAGTCTGCTGATTTTATCAAACTTTCAGCCTTATTGCAAGCTAAAACCATTGTTATGGCCCTTTCGGCAACCCTTTCTCGTAAAAGAAGTTCCGTTATTTATTGACAGTACCTAAAACTATTTGTAATTTAACGTACACTTTATGCGTTATCGCAGGATATATCGGCTGATTTTGTCCGCAATATGACCTGTTCGTTTTATTGACTTTAGTGGAAAAATTATGATTAAAATCAACGAAAATTATCTGAAATTGCAGTCCGGCTATCTTTTTCCGGAAATTTCCCGCAGGGTTAGGGCTTTTTCCGCAAAAAACCCGAATGCGAAGATTATCAGACTTGGAATTGGAGACGTAACCGAGCCGTTACCTCCGGCTATTATCGAGGTGATGCACAAGGCCGTCGAGCAAATGGGCAACAGGGCTGATTTTAAAGGCTACGGCCCAGAGCAGGGCTACGATTTTCTGAGCGAAGCCATAATAGCCAATGACTACAAAAGCAGAGGCGTAAGTCTTGAAAATAGCGAGGTTTTCGTCAGTGACGGCGCTAAATGCGATACCGGAAATTTTCAGGAAATATTCGGTATTGACAATGTCATAGCCGTAACGGACCCGGTATATCCTGTTTATGTCGATACGAATGTGATGGCAGGCAGAAGCGGGAATGCCGACAAAACTGGGCGTTTTTCAGGTATAATTTATATGCCCTGCACGCCCGATAATAACTTCGTTCCTGAATTGCCGAAAGAAAAAGCGGATTTGATTTATCTTTGTTTTCCTAATAATCCGACCGGTGCCGTTGCCACAAAAGAACAGTTGAAAAAGTGGGTCGATTACGCACGGGACAATAAATCAATAATTTTATTCGATGCCGCTTATGAGGCGTTTATATCCGATAATATTATCCCTCACTCGATATATGAGGTCGAAGGCGCCAAAGAGGTGGCGGTCGAATTTCGCTCGTTCAGCAAGACGGCGGGCTTTACCGGCCTTCGATGTGCGTTTACAGTTGTGCCCAAAGAATTAAGGGCCTGGACGAAAGACGGCAAATCCATAGAAGTCAATCCTATATGGAACAGAAGACACTGCACGAAATTTAACGGCGCAAGCTACGTTTCGCAGGCAGCGGCGGCGGCGGTCTATACCGAGTCCGGCAAAAAACAGGTTCGCAAAATCATCGAACTGTATATGTCCAACGCCGCTATTATCAGAAGCACGCTCGAAAAACTCGGGTTTGAAGTTTACGGCGGAATCAATGCGCCGTATGTCTGGCTGAAAACGCCGAACAAAAAAAGCTCGTGGGAATTTTTCGATGAGCTGCTCGAAAAAGCGAATGTCGTCGGCACGCCCGGCAGCGGATTCGGTGCGGCAGGCGAGGGATTTTTCAGATTGAGCGCGTTCGGCGAGCCGGCAAATGTGGCAGAGGCGATGGAACGCTTTAAAAAACTTTAAGGAAGAAAAATGTCCGGTGAGACAGCAGCATATATCGGCCTTGGCAGCAATCTGGGCGACAGGGAAAAAAATCTGAACAAAGCGCTCGAACTGCTCGCGTCAGAGAAGCATATAAATCTTTTCCGTACGAGCGGCATCACGGAGACAAAACCTCTGGCCGACAAAAAACAGCGCGATTATCTCAACCGCGTCGCGGAAATCAGGACAACTTTGAAGGCTGATAAACTTCTGAATGTCCTGAAAAAGATTGAAACAAAGCTGGGCAGAAAGAAAACAAGTGAAAAATGGTCGAGCAGAACGCTCGACCTCGATATACTTTTGTTCGGAAATAAAAAAGTCCGCAAAAAAGACCTGTGTTTGCCGCACCCGCAGATACATTTGAGGTCGTTTGCGCTCAAAGGCCTTTGCGAGCTTGACAGCGAGATTATCCATCCGGTTCTTAAGGAAAGCGTCTCCGTTCTTTACAGCAGATTGAGCGGAAAGGATTTTTATTTCGCCCCCGACAGGCCGCAGCTTGTCTCGATTGCCGGTGTAATCGGAGCAGGAAAGACTACGCTTGCCGAAGGACTGCGGGATTTGCTGGGCTTTAGACTGATAAAGGAATCCTATGACAGCAATCCGTTTTTGCCGAAGGTTTACGCCGGCCAGAAATCTTTTGCGCTCGACAGCCAGTTGTATTTTCTTTTGAGCCGATGCGAACAGTTAAGGCCGGACAGTTTTCCGCCCGGCGGTATTGCGGTGAGCGATTATATAATGGACAAGGAAATGATTTACGCCCGTCTCTGGCTCGATTCGATGCAGTTCGAGCTGTACAGGAAAATCAATGCGGCGATGTGCAAAACTACCGCTGCGCCGCTGATAACGGTATATCTTAAAATTTCGCCGAAAAAGGCTCTCGAACGGATAAAACAGCGCAGCAGGCCCTACGAGCAGAATATCGATTTAGGCTTTCTCGAAAAACTGCATATCGGCTACGAGAAATTTTTCGAGACGTTTAGTAATTGTCCCGTTATAACGCTCGATGCCGAGGCGGTCGATTTTCGGCAAAAGCCGCAGGTCGAGGCAATCGGCGAAAAGATTAATTATTATATCGGGCGGGATTGAGAAAGGAGATAAGGAAGTAAAGAGGTAAAGAAGTAAGGAAATATAGTAATGGAAATTGTTAAGCCAATAGAAAATGCTCGCAGGATAATTGCGGCTGCCAAATCGGCGGGCAAAAAAATCGGACTTGTGCCGACGATGGGCGCTTTGCACG
This sequence comes from uncultured Planctomycetaceae bacterium, assembly GCA_964449435.1. Taxonomy (GTDB): domain Bacteria; phylum Planctomycetota; class Phycisphaerae; order Sedimentisphaerales; family UBA12454; genus UBA12454. The sequence continues at coordinate 37,002 of CAYUYR010000008.1, read as the reverse complement.
AGGGACATTTTTCGCTTATTAGGGCCGCCAAAAAACAGACTGATTTTGTCGCGGTAAGTATTTTCGTAAATCCGACACAGTTCGGACCCGGCGAAGACCTTGCCAAATATCCGCGTCCTTTTGACGCTGATGTAAAAGCCTGTAAAGAACTGGGCGTTGATGTTGTTTTTGCGCCGACGGACAAGGAAATGTATCCGGATAAGAATATTACGTGGGTAAATGTCGAAAAGCTCGGCGAGACTTTGTGCGGCAAAAGCAGGCCCGGCCATTTCAGGGGCGTTGCCGCTGTTTGCGCTAAACTATTTAATATCGTTCAGCCGGATATCGCTTTCTTCGGTCAAAAAGACGCTCAGCAGGTTATAATCATTGAGCGAATGGTCGCCGATTTGAATATGCCTTTGAAAATTGTCATCTGTCCGACGATTCGCGAAAAAGACGGCCTTGCGATGAGCAGCAGAAATAAATATATCAGCGCCGGAGAAAGAAAAGACGCGGCGCTGTTGTATGCCTCACTGCAGGAAGCTCAAATGCTTATCGGGGGCGGTATGCGAAAAAGCAGTGAAATTGTCGGCGAAATGGAAAAAATCCTTAAAATAAGCAAACAGCTCAAAATCGAGTATATAAGTATTGTTAATGCCAAAACGCTCGACGAGCTTGACAAGATTAAGGGGGAAATCCTGATTGCCGTTGCGGCCAAACTGGGCGATGCCCGGCTGATTGACAATATTATGCTTGATGTCGGGTGATTCTTTATTAGAATATGATGGTTTGTACAATTATTATTCTTTGGTGATATGAAATGCTGATAAAGATATTGAAGAGCAAGATTCATCGTGCGACAGTAACGGATTCGATTGCGGATTATCCGGGCAGTATCGGTATAGATTCGGCGCTGATGGAAGCGGTAGGTATTTTGCCCTACGAATCTGTCCTTGTGGCCGATGTTAATAACGGGGCCCGGCTGGAAACTTATGTTGTGCCGGAAAAGGCAGGCTCCGGGAAGATAGTAATTCTCGGCGCCGCGGCAAAGCTGATGAACAAAGGCGACATAATCATCATAATGAACTTCGCGTATTTTACAGCCGACGAGGCCAAAGGCTTTAAGCCGAAAGTTATTGTCGCCGACGAGAGAAACGGTATTAAAGAGATTCTTTAATTATGCATCCGGAACTTTTCAGGATTCCGTTTACCGAGCTTACGGTTAAAAGTTACGGTACGATGATGGTCATCGGTTTTATCGCGGCCATATTCGTTATCCGCAGACTCTCACGCGATATAGGTCAGGAAAACACCGAGCATATAACCACAGCGGCGCTGTATTCGCTTATCGCAGGCATTGTCGGGGCGAGAATTTTTTACGTTGTTCACTACTGGCAGCAGTTCAGCGGCAAAGGATTAATCGAATTCTTCGCAGTCTGGAAGGGCGGCCTCGAGCTGCTTGGCGGCGTATTCTTTGCGATTGCGGTAATTGCGCTGTATCTTTGGAGTCAGAAACTGCCTGTCCGGCGGTATCTCGATATCCTTGCAATCGGTTTATTGCTGGCTCTTGTCTTCGGCAGAATCGGTTGTCTTTTAAACGGCTGCTGCTATGGCAGGCCGACGTGTGCGTTCGTTTCGATTCGATTTCCTTACGGCTCTTTGTCGTATCAGGGTCAGGTTCGGCCGGACAAAGCAAGAAACAGAGAAGAGCCTTATATCGAACTGCCGGCGGAATTTTTCGGTTATATAAATGACGCGAACGAATGGGTCGCCGCCCCCGAATCGGACAAGTACGATTATTATTTAAAACCTTTCGGCAGATTAACCGAGCAGGAGAAATCCGAAGTAACCGCCGGCAAATATAGTGCTCTTAAAGTTTGTCCGACGCAGCTTTACGAATCGCTCTCGGCCCTTGCGGGCTGTATTCTGCTTTATCTTCATCGCAAAAACGGTATTGAACAGCAGAAAAAACAGAAAACAACCTCGGCGTTTTTCAGGCCCGGCGTTACATTTGCGCTGATGTTTATAGTTTACGGATTTATGCGGTTCTTTATCGAATTTATACGCGACGACAATCCATATCAGGCCAACGGCCTTACAATTTCGCAAAATCTGAGTATCGCGATGGTAATCGGCGGATTTTTGCTCATCTGGATTTTCGGCAGAATGAAGCCGGACAAGTTATCAGTTGACCAGTTGTCTTAAAGCGTCAGCCAAACCGTCGATTTGCTCTTTTGTGTGGTCGGATTGAACTGAAATTCTCAATCTCGAAGTGCCGGGCGCAACTGTAGGCGGACGAATCGCGACAACAAAAAATCCCTTCTCGAAAAGTTTTTTGGAAATCTCCAGTGTCTTTTTATTATCGCCGATGATAACGGGAATGATATGGCTTGTGCTTGTGCCGGTATCGAGGCCGAGGGTTTTAAGTTTCTCTCTGAGATAATCGGAATTTTCTTTTAATCTTTTTCTCTTGCCCTGTGCGTTTTTGATTATTTCAACCGCGCAGAGTCCGGCGGCCGAATTAGCGACCGAAGGCGCGGTTGTATAAATGAACGGCCTTGCCTTATTGATAAGATAATCGATTACGCATTGAGCGCCTGCGGCAAACCCGCCGCTGCATCCCGCCGATTTACTCAATGTCGCGATAACAATATCAATTTCGTTCAGCAGGCCAAGTTCTTCGGCAAGCCCTGCTCCGTTTTTGCCCATACAGCCGAAAGCGTGCGCCTCGTCGATGATTAAATACGCATTATATTTTTTCTTCAGCTCGACAAGTTTTTTCAAATCCGCGAAATCACCGTCCATCGAAAAAACGCTTTCGCTAACGATAAATTTGCGGTTGAATTCGTTCGATGCGAGGAATTTTTCGAGCCTGTCGGATTGTGTTCTATGATACGTTCTAAATTCCGCGTCGCTCGCTTTGGCCGCATCGATAATCGAGGCGTGGTCGAGCTTATCGAGCAAAATTAAATCGCCTTTTTGCGGAATCGTCTGCAAAACAGCGAGGTTTGTCATATAGCCCGAAGGAAAAACAATGGCGGCCTCTTTATTAAACATTTCGGCAAGTGCGTTTTCAAGTTCGATATGCGGTTTTATTGTGCCGCTTATGAGTCTCGACGCAGCCGAGCCGTAACCGAATTTGTCCATTGCTTCTTTGGCGGCGGCGATAATCCGAGGATTTCCGGCGAGATTAAGGTAATTGTTGCTGCAAAACAGCGTTTTTTCGGCGTTTGCGATGCGTATTACCGTATCGCAGGCAGAGTCGATACAGACCGGAACTCTGAGCAAATCTGTTCGTTCAAGCTCGGCAAGCTCTTTTTTAATGAAATCAAAATCGGTCATTTGAAGTTTTCTAATTGAAAACACTAAGGTTTTTCCGATATTATAGGAGAAAAGACAATAAGACAATAATTTTTGGATAATATATGAGCGTTTACGACAGAGACTATTACCGGCCGGATTACGAAGACCGGCAGAGCCAGCCGCAGATGCATTTCAGATTTCCGCAACTGACGCCGATGGTTAAGCGTCTTTTAATCATAAATATCAGCGTATTTCTGCTGTGTATTATCGTAACACCTTTGGGATTGCTTATTTACGAATGGTTCAGTGTTGATTCGACCAGCGTTTTCACTTCGCTTCAGCCCTGGCGATTGATTAGTTATCAATTTCTGCACGACCCGACGGGTGCCTGGCACATTATTCTGAATATGCTCGGTCTTTATTTTCTTGGGCCGACGCTCGAGCGGTTCTGGCACGGCAAAAAGTTCCTTATTTTTTATCTTCTCTGCGGCGTAGCGGGCGGCGTATTTTATCTTCTTCTCGCAGGCGCCGGCATAGTCAGTCGGGGAATCCTTATCGGTGCTTCCGGCGCTATTCTCGGAATGCTTGCCGCCTGTGCGATTCTTTTCCCGCAGTTTATTGTGGTTCTTTTTATATTTCCGATGCCTATTCGCCGGGCAGCGTTAATCCTGACGGCCCTTTATGTTATAAATATATTTATCGGCTCGGCAAACGCCGGAGGCGATGTGGCACATCTTGCCGGAATGGTGGCAGGGGCAGGATATGTTTATCTTTGGCCCAAATGGAAAAACAGGAGCAGAACTTCTCCGGGCGCTGACGACTGGAACAAAAAGTTCGAGGCTTACAGGCAGCTTCAAAAGGAAGTGGACAGAATTCTGGCCAAGGTCAACGAGCAGGGCATCGGCAGCCTGACGAGAAAAGAAAAAAAGACCCTCGAAGAAGCGACAAAACTCGAACAGATGAAAAGCAGACTATAAAAAAAGCCCCTTCGAGCGAAGGGGCTTTTTGAATAACCGTATTAAGAGTTTTTAATCCCAGTCGATTTTTTCAGACTGGATCAGCAGTTCCTCAAGGTGTTTTTCTGTTTGCTCTGCTTTCTTGCTTTTCAGCGTTTCGAGTTCGGCCTGACTCTTGTTCACTATTTGCTGCAAATCTTCAAGTCTTTTTTGAAGTTCTTCGTACTTGAGCTGTTTTTTCTGAACAATCAAATCGAATCTTTGGCCGATTACCTCTTCGAGCTGTTTTGTTAGCGATGCTTTTTGTTTTTCATTGGTTGTGCCTTTGATTTTTTCGAGCAGCTCATTGCGTTTCTGTCTCAGCGTAATATCCTGTTTGAGCACTTCGCCCAGAGCCGGATTGCTTTGCTCGGCTTCGAGAATTTGCCGATAAGTTCTCACCTCGAACATCATTCTTCTTCTATAGGCCGGCGGGTCCGATGTCTTCAGGGCAGCCAGTTCCTTTGCCTTTGCCGGTTCGTTCTTTTCGAGCCAGGAGATGAGCTCATTTTCCCTTGCCTGCATACGCTCGCGCACTTTCTCCCGATTCATCATTCCAATATGTCCTTCCGTATCGCTTTCCATATCCGCCCCTCGGCGAGAATCTATCGACGGTCTTTGCTTCCGCATAACGTTTCGCATTTCCCTGCGAAAGGTTCTTGGGTCTTCATCGCGGAGTTTTTCGAGCCTTGCGGCTTCCTCCGGCTCGTCCTGCCTGATTTTTTCGAGAAGGTTTTCAAAGTAGTCATCGCCTCGCATTTCTGTTTGCCTGTCCGCTTCGCCCGCAGGTTCTATTCTTATTCCGGGCGGAGTATCAGATTCTGCTTCTTGAGCCTGTACCGTGTAAACTGCAAGAAGAAAAACAGGCAAAGACAACAGCATTATTTTTACAGACGTTTTCATTTTTTCTATCCTTTCCAAAATAAACTTTCAGTTTCTATTATTTCAGCGTCAACATTATTAATCGCCTCGGCGAGCCGTCCATTTGTGCCGTTATCTTCGTTAAGGCGAATAGCGATAAGCTCGTCCCTGAGAAGCGCAATCTCCTTTTCGAGTGAGGCTATATTATTATCAACTTTTGCCAGAGCCGCCTGATAGCCGTTTTGTGTATAGCTTACAGGTCTTTGCTCTATATTTTGCGTTAGAATTACGGCGCCGATAATAACAATAGCCGCCGCAGCCGCCGTTTTAACGAGAACAGATGAAAAAGAAGCTCGCCTTTGTTTTTTTCCGATTTTTAGTTTTATGTCGTCGATAACTTCCTGCGAAACCTGCGGCGCAGGATATTTTCCAAACAGATTATCTCCTTCCGTCAGGTCGATTTTTATCTGTTCGAGTTCGTCGGCCCGATAGAATCGCGATAATAAATTGTCGATATTTTCTTTTTTATTTTCAGTCATCTGAATCTTCCATTAACTGCCGCAGCTTTTTAAGGCCGCGGTGCACTTTTGAAAGCACAGTGCCGATAGGTTCTTTTCGCATTTGAGCCAATTCTTCGAAACTGAGCTGCGAATAATAACGCATAACGATAATTTCGGCTGTTTCAGGCTCGAGCTTCCACAACTGCCTTGCCAGCTTATCGGCCAAAAAATCGTCCTTTTCGGACATTTGTGCCTCTTGCTGTACCTGTTCTTCGATATGCGAAAGCATTTTTTGCCGCCGTTTTTTGGTTCGCAAGTAATCGGTAAACAGATTCGAAGCTATTTTAAAGAGCCAGGCCTCGAAGGTTTCAGGCCGGCAGGAACCGATTTTTCCAACCAATTTTAAAAAGAGCTCACCGAGAAGTTCGTTTGCCTCGTCCCTGTTGCCTGTCAGTCTATAAAAGTAGCCGTAAAAAGGACTTGAGTAAATATCAACCAGTTGTGAAAAAGCCTGTTTATCGCCTCTGCGGGCGAGTAAAACAATGTCTTTAACTGTATCTGGAGAGGCCATTTCTCGTTTTTTCACTAATATAGACGTTTAGGGGGTTTGGGATATTGCATCATATTTATATTTTTTAATGCCGTAAAAGCTGATTTGCGACATTTTTACACCTAAATAGGATGTTATGAAGAAAAATCTTGTCAGGGCAGTGGTTTTATCGGCTCAAGAACGAAATCATAGTAGAAAATATCCTGCTCGTGGTAGAAAACCGGCGATTCGGCAGGCTCGAACCCATCTGCTTCTACCTTTAACTGGAAATCAACGGGCTCGGTTATTATCAGTTGATAGTTAAGTTCGGCAAATGTCGATGAGTTTGATTCCTGCCAGGAGACATTGGCCTCATCGAAGTAATAGCCGACGGTTATCTTAAAACTTTCTACCGGTATATCCGATTCGCTGCTGGTCACACTGCCGCCGATTGTGGACGGGAGTGAAAGCGTAATTACATAATCATCGTCTCTGCTTTTCATTGGAAATTTTTGGACACTCATATAGCCTTCAGCTTGTATATCGAACAAAACCTCGTCTTCCGGAGCGTCCAGCCACTCGAAGTATCCGTTCATATCTGTTTTTGTTTCGAAGTTTAAAGACCTGACTCCCTGCCAGGATGAAACTTTAACAGCAGCGTTTTCCAAAGGAAAATTGTCGGTATTAACGACGATTCCGCGAATGATACTTCCCGTTTCGAGAGTAAAAATAACAGGCGGCATATCCGTTTTAATTTCGACCGGCAGCACCTGCGGCCTGAATCCGGAATACTGTGCGGTAAAGACTTCGACGCCCGGCGTAACATTATCGAAACGGAACCAGCCGTCCGCGTCGCAGGTTTGGACATTCTCGTCGCCGCTTTCAAAAGGCCCCTTGATTATCGTTGCCTGCAGAGGATTTTGCTGTTGGTCGATTGCTCTGCCGACAACCGTAACGCCGCTTTCGAGAATGGTCTCGAATGAAAAGTTTTTTAGCTGCTTGATTGCGGCCTGCTGATAAATTTCCATCGGAAGATAATCCGGATGCACCGCCGTTATAGACGCTCCGGCCGCGTTTTTCGGAAAACTTTCGCATCGCCAAAGGCCGTTTACGTCCGTTTTAAACACTCCGACAAGCTGATTACGCGCAGTTTCGGTATCTGCGAGCACTTTTACTTCCGCGCCTTGTATCGGTTCGAGTTCCTGATTTTTTACAACCCCGCCGATAGTGTTTGTTTCATCCATCTGTTCCGGCAGAGCGCCGAGTCTCAAAATTTCAGCGGCGTTGGAGTCCGTAAGCTCCGCAAGGTATTTTGCCGCCAGCAGTCGCGACGCAGCGTCGCCTTGCCTGAGTATCTTCAAAAGCTCATCGATATTTTCTTCATCGGCAAGCTGTTCTATTATTTCGAGCCGTGACTTCGGACTTTCCCGCGACGATCTTATTTCGATTATCGGAGCCGGAGAAACAGCGGTTGTTTTTTTCAGATGCTTCTGTGCGACAGGCTGTTGGACAGGGGATTTGGCGGGTCGTAGAAGAATACCGGCTATAATCAGAATCACCACGGCAATTACAGAATACAAAAATATCCTGCTGATATTTTTGTCGGCCGAGTCGAACGCGGCAAGTATCTTTGCGCGAAGTTTGTCTTTATGGCCGGCATCGGGCGTTATAGCTGAATCGATAGTCAGTTTATTTACAAGTTCCGCGAATTCTTTGTCTTTTAAGCTGCGATTTATTTGGTCTGTAGCGATGGCAGCAAGCCAATCGATGAAATCCGTCCTTGTTTTACCCCGAAAACGTCTGATATTTCGGGCCGCCTGGACGAAAACTACGCTGGTCATATCTTCGGTAATCTGTTTGGAGTGCAGGCGAGCAAGACATAGACTAAATATTTTCTCGTAATATATGTCGTACAGGAGCAGAAAAGCAGAACTGTCGGCAGAGGCGAGGCTTACCAGCGGGTCACGTTCAGTTTCCGAATTAGCGGCCATTTTTCAGTCCGTTTCCTATTATATAACCTGTTATATAGACAGTAATTATATTCTATTTCAGGCATTATTTATATTCAATAGAAAAATGATATAAAAAACAAGCAAACAAGAGTTTTTAGGTCTTATATTAAACCGGACAAAAAAACTTGACAGTATGGCCTCTCTCAAGTAAAGTGCTCTGTTCTCTAGTTTTGCGTCAATAACAATAGAAAGAATTAATATTTTGGAGGTCATATTTAGTGGCTGATTTGGCTCGTAATCTGATTACTGCCGGTGTGCATTTCGGTCATACTGTCAGTCGGTGGAATCCCAAAATGAAACCGTATGTTTATTCCCGCAGGGGTATGGTTCATATTATTAACGTCCGTGAAACGCTTAAAGGCATTATTCTTGCCAAAAAGCTTTTGAGCGATATTGTGACAAGCGGCAAAGACGTCGTATTTGTCGGCACCAAGCGGCAGGCGAAAAAGGCCGCCAGGTCCGCCGCCGAGGCGACCGGAATGCATTATATTACCACACGCTGGCTGGGCGGAACACTCACGAATTTCAGGACTATACACTCGAGAATTCAGAGGCTTGACGAGCTTGAAGCTATGGCGCTGGACGGCTCAATCGAATCTGAAAGCAAAAAACGCGCTTCTACGCTCAAACGCGAGCTTCGCAAGGTCAAATCGAATCTTGAGGGCGTTCGCAAAATGAGCCAGATACCGGGAGTCATTGTGGTTGCTGATGCAAGAAGAGAAATTCTTGCTCTTCGTGAAGCTAAAAAAATGGGAGTTCCGACAATCGGCATTATTGATACCGACTCGAATCCGGATTTGGTCGATATTCCGATACCGGGCAATGACGATTCGGTTAAGGCGATAGATATTATTTTCGGCGAGCTTGCTTTGGCGGTTGCCGAGGGCAAAACTATGTACAAGGCATCGGCCAAGGACGAAGAAGGCCGAAAACCACGCGTCCGCAGACGTTCTCTTGCAAGGGCCTCAGATGCTGAAATCGCTGCAGAAGCGGAAAAAGAACCCGCACAGACCCCGACGACAGGCCAATCTGCATAAGTTTAGACGCTGCGAAAAAGACCGTACCGCGGTAAAAAGTACGGCCTTTGTGTAAATACTAAAATTTAATATTCAGGAGATTGTCTAAAATGGCAGAAATAGATGCTGCATTAGTTGTAAAATTGAGAAAAATGAGCGGTCAGGGAATGATGGACTGCAAAAAAGCCCTTGAGGAAAACAATGGAAATCTCGAAGAGGCGATGACTGCTCTGCGTAAAAAAGGACTTGCGACTCTCGCCAAAAGGGCGGACAAGCAGGCCTCCGAAGGTAAGGTAATATGCGTTTCAAGTCCCGACGGCAAAGAGGCCGCGCTCGCAACGCTCTGCTGTGAGACCGATTTTGTTGCCAAGACCGATGCCTTTGTCGCCGCTGCCGATGTAATGGGCGGTTATCTGCTTGCCTGCAAAGCGGCCGATGGCGTTGAAAATCTGCTCGGTACCGAAAAAGACGGAAAGAAATTCTCCGATTGTTTAACCGAATGTGTCAGCAAGACCGGCGAAAAAACCGAAGTCGGAAATTTCGCGAAATTTAAACTCGAAAGCGCCGGAAGTATCGCCGTTTATGTCCACTTCAACGGTAAAATCGGTGTTATGGTCGAATACGAAACGAGCACGCAGGCCGTTGCCGACAATGAACAGTTCAAAACAATCGCGAAAGACATCGCGATGCACATTGCCGCCGTTAATCCGCTTTCGCTGGATAAGTCCGGCATTGCCGCCGATGTAATCGAACGCGAAAGAGCGATTGCCGCCGAACAGGCAAAGGACAAACCCGCCAATATCATCGGCAAAATTGTTGACGGCAAGATGAACAAATTTTTTGCTGAAAATTGTCTGTTGTCCCAGGGTTTCGTAAAGGACGAGAAAGTCTCTGTCGAGAAAGTACTTGCCGACGCCGCCAAAGCGGCCGGCGGAACAGCTAAAATAAAAAGATTTGTACGATTCGCAATCGGATAATATAATAAGCTCCGTTAAAAGACAGGAACACACGGATGGGCGAATTGAAATACAAACGTGTCCTGCTGAAAATCAGCGGCGAAAGCTTTTGTAAAAGCGGCGGATTCGGTATTGAAGGTGAATCTCTCGCCTCGATTGCCGAAAGAATTCAGCAAATCCAGAAGCTCGGCACTCAAATCGCCGTTGTCGTGGGAGCGGGCAATTTTCTCCGCGGCGAAACTTTCAGTAAATCAAGCCATATCCCCCGTCATACCGCCGATTATATGGGAATGTTAGCTACGGTCATCAACGCCTGCGCCTTGCAGGAAACGCTCGAAAAAATGGGTCAGCCGACACGGGTTTTGAGCGCGATAGAAGTTTCGGCCATTTGCGAGCCGTTTATTCGAAGAAGGGCGTTAAGACATCTCGAACAGGGCAGGGTTACTATCCTCGCCGGCGGAACGGGAAATCCGTTCTTTTCCACTGATACCTGTGCAGCACTTCGCGCTTCCGAGCTTGACGTCGATGTGCTTATCAAGGCGACGAAAGTTGACGGCGTTTATGACGCCGACCCGATTAAGAATCCGAAAGCAAAGCTTTTCGATAAACTTGAATATCAGGATTTGCTGAACAAAAACCTGCGGGTTATGGACCATTCCGCGGTAAGTTTATGCAGTGAAAACAAAATTCCGGTTATTGTGCTGAACATCTTTCAGAAGGGCAATATCACAAAGGCTCTTCTCGGCGAAAAAATCGGTACGATTATCTCTTAATTTTGACAGGAGCAGGTTATGCCGACACAAAAAATTGTAAGCGAGCACAAACAGCTTATGGAAAAAGCGTTCGAGTTTCTCCACAGCGAATTCAGAACGGTCAGAACAGGCAGGGCGTCCACAGGTCTTGTCGAAAATCTAAAAGTCGATTATTACGGCTCTCCGACCCCGCTCAAGCAGCTTGCGACTATTTCCATACCTGAGTCGAATATGCTCGTCATCAAACCGTTCGACCCCGCATCCATAAAGGATATCGAAAAAGCGATTAAAAGCAGCGACCTTTCCATCGCTCCGATGTCGGACGGCAAAATTATCAGGCTCAGCGTCCCGCCGCTGTCCGGAGAAAGAAGAACCCAGCTCGCCTCGCAGGTCAAGCAGCTTGGCGAACAGGCGAAGGTCAGCATCCGTAATATCAGGAGAGACGCGAACAAAAAACTCGACGACGCCCAAAAAGCGAAAACTCTTACCGAAGACGACCGCGACCACGGCAAGAAAGAAATTGACGACCTTACCAGACAATATACAGACGGAATCGACAAGGCTGTAAAGGCCAAAACAGATGAAGTTATGGAAAGCTGACATATCAGTTTTGGTTTTTTAGTTTCCTGTTTTTAATTTCTTTTGTGAGGGGTTGCAAATGCAGACCGAAAATAATGCTCAAAAAGAGACCGGCCGTAAAGTCTCCATAAAAAATGTTGTTCTATGGGCATCGCTGCTGCTTGTTCTGATTTTGCTGATATTGTTCTTTGCCGTGCCGGTTTATCTGTCTTCCGACAGCGGAAAAAATCTGATTCTTGGCAAAGTCAACAGTGCGATTGACGGAAAAGTAAAAGTTGACGCTTTCTCGATGGGCTGGTTTGACGGCGTAAAGGTGCAGAAATTCGATTTTACCAACGACACGGGCTGTACGAAGATTACCGCAAGGCAGATTGCCGCTTGGCCGCGATATTTTTCGCTTCTGACGGGAAAACTGGCGATTAACAAAGCCGTTATAGACCAGCCGACAGTCTCAATAGACACTACCGGCCGCTGTGCAAGGAGAAAAACTCAGGCACCTGAACTGAAACCATCGCAGTCGCAAATGCAGCCGTCGCCTGCCGCCGCTGTACTGGCTGTCGAGCGGATAAATTTGACTATAAACGAGGGTAATTTCAAATTTATTGCCGCCGACGCCAACGATGTTGCGCAAATACTCGAACTTCGGGACATAAACAGCAAACTTGCGATAAAACCGCTCGGCAGCAAAAGCGATTTCGATGTCTCAATGACGGTTGCATCAGCCGATGAAGAATCGCAAATCAAGGCGTCCGGCGATATAAAGACTGCCAAAAAGGGCTGGTCGCTCGCGGGAACGAGCGGCCGGATTATGCTTGAAGTCAACGACCTCGACCTTTCAACGCTCGGCTCGCTGTTTGCCGCCCTCGATGTTAATGCCATCGCCAAAGGCAGGTTCGACGCAACCGTCGAAGCGAAACTCCAGAAAGGATTGTTTGAAAATCTTCAGGGTAAAGTAAAAGCTGATGCCCTTGACGTCGGAGGAGATTTTCTAAAAGGCGACAGAATCCAGACCTCAAAACTCCAGGCCGATATAAAACTTAATACGACTGACAAAGCGATAAATATCGCTCGGCTTAAAGTCGAAGCCGACGGCTTGTTCGCCGATGTCGAGGGAACTATTCCGAAAACAATGCGCAGCTTCGAGGATTTTCTAAAACCGGATTCTACCGATAATCTGCACGCTATATTTGACTGTGATGTTGCTAAAACATTCAAGCAGGTGAAAACAATAGCGGGATTCAAAGAGGATTTCGACATAAACTACGGCAGGCTGAGCGGCAATATCAATACCGAAGCGCAGGACGGCAAAAGAACGCTCACCGGCAAAATCAAGCTCTGGGCGCTCGAAGGAAAATTCCCCATAAAACGGATTATCCTTTCCAAGCCCGTCGAAGTTGACGCCAAAATCATTTCGCAGAAAGACAAGATAACCGTTGAAAAACTTGCCGTCGATTCGTCTTTCGTAAAAGCAAACCTCAGCGGCACAACGGACAATATGAATTACACAGCCCGTCTCGACCTTGCCAAAATGCAAAGCGACGTCGGACAGTTTATCGAGATAAAACCGCTCCTCATCGGCGATGCCAATCTTACGGGCCGAGGCTCTTTTGTAAAAGGCATACTCAGCAGCGCGGGCAGCGGGGCGTTAAGCAATGTTTTAGTAAAAATGCCCGACGGCGGCGAAATCTCCGAGCCGGCCGCGAATATAAAATACGATTTTACTTCCGATTTCGAAAAGAAACAGCTCTACGTCAAATCCGCAGACATTACCGCCTCGCCGGGCAGGCTGAACCTGAGGGATTCTCGAATTCCTCTCGGCTCCGATACCGTCAGTCAGGTGCAGATAAACGCCGATATGGCTATCGAGATTGCTAAAGCTCTGCCGTATTTGCGAACTTTCGGGAAACTCAACCCGAAAATGCAGCTTGCAGGCTTCGCGCAGGGCGATGTCGCACTGAATATTAAAGAAAATATTATCGATGCGATTGTAAAACAGATAACCGTAAAAAATTTCAACCTTGCCTATCCCGACAGGCAGCCTTTTTCTCAGGAATATATGAACATCGCTTTCAGCGGCAGGTTCGACACCGCCGAAAAAATTTACACCATCGAAAAACTTCAGCTCGTAAGTCCGCAAATAAAACTGTCCGGCAAACTCTCAAACGCCGAGCTCGGCCGGAACATAAAAACCGAAGGCTCGCTCAAGGCCGATTACGACCTTGCCGCGGCAAGCTCGCTTATTTCGCCGTTTCTACCGAGCGGTTTTTCCGCAACAGGCAAAAGAAGCGATTCGATATCGTTTGTAACAACCTATCCCAAACAAAACTCGGCTCTTTTTACGTCAAATCTCAGCACAAAAACATCTTTCGGCTTCGACACCGCCGAGTATGTGGGCCTGAATATCGGCAAAAGCGAATTTAATGTGAACATCGACAAGGGTATGATGACAATCGCGCCGTTTTCAAGCACTGTCAACAAAGGTATGCTCAGTTTTGCAGCCTCTGCCGATTTTAAGGAAAAGCCTGCGATAATCAGAACTCCCGGCCCGGTAAAAATATTCGACAAGATTCAAATCACCCGCCAAACTACAGATGCACTGCTTCGATATGTAAATCCGCTCTTTGCCGATGCCTCCGATATTTCAGGCATCCTGAGTTTCGACAGCGAGAAAATCGCTTTTCCGCTCCAGACCGGCTACAAAAATGCCATCGAAGTAACCGGCACCTTTTCCATCGACGATATGCGTCTCGGCGGTTCGTCGCTTCTTGGTCAGATTGTTCAGCTTGCCGGTGTCTCGCCCGATGCAAATATTGCCGTTCTGCCCTGCAGGTTCGTACTGGCCGATGGAATTCTCAGGTATGATGATATGCAGATGAACATCGACGACAAAAGCATCAATTTCAGCGGCCAAATCGGTCTCGATAAATCTATGCAGATGACCGTTACGCTTCCCTGGACACGCAGCGGCCAGAGAGTCAGGCTGCCTCTAAAAGGCACAGTTGACAAACCGGAAATCGATATGAGCAAACTGCTCGAACAGCAGCTCCAGCAGGAGCTCGAACAGCAGATAAAAAGAGGCCTCGAAAAAATATTCAAATAAGGAAATAAATTATGTTTGAGAAAATACTCTCAATTCCGACAGGCGAGCTGGGTAAATTTACGCGTTTTCTGATTTTTCAAATCAGACTTTGGCCCCAGTGCGTAAAACTTTTGCGCAAAAACCACGCCGGCCAGCAGGCCGCCGTCCTTTCTTATAATACCATTTTCGGCATCGTGCCCCTTGCTATCGTAATGCTCCTGATTTTTCATTCCCTCGGCACTTTCGAAGACGTTGGCGCAAGACTTAGAGACTTTATCTATGAGCAGACTTTCATCAAAAATGTGCAGTATCCGGCGGACCCTAATATTTCTACCGAAAAAGTCTCCCTCGCCCAGAAAATCGACGAATTCACAACCGGCTTCTACGACAATCTCAACAAAGGCTCTATCACCGTTATTAGCTGTGCGATTATTATCTGGGCCGCAATCGCGCTGCTCGTTACCATCGAAAATTCGTTTAATGCCATCTGGGGCGTCAGCCGAGGCCGAAATCTTATCAGGCGGATAACAAATTACTGGACTTTTCTTACGCTTGGCCCGCTTCTCTTCGGCGTCGCTGTTTATGTCAATACCAGTTACAGCATCGCCGGAAACCTCAGCAAAAGCGTCATTGCTTACGTTGGTCCCGCTGTGCCGTTCGTAATAACCTTTATCGGCCTGTTTGCTCTCTATATTCTTATGCCCAATGCCAAAGTCGGCTACAAAGCCGCCGCATGGGGTGCGATTATCGCTTCGCTGGCCTGGCTCATCGCAAAATGGGCATTCGGCCTTTATATGGTCAAACTCATTCCGTACAGCAGGGTTTATGGCGTGCTCGGCCTTATCCCGCTCGGCGTTTTGTGGATTTATATTAACTGGCTCATCGTCCTTTTCGGCCTGCAGCTCACTTTCACGACTCAGAATTTGAAGACTATCGAGGAGGCTGAAAAGGCCGCTTCCAAACTCCGGCAGGATTATTTCCTCGCCACCGATTTGCAGGTAATGGGTATTATGAAGTTTATCTGTACCGCCTTTGAAAAGAAAAATGCCCCTGTTCCTGCCGAGCTTATTTGCAGCCAGTTGAATTTGCCCCCCGATTTTACCCAAAAGGTTTTGGAGCATCTCGTAAAGGCGGGTCTGCTTTTAAAGACGACCGACCCGGCTGCCGGTTTCGCACCGGCGACTATGGCTGAAAATGTAAAGCTGTCTGATATTTACGATGCGGTAAAAAATGCCTCGTTCATCGCCCCCGGCGAGCAATCTGCCGTCATAAATCAGATTACCGATGATTACAGACAAACCCTTTCCCAATACACCGTAAAAAATCTGATGTAAGTTGCAAAAATGCAAAAATACGAAATTCAAGAGGAGATAGGTACTTAATTAGACCCAATTAAATGATACCAATTTGGTTTGACTATAAGAACCGATTGTGGTAAATACTACGGGTTTTAGGGAGTTTGGTTGTATTTCTATGAATCTTGAGGACTTGCGCAAACAGATAGACCAAATTGACTCGAAGCTCGTTGAGCTGTTAAATCAGCGTGCGCAAGTAGTTATAGAAATCGGCAAGCTCAAGGCCGACGGCCCCGTTTACGCTCCCGACCGCGAAAAAAAGGTCCTTCAGCGCATCGCTGAGCTGAATAAAGGCCCTTTGCCCGACAAAACCCTCCACGCCGTTTGGCGGGAGATGATGAGCGGTTCGTTCTTTCTCGAAAGGCCGTTGAGGATTTCATATCTCGGCCCGCAGGGCAGTTTTACACATACCGCTGCGATTCGCAAGTTCGGACAGAGCGTCGAATACGAACCCGTGCTGGACATCCGCGGAATATTCGAAGAGGTCGGCCGGGGACATTGCGATTTGGGCGTTGTTCCAATCGAAAATTCTTCCGGCGGCGAGGTGGTCGAGACGCTCGACGCCTTCATCGATACGAATGTGCTTATCCGCGCGGAAGTCTTTATGCCGATTCATCATAACCTGCTTGCCAACTGCAAACTCGAAGAAGTAAAGAAGGTTTATTCCAAGCCGGAAGTCTTCGCACAGTGCCGTCAATGGCTGAGCGCAACTTTCAAAGAGGCCAATACGTTCTCCGTTGCCTCGACGGCAAAAGCGGCGCAAATGGCCGCCGAAGAAGAATACGCCGCCGCTATCGGTTCCGACATTGCCGCAGAGCTTTACGGACTAAAGGTAATCTGCGAGAATATCGAAGATATAGCGAATAACGTAACCCGCTTCTTAATCATTAGTAAGGAAGATGCCCGCCCCAGCGGCGACGATAAAACCTCGCTCTTGTTCAGTACCGCTCACAAGGCAGGTGCGCTTGCCGATGTGCTCGACGTCTTCAAGAAAAGACAGGTCAATCTTACCAATATCGAATCCCGCCCGAGCAAGAAAAGACAGTGGGAGTATTATTTCTTCGTCGATTGTCAGGGACACCGTAATGACCAGAAAATCATAGATTGTCTCGACGAAGTAAAGCAGCATTGTTTGCAGCTTTCCGTACTCGGGAGCTATCCTAAAACCGACACATTACTCGAATAATTTTCGGAGAACAGAATGATGAGAAAACCGTTCATAGGCGGAAACTGGAAAATGAATACCGACGGCAAAAGCGCCGTCGAACTTGCTAAAAGCGTAGCCCAAAACTGCGCCGGCATACTTGATAAGGTCGATGTTTCTGTCTGTCCGCCTTTCGTATATCTTGCGGCGGTAAAACAGGCTCTCGGCTCATCGAATATCGGTCTCGGCGCTCAGGATGTTTATTTCGAGGCCAAAGGAGCCTTCACCGGCGAAATAAGCTGCCAGATGTTAAATGACATCGGCTGTAAAAATGTCCTCATCGGCCATTCAGAAAGAAGGCACGTTATAAAAGAAACCGATGAACTGATTAACAAAAAACTCATCGCCGCTATCGAGGCGGGCTTACTTCCGATATTCTGTGTCGGCGAGCTTCTCGAAGAAAGAAAAACCGAAAAAACCGAACAGGTCGTTAAAGAGCAAATCCAAAAGGGTATGGCCGGCATAACCGTCGAAAAGGCAAAAGCCGTTACTATCGCTTATGAGCCTGTCTGGGCAATCGGAACAGGCGTCAACGCCACACCTGCCCAGGCGCAGGAAGTTCATTTAATGATTAGACAGCTTATCGCTTCGACGTATAATAAGGACTTTGCCGCTCAGATAAGGATTCAGTACGGCGGCTCGGCAAAACCCGACAACGCCGCTGAACTGATGTCTCAGCCGGATATTGACGGCCTGCTGGTAGGCGGCGCAAGCCTTAAGGCCGATGATTTTTCCGCGATGGTTAAAGCCGCCGCAGAGACAAAAAAATAAAAACCGTTAAAATAATGAATTTAATTTTTCAGGGATAATAAAATGATAGATTTTGCATTGGCGGCAGTGCCGTTCGTAATGAAAGTTGTTGTCGGTATCTGGGCGGTTATAGGAGTAGTTTTAGTGCTTCTCGTTCTGATACAGAAAGGACGGGGCGGCGGACTCGGCAGCGCTTTCGGCGGTATCGGCAATTCTCTGCTCGGAACAAAGACCGGAGACTTTCTTACATGGGTTACTATTTCTCTTGTAGCGGTTTGGCTTGTGCTGAGTGTCGTCGCAGCAAAGTGGTTCAAGCCGAAGGCAAGTGAATATCTCCAGAGCAGGCCGGTTCCTTCGGCGCCTGCCGCACCTTCGGCTCAGCCCGAAACACCTATGGCCGAACAGCAAATACCGCTCGAAGCGCAGCCGAACACTCCGGCAAACTGAATATAAGGGTAAATATATGCTAAACAGTATGACAGGATTTGCTCGTATATGCCGGGACATTGACGGCATAAGCTATGCGGTCGAGATAAAAACGGTCAATAACCGTTATTTTAAGCCGTCTATCCGTCTGCCCGATGCCGCTACGTTTCTCGAGCATGATATTGAAAAGCTTTTAAGACAGAATATCTATCGCGGCGCGGCCAATTATCAGCTTCGCTATAAAAACGTCAGCGGTGAACCGATGTTCGACATCGACTCGGCCGCTCTGAACGGTTATGTGGAAAAATTAAACTCCGTAAAATGCGGCGGCGATACGCAGTGCAGTATTAATCTTGCCGATTTGCTTCTGCTGCCCGGCGTCGTTAGGCCGCAGGAGCCGGAAAACGAAAAGGCTCAGACGGTTCGAAAAGCCGTCCTCGATGTAACCGCTCAGGCCGTTGAGCAGCTCAAAAAAATGCGGGCACAGGAAGGCCAATCTCTTGCCGACGACCTTAAGCAGCAGTGCGATAGAATTACAGGGCTTCTTGCTGATATTAAATCTCGCAGTAAAGTGGTTATTGGCGAATATCAGGAAAGACTCGCCACACGCGTAAAGGACCTCCTTGCCAGTGCACGTCTTGAGCTTGACAGCGCGACTCTTGCAAGGGAAGTGGCTCTTTTCGCCGACAGAAGCGATATAAGCGAAGAAATTATCAGGTTAATTTCGCATATCGAACAATTTCTCACGAACT
The DNA here is from genome assembly GCA_964449435.1 of uncultured Planctomycetaceae bacterium. Classification (GTDB taxonomy): domain Bacteria; phylum Planctomycetota; class Phycisphaerae; order Sedimentisphaerales; family UBA12454; genus UBA12454. The sequence continues at coordinate 17,954 of CAYUYR010000008.1, read as the reverse complement.
GTCAGTCGGAAGAATATGCCGGCAGGAAACTCGATTTTATCGCTCAGGAAATGTTGCGCGAAGCGAACACCATTGCGAGCAAAGCCTCCGATGCGAAAATTTGTTCTGATGTCGTCGATATAAAAACTTGCATTGAACGTATTAAGGAACAGGTGCAGAACGTTGAGTAATCCTGAGAACAACCCTGTCAAACAGCAGGTGATAGTTATAAGCGGACCCAGCGGTGTAGGTAAAAGCACTATCTGCGGCGAGCTTCTTAAACGGCTCGATAACGTCTGCCTGAGCATATCAGCCACGACACGTGCGAAAAAAACCGGCGAACAGGACGGAAAAGATTATTATTTTGTCAGCAGAGACGAGTTCGAAAAACAGATAAAGGCCGGTAATCTCATCGAGTATGCCGAAGTCTTCGGGAATTTATACGGTACGCCTAAAGACAAACTTGTCGAGGCTCTCGAACAGAGAAAAATTGTGCTGCTCGAAATCGATGTGCAGGGCGCCGTTCAGGTAAAAAAACTTTATCCTGAAGCCGAACTGGTTTTTATATTGCCGCCGAAGCATAAAGACCTTCAGAACCGTATAAACGGACGAGGCAGGGATGATGAAGAAGACATCGAAAAAAGACTTGCCGGCGCAGGCATTGAAATCGCCGCGGGCTGGCAGCATTATGAACATATAGTTATTAACGATAATCTCGAACAAGCGGTGGAAGAAGTTATACAGATAATTAAAAGAACCGGAGAATAAAGTATGATAGATGAACTGAAGAATAAGGAAATTTTCGAAAAAATCGGCGGCGCGTTCAAGGTCTCTGCCCTGATACAGAAAAGAATGGCAGAACTTCTCGAAGGCTCCAGGCCGCTTATCGAAAACACAGAAGGCAAAACGATGATGGAAATAGTCGTCGAGGAAATTCTGCAGAACAAAATTACTGCCGATTATGCCCCGGAATCGCCAAAGGCCGATATCCCCAAATTATAGGATTCGAAGCAATGACTCATAATGATTCTGTAATCAGCGGTTTGAAGGTACTGCTCGGTGTAAGCGGCGGCGTCGCTGTTTATAAAGCCGTTGACCTTGCAAGCAAACTCACCGCAGCCGGCGCTTTGGTTGATACTGTTATGACTGAAAACGCCTGCAGATTCGTTCTGCCAAAGAGTTTCGAGGCCGTAACTGCCCGTCCTGTTTATACGAGTATGTGGGAAACTCCGACCGGCTTTCAAATCGACCATATTCATCTTACCGACATCGCTGATATTGTCGTTGTTGCACCGGCTACCGCGAACATCATTGCCAAGGCCGCCAACGGTATTTGTGATGACCTTTTGAGTACGACTTTGTGTGCCTGCTGGCGGAAAAAGGTTCTTTTTGTACCGGCGATGAACGAAAAAATGTGGACTAATCCCGTCGTCGGCAAAAATATTGATACGTTAAAGAATATGGGCTTTGAAACAATCGGCCCTGAAAAAGGCAGATTAGCCTGTGGAACCGAAGGCATCGGCAGAATGTCCGAACCCGCCGATATCATAAATCGTCTCCGCCAAATAACGAAAAAATAAATGAAATCTAATCGGATTCATTTCCTTATTACAGCAGGGGGCACAAAAGAATACATCGACCCCGTTCGATTTATCACCAACGCAAGCAGCGGCAAAATGGGCTTCGCTCTCGCCGATGCCGCCGTAAAAGCAGGTCATAAAGTTACACTTATAACCACAATCAGGAAACTCAAAACTAAAAACTCAAAACTCAAAACTATTTATGTCGAATCCGCCGCGCAAATGTTTAAAGCAGTAAAAGAGCATTTTGGGAAATGCAATTGCCTGATTATGGCCGCGGCCGTATCCGATTATACACCTGCAAAAAAATCAAAAACCAAATTGAAAAAATCCGGCAAAAATTTGGTTCTGAAATTGAAACCGACTATTGATATTCTTAAATGGGCAGGGGAGAATAAAAAGAAAAATCAAACTGTAGTTGGCTTCGCGCTTGAAGATAAAAATTTAAGAAAGAATGCCGAGAAAAAATTAAAAGATAAAAATCTCGATATGATAATCGCAAATTCTCCGGCTGCAATCGGCAGCGAAAAATCAACCGTTCAAATCAAACGCAGAAACAGCGATTGGCTTATTTTGCCGAAGGCGGACAAATCTTTTTTGGCGAAAAGAATTGTTAATCTTTTATTCCTAAATCGTCTTTAGTCAAAATGCTCTCGAATTCGTAGCCTGCCTTTGTGATATTTTCGCCCGCGCCTTGTTTGCGGTCAATCACGGAAACAATCTTTTTTATCTTTGCGCCAGCCTCGGTAATTATCTTTGCCGCCTCAAGAACCTGTCCGCCGGTTGTTGCGATATCCTCGACAAGCAGAACGACATCATTTTTATTTAATATCCCCTCAATCATCTTGCTCGTGCCGTAGTCTTTTTTACTGTTGCGGACGATTATCCATCTCTTGCCCGTATGCATCGCCGTTGCCGCCGCCAGCGCAACACCGCCAAGCTCGGCCCCCGCAATCAGCGTAACATCGCCGCTGACGTACTTTGCGAATTCGGCGCCGAGAGCCTCTAAAATATCCGGCTGCGTCTCGAACAGATATTTATCCATATAGTATTTGCTCTTCTTGCCGCTTCGAAGCGTGAAGTCTCCCTCAAGATATGCCGTCTCTTTTATCCGTTTCGCAAGTTCTTGCTTGGTCATAGTTTACGTCTTTCTTTTATACTTTCAGTGTCGTTTTTTTATTGAGTTTTCCACGGTATTTTTTCAATGCCCCGGAAACGACTTCTTTAATAAATTCATCGACCTGTTGCGGCGCTCTGCCGACATAATTGCCTGCGTTTAAAACTTTTTTGAAATCAACTTTTGCGAAAGCCGCATCGTTTTTCAGTCGTTCGATTAAATCGTTCGGCTTTCCGAATTTTTTAACCTGTGCCGCCGCCGCTTGAGAATGCACCCTGATTTTCTCGTGCAGTTTCTGTCTGTTCCCGCCCGCCTTAACAGCGGCCATAAGAATATTTTCAGTCGCCATAAACGGCAGTTCGGAATCTATTCTCGCCGCTATAACTTTCGGATAAACCACAAGTCCGCTCGCGACGTTAATCAGAATTTCCAAAATCCCGTCCGCCGCAAGAAACGCCTCCGGTATTACAATTCTACGGTTCGCCGAATCGTCCAGCGTCCTTTCGAGCCATTGCTCCGCCGCCGTCATCTGCGGGCTGCTCGACAGGCTTATCAAAAATCTCGAAAGGGCGGTAACACGTTCGCACCGCATCGGATTTCTCTTATATGCCATCGCGCTTGAGCCGATTTGTGATTTCTCGAAAGGCTCTTCGATTTCCTTCAGACTCGCCAGCAGCCGGATATCGTTGCACATCTTATGAGCCGACAGCCCAATCTGTACAAGCGTATTTATCACAAGCGAATCTATCTTTCGCGAATATGTCTGGCCCGTAACAGCGCAGAGTTTTTCGAATCCGAACGCCTTTGCGACCATTTTATCGAGCTGTTTGACCTTATTATGATTTCCACCGAACAGTTCGAGAAACGATGCCTGCGTTCCCGTCGTGCCTTTCACTCCTCTGAATGGAATATCTGCGATGCGGTACTCCATTTCGTATAAATCATTGACAAAATCATTGCACCAAAGTGCCGCGCGTTTGCCGACAGTCGTCAATTGTGCCGGCTGAAAATGTGTAAAGCCCAATGTCGGCAAATTACGGTATTGTTTTGCAAATCCCGCCAGCGAATTTACGAGACACGCTGTCTTGCCTGCGATAATCTGCATCGCATTTCGCATAATTATCAAATCCGCGTTATCGCCGACATAGCAGCTCGTCGCTCCGAGGTGAATTATCGGCGCAGCCTTCGGCGCAGAATCGCCGAACGTATGAATATGCGCCATTACATCGTGCCGGAATTTCTTCTCGTATTCAGCCGCCTTGTCGAACTTGATATTGTCGAGATGTTTTGCCATCTGACTGATTTGTGCCGATGAAATTTTCAGACCGAGCCTCTTTTCCGCCTTGGCGAGATCAAGCCAGAGTTTTCGCCACGTCGAAAACTTCGTCTGATTACTGAAAAGCTCCGACATCTCTTTCGATGCGTTGCGCTCGACCAGCGGACTCGTGTAAATATCGTTATTTTTGGCCATCTTTAGACCTCTTGAAAATTTTAACTTTTTCTCGTTTTTAAAAGCTCTTCAATTTCAGCTATATCGTCGTTCGATAGCGTTATATCTGCCGCCAGCGCCGTTTCTTTGATTTGTCCTTCTCGTCTTGCCCCTGCTATCGCCGCCGTTACTTCCGGATTTCGCAGCGTCCACGCTATCGCAAGTTGTGCCGTTGTAATTCCGTTTTGCTTTGCAATCTCTTTCAGTCCTTCGACAATCTTAAGATTAACATCCAGCAGCGGCGGCTTAAAATTCGCGTCCTTATGTCTCACATCGTCTGCCGCAAGCGCCGCGACTTTTTCAGCCGTGAACTTGCCGCTCAGCATTCCTTTCAGCAGCGGACTGTAAACGATTACCCCGATATTATTTTCTTTGCAGAACGGTAGAATTTCATCTTCGATATCCCGCCGCAGCATACTGTACGGAGGCTGAAGCGATGTAATTGGATGAATTTTCATCACGCGTTTCATTTGCTCGACGCTGAAATTTGAAACGCCCAGATACCGAACCTTCCCCGCCTTGACGCATTTCGCCATTGCCTCGAAGCCTTCTTCTATATCTTCGTCCGGGTCGCCCCAGTGCATCTGATACAAATCGATTACATCGACTTTCAATCGTTTCAGCGATGCCTCGCATTCAGCGATAATGCTTTCAGTCTTCAGGCAGGTCTGCCTTTGCACCGTCTTGCTCCAGACAATCCCGCACTTAGTTGCGATGATTGGTTTGATATTTGTTTGCGACAGCGCCTTTGCGACGATTTCTTCGCTGTGTCCGAACCCGTAAATCGGCGCCGTATCCAGCCAGTTCACCCCGACTTCCATCGCCTCGATAATCGCCTTTATCGAATCGTTATCGTCCTGCGGCCCCCATCCGTAAAGCCAAGGCCCGCCAATCGCCCACGTCCCAAGGCCCACCTTTGTTATTTCGAGTTCCGAATTTCCCAGTCTTGCCGTTTTCATCTTTCGCTTCCTTACTGAACCACGCCGTTTAGTCTATCACAGCAAACTTTTTTTGGCAATTGCAAATGACCCTTTTATTTGTTATAAAACGATTCGATTGTTTAGGGTTCAGAGCGGTATTAAATCGGGATAAATTATGGAATTAGCCCAGCTTAAGCAGAGAATTAACGACCTCAGGGCCCGGATAACAAAAATCCGGGACTGGCTTTGACTTGTCCGGCAAACTCGCCGATAGGCAAAACCTCCAGGAGCAGATGTCTCATCAGGGTTTTTGGGATAATCCCGACTCCGCAAAACCGGTCGTCTCCAGGCTCAGCGCATTAAAAGCCGTTATTGAGCCTGTAATAGATGCAGAAAAGAAAATCACCGACCTCGCCGAGCTTTTTGAGGTGGCCCTTGCCGAAAATGACGCACAAATCATCGCCGATTCCGAGCAGGAGCTTATCCGGCTTGAAAAAGATTGTGCCCGAATCGAGCTTACGGGCCTGCTCAGCGGCCCCGACGATACGAAAAATTGCTTTTTCAGTATCCACGCCGGCGCAGGCGGTACGGAAAGCTGCGACTGGGTCAGTATGCTCCTGCGGATGTACACCAGATTTTTCCAGCAGAACAAATTCACTTACGAAGAGCTTGATATGACCCCCGGCGAAGAGGCGGGCCTGCGTTCCGTTACGCTCAAAGTCGCCGGCCCCTTTGCTTTCGGCAAACTTTCCTGTGAGGCAGGCGTCCATCGTCTCGTCAGAATCAGTCCTTTCGATGCCAACAAAAGACGCCATACGAGTTTTGCCGCCGTTGATTGTTTGCCCGAATACGATGAAGACATAGATATCGAAATTGACGAAAAGGATTTGCGAATCGATTTTTACCGTGCAGGCGGCGCAGGCGGCCAGCACGTCAACAAAACAAGTTCAGCCGTCCGCATCACCCACGCGCCTACCGGAATTGTTACCCAGTGCCAAAGCGACCGCTCGCAGCACCGCAACAAGGCCGAAGCATTCAAAATGTTAAAGGCTAAATTGTATATGTTGGAGCAGCAGAAGCGCGACGCCGAAGTTGCGAAACTTTACGGCGCAAAAGGCGAAATCGCATGGGGAAATCAGATTCGCAGCTACGTCCTTCAGCCTTACCAGTTGGTAAAAGACCATCGAACTGACTGCCAGACCGGAAAAGTTGATGCCGTCCTTGACGGCGACATCGAGGAATTTATAGACAGCTACCTGCAATACAGAGCAGAGAAAAAACACAGACAAAAGTCCTAAAGCCCGCCGGTTTATCCGGCGGGTTTGTTTGTTTATATGTTAAGGAACAAATTATGAAACGATTAATAGGTTATTTTCTCAAGGGTCTTTTGGTTTTTGTCCCAGCCGCCATAACGGTACTCGTTGTGGTCGTGGCAATCCAAAAATTCGACCAGCTTTTAAGTATCCCCATCCCCGGCCTCGGCCTGCTTGCTGCGCTCGCCTTTATTACGTTGATTGGCTTTTTGGCTTCCAATTATATAGGCGATAGATTATTCGGCCTCATTGACAAGCTCTTTTCTCGCCTGCCCGTAGTCAAACTGCTCTATTTATCGCTCAAGGATGTAATAGACGCATTTACCGGCGGAAGAAAAAGTTTTGACAGGCCCGTAATTGTCGAGCTTACCGTCGGCGGCCCAAAGGCGATTGGTTTTATCACTCAGGAAGATTTGGGATTTTTATCTTTGCCCGGAAGTGTCGCTGTTTATTTTCCTCAGTCGTACAATTTCGCAGGTTCGGTTTTGATTTTCCCTGCTGAGCGGGTTGTTCCGTTGGACATTAAGGTTTCAAAAGCGATGGCCTTCGTAGTCTCCGGCGGTGTATCAGGAAAGTAATGTTTTAACCCCCTGACCTGCCTGCCCTGTGGGATGTCGCAACTGTCCTATCGGGGTGCAGGGGAATACCTCGCTTTGCGAGGATGTTTTTTTCTATCCCGCATATACGTACTCATTGTCATTCTGAACGGAGCGCAGCGCAGTGAAGAATCTATCAATTTTTATTGCCTTTTCCACATTTTCCGCTATTCGTGGTTAGCCCCGCCATTACAATGGCAGGGTCCGTCATTCCCGCGGAAGCGGGAATCCACGTTTTTTCCCCATTGATTTTGAAAACAAAAAGAGATATAATTTTTTAGGAATATTGGCAATGTCTGATGATATTGAAAACTTATTGATGGAGGTCGAAAGCCTCAAGAATATGTTGATAGCAAGAGCAACTGGTGGAAATACGTCTGATGCTGAGTACAAACAGATTAGAGGAAGACTTATCGCCAATACCTTATTAAATCAAAAATTACCTATTTTTATCCAGTCATGTCGAAGTCTTGATGAATTTTGGGGATTTATTAAGCCTAAATTTGCTCATTACGATGAACGCCGGGAATTTATACGTGCGCAATTTGATCCTGTGTTGTCCTTTCTGGAGCAATCCTCGCATGCTCCATCCGATAGTGTGAATAGTGAAAAACTCACTACGGTTGATTCAGCATCTATACAAATGGCTTGGAAGAAAGCTCTCGATAGAAGAATATCTGACCCAGAGGGTGCAATTACTTCAGCCAGAACGCTGCTAGAAGCTGTTTGTAAACATGTACTGGATGAAAGTAATATTACCTATCAGGACAAAGACGATTTGCCAAAATTGTATAGCCTTGTTGCTCATCATCTTAATCTTTCTCCAAGCCAGCATACAGAGCGATTGTTTAAACAAATTCTTGGTGGATGTCATTCAATTATAGAGGGATTAGGTTCCTTAAGAAACAAATTGAGTGATGCGCATGCGAGTAGCAAAGTCGCAGTTCGTCCATTACCTCGACATGCTGAATTGGCCGTAAATTTAGCAGGAACAATGGCAACATTTATTTTAGCAACTTGGGAACAAAAAAGAAGTAAATAGAAGAAAAGGCAATAACTCAGCGTTCTCTATATTCTCTGTGTCGATCTGTGCTCTCTGTGCTCGGAGTTTACCCCGCCTGCCTGCTGGCGGGTTCGTTCCGTGTTTTTCCCCATTGATTTTAAAAACAAAAAAAGATATAATTTTGCCCATCCCCCAAAGTTAACATATAATTTCAGTAAGACCTTAATGAAAGTTATTTTAGCATTGAAGCAAGTTAAAAAAATTTGGAATATTCGACCGTCAGGAATTTTAGTGCCTGCTGGCTGGGTGACCGATAGTGCTGCCAATACAGAAGTTTCCGATTTTCAAAAACTTAAAGATAAAGCTGTTGAAATTGAAAATCTCTATAAAAAAGCAAACATTGTTTTGCAGTCAGAGTCTGAGCTTGCTCATATGATTCAAAATACCAAAAATTGTTGGGAACTCCAATTATCAGGGAAACAGTACTCGCGGAATAACTTCTTTCTTTGTCTTCATTTGGACCGAGTTGCAAAGGCAATTTTACCTTTACAAAATGAGGACCAACAAACTCAATGTCTATATCTCAAAAAACTACTTTCAGGCACTCTTGATTTCTTTAAAAGAGAGAAGTCTGAAGCTAAAAGTTTCTTATGGGAACTGGAAGTTTGGTCATGGCTTCGAGAAAAAACTGAGAATGTAAAGTTGGAAGAACCAGATGTTACGATAGATTACAATGATTCTCATATTGCAATTGCTTGTAAGAAATTATATTCAGAAAAACATGTCCAAAACGTTTTATCCGAAGGAGTTGGTCAGATAGAAAAAGGATTTGAATTCGGAATCGTGGCGATAAATATTGATGAACTTCTTCCAGAGAATATGGTCTTAAAGGCCGGAAACACCAATATCGCAGCTGAAATAATACAAAAAAATAATGATAAATTTCTTAATAAACACAGTAGGCATTTTGAAAAGTATTTTTCGAAAAGCCGGATTATATCAGTGGTTGTATCAACTTCAACCCTTATTGATATACCTTCTCAAAGACCTCGATTTAGTAATATGTATCAACGAATCATATGGACGGTTTCAGGGTTATCAGTCAAACATAAAAAGCAACTTGATAACTTATATGATACTGTTATGAATTAAACTTTCATTTTCTCCTGTTAAATGTTTGATTTTTGATATTCTCTTAGTTCTCCGTGCCTCTGTGGTGAAATTTATACTTCCCAGCCAAAGCAGCTTCTTATTGGAAGTTCAATGTTCGATGTTCAATGTTGGATGTTAATCCATATTTCCTTGCTTCTTTACTTCTTTACATCCTTACTTCCTTCATCACGGAACGAGGAAAATATCGGATTCGCTGCTTGTTGTTTCTGTGCCGCGATAGACCTTTCTGTCTTTTACGGTAAATATATCGTCGTCTGAGCCGATGACTCTTTGCGATGTGAATCTGACCGCGCCGTCGCTGAACATAACGTTCTGGCCTCTGCCGCGATGGCTTGTGCTGTTGATTTTCAGTAATTTTTCGCTAAGTGTAATCGGGTCGAATTCATTTTTATCGACGCAGCCGGGGTTCTGCAGGCAGGTCTCGAAAATCGGATTGGTATCCGACATCAGAGGCGCTGCGCTTAACGGGTATTTTGCCTTATTTGGTTCGCTGATAAGTTTAAAGCTGTACGTTATATATCTTCTGTTCGGAAAATCGGCGAGGTTTGCGATTTGTGCCTTGTCGAGCATCGGCAGTTTTTCTCTTGTCCCGCCGGGGCATACGAACAGTTTCGGCTCGGCGTAATTGTTTTTAACGAGCACCCATACGTGTCTCGTATTGGACTGATGTTGCGGTTGGGTCGAGCCGACCTTCCACCACGGGTTTCCGGCTTTTGCAGCGACTGCGGGCAGTGAGTTGCTGTTGTCGTTTGCGTATCTGGTTATGCCTTGCGCGATTTTGGCAAGGTTTGACTGACAGGCTGCCTGCCAGGCCATAGCCCGCATTTGTCTTGTTACGGGAACGAAAATACTCGAGAGGATTACAACGCCTGCGGCGACGGCTGCGGCCTCGGCGAAGTTTCGCCAGAAGCTCGGCCGTTTGGTAACAACTTTTTCGCTTTCGGCCTGAAGGAGTTTATCGAGTTGGCTCACCGGTTCGGTTTTAGCGGTATGGGAGTAGAGTTTATCGAGTGTTTTTTCGACGAGGTGGTCCGGACAGGATGCGCATACTTCGTGGTCGAGGTGTTCCAGCGCAGAGAGCGAGTGGTTGAGTCGGTTGTAGAATTCGATGGCGCCCTGATGTGTTTCGAGGAGTTCTTTCGCTGTTTCGCTTTCCTGCTGGCCTGCGCACTCGAAGTAGTAATCGAGTAGAATATCGCGTTGCTCCTTGTTAAGTTTGTCCATCAAATAATCTCGTTGTTCAAAGATTTCCATTTTCTAGTAAAGTGAACTATGGCCGTGTGGAGCCTGCTTTTCACCGTCCCTATTGGAATACGCAACATCTCCGCCATTTGTTTGTAAGAAAATTGTTCAAAATAGGCCAAAATGAGGATTTCTTTAAGATTTTCGGGCATATTTTCGATGATTTTGCGTACTTTTTCGGCCCTTTCTGCCCTTTCCGCCTCATCGTAAGGTGTTATATCATAAGACTTTAGGGAGTTCAGGACGTCATCTACGCCGAATTCTTCGGTCTCTGTCATAGAGCCTAATGAGATAGTATCGCGTCTTTGTTGTTTTCTTAGTGCGTCTTTGGCCTTATTAGCGGCTATTGTGAACAGCCAGGGCATTAGCGGCCTGTCTTTTTCAAACGTTTTTCGGCTGCGATAGAGCTGGAGAAAAGTCTCCTGGAAGGCTTCCTCGATGAGCTGGGTTTGATTCAAAAAACGTCTTAAAAACGCATAAAGAGGGTTTTTATATCGGTTTACAAGCTGCTGAAAAGCATCCCTGTCGCCAGCAACATAACGATGAAGCAGCTCCTGCTCGTCTATTTTGTCTTTATGATTATTGTGGTTTTTGCCGGTCTTCATTTTCGGCGATATTATAGAATTAAAAGGCGAAAAGTAAAAGATAAAAGGGGAAAGTGAAGTTTTTTTGTCCTGTTTTCGGCCTACGTTTCAGCGTAATAACTGCTGCGCGTAAGAGGGCTAGACAATACCCAAGTAAAACCCAACCGCTTGGCATAGTCAGACCAATAATCGAATTTTTCCGGCGGAATATATTCGACAACGTCAAGAGAGTCCTTCGAGGGCTTTAAATACTGGCCGATAGCAATACGAGCGCAATCGACACTTCGCAGGTCTTTTAAAACCTGTTCGATTTCATTATCTGTTTCGCCAAGGCCGAGCATAATCGAAGATTTTGTCGTTGTTTGGGGCAAAAGTTTTTTGGCCATTTCGAGAAGCTTCAACGAGGCCTGATAGTCTGCGCCGCCTCTTGCGGTTTTGTATAGTCTCGGCACAGTCTCCAAATTATGACCGAAAACAAAAGGCAAAGCATCGGTGAGAATTTCAAGGGCGTTTGTTTGGCAATGTCTAAAGTCGGGAACGAGGAGTTCGAATTTGATATTACTCCTTGTCATTTCGAGCGAGCCGGAGGTGAGTCGAGAAATCTGTTTTTTAGATTTCTCCGCTTCGTCCCGACCAGTCGGGACTTCGGTCGAAATGACATTTTGACGCACAGTATTTATTACATCTCCGAAATGCGATGCGCCGGCGTCAGGTAAATCGTCCCTTGTGACGGAAGTGATGACGAGATATTTGATTTTTAATTGTTTTGCCAATTCGGCAACTCTTTGCGGTTCGGTTTTGTCCGGCGGGGCGGGGGTGCCCTTAGGAACAGAACAAAATTTGCAATTTCGGGTGCAGATATTGCCGAGGATAAGGACGGTTGCGGTGCCTCTGCTCCAGCACTCGCCTTTGTTGGGACAGTTGGCACTGTCGCAGATTGTCTCGATGCCGAGCTGACTGATGGTCGAGCTTGTGGCATTAAAGCTATTTCCTGCGGGCATTGGCCGTTTGAGCCAGTCAGGCAGTCGTCTTTTGTTTTGGGTCATTGATAATTAACCACGAATAAACACGAATTAGCACTATTTCAGGTTTTGATAAGGCGTTTCTGTAACACTTACATTTATATCATAGCCAGGCTTATATCCTGAAGTAGTTAAATAGGATAGTATGTTTGTTTTCAAATTCTCTTTGTCACGAGACGGACCTATTTTTATAGTCTTTATTATGCTATGTCCATTACTGTCTGTTGTCAAAAATGGTATATATGGTATCAATATAGAATCTTTAACTCTGTATTTTAATTGGCCGCCATCTGGATAAGGAAAACAACATAATCTCCATTCCTGTTCCTCTTCAAACGATTTGTGCTTAAAAGAGTAAGAAAAAAAACGAATAGCATTCCATATAGGGCCTTTAAAAAAATCTGGAGTGATGCCCAAATATTTCTTACTTAGAAAAAGGTCAAACATTTCATTTATTTTGTCCTTTTGTTTTTGCTCGGAATATATGCATTTATAAAGAAATTTTTCATGTACATGATAATTAGGGGAAGAACCGCTCTGGATAGAGTGGTTTTGAGTATTGCCGCTAATTTTAGGGAAAGAAAAACCAATAGAAACGCCTCCTTTAGGACAGTATGCTCTCCATTGGCTTAGCAAGTCCTCTTTTTCACTTAGGGAGAAAATAAATGTATCTTTTTTCATTTTTACCCAATTTTCGATTGCTTCGAGCCAAATATCATATATTCCTCTTTTGGAAAAATCTTTTTTTCTTTTCTCCAACATTTTCAAAGTAATCTCTTTTGCGATTGTAATTTCAGTGGGGTCACTGAAAAGACAATGTGCAGCAGTAGCCCAAACTTCTTTGCTATCAATAATGCCTTTAAATCCTTCGATAGAGGTGTAATGATATAAATAATCTGGTACAATATCTGCGATAACTATTTTCCTAAAATCTTTTCCTAAGTTGCTTATGCCTTTTTTAAGGTCAATTATGTCTTTTGTTTTCATTTGATATTCTCTATAAGAATTCTGTGTAATAATTTTTTGGCATTTTCAACGTTGATTTTTTTGTCGAGTTCTCTTGCGGCGCTGGTCATTTTGATATTATCAAGGCCGCAGGGGACGATAAAATCAAAAATATCCAAATCATTGTTAATATTAATAGCCATTCCGTGAAAGGTGAGCCATTTTTTGACCTGGACGCCAATAGAAGCGATTTTTTTATTCTGATTACCGCTCACTAATGTTCGCGGCTCTGAACCCCCAACATAAAGTTGGGGGCTTGCGGAAATCCATAAGCCGGGGAAGCCTTTTCTTGTGCAGCAGTTTACGCCGAGGGCGGCGAGGAATTCAATGCCGATTTTTTCGAGGAGATGTACGAAATCGCTTACGCCAAGATTATATTTTTTGAGATTGATAATCGGATAAATGACGATTTGGCCGGGGTTGTGAGCGGTGGCGCCGCCGCCGCGGCGGATTTGAAAGATTTCAATACCTGCCTGTTTAATGGCATCTGGAGCTTTAAGGAGTTTGTTTGCGCTTTGTCTTGCGCCGAGTGTAATCGTCGGCGGATGCTCAAGGATAAATACAGTATCTTTGCCCGAACCTGCGAGCAGGTTTTGAAAGGCGGTTTCCTGCATTTCAAGAGCGGATTGGTAATCCATTGTGCCGCAATCTATAATTTCTATATTCGCCATATTATAAACGGTGATTATAGCGGCAATTTGCGATTTATTCAATATTCCGAATAGAGTAATATTGCAGGTGTCGGTTATCAGTTATCGGTTATCAGTAAAAATAAGGATTTTAAAGAGAAAACACATAGTTGATGAATCTGCCTACGCCAAGGCTTCGGCTAAACGATTACGCATCGCCGTACCGGCGATGGCTAAACGATTTTCTCTGTTGGGTTGCAAATGGCGGGTTTTTTGCTTTTACAATTCTTATTTCGTGTTAAAATCCCGAAATATGGCGAAAGAAATTCTGGATTTGACAGGACAGTGGCGGTTTAAGAAATATCCGGTCTCGGCACGGAGGATGCGCGACCTCGAAGAGGGAGGCTGGCTCGGCTGCATCGTTCCTTCGTCAATATATGCCGACTTGGCAGAAGCAGGAGTCATCGAACGCAAAAAATTAGAGAGCAATCCCGAAGAGTTCTTTCAAATTAGTCTTGAGCCGTGGATATATAAAAAACAATTCGACCTGTCGGAAGATTTTCTGAAAAATGACAAAATCGAACTTGTCTTCGACGGTCTTGACACTTTCAGCCAGATATGGCTGAACGGCAAACTTATGGGCCGAACAGATAATATGTTCTGCTCGTGGCGGTTCGATGTTACGGAGATTGTGAGGGGGCGGTGCAATGAGCTTTTAGTGAAGTTCGATTCGGCGGTTGAAGAAGGCGAGCGTCTGATGGAGCGCTACGGAATGATGAGCAGAGATAAATGTTCTCTGCCGCAGCGGGCTTATGTTAGGAAGGCGCAATGTCAGTTCGGGTGGGACTGGTCGCCGGTTTTGCCGGGGTGCGGGATATGGAAAGGCGTTCGGCTGGAAGGTTTTAAGGCTGGATGTATCGGCGATGTGCATATTACGACTGTCGATTGCGATAAAACGAGCGCGGATATAAAAATTTTCGCAGAGATAGAGAAGTTTTCGTCGCGGCCTATGGTTTGCAGTCTTTCGGTGAGCGACCCTTCGGGCAAAATCGCGGTAAAAGCCGAGCTTCAATTCGGCGGCAAGGGCAGGCAGGCATCGGCGGTTGTAAAAATTGCCAAGCCGCAGCTTTGGCAGCCGTTGGGATACGGCTCGCAGCCTTTATATAAATTAACGGCGGAGTTGTCGTGCGACGACGGGGTTGTCGATTCGATATCGAAGACGTTCGGTATCAGGACGGTGAAATTGAATCGGACGCCGGACGAGTATGGACAGAATTTTGGGTTCGAGGTGAACGGGCAGGCAATCTATATTAAAGGAGCGGACTGGATACCGGCGTCGCTGTTTGTCGGCTCGGCGAGGGAGGACGAATACGAAAGACTCATTAGAGCGGCGGCGGAGGCGAATATAAATATGCTTCGGGTCTGGGGCGGCGGAGTGTATGAAACGGAGGATTTTTATAATCTTTGCGACAGGCTGGGGATATTGGTGTGGCAGGATTTTATGTTCGCCTGCGCATATTATCCGGACAGGGTTTGGTTTTTCGAGTCGGTGAAAAAAGAGGCTTCGCAGAATATCGTTCGTTTGCGGAACCATCCATCGCTTGTTTTGTGGTGCGGCAATAATGAAATCGACTGGCAGCATTCGATAGGGGGCTTTGGAAGGAGCAAGAAATTTTACGGCAAAAATATTTATCATAAGATACTGCCGCAGCTCGTACACGAGCTTGACCCGAGCCGGGATTATATTCCATCGACGCCGCTGGGAGTCGGCAAAAATGCGAACGAGCCGACGGCGGGTACGGTTCATCAGTGGCAGGTTTGGTCGGGGTTTAAACCTGTCGATGATTATCTGTCGGGCGTGCCGAGGTTTGTGGCGGAGTTCGGATTTCAATCGCTGCCTTGCAAAAAAACAATTCATAGTTTAATCGGTGATAAGCATATAGCGGGTTTTTCTCTTGAAAAGCACGATTATCAGCCTAACGGAACGGGCAGGCTTCAATATTATATAAATGAGTTTTTCAGGCCGCCGGTAAATATCGATGAATTTATATATATGTCGCAGGTTGTGCAGGGGCGGGCGGTTCTCAAAAATGTCGAGCATCTGCGGGCGAATTGCGATATTAATTCGGGAGTGATGTTCTGGCAGTTTAACGACTGCTGCCCTGCGGTGAGCTGGTCGTGTATCGATTACGGCGGAAGAAAGAAGGCTCTTTATTATTATGCCCGCAGATTTTACGCGCCTGTTATTGTTTCGGCGTCGGCAAAGGAGCAGCACCAGCGGCCGCAGAAAAAAAAGAACGAATCTATAACCGCTTCGGTTGTCAATCATTCTGTTTTGCCGATGACGGGGCTTCTTTTGTGCCGGGTTGTCGATGCGGATTTTGAGATAATCGATGAATTCAAAAGGCCGGTGTCTGTCGGGCCGGGCGATATCGCCAAGATTTTACTGCCGCAGTCTTTTACGGTGCCTAAAAAGGCGGGAAATTCCTTTATTCATATTCTGCTTGAAAACGGCGATGATGTTATTGCCGAGAACAGTTTCTTTTTTGTGCCTGATAAGTATTTCGATTTTCCGATAGGCGATGTCGAGGTGAAGACAAAGAGGCTCGATAAGCTCAAATGGGAAATTGTGCTGAAGAGCAAAAATATGGTTAAAGACCTGTGTATAGACTGCGATTTTGATGCGGATTTAAGCGATAATTACTTCGATTTGCTGAATAACAAATCGAAAAGTATAACGATAGAGACGGATGAGCCGATTGATGAAATCAAGGATAAGATAACTTTGGTTTCAGTAAACTCGATTTTTGCTAAAACTTGACGTTATAGACTTTTTGGATATAATACTGATATGGATTTATACGAAGCGATAAAGAAGCGATATTCGTGCCGAAGCTATGCGGCAAAGCCGATTGAACAGGATAAACTCGACAGGATACTTGAGGCGGCAAGGCTTGCGCCGTCGGCGAAGAATCTGCAGGACTGGCGATTCGTCGTTGTAACCGATGAACAAAAGCGCAAAGAGCTTGCGGCTGCCGCGAATGAACAGATGTTTATCGCGACTGCGCCTGCGGTAATAGTCGGCTGCAGCAATGTCGAACATACTATGCGGTGCGGACATAAAATCGGGCCGATAGATTTGGGTATCGCGATGGAGCATATTGCGCTGGCGGCGACGGCGGAAGGACTGGCTACCTGCTGGATTGGCTCGTTCTATCCGGAAAAGGTTCGCAAAATTCTCGATATTCCGGATAAAGCCGAGATTATCGAACTTATGCCTGTCGGATATCCGTCCGACAAAGAAGCGCACAGGCCGCGGGAAAATATGGGGAAAATCGTCTGTTTCGATAAATGGAAATTCTAAATGGAGATGAAGGGAATCGAACCCTCATTTCCGCGATGCGACCGCGGCGTGCTCCCGTTACACCACATCCCCGGGACAAAACATTTTCCAGAGAATACTTGTTTTTTTGCGGAAAGTCAACGATATTATAATCAGGCAACTTCTTTGTTAACAAGCAGTTAAGTTTTGTTGCAAACGGGCCTTTGTTGTGGTAAGGTGATGGTATTATGAACCTGACTGAGATATTAAAGGCAAACAAAAGCGTGATTCTTGATCTGGCGGCGAGGCACGGCGCAAAAAATATTCGCGTTTTCGGCTCTGCCGCGAGGGGCGATTTCGACCAGTATAGCGATGTAGATTTCCTTGTCGATATGGAGAAAGGCAGAAGCCTTTTGGATATGGGCGGGCTGCTGATGGAACTTCAGGAATTGCTTGGCTGCAAGGTGGACGTTGTTACCCCTCAAGGACTTCGTCCCCGAATACGAGAAACGGTTTTAAAGGAAGCGATGGCACTATGACGAGTGATGATCACAAGATTTTAGTTGGCGCTTTGGTTAAGGCTTTTAAAGGTGAGGGTTTCACTATTTCAAAGGCTGATTATGAACAATATCCAAGACCAAATGCCATTGTCAGGCATGAGCCTGATATAATTGCTTATACGCCTAACGGACTTGTGGTTATTGGTGAAGCAAAAACTGCTGGTGATTTGAGTAGCCAAAATTCTAAAGAACAATTTATTGATTTTTCGAGTCAAGTTATGGCTTCAGGCCCATTAAAAGGTCAGGGAGTTCCGTTTCATATCATAGTTAATAAAGAGGTAGTGAATGATTTAAGAGCAGTTTTAAATTCTTTAGGTCTTCAAAGTAAAATGGGAGATATCATAATAATATGGACACTATAAATACTAGAAGTCATCCCAAAACCCTCCGAAGGAGGATGACGATACAACCAAGTTGAAC
>CAYUYR010000007.1:0-92127 GCA_964449435.1 uncultured Planctomycetaceae bacterium | reverse complement strand
GTTTTATCATGCCGGCACTCCAATTGCAACTGGCACAGTTTTCGGGGGGAAGGTCGGTAAAATCCGACTTGCTCCTCTTACCCACTGCCTTAAAAACAAAAAAGGCCGCTGTTATGGCGACCTTTTCCGCTTCAACGAGGCCGAAGGGGCTCGAACCCTCAACCTTCGGATCGACAGTCCGATGCTCTAGCCAATTGAGCTACGGCCCCGAAAATACAACTCCCAAAGGAACACATAAAAATAATCGCTAAAACAAGTTTGTCAAGCTATTTAAACCCTTTTTTTACGAAAATAAAGTCAATTTTCGACCTATTTTAAAGATTTTATAACCAGCCATACACTATATATAGTATGCCGTCAAAGCTGCCAAAACACAAAAACCGATACTGCGGACCTTAAAATAAACAGCCCTGCGAAAATGCGTTAACAGGGCTAAAAACGCAGATTTAGGGCTCTAAACAGGGATTTCTACATTTGAAAAAAAGTTTAAATCTTTATTAAAGTTTTGGTTTTCGCAAAGACGATATCAGTATTAGAAGTGAATATTAAGAGCCGTAAAGGATTTGCGGGAGCACAACATATAGGGGCTCGGCAGGATTAAGACCTGCGAACCTTCCTCTTGACCGAAGAAAATGGATTATCTTCCGAGTCGGGAAATGTATAAGAAAGGTTTTAAAGTAATGGAACAAATTAAGATACAGCAATTGAACGACCGATTATACGCATCCTGTAAAAAGACAGAAAGGTTAAACTCCGCAGCCGACCTGAAAGCAGAAGAACTGCTCCAAGCGGGCGCAGAAACGCCTCTGGGCCAATTACTCGAAAAAGTATCCAAACTGCCGGAAGTAAGATTCGAAAAGATTTCCACTGTCCGCAGACAAATCTGCCTGGGCAAATATCGTCTCGATGAAAAGCTCGACGTCGCGGTAGATAAAATACTCGAAGAGCTTATCGTGGGACTTTGAAAATATTTTATTATCTCCCCTGCCGCATATTTTACGATTCGTATTATTTAACTGCGCAGAGTCAAACGCTCGTTATATAAAGGGTAAATAAAAACAGAGCATCTCGCCCCCTTTTCAAACACAAAGGTGTTCAAAACTGCATCAACCCAATATTAACTGTTCTGGCTTACGACTGTCCGGCTGCTTCGTCAGGAACATCGTCGTCCGGCTCGTCAAACTCTACGGGCTTATAACCCGGCTGTTTGGACTTTTCGAGCTCTTCCTCGAAAGCCTTGACGATTTGTTCCTGAATCGACTGTCTGCACTCGGCGTTAATCGGATGAGCTATATCGGCGTGCAGCTTCATTCTGCCTTTGAAGTCTTTTTTCGCCCTGTCTTCACCCAACGATGCCCCGCAATTGTTGCAGAACTTGGCTCTGAGATGATTTTTGCCGCCGCACTTGGGACAATGGTCGCTCATCTTTCTCGAAGGCATCGCTACAAAATAACCGTTCGTGCCCATAATAACTTTGATGTCGCGAATAACAAAATCGTTATCAATGGTCATCGAACAAAATGCTTTGAGCCTCTCGTCTTTGTTGGCAATTAACTTTACTCTGACTTCGGTAATCTCCATAAAAAGCGCCTCACAAAATTACCATTCGTTGTCAAAAACTATAACACTATTACACCCACGCGAATTCGCAATCTCGCGCTGTAATATTTCCGCTTCGCGATACTGCCCAGCATTAAGAATCATAAACAAAGCCGAACCACTGCCGCTAAGCAAAACCGGTAATTTCGTAATCTCTTGAATTTCCTTCTTCAACAGAGCCAATTCATTATCTAACGCAAAAGATGTCTTGGCAAGCATATTTGCGCACATTTTTTGTACTAAATCAACCCTGTTTTTCGAAATATGCGCTTTTATCCGCCCACTGAGCGATGAAAAAAGTTCTAAATCCTCTTTGAAGTTTTCATAAACCCTTTTAGTAGAAGTAGTTATATCTGACAGTGCCATTACAGCTATAAAAGGAAATTTTTTATCTACTTTGGTTACTTTTTCACCCCTTTTCGTGCAAATCGCTAAAGGCCCATTTAAAAAAAAGGCTACATCGCTTCCAAGCCGAGCTGAAAGCCTATAAAGTTCATCTTCATTAACTACTTGGCCGTGCAGCCTGTTTAACGCCAAAAGGACTGTCGCCGCATCGCTGCTGGCCCCGCCCAAACCTGAGCCGGCCGGAATATTTTTGGTGAGAGTCAGCTTAATACGAGGTTCTGTATTGACAGCGTCGTAAAACAATCGGCAGGTCTTATAGACAAGATTATCCTCACCGACAGGAGACCAAAGTCCGCTGCATACAAGTTCAATTCCCTCCTCTTTGTCGGTTTCGAAAAGCATCTCGTCATAAAGAGTAATCTTCGCCATAAGAGTTTCTAAATTATGGTAGCCGTCGGGCCTTTTGTCGGCGATAAGCAGAGAGAGATTGATTTTCGCCGGAGCTCTTGCAATCAAAGATTTGCCCGATGTTTCGAACTGCGGTTTTAAATATTTTTCCTTCATCGTATCCATTTCATTGAGGCAGAAAATTAATTGCGATTTCTCCGTTTCTAATTGTTATCTCTTCAATACGCAATTTCTTATTATTGAGTTTGAATACCGGTTCGGTTTTTTCTCCGCTGAAAAGAGTCCCGACAACGCCTGCGATATTCGAATCGTCCGAAAGCGAAGAAAGCCTGTCAAGGATTCTTTGTTTCAATATCTCATCTGCAAATGGAATGCTGCTTTTGCCGGCCAGAACCTCCTCCACACCCGGACGGAAACGGCCTTTCTTGTCTATATAAGGCTTTAAAACGGCAGTTGTAATAAACTCCAAACCGCAATAAGAAGTTTTGCCCGTTACAAGCAGTTTGCCTTTTTTAAAAGTAACGCTTAAATCGGAAAAGCCCGCCCGATGCAAACTGTCCGCATCAATGTGTCTTACGATAATGTCATTAATGCCGTCCTGCGATAAAACAATATCAAACGGCTGACCGTACTGCGATTTGTTGTGCAGCTCGGGCAGGATATAATTCGTAAGGTACTGACTTACCTGTCTGTCGGATACGGGTTTGACAGTTCGGTAATGGCGCGGGGTGCTGAAGAGCCTGATGAGCCAGAGCACCAGTAGGAAAATCAGCACCCAGACAGACAATGTAATAACCGTTTTGACTGCCGGGCTTTTGAGGTATTGCTTTACCTTTGTGTAGTTGAAAGAATTTTCCATTACTTCCTTGCCAAAGGAAATTTAAAGTTTATATTGTTTTCTGCTCGAAAAATAACAGAAAGCGATAATATATTAACTGAAAGGAACAGGATGGCAAGTCATTTCGGCGACCGGCTCTACAAAGCAGTCAAATCGAAGAAAACACCTCTGATAGTGGGTCTGGACCCCGTTTACGGCAAGCTTCCTGCCGTCATACGTCAAACCAAAAGTATGAGCGACGGCAACGACGCGGCGGCGGCGATTGACGCTATATTCGAGTACAGCACAAAAGTTTTAAGGGTTATCGCACCGCTTGTGCCGGCGGTAAAAATAAATATAGCATTTTTCGAAAAATACCTTTGGGAAGGTATCGAGTGCTATTATTCGCTTATCAGCGAGGCACAGGAACTCGGCCTTGAAATAATCGGCGATGTTAAACGAGGCGACATCGGTCATACCGCGGAAAATTACGCACAGGCTCATCTTCAAAATCCCGAACTTAAAGGTTTGGAAGATGTACTTGCGCCGGACGCTATAACCGTAAATGGTTTCGCAGGGGCCGACGGCATTTTGCCGTTCGCCGATATGGCCAACAAACAAGGCAAAGGAGTTTTCGTCTGGGTGCGAGCAAGCAATCCGTCAGCGGCGGCTATTCAGGATTTTGCCGATGCTTCGGGTATAAAAATGTATGAAAAACTCGCCGAAGTCGTGAATGAAATCGCAAACGAGAAACAGCGAATCAACAACAGCGGATACAGCAACGTTGGTATGGTTATCGGCGGAACAAGCGGTGAGCAGACGAGCAAACTTCGCGAAAAATATAAACATTTATGGTTTTTAGTGCCGGGCTTCGGCTCGCAGGGCGCGACAGCCGCCGATTGCATACGATTCTGCAAGCCGGACGGCGCGGGCGCTCTAATCAGCGCATCGAGGTCCTTAATTTACGCTTACGAAAACGAAAAATATACAGAGCAGTTCGGCGACAACTGGGAAAAGTGCATCGAACAGGCAGTAATTGACACTAAAGTGGAACTGGCAAAAGCGATATAATAAAACAGTTATCCGTTTTCAGAAATTCAATTACCGCTATTAGGATTTGAGTTTGACATCTTTATATTAAGTACCTATAATTTCGGCGTATGTTCAACGGCAAGTATGTAATATGTTAGCCATCTGCAAAAACAAAAGAAAAAATGACAAATGACCAAAATCAACGAAATAGGATTAATAAAAGAGGAAATGGCCACGGTCAAGAAGATTTTTCTTGGTGTTGTGGACGAGATTCCGTCATTTGATATTACTGATACAAAAATTCTTCCTTATGGTTTAAGAGCACACACCCGTTCCATTAGCTGGATTGTCGAACAAGTGATTACGCAGCAGGCCAAGTACCGTGCTAAGCGTCTCGGTATTGATGACGTTGATATAAATCTGCCCGATACATGTCTTCACGATTGCGTTATCCACAAAAATACTAAGCGGTATTTCGTAAACGTAAAAATACATAATAAGGTCAAGAACACAATTCCTTCAGCAGCTTCGTGAGAAATCTCGAAGTATTATATTGGAGTGAGAAATGATAGATGCTGTTTTAAATATAGACGCAATGCAGGGTATCAGACAAATCGAAGACAATAGCCTTGACTTAATTATTGCCGACCCGCCTTACGGCCTCGGAAAAGATTATGGAAATAATTCAGACAAACGGCCAAAAAATGAGTTGCTGAAATGGACAGAAGAATGGCTCGAACTGATTATTCCAAAATTAAAAGACACAGGAAGTCTTTATATTTTTGCTACATGGCGATACAGCCCGGAGATATTTGTTTTTCTAAAGCAACGAATGATTATGCTCAACGAGATTATCTGGGATCGCAAAGTTCCGAGCATGGGAGGCAGCACACGGCGTTATTCTTCGGTACACGACACTATTGGATTCTTCGCAAAAACCCAAGACCACTTTTTTGATATTGATGCTATAAGGATTCCTTATGACGCAGAAACCAAAAAGGCAAGGTCGCGTTCCATTTTTGTTGGGAAAAAATGGCTGGAGGCCGGATATAATCCAAAAGATTTGTGGTCTGTTTCCCGACTGCACCGCATCCATTCTGAACGAGAAAACCATCCTACACAAAAACCGTTGGAAATTATTGAACGTATGGTAAAGGCAAGTTGTCCCACCGGCGGGCTTGTTTGCGATCCTTTTGCCGGTTCGGGCACCACTGTCGAAGCGTGTGTACGAAACGAACGACATTATATTGCGTTTGATATCAACCCTGAATATCACCAAATTATTGAAGACCGAATAAAACGAGTTTGTTCGGAGATTGATAACTGTCTGCCTTTGCGTTCAGAAAATCAAAGCCAAAACATCAAACACCCAACAGTCGGCCAAACACAAGCGACATTATTTGAAAGCCATCAAACAAGTAAATGTGTATGACATTTATGGTTAACTTGCCTGATTTCCTTAAAGGTAAATCTGTTGTCGTAATGGGGCTTGGCGTATTCGGCGGCGGCGCAGATACTGCGAAATTCGCCGCACGCTCCGCTAAAACAGTTATCGTCGCCGACAAAGGCGATGAAAAAAAACTCGCCGGCTCAATAAAAGAACTTACAAGTTTCAAAAATATCGAGTTTCATCTCGGCGAACATAAAATAGAAGACTTCGTAAATTCAGATGTAATTATTGTCAATCCCGCAGTGGACGAGGCAAATCCGTATATCGACGCGGCGAAAGAAAAAAACAGGCTCATAACATCGCAGATGGAAATTTTCTTTCAGCTTTGCCCGGCAAAAATCGTCGCAATCACAGGCTCGAACGGTAAAAGCACAACGACCGCACTGACGGCACATTTGCTTAAAAACATAAAATCCGGACAGGTATTTCTCAGCGGCAATATCGGCAATCGCCCCCTGCTCGAAACTTTAGAGCAGATTAAGAAGAACGATATTGTCGTACTTGAAATATCGAGTTTTCAGCTTGCCCAGCTCGGACGCATAAAGAAATCGCCTTATATCGGCTGCATTACGAATATCGCTCCGAATCATCTCGACAGGCACAAAACGATGGCCAATTACTGTGATGCCAAAGAAAATATACTGCGTTTTCAAAACGCCGGCAATGTCGCATTTTTAAACGCCCACGACGAACAGTGTCGTCAATGGTACGAAAAATATAAAAAGACTGACCGCAAATATGTTTTATTCGACAGGGAAAACCTCGACAGCAGATTAACGGCTGGTTTCAAACTGCCCGGCAAAGCGAACAGAGAAAATCTCTCAGCCGCAGCAGAAATAGCTCATCACTTCGGGCTTAAAGACGAGGATTTAATCGAATCGGTCGTAAGTTTCGTATCGCTTCCGCACAGACTTCAGCTTATCGGAACAGTCAACGGCGTAAGATATTATAACGACTCAATAGCGACAACGCCGGAAAGTACGGTCGTCGCAGTAGAGGCGTTCGACGAGCCGAAAATTCTCATAGCGGGCGGCTACGATAAAGGGCTCGACTTCGACAAAATGGCACAGGCCCTCAGCGATAAACTAAAAGCGTTGATTTTAATAGGTCAAACGGCGGACAAGATTGAGCAGTCAATCCGAAAGGCTGGTAGTGTTCCGCCTATTTATAGGTCCGAATCGCTTGCCGATGCGGTAAATAAAGCAAAAGAAATCTCACGTCCGGGCGATGTAGTTTTATTAAGTCCGGCCTGCGCAAGCTATGATATGTTTGTTAATTTCGTACAGAGGGGAGAGCAATTCGGCGAATTGGTGAATAAGCTCTAAAAAAGCGCAAAAAAAAGGGGCAAGAACACCTTGCCCCCGCTGGAGTTTGCTCTTTAAATTTTTTTGCATATACGCGAAACCCAGCTACCTTAAATATACAAAAAACAAACCGCAGGGTCAAGCGAAATCACGCTAAATCTATTTTTTTAACATATATATTTAAAAAGTTATAGGACATCGGCGCCTTGCGCTTTTAATTTTAATATTTTTTTCAGCGGCAAAAATACGGTTTTTAAAACATTTTCGGCTCTTTGAAAAAATACGGCGATTTTTACGGCAGATTTCGTTAACCCGTCGTTGTCTCTTGACGATTCAAGAATATCTAATTGAATGGAACCCAAGATGAACAAAAATACGACTGAACGACGGAGAGAAAAGAGATTAAATTACCACTGGCCGATATGGTTCGCCGAGGATTTTAACGATGTTTTATCACAGGGGCAGATAGTTGACCTTTCGAGCAGCGGAGCGGCCTTTACCTGCTATTCCGACACTTGTCCTCACGAAGGTCAATATATAACCACAAGATTCAGCGTGCCGCGATACGGACAGGACAATTCGTTCAATATGGAAAACTACATACGCAGCGGCTTTATCCGCAGGATAGACCACTGCAATTCATTTATGAAGAAGATAGCGATACAATTCGCCGAACCCCTGCCTTTCAGGCCCGGCGAGCAGGACCAAAACCAAACCGTCAAGCAGCCCGAACCCCTGGCCGCCGAGGCATAAAAAAACCTGCCGCATCTTCCACCATCAGGTCCGAGAAAAACTTCCAGTTTCTAAAGCTCAAATGCCGAAATATAAGTATATTGCAGGCAAAAAGTGAATCTGGATAAAATTTCACTTGTTTTTGAGGTAAATGGAAGTTTTTTTGCCCTAAAACGCATAACTTCCTCTGAAAGACAGTTATGGCATTATTCAAAATCAAGCCGGACATCGCCAAGATACTCACAAAAGCGATAGCTAAAGCAGAGACTGACTCCAAAAAGACACAAATCCCAAACGTTAATGACGATGCGAGAAAACTTATTGCCGAAATCAGGGCCAAGGCGGATGAAAAAAGAAAACTGTACAGCCGAATCCTGCTGGATGCAAAAACTCAGACAGAAGAAAAAATATCTCATATTCAATCTCAATCTTCCGCAGAAATATCCCGTATAAAAGCGGAGACGCAGGAAACAACAAAAAAGGAAAAAGAACTTACCCTCGCACAAGCCAAAACAGCCGTCGATAGCATCGGAGCCGAATTCGCGGAGAAAGTAAGAGGTTATAAGCAGCAGATTTCACAAATGCAGACAGAGGCTCAGGAAATAATATCCGCTCTTGAAATTGAAATTGATACAAAATCAAAGAGCTATGAAGAACAAATAGAGCAAATCAAGGAAGAGGCCCAAAGAACCATATCTAAAATCAAGTTGGACGCCGATGATAACCTCAACGCTCAAATGCAGCAAACCGCTAAAGCAGAGGCTTTAGCCGAATCAGAGGCTAAAGCCAAAATGCAGGTTCAGGAGCTTCTAAATAAAGAAAACCAGAAAACCGAAGAATTGACCGACAATATCTTACGGATTAAGTCTGAAGCAAACGAAAAGCTCAACGCTCAAATACAACAGACCGCCAAAGCAGAGGCTTTAGCCGAATCGGAGTCTAAAGCCAAAATGCAGGTTCAGGAGCTTCTAAATAAAGAAAAACAGAAAACCGAAGAATTGACCGCCAATATCGCCCAAATTAAAGCTGAATCACAGGCAAACATATCAAAGCTTGAATCCGAGTCTGCCGCGGAAATAAACCGTATTAAATCAGATACTCAGGCCGTTATCGACAGCGTTAAAGCCGAATACGCCGAGAAGGAAAGGAATTACCGGCAGCAGATTTCTCAAATCAAGACAGACGCCCAAAATTTAATAGTACATCATCAGGCACAATCCGACCGAACTATCACATCTCTCAAAACAGAAATTGAGACAAACTCAAAGGCTTACGAAGAAAATTTAGCGAAAATCAGGGCGGAAGCGGAAAAATCGCAATCACAAATCAAATCACAATTACAGGAAATTATTATTAAGATTAAAGCCGAGGCAAACGAAAAGCTCGCTACTCAATCGCAGCGAATCGCCGAGGCAAAGGTTTTGGCCGAATCGGAGGCTAAAGCCAAAATGCAGGTTCAGGAGCTTCTGAATAAAGAAAACCAGAAAACCGAAGAATTGACCGCCAATATCGCCCAAATTAAGGCCGAGGCACAAGAAAACATATTACAGCTTAAATCCGAATTTTCCGCGCAGATAGCCCGCGTCAAATCAGAGGCTCATCAAACAATAGAAAAGGTCAAGGCCGCCGCCCGGACAGAAGTGCAAAGACTGGTTTCACAGGAACAAATAAAGGCTCGGGATACTATATCCGCTCTTAAAGCGGAAACCGATGCAAAGGCACAGGCTTATGAAAAGGAGATAACAAAAATGAAGGCCGAGTCAGCGGAAATCATCGCAAGAATCAAAGCGGAATCTGAACAGAAACTTGCCGCCCTATTGCGGCATATCGCCAGAGCAGAGGCCTTGGCCGTATCAGAGGCTAAAGCAAAAACTCAAGCTCAGGGGCTTCTGGATAAGGAGAAACAGAAAACCGAAGAACTGAACGGCACTATCGCTCGGATTAAGACCGAAGCACAAGAAAATATATCACAGCTTAAGTCCGAATCCGCCGCGGAAATAAGCCGTATAAAATCGGAGGCTCAGGCCGCTATCAAAGAGCTTAAAACCGAACACGCCGAGAAAGAAAGGGATTATCGGCAGCAGATTTCTCAAATCGAACTCGAATACAGACAGACCTTATCTGACCTTAAAGCAGAAACAGACTCCAAATCAAAAGAGTACGAAAAACGAATCGAACAAATCAGCGCAGAAGCTGAAAGAACGACATCTAAAATCAAAGCTGACTCACAAGAGAACATCGCGGCAATTAAAAGCAAGGCGCAGCAGGAACTGGCCGCTCAAAGACAAAAAACTGAAGAATTGGCCTGCAGGATTACCAAAATCAAAACAGAAGCACAAGAAAATATATCACAGCTTAAGTCCGAATCCGCCGCGGAAATAAGCCGTATAAAATCAGATGCTCAGGCCGCTATCGACAGCGTTGAAGTCGAATACGCCGGGAAGGAAAAAAATTACGAGCAGCGGCTCGCTCAAATCGAGGCAAACGCCCAAAGAACGCTCGCCCAGCAGCAAGCAAAGGCTCAAGAGACAATATCCGCTCTTAAAATCAGGAATCAGGAGACGAACGCTCAAATCAAAACTGAAGCGAACGAAAAGCTCAACACTCAAATACAGCAAACCGTAAAAGCAGAGGCTTTAGCCGACTCGGAGGCCAAAGCCAAAACTCAGATTCAGGAGTCGCTGGATAAAGAAAAGTTAAGAGCCGATGAATTGGCCGACCAGATTGCCAAAGTAAAGGCAGAATCGCAAGAGAAGATGCTTATACTTCGGTCTAAATTCTCAGCGGAAATAGCCGATATAAAATCAGCAAATCAGATATTCGTTGAAAATTTAAAAGCCGAATATGCCGAGAAAGACAGAGATTATAAAGAGCGAATTTCTCGAATCGAGACAGAAGCAGCCGCTAAAGCAAAAGTTTACGGAGAACAAATAGGGCAAATCAAAGAAGAAACCCGGAGAACTATATCTAAAATCAATTCAGAAGCGGATGTAAAGCTCTCCGCCCAAATGCAGCAGATGGCCAAAGCAGAGGCTTTAGCCGAATCGGAGTCTAAAGCCAAAATTCAGGCTCAAGAGCTTTTGGATAAAGAGAAAACACGGGCCGATGAACTCTCGGCCAGTCTCATCCAAATCAAAACGGACGTCGCAGAGCAGATATTCCGTCTTCAATCCGAATCTTCAGCCGAGATAGCCCGCATAAGATTAGAGGTTCAGGAAGCGATAGACAAAGAGAAACAGGCTGCGAATGCGGAATATCAGGCCGCCATCGATAACATCAAAACTGAATATGCCCTGAAAGCAAAGAATTTCGAGCAGTGGCTGTCGCAAATCGAGGCACAAGCCCAAAGGCTGATAACGCAGGAACAGGCATCTCATAAGGAAACTATATCGGCTCTTAAATCGGAAACGGACGCCAAATCAAAAACTTATGAAGAAGAGATTGCCAAAATCAAGGCTGATCTGGGTATTAAAATGGTGAAAATGAAAGTAGAAGCCGATAATGCCGCAGCCGCCGAGCAAATCAAAATAAAAGAACTGCAAAAACAGCTAAATGCCCTTAAGAACAGGCCAACAGTTACGGTCAGTTACAGCCGTCCTCCGCAGGAGATTGTTTATCGTAAACCGCCCGTGAAAAAATCCGCGGCAAAAGAAGACCAATCGATGTCCACGATTAGAAAATTCGCTCAAAAGCTCAGCGGTTATATTAACACTGAAGAAGCGAAAGAAATGCCGAAAAATCCGCCTGTTACTTCCAGCAAACCGTAAGGGTCTGGACGGCGTTATATTGGCCGGCGTTTTCAGGACGAATTTCCTCTATCGAAGCCTTTACCGACAAGACAACTTCAACTGCCCCATCGGTTGGAATATGTATTATTTCCGCACCATCCTTAATAAAGGTATCGAACGGGCTCCACTCGGTAAAATTGCCGCCGGTTTGATTTACGCCTGAACCATCGTATCCTAATTTGTATTCAGTATGAAGGGTATTTTCTCCCGATGTCAGCTCCGCACTGTTGCTGTTATCGGCGATAATGGTTACATCGCCATTGATATAAAGCTCAAGCGATGCTTCGCCTACGGCTTGCTTATTTTTAACGGTAAGCTCCTCTAAATCTATGTCAGGAAAGGATTCCTGCGACCATTCAACGATTTGGGCTACGGTGCAGGAAATTTTACATCTGGCTGATGTGGGCGGCGGAACTGCTGAAACAAGAACCGTCGTACCAAATAAGACAACCAAGAGTAACAAAATTGTAAATTTCAGGCTCTTCATTTTAAATGTTACTCCACCTATTTATACGTTATTTTACCAAAATAGTTCATAAAAGTCCAGAATATTAAAATAGCGAAAACCAATAAAATGGGCGGTTTGTTTATTATACTATAAATGACATATTATAGATGGATTAACCCTAAAAATGGGTGAATTTATCCGGACGTAGAAAATTATAACGTAAATAAATAAAGCAAACAAAGAGAAAGGGCCTATAACCAGTGCGTTAAAAAATCATTTGCCATAGGGCGGGAGTAAGGCGGGGACAAATACAATGCGTGGGGGTTACCATTACCTTAAACATATAACCATATAAATATGAAAGGGTTATAGCGTTTATCCCTAAAAAAACGACATAAACAATGCGATAATCAGGTACTCTCCGAAATTACTTCTTTGTTAAGATTGGACGAAAAAATAAATAAGGCAACTTCTGTGGATGCAATACGTTAAAAAAAGTTAATTTGGTAAAGCTGAAAAACGCAGTTAATGCTGTCGTTTGTCCTTTAATGGAATTGTAAAAAGAATATTCAATTTCGAGGGATTAAATTATGAATAAGGCAAAGATTTTATTACTGATCGTAATTTGTGTTATGGCAATTTGCTATAACCCAAAAGCGGCATTCGCCGCCGACCCGGGGCCTGATGCCGCTACCTGCGATATAACTATAACCGTTGATTCGATTATAGAATGGGAAGGCCTGGCTTTTGCCGCTATCAACCTGGATTCACAGGAAAGTTCAATTTCCGCACAGGCTGACAGCCCAGAAGGCAGTTCAGTGTACGCGTTATGGACAAACTGCAATGTAGCGCTTAGCGCAGATAATACGGCAACTGCTCAATTAACAGACGGTACCGATGTACTTGTAACAAAGTACAAGATTTCGACCGATGGCGATGGAGTAGCCGCGACCGGTGCCACTGCTGCCGCTATAGCCGCCAGTGGATCAGATACCTATACACTTCATAATCTTTTCCTGGCAACTCCTCTTGATATAGCCCATTTTAATACCGACGGTGCTGTTGAGGTTACATTAGCGATAGAGGCAACAAACGATACTGATGAGGTTTCAGACTCCGGCAATTATACCGCAACACAGACTATTACCGCCACTTGGGTCAGTGATAACTAATTAAGAACATACTTATCCTTATTAGGAGCCGGATAACTTATCACAAGTTAAAGGGAATAAGAGTAATGAGAAGGAAATCAAATATTTTTTGTATTAGAGGAGCAGGACTGGCGGCCCTGTTCTTTTTCGTTTTACAGCCAATCAGTTTTGCCGGTCTGGCCGTAAGTCCACTGCAACAGAGGGTCGAGGTTAAACCTGGCAAAAAAGCTAATTTCGCTATCACTTTGACAAACAATAAAAGAAACGCTCAAACCCGTCCTTGTCCGGTCAGAGTAAATATTCTCGATTTTACTGTTTCCGATACTGGTCAGCTTTCTTTTGGACCTGAAAATAAACACCCGCGCACAGCCGTTGATTGGATAACTTTAGACGCGAACTCATTTGTTCTTGAACCCGGCGAGTCCAGACAAGTAAAGGGAACCGTAACAGCACCTATAAATGCCGACGGCGATTACTGGGCGGCCGCCATGGTCGAGTTAGGCGAACCGGAAAAAGGGGAAAAAGGCGTGCAGGTTAAACTGCGAACCGCTTCCGGCATATTCATCCGCGTCGCTCGGCGAAAATATGCCGAACGCGGCAATATTACCGATTTAAATATAACGATGCCCGTATTCGACACAGACGAAAGTTTTGCCGCAGAAAATATGCCCTCATCGGCACTTATGAAACTCAAGGAAAAACAGTCATTACAAGTCGTCGCGAAACTGCAAAATGACGGATTGACCGCCATCGCGGCAAGGGGAAAGGCTTATATCTATAACGATAACTGGCGTAGAATAGCGGCAATACCGCTGCAATCAAGCCGCCGACAGGTTTTGCCCGGCGACAGCCGATGGTTTACCGGCACTATGCCGGAGCCATTACCGGCAGGAGAATACAATCTCCGTATATTTTTCTCTTCCGATACGAGATTTAAACGTAAAATCACCAAAGACATAGAATTCGCGATAAGTCCGGATTTGTCAGATGTATGGGCAAAGAATCTCTCGGCAGAAAGTATATCGAAATTGGTATTCGAGCCGCAATCATTCGAATTGAAATTAAACCCCGGACGTATTACATCCGCGATGATGCAGGTTACGAATCAGGGTCTGGATACCGTTACCGCCAACTGCCGAATTGAAAACGACGGAACAGACAAAGACTGGCTTGAATTGAGGACAACCGATTTTGCCCTTGCTCCAAACGGTCAGTACACTACGTCCTGTGTGGTCAGGGTGCCGTCCGATGCCAAGCCGGGAAGATATAATTGGAATATTATCGTCGAAATGGAACGGGCCGGCTTATCGAGCGAAGGACAGGAGAATATCACACAATATAAAATCCCGGTTTCAATTGTTATAGATGAAAACACCTATCTCAAGATAAAAAGATAAGGGTTATATATGATATTTTTACCGACCAGAACAAAGCATCGCCAAACCGCGGCAGTACTTGTGCTCCTGCTTCCGGTTATATTCTTCTGCCCTGCCGCGAGGGGCGCCGACGACGCTGTACTGGTCAAAAACGTATGGGTCGATGTACCACTGAGTCAGATTTTCCGCGATATATCCTTAGAAACCCACGTTACTATCAGCACCTGTCCGCATGTGCCGGACAGTCTTATTTCGCTGGACGCCGGCAAAGGCAGGCCGCTGGACGAGTGTATTAGCGAATTGATTGCCGGCCAGGGACTTTTTGTTCATAAAAAGAACGATAAGTTTTATCTTATTGTCTGCGGCGATATCTCCTGTCCGACTACAATGTCAATCGCAACAAGCACCCGACACTATCTGAGATATATAACAGCGAAACATCTTCGCTCTTCCCTGCCGAAACCTCTCCAGCAATTCGTAACCAGCGGAGAAAGAGGCAACGAAGTATTTATCTTTGCCGAACCGCAAATGACTAAAAATATAATAGATATGATTAACAAGCTGGATATTCCGAGGCAGCAGGTTGTGCTGGAGGTGCTTGTCGTAGATTTGTGGGAAACCACCAGCGACGAATTGGGCATAGATTGGTCATTTTCAAGGCCTCACACTTCTTTCAGTATGACGGAGGGAGCAGGAGGTTTTACGGGGGTCGGAAGTTATGCGAGCATCGCAGCAAGCAATTTAACCAGTTTAAGCATAACCCTTCGCGCTCTGGTTGCGGAAAAAAAGGCCAGTATAAGGTCGCGTCCGAGAGTGGCCACTCTTAACGGCGAAAAAGCCAAGATAGATATATCGCTTGACGAGTATTTCACGATAGCTACGGACCTTTACGGCACTTCGCTGCGTACCGAACTTGAGGTGATTAAATCCGGCGTTCTGCTGGAAATAACGCCTTATATAGGCGATGAGGGCGATATTACCGTTGACGTACTTACCGAAGTGAGCGATGTGGCTTCGAGACGAAATTCGTCAGGCAACGGCGCCGTCTCGAACGGTGATTTGCCGGTAATCAGACGCCGAAAGGCCAATACGTGCGTCAGAGTTAAAGAAGGAGACGCTATCGTCATAGGCGGACTCATCGAGACTCAGGAAACGACCCATCACAAGCGCGTCCCGCTGCTCAGCTCCCTTCCTATCGGAGGCGGGCTTTTCAAGAGCAAACAGGACGGCACGACAAAAAAAGAAGTGATGATTTTCATCACTCCGCAACTGATAAGGGAAGGCGAAAATATTACTGCCTCTAATAACGAGCTGATTAATGAAGCCAATGAAATCGGAAATCTGCGGGCTGCCGGATTTGATGCGCGGCGAGAGAATAATAAAAAGACGCGGAAATCAAAAGAAGAAATTAATTCGCTAAGCGAGGTCGTTAATCTGCTCGGCGAGCAAAAACAGCCGGACAATGCCCAGGAAATCTATAATCCGGTTTTGTCTTACGCAGGAGATTCGTCCAATATCGAGATGGAACGTCAAATACTGCAGGAAGCAATTATGCTGCTCGATGTTAAAAACGAAGATTTGTACGGAGTTCAGGGCAAATGAAATCTATAAAGAGCCATATTATTATTGCTGTACTGGCGATTATTGTGCTGCCGGTGATAATATGCGCTGAAGATTATATACGCTGGGATTCCAATTTTGATGCGATTGGTCTCGATAATATCTCTTTAAGAAACGGAACATCCGAAAACTCTGCTGCCGTTACTTTGTTCATAAGCGGAGACGTATCAATTTCGGCCGACAATGAAGTAAATGGCTCGGCAGAATTGAAAAACGGAACTGATAGTCTTGCTACAGAATACAAGCTTGAATTTGACGGCACCGGCTCCGGCGGCAAAACCGGCGCAAACAATACAGAATATGCAGAATATAACTCTTTTTTGTCGCCTGCGGTGAATATCACGTATGTACCAGACGACAATGACGTGGCGGTAACACTTTGGGTTAGAGCAAGCAATTATGAAAATGACTTATCTGATTCCGGCCAATACACTGCCACACAAACGCTCACTGTTACGTGGGGAGGGAACTAACAATGAGAAAAGATACCGATAATACGATTTTAAAAGAATTACGGCAGGTCTTATCGCTTGAGGATTCTATTCTCGGCTCGCTGTCGCCTGAAACCGCCGAAGAATCCCCAAATGTCGCCAGGAGTATTAAAAAAGACGATAAAAAACCGGCCTCAAATCAAACAGTCCGCAGCAGCGAGCTGCTTTTGGGCATTATTACCGACCAGGTCAAGGCCAAATTTATTTGGCAGGGCATTACCGCCTGTGCGGCGATACTTGTCGTAATATTATCTTTAGTTTGCCTTATCCTCTATAACAGCAGGGAGAATTTGGCTGAAAAGGTCGCCGAAATCAGACCTCTCGAAAAGAAATTGACAGAAGCTGAGGCTGAAATTGCTAAAGTTAAGGCCAATGCGATTATAGCCGGCAACGACCTTCAGCGAAGCCAGAGCGAACTTAACAGCTCTAAAGCGGAGATTAAAAAACTGCAGGACCAGTTAGCCGATGTTACGAGGCGTTTCGAGACCCTTCAAAGCCGCAATGCCGAGGCCGTGAAACTGCTTAACGGCCGGCTTCAAAGACTTTCCAATCAATCAGAGGCACAGCCTAAAAATTAAAATATCGCCGATAAATCACTCCATATCAATCAAATAACAATTTGACAATCACCGCTCTAATCTGATATAATACCTGCGTAAATTTGCACAAAGCCACGGATGGATAGTTTTCTGTCCGCCGGTTTTTTTATTTGCGCAAAGGAGGATATGAAATGATTAAGAAAATTTTACTGCTGACAATAGCAACATCAATAATGTTTTTGGCCGGTTGTGCGAAAATAAGGCTCGGCGATTCTGTCGCCCTGCCCGGATTGGGAGAAGAAGTTTGCAGGCTGACAGATGCCTATCCTGCTCCGAAGTTTCAAAACGGAGATGTCGTAAGATATAAAATGCTCAAGGAAAATACCCGCGGTATTGTTATGCAGTGCGATTATAAATACATACCCCGCTTAAAAACATATTACTGCATAGTGGATTTTTATCCTTCTTCAGCTATACATCTCGACTTTTCCAAATTCGATAATTATGAGAGAAGATATGTTTACGAGTACGAATTGGTAAAAGAGACAACCCCCGCAAGATGGAGTTGGATGTACGAATATTAGGAAATCATATTGAACAGCGACAGGCTTTATCCTTCTTTCGCAACTTCAATATATATTCGATGATATCTTTTCTGCTGATAATGCCTACGAGTTTGCCCTCCGCGGTTATCGGGACTCTTCGGAAACTGTTTTTCATAAGGCACTCGGTAATATCAATCAGACTATCGTCTATATTAAAACTGACAACGCCTTTCGTCATAAAGTCTTCAACCCTGCCCGTTCTGGTATCTACATCATATAACAGTTTTAATACGTCTTTTTCCGATATAACACCTGCGATACTCATATCGTCGTTAACAACAGGCATACCGGTAATATCGCTTTCCGACAGTATTTTTATAGCGTCATATACATCGGTCTGCCGTTTAACACTGATTACATCAGCAGTCATAACCGTTCCCGCGATAAACGTCTGAGTATTATATTTTCCGGCACGCGAATTAGCCCTGCCGGACAACGCTTTGTTCGGTTCCGTCGACTTTTTCAGATTAATGATTATGATTCCCAGCATATCTATCGATGCAGCAACAGCCTGTATATTATTTCCGCCGAATATCAGATCGCCCTTAAGAGCAAGGCCGAGCAGATTTTCAGCCGAATGCGCCAGCGACCCCACGTCCGTCAGATTTAAAAACCACGCCATACCCTTTATCGTATTGAACGAGCGGAATATCTGATTAAGCGTTTCTTTATCATCAGGTTTTGTCCTTAGTTTGCCCAGCCCTTCTTCCGCAGATTTGAGATGTTCCTGCGACGCCGCGATAAAGTCCAATACTAATTCGACACTCGTATCAGCAGTTGCACCGGATAACTGTGAATTATTAACCTGTGCCGATTGTCCGAAACGTTCTGCGATTGTGCTGTTGGTTTCCATAGTTTCCTTCCTTATACATAGTACAGTATCTGAAGTTATATCAATTTGCCTATCCCTTAATTCGACATTTTTAGGGTGGTAATGTATTTCGGAAAGTACCTAATTTGATACAAAAAAAAGAAAGGTTAAACGTCCGATACAGCTGTTATACCAACGATGACGTCTGGGGAGCTTTGCCTGCAAAAGAATGGCTGGAATGAGCTTTCAATATTGCCCTCAAAACATCAAATATGGTTATCAGACCAACCACTTTCCCGTCCTTCTCAACAACAGGAAAACAACGCAGGCCGGATTGACACATATCTTCCATTATTTCGAGAACCGGAGTTTCCGGCTTTATTGTGCGGACAGGTCTCGTCATTATCCACTTCACTCTGATTTGCAGCGTCGCGTCATCTGCAGGCCGCCGCCATTTGGCGAACATAGGTTTAAGATAAACACTGACAGTCGAAGCTAAATCAAATGTCGAGACTATGCCGTCGAGCTGGCCATTGCTGCCTACCACCATATAACCCACATCGGCCTGCTGCATCTTCGCCATAGCCTGCTGAACACCTTCATCGCTGCTGCCCCAGAGAACCTCTTTTTGCATTACATCTTTAGCACACAATACCGATAAGGCGGGATTTGCTCCATCGGGCAAATCTGCCGAAGATTGCGCCATTTTTTGTATAGTTTCAGAAACCGGCCCTGCGGCAGGTTCTGCGATATCCGCTTCCTGCGGTATTTCTTCGATTTTTTCCTCTGCCGGCGGAGGCGTTTGAAAAATCGCTTCCGGCAAAACAACTCCGCAATTGAACGGCGGATGCTCGCCGATTGTCATTTCATAAGAAATAAACGTAAATTCTTCTGTATCGGTCAGACCTATCTTTTCTTTCGGATTATCCCAGGGATTTCCGATATGCGTATTTGAGTGCGTGAATTTGCCGTGTCCTTCGAGCTTTTCGCGAAAGATTCTGTCCCAACTGCCGACAAGCAGATTGCCGCCCTGCTTAATAGTCTCAATCAGAGCCTCGGCTTCCTCGGCCGAGCCGCGATTTCTGCTATCGAGAATCTTTCCCGCCGGCAGCATTACAATAATGCCGGCCAATGTAAATAAGCCGCCCTGGTCAAAAACTATCGGGAAAGTACCGTTTAAAATCCCATTTGAGTCAATAAAGTTGACGGCTGAAAGCTTTTCAAATTTTTGACTGAGTCCCTTAACGGTTTCGGTAGTCATTCCTTTATGAGCGCATTTCGCCTCTGTTCCGAACATACTGGAAACATCGCCGCAAAAGGCCTCAAAAGCCGTTGTCGCCAATTCTACTGTACGCGATTTGATATCTGTTCGAGATGCTGTCATTTGTTAAAACCATTCAGAAGATATTTGCTCATTTCTCGCTGCTTCAGCAATCTTTTGGATATGCCGGCACCAAACGACAATACTTACTATTTCTTTTTCGTTAAAATTTGTAAATACTTTAGGATTTACCTCCAAATTTGCCAATTTTCCGCATTTTCCACGAAAACCCCTTAAGTTCGGCCAGTTATTTTCGAGAATTACTGTAAATAGCCGCTAAATTTATAAAAAAGTCGATATATTATGTCCGACAATTCAACTTTATTAGTGGAAAAAGACACCTTGTCCGGCTCGGAAAAACAACCGAAACCAGATGAACTTCTGGAAAACACCCTGCTTAAAATCAGTGTACACAAAGACTTAACTAAACGAGAAGATGAGATTCTAAAGCTGATTTTAGCAGGTAATACCAATAAAGAGATATCGCAAAAAATCTGCAGGAGTGAGAGGACGATTGAATATCACCGCAACCGATTAATGCGTAAACTCGGCACTAAAAACGCAGCCGAGCTGGTAAAATGTGCCCTCGCTATGGGAATTGCATGACCAAACACCCCCCATTCTTGCTTCCGCCTGCCGCCTCGACTTGCATCGAGAGATGCGGAGGCCGGCAAGAAAGCATGGGGGTGGGCAAAATCAGGTACTTTCCGAAATGGCCTTACCGTTAAAAATTGTCGATTTAATTAAAAGTATCAGATTATTCGCATAAAAAGGAAAAATATATCCAAAATGGAGACATCCAATGGATAAGAATAAAAATTTATTGGCTGTAAGCATCGTCTTAATCATCTGTCTGATTGTGATTGCGTTTTCCGATTCGATTCACGGCAGTGAGAAGAAATACACGGTTGAGCCGGAAATCACCCTGCCGGAATATCAAAACGACCTCGGCAGAGTCATCAATGCCTACGAACGTATGATGGACCGCCTAATGTCTATGAACGAAAAAAACTTCGCAAGCATTAATACCGAAGTCAAAGAAATCAATAAAAGACTAGCTTCAATCGACCGAAAACTAACGGAATTGTCCAAAAAAACGGCGAGAATTGAAAAAGCTCTCAATATCGACACATCTAAAGAAATGGACGCTAATGACAGCCCAGTGATTGAGCCGGAAACACCGTAAGCTTAAAGACGAGCTATGACTGAAAATCAAACTATAACAGTTTTGGATAATCTTCAAGAAACCTGCGACAGTGATTTTATCAGCGGAGAATTTATCGATTTTGAACTGGATATAGGCGGTAAAAAAATTCCTTTTCATATCGATGTTACGGCTAAAAACGCGACATTGGCGGACATAGTTCCTCTTGCTCGAAAAATTTCTATTAAATTGGCCGTTGCATTTTCCGCCGACCTCAGAGAAAAGGGGCATATTGTCCCCTGCTTTAAAGGGTGCTGTGCCTGCTGCAGCTCTTTGATACCGCTGTCGGTTCCAGAAGCCTTTCGGCTCAGAGAAGAACTGTTGGCAATGCCAAGTGATACAAGCAACCAAATTATGCGTTCCTGCATTGAGACGGCAGAGAAAATCCTCGATAAAGCTAAACGAAACGCCCAATTGGAGAGATTTTCGAAAAATGGAAAACCGCGTATAAGCCAGATAAACAAATGGTACGGCGAACTCAAACTGCCCTGCCCGCTCCTGTCGAAAAGCTTATGCACGTTATATGAACAACGGCCTCTTGCCTGCCGTGAGCATATCGTTACAGGCTCATCGGCTTCGTGCCAGATAAAAAGCAAATGCAGACCGAATGTAGCGATAATGCCGGTGAGTGTTCTCGAATCGCTCGGTCAATTAGCCTGCGAACTGGAACAAACAGAAGTTGAGGCGATAATGCTTCCTTTGTCATTCGCATGGGCACAGGATAATATCGAGCGGGCAAGACGCACCTGGCCTGCGGCGGAAATGGTCAAACGATTCGCCGAAATTCTAAAACAAAAGACATCAAAAAAGAAATTTGCCCCAGCCGCCCTGCCGGCCTGAAAATATCAGCCGTAGGTCTTCCCTTTCTTGTCCACATAAATCGTACCCTTTGCCTGCTCTATTATTTTAACCGCTTTTGACACCTCGTCCAGTTTGGGGACTTTGAAAAGCCTGCCGCACATTTGACAAGTAATTCTTCTGTCCGCGGCATCCGCATCGAGCATTTGGCTGTCGCCGCAATTAGGGCATTTAGCGATAATCTGCATTTTTTACGACCAAATTAAAATGATTGTTAATGCGTCTATAATACCATAAGTCCTTGTTAAAGACAATGTTATATCTTAAGCCGCAGGCCTGGCGGCCTTCGAGCCGAGGGCAGTGTGATTTTATTGATTTTTGCGCTCAAATCTGCTATTATAAAGGCGGTTGGGAGTGAAGAAGAAGTGATAAAACGAATTCCATGTATAGTTGTAAATTCAGTGCCTTTTGGCCAAAGAGATGAGTATCCATCGTCGGCCAAACGGCCCAATGGCTCTCCAAAAGAGACCTGCGCATATTTCAATCCGGCCGGAATCTTCAAAGCCGGTATAGAGATTGGAAACAGTTTTCCGATGGGATTATTTCTCGATTATTGCGCATAAACCCCGATGGGGCAAAAATCACACCAAATCCTTCAGGTAATGTCTTAGGTAATAACGGCATTGAGATAAAATCACCGCACTCAACATTACGATAATGAAAGCTTCAAGCAGCGAAACCTCATTAATTACTACTGCCAAGGCAGTACCGGCGGCAGGAGGATGCTCAAGGCCCAACATTACCATAAGTAAAATCGCTAATCCTATAACGAGAGGATATTCAATAAAATACGGCATCATAGTAAAATAGAATATAGCGCCTGAAAACAAGCCTATCAGATGCCCTCCGATAACATTCTTTGTTTTCGCTGAAATTGTCTGAGGCGTCGCAAATACGATAAAAGTGGTGGCACCCATCGCGCTGACTAAAACCAGTTTATATTTGCCCAGAACCAAAATGAGAACAAATACTACTATGGCAGCCAACAGGCTTTGCAGGATGTAATATCTCCAAAGCTTTTTGAATTCGCTCTTTATTGCTGCCCGTTTTTTCATACCAGACCTGTTCGACCTGCTTACTTAATTACGCCTTGCAATAAGTACAAAAACAATGAAAAACAGATAAATGGAGAGATATTATGCACATTTTTTCGTCAAGGTTATAAAATGTTTTGAGAAGTGCTGATTTGCCTGTCGGCGAACGGTCCTGCAATATAAACTTTTTAGCCGGCTCTTATACGCCGAACTTCACAATCGATTCCGCGGCTGCGCGAATGTTTTCAGGACTGTCCAGCTTGCCGGACGATAGGAGCTGACGTGCCTGCTGTACTGCATCGGCATCTCCCGGCTGGGCCTGTTTTGCCTTTTCAACCAAAGAATTACTGCTAATCTGCAGCGAAGCATCCGTCTGGTTATTGGCAGAGCCATTAGATGTCTTTGATATTTTGGAAGACGGGTCTTTCAAGATATCAGTAACAGGATTATTTTCTATTTTTTCTATCATTTTTTCAGCGCCTTTTCGCCTTGACTATTATCCTTTTCGCAGGTTTTTGTCAAAACTTTACGATTTTTTTAAATATTTTTCATTTTTTTTTAAAGTTATTACTCACTTATACCGACAAAACCGTGCTTTTAAAACCTTTATTCTTCCCGCTGTAAAGTCTCTGCTGTTTCATAAGCCGCGAATCTAATAAATTTTATCGAGCTAACCGTCCCTAATCCGACTTCCAGACTATCTGAGCCCGGTAAAATACGATGGTTATAATACTTTTTTACCCTATCCTGCGTGTTTTTATCGGCGGCGTCCCAAATTTGTTCCAGAGCCCATAATAACTGTCCGTCGGCAAGGTCTATAAGCTCCAATCGAAGGCCGATAACCATATGCGGAAAAGGCTGGTATCGGGTAACAACGCCTCTTAATACCGCATTGCACCTGAATGTCTTTTGTATCGCGGACAACTGCTCGAATGTGTACGAAGCATAGGCATCTAACTGCA
Source organism: uncultured Planctomycetaceae bacterium (assembly GCA_964449435.1). Classification (GTDB taxonomy): domain Bacteria; phylum Planctomycetota; class Phycisphaerae; order Sedimentisphaerales; family UBA12454; genus UBA12454. The sequence continues at coordinate 68,232 of CAYUYR010000007.1, read as the reverse complement.
AATTTCGCCATGCAGGGTCGTTTTGACGGATAAGTGTCAGTCCGAAAATCTGCTTTTTCTGCACAGACTCGTAAAGCGCATCGGTTATGTCAGCGGAGACGTAAGGATAAGTCGAATCGTTTGCCAATTCGACCAAAATAACTCTGCCGACGGAGCTGATGTCTTTATCCGAATTTAGAAAATAATAATTTCCTGCCGATTTATAAGAGGAATCGACTCCGCAGCCCGCCACAAACAGCAGCAATACCAAAAATACTGTTTTAAAATTCTTCATTTAAGCCACCTGATACATTTATTTATTCGGATTCCGGCACACTATTTACGTCCAGCGACTGTTCCGACGAGAGTTTAATCTCTCCGCCAAGAACTTCGAGTATCTTAAGCAGAGTTTGCAATTGTGCCTTGTCGGCCTGGCGAATCTCGTCACGAAAGCCGAGGATATCGGTTTTCCAGTTGTTAAGCTCGATTCGCATCTGGATTAAGAGGTCGTTTGCCTCATCGAGTTCTTTCGTCGCCTGCTGCAATTTCGGTTCAAGAACTGCTATATGGTCCTTAAGCCGGGCATTCTCAACGACAATTTCCTGATTTTTTTTCTGCAACTGGGTCATTCTTTCAGAAAGCTCCGCATACTCCTGCGCCAGCTTTATTGCGGCATCGACGGCAGTTTGGCTGCCCGAATCATTACTCTGAAATCTTTTCGAGACGGCAGTATCCTGCCGGCTGTCTGAATCGGATTTAAGGTCGGTTTTCGCGGATTTCTGCTGAGCCTGACAGCCTGTAAATACAAATAAGAGCAATGCTGCGGATAAAATCAGAACAGAACTGATTTTTTTATCGGTTTTCATTTTATTTCTCCGTTACCTTATCCCTGCTCTGCAGATTGGGAATTTACATATTCACATTTTACGAGAGTTTTTGCGCCGCAGCCGCATATTACTTCGATGAGAGCGTATTCAGGATGATTTTCCACGATATTCGCCTGAGCCGGCAGCGGATTTGCGTTTCTTTCTTTTACCGCTGCCGCGGCGCTCGGGCCTGTGGCGTCAAGACAATAGCTTCCTTCCAGTTTAACTTCGCTGCCCCTTAGAATGCGTCCTGCTGTTTTTTCCATTTTTCAGCTTTCTCTGTTTGTTATGTAGTAATGTATTCGAGTTACGCGCAATAATCAATAGAATGCTTATCCGCATCATTTCCGGCGGTACCGCCGCCGATTTTTTCACTGTCCGGCTCGTTTGTATCGTCCTGATGGTGATTTTGCCGCTTATTCATATTTTGCCGTTTCTTTCTTTCTTCGCGTTCTTTTGCCGGAGTCAGGCCTATGATGCTTTGGTTGTTATCAATCGGTTTTATCAGATTGTAACTGTCATCCGCCATCTTTCCACTGCCTTAATTTTATAGATAGATTAAATAAAGCTCTCGCGTGCAGTTGGCTGACACGCGGTTCGGTAATTTCGAGAACTTCGGCTATCTGCTTCATTGTCAACTCCCTTTGATAATAAAGAATGATAATCTGACGCTGTTTTTCGTTCAATTGCCGGATAGCTTCGGTTAATTTGTCTATAAGTTCGGTTTGTTCGAGCTGCTTGTCGGGCGAGAAAGTATCGTCAGCCGCCAGAGAGGCTCCCAAAGACGGGCAGTTTTCCGACGAACTGTCAATCGAAATAAAGTGCTTGGTTCGGGCGTTTTCATAGATTTGATAAAGTTTATCGACGGTTATCTGCAATTTTCCGGCCAGCTCTTCGTCGGTAGGCGCCTTGCCCGTCTGATTTGTGATTTCCAGACTAATCTGAGTGGCCTGGCGAATCTGCTTTTCCACATTAGGAGGCAGCAAAGAGAAGTTTCGAAGCTCATCGAGAACAGCTCCCCTGATTCTTATATAAGCATAGGTTTTGAACTCGGCTTGAAGCGAGGGATTGTAATCGCGGGCGGCTTTAATCAGGCCGACGGCACCGGCAGAGACTAAATCATCGTAAGAAAGCGGAGGTTTTATATAAGTTACAGCCCGCTGTACTATTTTATGCACCATAGGAATGAACTGCGTTATAAGCTCGTCGCTGACAGTCTCTTCCTTCTGGCCGTTATAGGCGTTTTTGGCGCGGGCTTGCAGATGCCCGCTGTTATCTTCGGCAATCTGCTGCGTAGGAACCTTTTTAGTTTCCACTGCCATCAGCAGACTCCTTTTGCTTATTTATTTGACTGTTCACCATTGCGCTTATCAAAATCGCATTAATTATCTTCACGACCAGCAATGTTACGACATACATAACGACTGCCGCGGCCAGCGCCCTTTTGCAGCAGGCAAACGATGAAACACCGCCAATACTGCTGACTACCGCCACGCCGAAGAAACACATCACGGCAATGCTTATCGAAATTACTCTGTCATTTAACGGCATAATCAGTCAATCCTTTTTGTGCTGTTATATTTGTCTTTCATATTACGCCGACGCTCCGACAAGCTCCTGCTTTCGCGAATTTCCATCGGAAGTCTGCTGCAGGGATATTGTCTCGACGGGTTCTATTTCTGTTCCGAGTACGATTTCGTTATAAGCTATGACCGGCAACGCCGAAACTGTTCGTGCAAGTATCGCCGCCAGCGGCAGCCGCAGTCTCGAATCGCAAAGTAAGACCGTTTTTTCAATACCCTTGTCCATCGCCGATTTCCAGGCCTTTGCCACATTAGTACTTACAGCCATTGTCGTCTCGGTCGGCATAGCAAGATTCAGCGATTCGGAGTCCTGTCGCAAATTCGAGGCCATCTGATGTTCCAGCGCCGGCTCGAATGTTATGGCTGAAACTTTACCGTTTTTGTCTTTGTACTGGTCGGTAATAGTTCTTGCCAGACGTTTGCGAACCACTTCGGTTAAAATATCGGTGTTTTTCGTCTTCGAGGCGTATTCTCCCAGCGCCTCAAGAACGGCTGACAATTCACGAATCGGCACCCCGCTGGACAACAGGTTTTTCAATACCCGCTGAAGCGTTCCGATAGGTACAAGCTCTCCGACAACCTCGCCGACCAGCGAAGGCTGAGTTTTGCGAAGCCTGTCAACGAGCTGCTGTACATCCTCACGGGTCAATAATTCGTCAGCGTGTTTTTTCAGCGTTTCCGAAAGATGAGTAATAAAGACCGATTCAGGGTCGATAACGGTATATCCGCTGAGTTCGGCTCTTTCCTTATCGTCTTGCGATATCCACAAAGCAGGCAGACCGTAAACAGGTTCGGTAGTTTCTATGCCGGTTATTTTGGTCTGAACGGCGCCGGACTCCATAGCAAGAAACATATTAGGCTCCAACCGCCCCTGCGCTACGGTATGGTCGAAAAGTCTGATTTCATAAGCGTTAGATTCGATGTTGATATTGTCTCTGAGCCGAACAAGCGGTATAACAATGCCGAGCTGCTGGGCAAATCTTCTGCGCAAAGCGCCAATACGGTCGAAAATAGTGCTGTCTTTACGGGGGTCAACCAGTCCAATTAGTCTTACGCCGACCTGTACGGAAATTCTGTCCATATCGAGCATTTCTTCGACCGGCTGTTTCTGCGGCTTGGTTTTTTGCGACAGTGTTTCGCTTTTCTTTTCTTCGGCCTTTTCAGATTTAGCCACTATCCGTCCCGTAACGGCAGCGCCTGCTGATAAGATTAAAAACGGGAGCGCGGGCAATCCCGGCACAAGCGCCATCGCCGCAATGATTAAGGACGCTATCGTCAGCGGCTGAGACGTCCTTAAAAGCTGCTTGGACAAATCCTGCCCGACGCTGCGGCTGGAGGAAATTTTCGTTACCAAAAAGCCTGCGCTGATGGAAATTATCATAGAGGGTATCTGGCTTACAAGACCGTCGCCCACCGAAAGAATAGAGTATGTTTTTACCGCTGCCCCGACCGTCATACCGTGTGAATAACCTATCGCGATTCCGCCGATGATATTAATGGCGGTAATTATAATGCCTGCGATTGCATCGCCGCGAATGAATTTGCTCGCACCGTCCATCGCCCCGTAAAATTCGCTTTCCTTGACAATCTTCGCCCTCCGCTCATTGGCCTGCGCCTCGGTAATAGCACCGGCATTGAGGTCGGCGTCGATTGCCATTTGTTTGCCGGGCATAGCATCGAGTGTGAAACGCGCAGAAACTTCGCTTATTCGCTCGGCGCCTTTTGTAACCACTATAAATTGGATGATAAAAAGTATCAGGAAAATTACCAGACCGACAACGAAGCTGCCGCCGGCGACGAACTCGCCGAAAGTTTGGATAATTTTGCCGGCATTGGCCTGCAGCAAAATCAATCTCGTCGAAGCAACGTTAAGCGAAAGACGGAATAAAGTTACGAACAGAAGCATCGAAGGAAACGCCGATAAATCAAGGGCTTCTCTCGAAAACATCGTGATAATTAAAATAGCGATAGACAGTGATATACTGCATGCAAGAAGCATATCCATTATCGGCGTAGGCATACGGATTAGCAGGGTGGCAAGAATTGTTACCAGACCCGCCGCCAGAATAATATTACTGTGCGAATGTGCCGGCGTATCGAGATGGCCGACCTTTAATGCACTTGTTTTACCGGAAGCTGCCATTACAATTTATTCTCCAAAGCGGGTTTATCCGATTATTTCTTGCCTGCCGCCGCAGCCGAAACGGCGCCGATAACTTCCTTTATTCGGACGGCAAACTTGTCTTCCACAACTACTACATTTCCGGTGGCAAATTTCGTGTCTTTAAGATATAAATCCACCGGTGCATCAATTGATTTTTCGAGCTTCAATACCGAACCTGGGCCGAGCTGCAGAAACTTCTGAATAGGTATCTCGACTTCTCCGACAACGACCACAACAGGAACTTCCATATCCAGTAAAATATCGATGCTCGTTCCGGCGCCAGAGGCTTTACCCTGCTGCGCCTGCGGAAATTCTACGGATTGCGCCTGCGTTTTAGCATCTTCCTGTACAGGCTGATCCTGCTGCTGGTCGGTCTTTTCTTCTACTGCTTGTGCTGTTTCTGCCATTTTTTCACTTCCTTTTAACAGTCAATTAAATTAGACTTTATTTAGTATTGCATAGTTCTGTAATCATCACGGCTTGTTTATTATCGGATTTCGCAAGCCGACCGCGAAGTACGGCTTTGCTGTTAACAAACAGTTCAACCGGTTCATTTATTTTCTTGTCGAGTAATAATATGTCGTCGGTCTGCAGACTCATTACATCCTCGAAGTTAAACGACGCCGCGCCAAGCCGGACTGTAACGGGAACCGGCACATTCTGGAGATGGCTCATCATTGCTTTCGAGACGTTTTGAGCCGGGATATTTTCGCCGGTCTGTCCTTTTTGTCCTGCGATTGCCTGCAGCTTGTCGCAGGGTATAAGGAAATATGCCTCGGAAGGCTTCTCCGAACCGGATTTTGTGACACTGAAAGAAATTTTGCAAATCTCATCGACCGGATTTATTTCGACGGGCATTTGTTCTTTGACAATCTCGCCGGACGGACGTAAATCATCTTTATCGAAAGAATCGGAAATGGCCTCAATAATACCGGATGCTATATCGAACAGCAAAGACTGTTCGAGCGGCGACAAATCTCTGTCGGCACTTTCAGCGGCTTTACTGTCGCCGAGCAACTGTGTCGCCCACAGAACAGCCGTTTGACTCGGCATACCAATCAGACCGAATGCCTGCTTTTCAGTGCCGTAACCAAGATAATATTCGCTTTTGTTGCCCTCAGAACCTGTAAGTTCCCAGGCAAAGTGTTGCGTATTGGAAACGATTTCCGCACTGAAATCGCTATTATAAAGCCGGGTAAATTTTTTAGCGATATTTTGTGCCGCTTTTTGCGCAAAATCATTGACTTTTTTCAACTGCTCCTGCGTAAAATAATGAGACTTACGCCAATCGTGTTCGGCCGCTTCTATATTTTGGTCGGCATCTTGTTTAGGCGCGGCGCCGACAGCGGCGAGAAGCTGCTGTATTTTTTCACTGCTTAAACTGTTATTTTCCATATCACTCATTGTATATTAAATTCCCTGATAAGAATTCTCTCGATTTGCGGCTTGGCGTCGGGGAAAAGAATCTCATTAAAAGCATCGCATATTTGCGATAGTATGCGTTTTATATCTTTATCATTCTGCATCTGGCCGAGCGTTAGACTCTTAAAATAAAGATTAAGCCAGTTTATCAGTAGCGGTTTTTGGGCTAAAATAATCTCCGAAGCTTTCATCCCGGTTAATTTGGAACTCATCTCCAAAGTCAAACCCACCCGTACATAACGGGTCGCACCCGGCTCATCTGGATTTACCACAACGGATTCCAATTCGTCATAATACCAGGTACTGGCACTTGGTTTTTGTGTACCGTCGCCCGCAGTCTTTTTTTCTGTTTGTTCGCTTTGCTGCGCCTCTTCCTGCACAGATTCCTCTGTCTGAGACGGGGCCGTACCAGCAAATAACCGGCCGAGCATAAAGCCTGAACCCGCAAGCAGAACCACAACAACTGCCATTATCGCCCATGTTACGATACCGATTTTACCCCCTGCCTTCTGCGGCGATGCTTCTTTTTCGGGTTTTACCGCTGCTTTTTTATCTGTATCTGCCATTTTTATGCCTCAACTTTAAAAAGAGGTTATACTGCCAACTGCAATTCATCTTTCTGACTATAACGGCGAATCTTGCTCCGCAAGGTTCGGTCGCTGATGCCTAATATCTTCGCGGCTTTTGTCTGATTGCCGCCCGTATTGTCCAGCGTATCCAAAATCACTTGCCGTTCTACCTGTTCAAGGGGCATTCCTGACATCTCGGACAATGATGTCTGGCCGTTACTGACTGACAGGGTATTTTCCTGCGAGCGAGGCTGCAATTCATCGAAAAGCCAGGAAACATCGGCTAAAGACAATTTTGAGCCTGTACCGAGAATTAACGATGTCAGTACGACATTCCGCAATTGCCGAATATTTCCGGGCCAATGATATTTCGCGAAAATATTCATCATCGCAGGGTCGAGCTCTGTTATTTGACGCTGAGCCTGCCGTGCGTAAAGGTTTACAAAATGCCAAACAAGGTCGGGCAAATCTTCGCATCGCTGTCTCAGCGGTGCAATGACCAGCCTTACGCCGCACAGCCGATAGTAAAGGTCCTGACGAAATCTGCCTTCGGCGACTTCCGGCAGCAGGTCTTTATTGGTAGTGCTTATTATTCGGACATCGACTCGAACAGTTTCATTTCCGCCGACGCGTTCGAAATCCTGCTGTTCGAGCACTCTAAGCAGTTTTGCCTGAAATTTCAGAGGAGTTTCGGTAATCTCATCGAGGAGCAAAGTCCCGCCGTGAGCCATCTCGAACCGTCCTTTGCGCTGGGCATAAGCGCCGGTAAAAGCGCCCTTTTCGTGTCCGAAAAGTTCGCTTTCGAGCAGCGAATCTGTCAATGCGGCACAATTAACCCTTACATAAGGCCCCTGTGCCCTTCTGCTGTAACGATGAACAAGATACGAGATAAGCTCTTTGCCGGTTCCGCTTTCGCCGCCGATTAAGACCGGAGCAGAAGTGGGAGCTACTCTTTTGGCTAAGTTAACGGCTTGAGTTAATTTTGCACTTCTTCCTATTATCGTGAAAAGAGACTGACTGCCGTCGTGGTCGAAACCGGCAGTTGAAACGCGGTGGTTCGGCAACAAACTATCCAGTAAACTTTCGATTTTTTTACAGTCGAGCGGCTTGACCAGAAAACCGCCGCAGCCGAGATTGACGGCTTTTACGGCCGCGTCAAGCAATTGCTGCTGATTTTGACTTTGCTGATTTTCGATATCGCATATCATAATCACCGGCATCTCCGGCGAATTTACTTTAATCTCGCGAATCAGCCGAAAATCGTCCTCGAATTGATTTATTCGGGTAATATTAAATATAAGGGCATAATTATTCTCGCCGATTAAATCGACAATGCCTTTTTTGTTATCCACAACAGCTCCACTGACGCCTTTATGAGCCAAAATTTCGAGTATAAATCGGGTCGATTCCTTTTCATTTCCGATTACCAGTACATTTGCAGAAGGACTGCCGATTTGCGGTCCGTCGCAAATTTGTTCTTTTTTATGAATCACGTCCAAATTGTCTATTACATTTTTGTTCACTCTTTATACAATCCTTTCCAAAGCTAAAGGCTCGGAGTTTTATATTGTTCGAGCAGCACGTCAGGTTTATCTTTAATATACCAATCGATTAAATTGACTTTCGCTTTGGCTAAATCCGTCCATAATGAATCGGGACATTCCGCAATCAATTGTCGATACATTTGCAGTGCGGCAGGCGGGTCGTCTTTTTGCAAACAATTGCCTATTTGAAATAAAACCCACGTTTTATCCTCGGAACTGCTGTTGGCATCTGCCGGCATCTGTTCCAGAGCATCCCTATAGCACTTTACAGCTTCTTTTAGTTGGCCGCCTCTGAATAAAACCTCGGCCAGTTCGAGAGGACTTCTTATCTGTTGGGGCTGCTGGGAAGCCTGTTCGAATAATTCTATAGTCTTTCTTGCTATTTGTTTATTCGTCGGGTCCTCTTCGCCTCGCTGCTGACTGTCGAGCGATTTCTGCGGTATGATTGCCGATTTCTCGTATTTGGTTCTTTGCAATAAGTTTTGGGCGGGCAAAGACTCTTTTGTCTCGTCCTTTTCAGCCTGCTCGACAACAATAATAGGCGGCGGGAGCTGCTGATGCGATTTGAATTCGACAGAATTGATTTGCTCAATCAAGTCCTGAAGCTCGTCCCTGTCTTTAGCGGATTCGTCATTTCTGATAAGGCCGGCTCCGGCCTGCCATAACTGACGAGCCAGAGAGGACACAGAACCGACGGCCGTTGCCAAATCCGACGATTTCGCATCTTTATCAGTACCGGAGGATAAATTTGCGACTATATTGCTGATAAGCTCTTTCTGCCCCCCAAGTAATGAACGTTTGTCGAATCGGATATCCGCTATATTTACGTCTTCCAAGTCCGTCAGTAAAGACATTTCGAGAATGTCCATCGGGTCGGTATCTTCCGGCAAAGTCTCTGCATACCCCAACGAGACACATACACAAACAGCTAAAACTAAAAATCCTATGCGGTTGGGGCCGGTTAACTGTTCTGAAATTTTATTTTTCATCGCTATTTCCATTGTCCTAAAAGGGCCAATGCCGCTTTGTCATAATTTTTCTTTTGGTTATAGGCCATAGCCAAAAGTTCCAGCGTTTTTTGTTTTATTTGTTCCGGCGGCTCTAAGTCCAAAAGCTGCATACATATAGACACGGCTTGCGAACTCCGCTCGAGTTTCAGGCAAACATCTGCCAGCCTGAAAGTGGCCTCGTACATCAAAGGTCCGGGCTTGGCTTGCGTAAGGATTTCGGTAAGTTTTCTGTATGCGAACTCTAAATCTTCTTTTTCGATATAGCATTGACACAGTTGGAACTCTATTTCCGCCTTCAGTTGCGAATCTATAATATATTCGGCTCTATCACCGAGCATCGCAATAGCTTTGTCTGTCAAACCCATCGTTCTGAGCACTCTGCTTTTAAGCAGCAGTATCTCGACAGATTCTTTCAGGGACAATGTCAGCGATTCAGCGTTTTCCAATAAATTAAGGGCCTGTACGAGATAGCCCTGCTGTATATACATTTCGACCGAGGCGGGAATATGCTCGATAAACTCCTCTTTGGATAATTGCGACGGCACACCCGCAAAGGCATACTGAAATGCGTTATACGACGCTTCCGGATTTTTTAGAGCCGCATAAATTTTGCCCGAAAGCAGATAAGCCGAATATAAATCTTTATTCTTACGGTCATTTGTCTGTCCGATACATTGCGACAGCCACTTTTCCGCCGACGCGTAATCTCCCAAACGCCAGGAACATTCCCCTGCTCCGAGAGCGGCGGCAAATTTCGATTCTTCAGACAGACCGAGATTATGAACTCTGCCGTAGAGTTTTAGGGCATCTTTCGTCAGATTCGCTCTGGCGGCAGTATCCGCATAATACAAATAGGCTTCATTTGCGACTTCCTTATCGGGGAATTGCTCGACAAGCTGCTTCAAATCATTATAACCGCCGGCATAGTCACGCAGATTATTCTTTACTTTACTCGAATTCAGCAGAGCATACGGCGCCAACGGCGATTTTATAAATTGATTAGCCACTAATTTATATTCCGCCATCGATTCGGTAGGCTGATTTTTGGACGCGTATAAAAGCCCCAAAGCAAAATGGGCATTGGCAAGACGCTTATCATCCGGAAATTTAAGCAAAAATTCCTGCCACAGTGAAACCGCCTGATTACTTATGATAAAGATATGTTCAGAAACATAAGAGTATTTGGCTGGATTTAAAATATTCAATACGTTTCTGTCGTCCATTTGCGCCATCAGACCTGCGCAGCCGGCCGCTACCGCCGTGAATTGCTGTTTCGTCGCCGATAAAAGATTCAAATAAACAAGCTGTTTGCGAATCCCGTCTTCATTTGCATAAGATTCCCAATACATATCAATGCCCGCATTGGCGGCAAATCTGTTCAGCAGCTCTTCAATAGATGCTCCGCCGCAGATAATATCATAACTGGCCTGCCTGCCTTGATGCTCGAATCGCTGGATTTTAGGACTAAGAGCGGCAAGGCTCAATTGCTGTGAGCCTGAGTTCAGCAAATTTCGCAGCTCTGCCTCATCAAGATTAGCAAAAAGTTCGCCCGCCCGGCTGAAATCGACCCATAAATCTTTAGGGGCATCTTTATCGGCATCGCAAAGCGATAAAACTTCTCTTGTCAGCGCCTCGGCGGCAAGAAAATAACAATCTTGCTTCATTGACGCCGACCAGTTCTCATCAAAATCTACCGCATCAATCATCGCTATAGCCTGATAAGCCTTGGCCCGTGCGTTTAAATACTGTTTCTTTTGTATTTCAAGCAAGCCGTAATTATAGCTCGCAACCGCTCTTACAGCAGGAGAGCCGCTGTTTAGAACGCCTCTGATTAGGTTCGCCGCTCCGTCATAATCAGCGAGTTTTACAAGACACAAGGCCTTCTGTAATTGAAATAAATCCCTCATCGCGTCTTGTTCTGGAGTTATCGGCAGGCTCTTGTACAGTCTGTCATAAGCATTTATGGCGGCGGCATAGTTACCCTTGAGATATAAGTTTTGCCCATCCTGCAATGATATCGGCTGGGTGGGCTCAATTATAGGCGCAGGCTGTGATTTGCTGACTTGCTGCACTGCTGCTGAGGGGGGAGTTTCAGCAGCAGGCCGGGAATAATATACTGTTTGGCCGGCAGAGTCGGACGGCTCACCGGAAACAGGCATAAATAACTCATACAGCAGCACACAGGCTATTAGAAAAATGGCAGCGGCAAGAATTTTCTGGGTAATGGAAAATCGGCTAACTCCCGCAGGAGCTGTAAACGGACGCTCTAAATTAGGAGATTGCGGCTGGACAGGAGTATTGTTATCTTCGAGGGCTTTGTAAAAACCTTCGTTTCCGGAAAAAAGCTCCTGGGCTGATAATTCCTGATGGACGGGACTTGTGAATATTTCGTTACTGGGCATTGATTCTGCGGCGCGGGTCGGTTGGGGGCCAGACTGCCCTGCATGAGATTCTGTATGCTTTCTCGTCATAGCAACACGAATACCTTTGAGCCTTTCGTGCCACATACGGCTCAAATACCCTAAATCATTTTTTTTGTTCTCTTCTGTCATGGCGTCCGACTTCTGTTCAAATGCGGCATCTGCCTGCCCTGGCAGGGCGCATTACAGAACTTTTTTATACTTACAGCAATACCTGTGCCAGATTCGTCTAAAGACGCTTTGACGGGAAGTTTTATGCGTTTTTAGCCTAAAAAACGCTGTTTTTGTTATAAAATCAGCTTTTTTAAGCAGTTAGAAAGTGTTAGAATTTTAGACGAACCGGCGAGTTTCCCGACAGAAATTATTTGATATTTGATGTGAGATAATTCACGTTCCGGTTCGCTGTCAGTTATGAAACCGCAACGCTCTGATATTCCGATGGTTCTGAAACTTCGTCCTGCAGGCCATCGCCGTTTTCGAGACTATGCTGTTTTACCTTAGCGTAAAGAGTCGCCCTGCTTATGCCGAGCAGGTCGGCAGCCTTTGTCTTTTGCCCATTGGTCTCCTGCAATGCACGTGCAATCAACTGACGTTCGGCTTTTGTCAGAGAGAAATCCTTTATCTTTTCGGATTCTTTGTCGCCTGCCGAGCGGGCAACCTCTGCTGAATTAATCACAATACTGCTTAAGCCTATTTTTTCTGTGCTTTCGAGCAATACCGCCCTTTCCATAATGTTGCGAAGTTCCCGCACGTTGCCGGGCCAATTATGCTCCATTAAAGCGTCAACGGCTAATTTGGTTATCGAAGTTATCTTTTCCGCCTTTTGCGGACAGATAGTCGATGTATTTTTAAAGAATTCCGCCAAAAGCGGGATGTCTTCTTTCCGCTGAGGCGAACGAAGAGGGGCGATAGTAATCGGGCATATATCCAGCCGATAGAAAAGGTCGGCTCGAAAACGTTTTTCCTGCACCTCGCCTGAAAGATTACGATTGCTTGAGGCGATTATTGTTGCCTTACAGGATATTTCTTCCGTGCCGCCTACCTTTCGGAACGTTTTTTCCTGAAGAACGCGGAGCAGTTTTGCCTGCAGGTCCATCGGCATTTCGCTTATTTCGTCGAGAAAGATTGTGCCCGCCCCTGCCAATTCTATAAGCCCTGTTTTTTCACGCTCGGCGCTGGTAAAAGAGCCCTTTACGTGTCCAAAAAGCTCGCTTTCGAGCAGATTTGCGGTCATAGCGGCACAATTAACAGCTATAAAAGGCTCATTCGGATGCCGCAAATTATGAACCGCCTTGGCCGCAAGTTCTTTGCCCGTACCGGTTTCGCCGACTATTAAGACCGGATTGCATTGGCTCTCGGCGACAAGCCTGATCATTTTCAGCGTTTCCAACATCGCTTTGCTGCGACCGGCCATAGAAACAGAGGCGGCAAGGTCATCGGCAAAAAAATCTTTTGTGCCTTTTTCTGAATTACTCTTTATCGCATTTGCAATTTCGGTCAGCCTGCGGTAATCCTTTTCGCCTTGCAGATAATGATGGACGCCCGCATCTGTAAACTGCCTGCCGGAATATTTTCCCGCTTCGCCACCTCCTATTACCACAATTTGAGGAGTTAAATTTTTGCCGGAAGCGGCGAGAAATTTCCGAATATCGGAAGGATTAAATCGGCGGTCAAAAATGATTAAGTCTGGATTCTCCCTATTGGTAATATCTAATGCTTCTTTAATATCGTCAGCCGCAAATACTTTCCGACCGACCTGCCGCGCTAATTGATGAATATCTGATTCTCGACTAACCGTAACAACGTTGTGTAACACCATTAATTGTTTATCCGCGATTTTGTAATTATTTTTACTGTAAGATAATTTCTCACCAATAATTACATCAATCGGCGAATGTCAAAAATATCTTTAATAATTTTATAGGACGGGCCAATAATATCGTGTGTTTATTTTCTCAAATGCGATTTTATGCTGCTGTCAAGTTTATAGGACATTTCAGTAAAAGCAGAATGTACATTTGAGATTTATTTTTTATAGGACTTATATTTTTTATAGGACGTTCCGCTCTGCTCTGCCGCTTTCAATACCATCGCGGTAAAATTTTCCGAAATTTTGGAAATTTTGTTCATTAAGACGACATTTAATCGAACCATCCTGAAAAACTATCAGGGTTGTTGTTTTTTATAACTTGATATTTATAAATGAGTTAAGCCAACTTTTCCCATCGCAATGTTTCACTATGGCACGGTAATTGCTTGTCTTTAAACAGTACCGCTGTGAGCAGTACTATGTTTAAATTTTTTGAAAAGGCAAAAAATTATGGCTGACTCGACAATAACATCAGCAAGTCAAATCCAAATGGATTATATGAAATTGCTTGTTACTCAGCTGCAAAATCAAAATCCGCTTGAGCCTATGGATAACGACCAGATGGCCTCTCAACTGGCACAGTTTTCATCGCTTCAGCAATTGGAATCGATGAATTCAAGTTTTGCCCAGGTACTCGCAATTACCAACCGCAACTATGCCAATTCGCTGCTGGACAAAAACGTTACTTTCTACACAGAAGACGCATCGACCGGAGAATATATAAACAAATCCGGCACAGTTACTTCGGTCTTTTATGATGCAGGTACAGGACAAACACTTTTAGGGATAACTGCCGGCCAGGGCGAAGAAGCAGAAGAATATACTCTCGGCTTAGGGGCTGTAGTATTAACGGAAAACCAGAAATAATAATTTGTTAAAAATTTTCTTTAAGGAGAAATAAAAATGGGTTCTGCACTATCAGCGGGCGTTACGGGCTTACAGTCGCATCAAAAGATGCTTGACGTCGCGGGTAATAACCTGGCGAATGTCAATACCACGGCATTTAAGGCCAGTCGAATCACTTTTTCAGAATTGCTGAGCGAAACAATAAAGAAGGCATCGCAGCCGACCACTTCTGTCGGCGGTACAAATCCGCAGCAGATGGGCAGCGGCGTCGGAGTATCCGGCATTTCGCCCAATATGACACAAGGAAATATCGTAAGTACAGGCAATCCGCTGGATATGGCAATGGAAGGCGAGGGATATTTCGTGCTAAGCGACGGCTCCCAAAACGTTTATACGCGTGCAGGTGCCTTTTCGGTAGATGCCAATGGCAACCTTGTGGATGCCTCGACAGGCTATGTCGTTCAGCGTATCGGCTCTGTCGGCGAGGCCGATGGTTTCCAGTTAGCCGGCAACAGCAATATTAACGTGCCTTACGATGTGGCAATGGCGGCAAAAGCTACGACATCCATAACGTTGGCCGGCAACTTAAGCGCCGATGCCGCACTCAGTACAGCACAAACAAATGTACTCAGGTCTAATATAGCTTTCACGACCAACGACGGCACTATAGCCACTGCCGATACGAAAATATCCGAACTTGACCAGTTTAGCGGAGCACTAAATTCAGGCGTGCTTACTTTTTCCGGTTATAAGCCTGACGGCACCGCTTTAGGCGGCAGCCCAGCAGTTGACCTGACGATGCCTATTACCGCCGCAACAACTTTAGGCGATGTATTGAACTGGCTGAATACCACCGAGGGCACTGCCGCAGTCAGTGAAGTGCAGACACTAACTCCCAGCACCGTCGCGGCATCCGGAAGCTTTACCCTGACATATCGCGGCGAAACAACAGCAGCAATCGCCTATAATGCAACGGCAGAACAAATCCAGGCCGCTCTTGAAGCTTTATCAACCGTCGAAGAGGACGATATAACCGTCGGCGGAACAATGATGAATGCCGGCACAGAAGGCGTAACCTTTACATTTGCCGATACTTTGGGAGACGTAGATATGATAAGTATCACCTCCTCCCTGAAAGACGCCGCTGACGCGGATATAACCGGAACATTCGCTGAAACAGTAAAAGGTTTTGAGGAACAGGGTGTCCTTGGCGATGGCGCTGTTGCAAGTTTGTCCGCCGGCAAGCTAACAATAACCGACGCCGCCAGCGGCTACAGCAAATCTGATTTTGCGATGGCATACAGCGGAGACGGCACATTAACACTTCCGGCATATTTTGAAGTTGCTACCGTCGGCGGCGAGGAAATTAAAAATGTCAATATTACCGTCTTTGATTCTCTGGGCGGCAAACACGTTCTGTCCGGAGCATTCGTGCGAACAGATACTTCCAATACATGGGACTGCATCCTGACTGCAATCACAGGCGATATTCATTCTATTGATATATCCGGCTTAAGCAACCGCCGAATAAGCGGAATAGAATTCGATGAAGGCGATGGTTCCTATTCAGGTCTAAATACCTCAACTGGCGATACTGCCCAGTTCCAGGTAACATTTGCTCACGACATCCTGAATCCGCAAACTATTACAATAGATATGGGTACGGCAGGTCAGTTTAACGGTTTGACACAGTTTTCCGGCAACTCGACGGCTGTAGCAAGAGCACAGGACGGTTATGAGGCAGGCAGTCTTTCAACCGTATCCGTTAACAATGAAGGAACGCTTATCGGCGCCTTTTCAAATGGTATCAAGAAGAATATCGCTACTATACAAGTAGCGCTATTCCAAAATACGCTGGGTCTGGAAAGTGCCGGAGGCGGTTATTTCACCCCGTCAGCCAACTCGGGCGAAGCGGTAGCCACCTCGGCGATGAGCGGCGGTGCGGGCTCAATTCACGGCAACGCACTGGAAAAATCCAATGCTGATGTTGCAACCGAATTTGTCAATATGATTCAGGCCCAAAACGGCTTCCAGGCTAACGCAAGAACTATCAGGGTTGCCAACGAAATACTGCGGGAATTAACCTCTCTAATAAGTTAGTAAGGTTTGGAACTTTAAAATAATGATAACTCGTTTAGCTGAAATAACCATAAGAACAGGCATTCTGGCATTAACTCCGGTTCAGAAATGGGGCGCCGCAAGAAAATTCAACAGCGGAAGTTTTATGAGCGAACGCTGGTTTTTCCATATCAACGCTGCCGCTATTGTAATACTGACTACAATTCTTTTGGTGGTTACTACCAAGAGAATCCTTCGGGAGCGGAAAAACAGCGAGAGATTGTTTAACGAATATGCCGAAAACAGAGGTCTTACATATTCGGAAAGTCAGACCCTTTTTGCAATCGCCCGACAGGCACGACTAAAACAAAAAGAATCTATTTTTACACTGGCGGCTTCTTTTGATATCGGAGCTGCACAAATGGTAAAAAAACTGGTGGCTAAGCACGCTGTGAAGGAAAGCCAGCGCTTAGAAGCCGTTCTGTCGTCTCTCCGCGAAAAACTCGGATTCAAAAAAGAAGCTTCATACTCACGAGGCTCTATTGCAGGGTCGGAGAGGCTGAGCAGCAGGCAAATCCCTGTCGGCAAAGAAGTCAGCGTCAGGCGTCCAAACCAAAAAGATTCAGAAGCCGTCGAGGCAACCGTCGTAAAAAACAACGATTTCGAGCTGGCGATACTATTATCAGAGCCGGTAACGATTACTTTCGGAGATTTTTGGAATATCCGTTATTACTCCGGCGCTTCAATTTGGGAATTCGAATCTTACGTTGTCAGTTATGACGGCAATACGATGGTTCTGAACCACAACGATGAAGTTCGGTTCATTAACCGCCGGCGTTTCCTTCGCGCTCCTGTACAAAAACCGGCCTTTATCGCTGTTTTCCCGTTCGAGAAAAAACTTATATGGACATTCGAAGGCGCCCCGGGAAGCATGCCCGATGATTCTGAGGAAATTAGTCTCCAGCCCCTTCAGTTTGTGTCCGCATTAGTAACAGAATTAGGCGGGCCGGGCCTGCGTATCGAAGCGCCCGTAGAAGTCCAGCCGGGCGACAGAGTCCTGATAATGTTCGAATTAGACAGAAAGAAAGAGCAAAAATTAATCAAAAATAAGGAAACCGAGGAAGTTACTGAAATCACTACTACCACAATGAAAGTGGTGGAAGACATCGGAATAGTAGAAGAAATAGGTGAAGTCAAGCGAACAGAAGATGCACAGGGAAAACTTTCGATAGCAGTCGAACTGAAAGGTTTGCAGGACTCGGACATCGATTGTTTGATTCGAGCTACCAATCTTGCTTCGCTTAATGAAAATAAAAACGTATTAAATGCCGAAGGACAATCTCCGGCACAAATAGGTGTTTAAGGATTTTTCAATGCCGGATATTGCTTCAAAAATCGGCTCAAGCGTCAGCCAGCTAACGCGGGAATTTGACATCATTGCCCATAATCTGGCAAATGTCAGTACGGTCGGATATAAACGCAGATGCAATAGTTTCTCTAAATTATTGGCAACCCAAAAAGCGGGAGCAGATATAGAAGCAGGCAATGAAGCTGATTTATATTCGGCTTTAGACTTTTCTCAGGGTAGTTTTACTGAAACCGGCCGAACGCTGGATTTCGCTTTGTGCGGCAAGGGTTTCTTTGTGCTTGAGACGCCGGAAGGACCTCTTTACACCAGAAACGGATTGTTTCATCTGAATCAAAACGGACAAATAGTCGATTCGGCAGGAAGAATCGCAGCCGGTGAATCAGGGCAGATTTCCATTCCGCCTGAAGTAGGACTTTCGCAAATAAACGTTTCAAGCGACGGCAGTATCAGCGCGGCAGGAACAGTTATCGGAAAATTCAGGCTTGTGGACTTTAAAGACAATGAAAGTGAACTTACGGCAGCCGGACTTAATTGTTTTAAGGCTCCGGAAAATATAACGCCGCAGTCGCCTGATAATTTAATCGTGAAACAGGGCTACACGGAAAGCTCCAACGTTCAAATGGTAGAAGAATTAGTGGATATGATAATGGTAAGCAGACTTTACGAGGCGAATATGAAATTTTTGTCGGTCGGCGGCGAGGCCTCAAAGAGCCTTTTAAATGTCGCTATGGGCTGAAATTGTAAATTAAAAATAAAGGAGTAAAATTATGTTAAGAGCTTTTTCCACTGCGGCAACGGGTATGAGTGCCCAGCAGATGATGGTAGATGTAACGGCCAACAACCTGGCCAATATCAATACCACCGGTTTTAAGCGAAGCCAGATTGACTTTCAGGATTTGCTCTATATCAAGATGAGGGAAGCCGGCACAGAAGTCTCTTCAGGAATGAAAGCTCCCAGCGGCCTGGAAATAGGAAGCGGCGTCCGCGCAGCATCTACGGTAAAAATCTTTACCAACGGCGAGCTTATAAATACAGGCAAATCATTAGACATCGCCATCGCAGGCGATGGTTTTCTGCAGGTAAGTATGCCGGACGGCACTACAAAATACACACGCGACGGCGCCCTGCAAAAAGGCCCTGACGGACAATTGGTAACAACAATAGGATATCCGATATCGCCGGCTATCACAATTCCGACAGATGCAATCGGCGTTTCCATCGCTCCTGACGGCGGCGTTAATGTAACTACCACTTCCGGAACAACTACCGTAGGAACCCTTCAGTTGGCAAAATTCCCGAATCCGGCAGGCCTTTCAAGCGAAGGAGACAACCTGCTGGCCGAAACTGAAGCAAGCGGTACCGCTACGGTCGGCACGGCAGGCGCAGACGGTCTCGGCAGTATTCAATCTGGATTCCTTGAAAAATCCAATGTTCAAATGGTAACCGAACTTGTCAATCTTATCACCGCCCAGCGGGCTTATGAGGTAAATTCCCGAACGATAAAAGCCGGCGATGAGATGCTGCGAAACGCAATACAAATAGCGGGAATGTAATTTAGATTAAAAGAACGGGATTAAATATGAAAAGAATAAGGAACATACTGCTCATAACCGCGATAGCGAGCTGCTGCAGCGCAGATAAATTACAGATTCATCTGCCAAGAGAAATTACAATTCAAAACGACATCCCTAATCTCGGTCAGGTAGCCATAATACAAGGCGACGAGCTGCTCGCATCCAAAGCGGAAAAAGTTACTCTCGGACGCATTTCACTGCCGGGCCAAAAAATTACCGTCGATAGACCCACAGTACTAAGCAGGCTGGCCAGCAGCGGAATTCCCGCATCACAGGTAACATTAACCGGAGCGGAAAATCTGACTATATCGCAGAAGCACCAAGCTGTCCGCGGCGATGATTTTATAGAAAAAGCCCTGAAATTTTTGCAAAATAACCTCCAGAACGATTCGATTTGCCAATATACTCCGACACGAATGCCGCAGGATTTAATTCTTTCCGAAATAAGCGGAGACATAAGATATTCCTGCTCTTTCGTAAACAGCACTACGGCAAATCCGGTACAAGTCGCTGTTGCCGTACTTTCGGGCGATAAAGAATTAGGGGCCCGCGAAGTATCGTTTCTCTTGAAATATGACTGCCGAAGAGTTGCGGCAAAGGTCGATATTCCGCAGGGAGCCATTCTCAGTTCTGAAAATATAAAAGTGAAAAACTTTGTTTCAAATTATCCAGAACCTGCCGACTGGACTGCGCCTTATGGGCTTGCGGCCAAACGTTTGATTCCGGCAAATTCCATAATTACCGCAGCTATGGTCGGCCCTGTCAAGCCGCCGGTTATCCTGAAACGCAATCAGGCTGTTCTTATTAAAATTGACAGAGGCGGGCTTACCGTTACGGCCATCGGAAAGACTCTGCAGGACGGCACTTTGGGAGAATACATAAAAGTACAGAACACCGCTTCGCAGCGGATAATTATGGCTAAAGTTAACGAAGACGGAAGCGTAGAACCTGTTTTTTAGAAAGTGCAATAATGAAAAATAAAATTATATCATCGCTTATTTTAATCCTGCTGGTTTTTTCTGCCGTCCCCCGCCTGCAGGCAAATTCAATATGGTCTAAAAGAGACCAGAATAACAAGGATTTGTATGCCGACGACAAGGCAAGGCATATCGGCGACGTTCTAACTATTATAATAAGTGAAGAAAGCAAGGTCGATAACAAGCAAAACAGAAATATGAGCAAAACAACCAGCAGGAGCGCTTCGTTCGACGGCCAGCTCGGAATCGTATCTTCGACTCCATCCGGCGAAGTAACCAAGAACTATCTGCCTCGAATGCCCGGCATTGATATAAGCGCTGAATCCAGCAATACTTTAGACGGCAAAGCAGATTATAAAGACGAGAAAAAGTTTACCGACTCCATTACCGTAGTAATTGTGGATATTATGCCGAACAATAACCTTGTGGTTTTGGGGACTCGCAGCAGGGAGATCTCAGGCGACAAACAGGTCATTGAAGTAAGCGGAATAGTAAGGCCGACCGATGTCGCATATGATAATACCATCAAGAGCGAACAAATTGCGAACTTTTCCATCATAACGAAAAATAGCGGTATTTCCGCGGACTTTAACAAGCCGGGCTGGCTCGGCAGAATATTCGATGTTCTCTGGCCGTTTTAATTTTGAAAGCATAAACTATGAAATCACGATTAACTCTTTTACTAATCATCCTGTTAAGTTCGGCTCAAAACGCACAATGCCAGCGAATAAAGGACATTGTTGATATACAGGGCGTTCGAGGCAACCCGCTTACTGGTGTCGGACTTGTTGTCGGACTGGCGGGCACGGGCGATTCCACGCTGCCGGCGCAGCAAATGCTTGCGAACATACTTAAAGACGCCGGAGAAGTTTTTCAACCTACCGACCTTAAAGGCGGCAATGTCGCATTAGTGGCAGTTACGGCTGATTTGGGACCTTTCGCCCGAGTCGGAACGGAAATTACCGCCACCGTCTCTTCTCTCGGAGACGCTAAAAGCCTTCAGGGAGGCAGACTCTTGCCCACACTTTTGAAAGGTCTTGACGGCAGAGGTCTGCTCGACGGCCAGGTATATGCGATTGCACAGGGAGGCGTTTCAATCGCAGGCTGGACGGCGGCAGGCGATAAGGCGTCAATTACGAAAAATCATCAAGCCGCAGGCGAAGCAATCGCAATAGTTGAAAGAGAAGAAATAGCTATCTTTATAGAATACGCCGCGAATCAGAGATTTATCACGCTTAACCTTCGAAATGTGGATTTCTCAACTGCCGAGCAAATCAGCAGAACTATTAACCAGATTTATCCCCATAGCACCATAGCAATTGATGCCGGCGCCGTCAGAGTCAGGATTCCGGACGAAATCAGTCAGAAAGATGTTATAGGATTTATCGATAATATCACCAGGCCGCATAT
The DNA here is from genome assembly GCA_964449435.1 of uncultured Planctomycetaceae bacterium. GTDB lineage: Bacteria > Planctomycetota > Phycisphaerae > Sedimentisphaerales > UBA12454 > UBA12454. The sequence continues at coordinate 46,571 of CAYUYR010000007.1, read as the reverse complement.
TAACGTGGATGTTCCCGCTGTAGTGGTCGTAAACGAACGCACCGGCACAATCGTAGTGGGTGAAAACGTTTGCATCTCCTCCGTTGCAATTTCTCAAGGCAGCCTGACTGTAAAAATAAGAGAAAGAGACGAGGTTTCGCAGCCGACAACGCCCTTCACCGATGGTGCGACAACGGAAGTTACTCAGGCTACAGATATATCCGTCGTCGAGAGAGAAGGGTTTCTGATTCCTATACGCAAAACCGTTACCGTCGCAGAACTTGCCAATACGCTTAACGCGATAGGAGCAACGCCTACAGACCTTATAGCAATATTCCACGCGTTAAAAAGATCCGGCGCCCTTCAGGCAAAACTGGAAATAATGTAGGAACGATTTAATGGATATCTCTAAACTAATATTAAACGGAGCAGTCCCGCAGACGACACTGCCGGAACAGGCTAAAAAAGCCGATGCCGCTTCAGAGGCGCAAAAAAAACAATTCGCCAAAGATTTCGAATCTGTTTTTATCGGTAAATTACTCGATGAAATGAAAAATACCATAGGAGAATGGGGAGACGAAAAAGACGGCGCCGCTCAGCAGATTGACGGAATATTCTGGCTGTATCTGGCCCGCGATTTGGCGGACCAAGGCGGTTTCGGAATGGCAAAGGATATTTACCAGTTCTTAAACGATTTGGAAAAACAAAATACGGCACCGGAATTATTAGATAAAAAATTATGAAAACAGCGGCAATCGAAATCGAAGATAAAGTCAACCAGTTGCTGGCCGTTCTCGACAATGACATCCGGCATATTCAGAACAATCTGTCGAGATTAAACGAACTGAGAGGTTTTATTGTCAAGCGTGATGACGCCTCTTTGCAGAAACTGCTTGAAAACATCCGGTCCGAATCCGGCGGCTACAGGGAAAACGAATTGAAACGGAATTCGCTGCGCAAAGAACTGGCAGCAGCTTTAGGCTGCGATTTCAGACAGATGACGTTGTCCAGACTCGAAGCGGAATTACCCGACGAAATGAAATTACAGGTTGCCCAAAAAAGAACAGAATTAAAAACATTAGCCGAGAAGCTCAAGAACGAACATATAAGCACCGTAATGCTTTTGTCGGACTGCGCCAGATTCAACAGCACGCTTCTGAAAAGCGTGCTCGAACTCGGACGGACAGGAACGATTACATACAGCTCCAGAGGTTTTGTCCGGCGACAAGACGACTCGGCCTTTATGAATTTACAACTTTAACGGATTATTGATTGAACGGATTTGAAAGATGGCAAATTTTGACATAGGCCTCAGCGGCCTTAACGCCGCTCAGAGATCGCTCGATATAATCGGCAACAACATCGCAAATTCGGCTACTGAAGGCTATCATCGCCAAAAAGTGCAGCTTTCGCCGGCTTATTTATCGCAGCAGGGTTTTACCCTGGTTGGCGGAGGCGTGGATGTCATAGGAGTAAAAAGGTCGATAGATACCCTTTTGGAGCAGGAGATAAACCGGCAGCAGTCAACGCTGGGGCAAACCGCGCAGGAAGCCGATACGCTTCGAATAATTGAAAATGCTTTCGGCGATTTTTCTTCAGAAAACGGCGGCTTGAACGCCGCTATAGACCAGTTTTTCAGTTCATTGCAGGAACTCAGCACTAATCCGACAGACAATACCAGACTGAATCAGGCCGTCAGCAGTGCAAGTTCAATGACTAATCAGTTTAAAACCCTCGGAGAATATCTTGTCTCCGTGGAAACGCAAATCAGATTAGACATTGAGAATACTATTAACACCATTAACGGTCTTGCCGGTCAGATAGCAGAATTCAACAATAAAATCGAATCCATTGAACTGATAGGCGGCAATAGTAATACTATGAGCGACCAAAGAGATAAATGCATATCGGATTTATCTCAATTAATAGGCATCCAGACCTTGAACAGAGAAAACGGTGTCGTCGATGTTACTGTCGGCGGAATACCGTTGGTAATAGGACCTGCATTTAGTGAGCTGGAAGCGGGAGTTGATACAAATAATAATATAGGCATTGCCATCGCAGGCACTGCTAATTATACCACGGAAGTTCAGGGCGGAAAAATCGGCGGCTTAATGTCGCTTAAAAATGATATCATATCAGATATTCACGAAGACCTGGACTCGCTGGCCGTCGCTATTATAAAGCAGATTAACCAATATCACGTTCAGGGCATCGGCGCCGCGGGATCTTTCACGGAATTAAAAGGCTGGGCAAATACAAGCGGGGATTTAGCCGATTTGGCTGATATTACCGCAGGTTATACCTATATCCGAGTTACAAATACCGGCGACGGCTCCGTAGTCCGAACCGCAATCCCTGTTATGCAGGACGAATCGTCGGATACATTAGCTGAAATAGCGGACTATATCACTAATAACGTCGCTAATGTTACGGCCTCTGTAAATTCTTCCAATCAACTAACTATTTTGACCGCCCCCGGCTATACATTCGATTTTCTACCCGCTGCGCTCCCTGAACCTAAAACTGAAGACATCGATTTTAACGGCACGGCTGATCCGGCCATAAGCATATCAGGCATTTATGCCGGCACATTAAACGACACTCTGACATTTACAGTTTCCGGGACAGGAGAGGTTGGAAACAGCGATTCTCTGAAACTCATAGTCAAAGACAGCAATCTGAATACAATTGCTACCGTTAATATAGGTACCGGTTATGCCGTGGGCGATGAAATCGAAATCGGAGATACAGGAATAAAAATAGCCCTTGGTATGGGAGACCTGGCCGACGAGGATTCATTCAGTATCGATGTTTTTCAAAATACAGATACGGCGGGACTCTTGTCGGCGATTGGAATAAATAGTTTCTTTACGGGCACCGACGCGGCGAGTATGGCCGTCTGCTCGGATATAGAGAACGACCCGCGGCGATTAGCGGCATCTCTCAGTGCGGATATGACAGACAATACTAATGTTATACGGCTGGAACAAACAAAAAATACCACTATCAGCAGTTTAGGAAACTTGACCGGCGGGGAGTTTTACCGGCAATTGGTAACCGATATCGGCCAGCAGTTATCGCTTAAACAGATGCGGCAGGACAATGTCGAAGTTTTATTGCTGAATCTTCAAAATCAGCAAAGCGAAGTAAGCGGCGTTGACATAAACGAAGAAGCGTCGCAACTGCTGGTCTTTCAGCAAATGTTTCAGGCTATCGCGAAATATATGACTACAATTAACTCGATGCTGCAAAACGTAATGGAAATATTATAAAGGTTTTTTTAAAGCGGGATAATCTATGAGCGGAACACTGGGAAGTGTTTACAGTAACACGAGCTTTGCCTTGCAATCGCACGCCAAAGCAATGGCGACATTACAGGAACAGGTATCTACGGGCTCGCGGATAAATCGGCCATCGGACGACTCTTCCGCTGCCTATAAGATTTTGGGATTAAACTCTCAAAAACGGTCTCTGGCAAACTATATGAGTACTATTGACGAGGTAAGCGGCATACTCGAAACTACTAGCACCGTCATTCAGGATATGTTCTCATCGGTCTCTCAGGCTAAGGTAAATCTCAATCAGATTATCAGCGGCACCTACGACGAAGCCGGCCGTCAAAGACTCGCCGACCAGGTTAACGATACGCTCGAACAGATGGTTTCTCTGGCTAATACCCAGCATTTAAGTCAATACATTTTCGGCGGCAGCAATACAACTACCGCGCCTTATGCGACACAGCGCACCAATGGGAAAATCGCAAGTGTAACTTATCAGGGCGGCTCGCAGCAGCAAAATGTGGAAATCGCTCCCGGCATCCAGTCCGGCGCTTATTACGCAGGCAGAGACCTTTTCGGCTCTAATAACAGATCTTCGCCCGAATTTCTGGGCGATACAGGCGCAGCCGACGGGGCGGGAACGTCGAATGTTAAAGGACATGCCTGGCTGACCGTAACTTTCGACGGGGATAATTATAATCTTTCTATCGACGGCGGCACTACGGTAATTAATGTAGGAGACGCCGCAGACCCAACTAACGTCGCAGTTACAAACGCAAACGGAGAAGTATTGTATGTAGATGCATCAGGCATAACCGGCACCGGTGTAAATATGGTTAATATTCCGGGAACTTGTGATGTATTTAACACTCTGATTACTATCAGAGACTTGCTGGAAAACAAATATGAGCTTACAGACAGTCAACTGGCACAGTTTAGAAACAGCTTGTCAGGCTCACTGGACGAGATAACGAATCTTCTGATAGGAAAGGAAACTTCCATAGGTTCTAAAATCGGATTTATCGACGACCTTAAAACCTCTCTCGAGAATATGAAGTACACCGCTGAAGATGAGGCCTCTATGCTGCAGGAGGCTGACATTGCCCAGCTTTCCATTGATATTACACGCAGGGAAACACTGTACCAAATGTCGCTGGTCGTAGCAGCGAAACTTTTATCTGTCTCTCTTTTGGATTTCATAGATTAACAGGAAAAACTTAAAGTGACTATTAAAACGAAACCGAAAAGAAACCGAAAAAACACAAATAACCTGTCAACAGCATCCAAAGACTACCAAAAAGCTCTGGATTTAGCCGAGGCCGGCAAGCATAATGAAGCTCTGAAGTGTATTCGAAAATATCTTCGTTCGTCGCCAAATAATGCAGAGGCGCTCAACGACGCCGGGGCAATTCTGCATTGTATGAATCGCTCCGAGGAGGCCGTTGAACACCTCATAAAAGCAAGAAACCTGAAGCCCGACTCGGCAGAAATCATCTGGAATCTGTCCGAAACCTATCTTGCCGCCGGTAAAACCGAACAGGCAATAGAACTTTTCGACGATATGGAACAAATGGGCATTTTAAACGCGGAGGTGCTTAACAGAACCGCTGAAATGCTGATAAATGCGGGCAAATTATCCGATGCCGTCAAAATGCTGAACAGGTCATTAAAACTTTCGCCGAACCAAAAAATTCTTAAACCGATGCTCAAGATAATCAACAGCAAAATGCTCGTAAACTGAAAACAAACACCAAAAGGACACCCGGCAGATATGAATAAAAAAAATAAAGAGGTCATCGAACAGGAAAATGATAATCAAAGTTATCAGGAAATGCAAAAATTAGGAGATTCCTATACCGCGCTCGGCGATTACAATCAGGCTCAAAAATGCTATGAAAAAGCCGCCTCCTTAAACCCTGATGAAGCAGCCCCTTATGTCGGGCTCGGCATAATCGACTTTCAACAGGACCTTTTGGATAACGCTGAAATCGCATTCAGGGTCGCTTGCCGGCTTGCTCCGGACTGCTCGCGTGCTTACGCGGGATTGGCTATGGTCGCACAGAAAAAAGGCGATTATGAAAAAGCCCTTGAGATGTATCTTAAATGTCTGGAGCTGAATACGGATAATCTGTCTGCCCTTTTGGGACTGTTTCAAATATCCTGCAAAATGGGTTCTTTTGGAAAAATCATTCACTATCTTCAGGTATATCTCGATATGCACCCGCAGGACAGCTCGGTTATGTTCTCTTTGGCGGCGCTGTATGTCAAAGAAGGCCGTCTCGAACAAGCCAAAAAACTGCTCGGAGATATTTTAACCTTAGACCGCGAAAATACAGATGCCGCAAATCTTCTCGAAGAGGTCAATCGCAGCTTGGCACAAAGACAACAGGCAGGAGTTTGATTACCGTGAATTCAGTCGAACAAAGCCGTCTATTAGATAATCTCGAAAGTCTGCTCGAAAAACAAATTGAAATGGCTCGCAAAGGCAATTACAGCCGGGTTGAACTGTTATCAGAACAAGCCGGCTCTGCCATTGAAGAATTAGCCAAAATAGAGCCGCCGGACAGTCCTGATTTTGAAAAACGGCGCAAAAATTTGCTTAAATTATATGGAAAACTCGAATTAATGCTCGCTGCCGAACAAAATTCTGTCAAAGAACACCAGAAACAGGTTGACAACGTCCGAAAAATCCTAAGCGCATATCGCAACAGCGGTTAATTACAATTTGACATTTAAGTTTATGATGGTCTTGTTCGATAATAGCGATAGGAAAAATAAGGATTACAGCCAAACAAGATGTTTTGGCTACAGTATACAAACAAGTTAAAGTAAAGAGGTAAAAAATGGCAACGATTACACTGCCGGGCTTGACGACGGGACTTGATACTACCTCTCTTATTACGCAGCTGATGAATGTCGAGAGCCGAAGACTCGCGACATATAACACAAAGAAAAGCAGTTATATCACTCAGAAAACCGCGATGGATACGGTACGCAGCAAACTATCAGATCTTAACACAGCAACAAATGCTTTGGCTGATGTCAAGAACATGACCATTTTTAATTCGAGCACCAGCGACTCCGATAAACTTACCGTCTCTGCATCGTCAGATGCGAATGCCGGTTCTCATTCAGTCGAGATAAATCAGCTGGCAACAACTGAAACATGGATACAGGATGAATCAGCTTTCAGCTATAAAACCGATTATGTAGGCGGCGGAACATTTATATACACATATAACCATCAAACAAGAGCTATAAATACTGTTGCTAACGAAACTACGCTTCAGGACCTTGTCAACCTGATAAATAACGACACCAACAATCCTGGCGTTTCCGCCAGTCTTCTTTCCCATAACGGCAAATATCACCTGATGTTAAGCGGCCGTAATGCGGGCGAAGATTATCAGATATCCGTTGATTCGAAATATACAGAGGTATGGAAAGCCGCGACAAGCCTGACTACCAGCAGCGGCTCTAATGCCAGCCTCACTACGAAAATTACCGCGCTTAATCAGTTCACTCTCAACGGCGGACTTCAGGGTGGAGAAAAGATTATAATCAGCGGTAAAAATCATTTCGGCGTTGACCTCGCAGATAAGGAACTCGAGATTACGGCAAATACAACCGTAGGTCATATTATCGATGCGATTAATGAGCAATTTGACGGCGTAGCAACCGCAAGATTTGTGAACGGACAGATAGTCGTAACCGACCACCTTTCAGATACAAGCAGTCTGGAAATCAGCTTATCTTACGATGCCGGTGTAGGCGACACGGATTTGGCTCTGCCGACAATGGCTGTCTCAACCGAAGGCGGCGGGACTCCGACAATCTTGTCGCTCGGTTCTTTCAGCCAGACTCAAGCCGCCCAAAGCTCTCAAATCAAGATAAACGGTTATCCATCTTCTTCAACCGCCGAAGAGCAAAGATTAACTCTCGGTTCGGTCGCAACCGGAGGTACTTTCCGCCTCACATATAACGGCATAACCACAGCAAACATAAATTATAATGAAAGTACCACAAACATAGAAGCCGCTCTCGAAGCCGCAGGCATCAGCGGTATTACTGTCGGAGAAGACCGGCTCGATGAGAGCAGTGCAGGCTACACCAGCTTTACATTTGAAAGCACAGCAGGCGATGTCCGAATGCTCTCGATTGATACGACCAGCCTTTCATTTTCCGGCGAAAGTTCTGCAATATTTACGGAATATACCAGAGGCAATAACGGCTATCTGCAAAGAAACAGCAATAGTATTTCCGATGCGTTGAGCGGTGTAACATTAACTCTCAAAGATGTTACAGAGACTAACAATCCAGTAAAAATAACCATCAGCGAAAATACATCTACGGTTTCACAATCGGTTCAAGCCGTAGTTTCCGCTTATAACAGTCTAATTACGGAGTTAAAGACCTATACCGAATATGACAGCGAGACAAAAAGGCTGGGCGTATTAAGCACTGATATGGGTATTTCATTTATCAAATCTCAATCACGCGACCCGTTTATCGGAACAGCGGCCGGCTTTATAGACTCCATAGACAGCTTTGTTCAGGCATCCGACATAGGTATTACCATAGACGGCAGCGGAATGATGGAATTCGATACGAGCATATTCAGCGATGCTGTGAAAGAAAACTTTAACGGTGTTCTTTCACTGCTCGGCGCCAACAAAACCAGCAATAATGAAAGCGGTGTGGTCGAATTTTACGCTTCCAGCGAAAAATACACAACTGCAGGCACTTACGATATCGAGGTAGATATAAACGACAGCCATCAAATAACAGGCGTCAGAATTAAACTTTCCACCGAATCCGAATTCCGAACCAACAGCACCTGGAACGACAACCTTGTAACCGGAGAAATGCTTTTCGACGACAAAGGCGATCCCGTTTATCCGGAACACGGCCTCCAGTTTACCGTCGATTTGACTCAATCCGAAGGCACTTACACTTCAACACTGTCTGTCAAACAAGGCATTATCGGCGCACTCGACGAATTCATCGGTACGACGCTTAAAACCAACAGCAGACTTGATATAAGCAAAAGCGCCCTTGACGATAAAATAACGGCGATGGAAAAGAAAATCGAGAACGAGGAAAGACGGCTCACAGCATATAAAGCAAGACTTGTCGATAAATATGCACGCCTTGAAAAAATAATGACTATGCTGCAGCAGCAGATGGCGACCGTCGGCCAGTTAAGTGCGATGTATTACAACTCGTAGGCACAATCGAATAAACTTTTTAAGCTCTTCTTTGCCGCAGTCTGTAAATCATAGCCAAAATTTCCGCCACAGCGGCATACAGCGACTGCGGAATACTGTCGCCGGGTTTTTTCACCGTCGAATAAATTGTCCTCGCCAGTTCAGGCTTTCTCACAACAGGCACCCCGTAAGCGCGGGCGATTTCTCTGATTTTCTCGGCCAAATGGTCGGCGCCTTTAGCTACCATAATCGGGGCATCCATCGTCTTGGCATCATAACGAAGCGCAACAGCTACGTGCGTCGGGTTCACAAGAACAATATTCGCCTTGGGAACTTCCTGCAGCATTCGCTTTTTGGACATTTCCATCTGAATCCGGCGAATACGGGATTTAACCTCAGGCGAGCCGTCGGTATCTTTGCGGTCCTGTTTTACTTCCTGTTTTGTCATTCTTAAATCTTTGATATATTTCCATTTCTGAAATGCGACATCGATAACCGCTATAACCAGCAGCGCCGCACAAATGCGAGCCATCATTCCGAATATCATCTGAGCGATAGCCGTTAATATTTGTCCGGTCCACGCCCATCGAATAGCGGCAATCTCCTCGATTCTGCCTTGAAGATAACGCCAGACGATAATTGAAATGAAAAGAAATTTCGCTATGGAAATGCCCAGTTTTACGAGGGATTTGACGCTGAAGATTCTGCCGAAGCCCTTTACAGGATTTATCTGGTCGAATTTCAGGCTCACGGCCTTCGGTGCGAAATTAAAACCGCTTACGGCAACACAGGAAAAGACGGCGCTTGCGAAAAGTGCCGCTAAAATCGGACATAGAATAAATATTACGCCTATGACTTTTTCATTGAAAAAATTTATAAATGTGCTGCTGTCGGTAAAAACACCGGCCTGACAGGACATCCCCTGCTTCATCTGCAGAGTAAACCATTGAAGCAGAGTCGGCGAAAATAACGCCAAAACCAGAACAAGCATTATAACCGAAGCAGCGGCCGGCAGTTCCTCGCTGTGCGCAACCTGTCCTTCCTTTCTTGCTTTTTCGAGCCGTCTCGGCGTCGGCCGTTCCGTTCTTTCTGATGCCGGTTTCTCTGCCACAATTTATTCCTGTTTTAAACCTGTAAATCGCAATAAAATTTATAGTTCATCGACGAACAATTAAAGAGGCACTAATTTATTCATCCAGTCGGCGAATTCAGCCGTAAATTCATTGATAAACGGAAATAATATGCCTGCCATCAGTAATCCCAATCCGACACGCAGCGGCATACTGATAAACAAAATATCCATATCCGGTATCATTCGGGCGAACACCGCCAGCACAATCAGCAGCAGCAAAAACCCGGCCAGCAGCGGCGCAGCCAGTCTTAAGCCTGCGATGAGCATTATCGAACCGGATTTAGCCACCCCTTCGACCAAAACCGGTATTGTCGGGATACTGCCGGCAGGAAACGCCTCATAACTTCGTGAAATGATTAACAGCAGCAAATGATGACCGTTTGCGCTGAGGAAAAGAAGTATAAAAACCATTTCAACAAGTATGCTCAGCGAATCCGAACCTTCGCCGCTCATCGGGTCAAAAGTCTCGGACATAACCAGACCCATCTCCCGTTCGACAATTTGTCCGCTTATTTTGACTGCTAAAAATATAAAAATAGCAACTAATCCGAGTGCAAAACCGTAAATTGCCTCCTGACTTATCAGAAGTATCGCTTCAAACGAGGAAATTTGCTCGGCGGCAGCGGCGGCCGGAGTAACGGCGGCAAAAAAAATGGAAAGTAAAAATATAATCGCAACCTTGATTCTGACCGGCACGGCTTCGGCCCTGAAAACAGGCGCCACTAAAAAAAATGCCGATATCCGAGTCAGCACTAATACGAATCCGAGCAGTTTAACTATCATCAGCTCCATAAATTATCGCCCGATACTCTGGATATAGCCGAAAATTTCGTTCGTAAATTTAAGCAGCATACCGAGCATCCAGCTGCCGAACATCAGCGTAACAAATCCCACGGCAATAAGTTTTGGAGCCACTGTCAATGACATATCGCGTATGGATGTAACCGCCTGAAACAGCGTTATAACGACTCCGACAATTATACAGGTCAGCAAAATAGGAGCAGCTACGAATAAACACACCTCGAGTGTTTGCCGTCCGAGATAAATAACAAAACTGCTGTCCATTTATTCAAATCCTTATAAAAAACTTAATACTCTAATTAAATCCCAGACCGAGGCTCTTGGCCAACAATCCCCACCCGTCAACAAGAATAAATAATATCAGTTTAAAGGGCAGTGAAATCATTACAGGCGGCAGCATCATCATACCGGCGCTGAGCAGAACGCTGGCTATAACAAGGTCAACCACCAAAAACGGAATAAACAATAAACAGCCTATTTCAAAAGCCGTACGAAATTCGCTAATGATAAAGGCCGGTATAACCACGTGCATACCAATATCTCTCGGGTCGCTCGGCGTTTCCATCTTCGCCATTTGAACAAAAAGCGCCAAATCGGATTGTCTGCACTGGCGAAGCATAAACTCCTTAATAGCATCGCCCGCCCTGCTGCCTGCCATTTCGAAATCAATCTGGTCCGCTAAATACGGCTTAACGCTGTTTTCGTTAATATTGGAAAACGTGGGCGCCATTGTGAAAAGCGTTAGAAACAATGCCAAACCTATAATGGCGATAGTCGGCGGTATCGTTTGAGTACCTAATGCCTTACGGACAAAGGATAATACAATAACTATACGAGTAAAAGAGGTCATCATTACCAGCAGGCTCGGCAAAATCGCCAGGCCGCTGAAAATGATTACCAATTTGACGGGCGTTGACCACTCTTTGCCGGCGGCATCGTCATCGGCGGTTGTCTTATCTATTATTGTGGCAAGGTCGTTAATGCTCGGAAGCGAGCCTGACGTCGAATTGCTGTCCTGACCAAACAAACAGCTGTTTACCGACAAAATAATAAAGGCTAAAAAAAATATCCCAACAGGTCTTGCTGACATTATAGACCTCAATTGTTATCTTTCTGGTCTGCCGTTAAATCTGTTTCGGACAGGCCTGTTAAATCCGCTAATTTGGTAATATTGTCGTTTGTACTGCCGATAAGAAGCGTCTGTTTCCCTACTTTTATTAAATGGATTGCTCTGCGAGGCCCGATATGAACGGTTTCGGAAACCTGAATCATTTTGCCCGGCAGGTTTAATTTCGGCAGAAGTCTTTTAGACAGATAAATTGCCGCTGCGCCAAGGGCAACAACCAGCAAAACCATAAACATCATTTTGTAAAACAGTCTGCTTGTATTCAGATTATCGCTTGTTCCTGCGGTAAGAGTCGGCGGATTATTGCTCGGAGAGACTGATTCGCCGGCAAGCGCCTTTACATTTTCACCCGTGCCAGCCTGAGCAAGATATGCGAATGCAGCAATGCCGCACAGCAAAATTACCGCCAAAAACACCCTTGGTTTTCTCTTATGTAATTCCATAGTTATACACCTGTTAGACTAACCATTATCATTAGTAGCAAACTGTGTGCCGAAACATTAAAACAGGCTCTAACAGCCTAAAAACCGCTATTTTTGCATAAAAATGAGGGGAAAAACTTACAGAATGTCGAAAAAATTGACGGGGTTATGAGCGCTTTTTGACTAATTTTCTCTAAGAACCGCGATTAATATTTGCGACTGTTCCGACATCGGAGCATCGCTTGCGACCCAGCAGCCTCCCGGCCCTGCTCCCCAGGAATAAACATTATTTCGGAGATGCTGCGGCAGGGCTTGTCTGAGAAAATCCGTAACCGCTTCGGCCCGCATAGCCGACAATGTCCATTGTTTCTTTTCAGTATGTTCGTCGCGGGCAAGACCCAGTACATAAAGTTTAATCTTTCCCGACTTGGCGTCCTGCGGCAAATTCATAGCAAACTGTGTCAGAAATTTCTTCGCCGATTCATTCAACTGCGCCTCGCCCGGCAAAAAACTGATATCAGTAACCGAAAAATCGGCTTTTTTTCCAACTATTTGAGAACGTGCCGTTTCCATGGAACGGTTGATTTTTTGAAAAATCCGCCGAAGGTTCTCTTCTTTCGCGTCTATGGTTCTGACAACAAGTTCCTCATTTTCATTGTTTATACGGTATTTGATTTTCACATCGCTGAAATCCGGCGTCATTTTTTTGCCGAAAAGCATACCGAGCCCCATAGTATTTATATGCCGTACAAATGAGTCACGGCCGGCATTAAATTTTTCAGGGTCCTGCATTTTTGCAAGCGATATAAGCAATACAAAAAATGTCAGCAGCAGCGTTACCATATCCGAAAAGGTAACGATATAAGCCGGCACTGACGCCGGATTCTCCTGTGGCGCTGACTTGCGGCTCAATTATAAATACTCCTTTCGAGCAAAACAATTTCAAGCATACGTTCGGCTTTCGTATCTTCTATATCCTGCAATTCGTCATTTGCCGGATTTGCATCGACCTCTGCCTTTGTCGTGCTTGCCGCTGCGATACTGAACTGCTGTTTGTCAAGAGACTGCTTTTTTGTCATATATTCCATAACAGCCCAGCCGCGATTCAGCCCCAGACGTTTGTTTTTCGCGTCGTCCTGGCCGTTTTCGCTGACAACTATCCTGACAGCAGGCATTTCCCTTAAAAATGACGCCATCACAGCGAGGATTCTTCGTCCTTCGAGTGAAATAAGCGCTCCTTTGCCGTAGAAAATTTCATCAGATGAGATTAAAAATATTTTTCGATTGCGGAAGTCCGTAGGTTCCGTGTCTTTTACAAGATTTTCCTGGGTACCTCTTTCGAGGGTCGGTTTTTCACTGCCTTTTTCAAGATTTTCACTGGTTTCCTGAACTATATTAGTTGGTATTAATGCGTCTTTTTCAATGGTGCTTTTTTCATCGAAAGAAAACTGCCTCTCGAAAATCTTTTTCCACATACGAACGGCTTTATCATCGAACGATGAAAAGCTAAGCATAAGCACAAAAAAGGTCAGCAGCAGCGTCATACAATCGCTGAACGTTACCATCCATTCCGGCGCCCCCGGCTCACTTTCGGCTTCGGCTTGTTTCTTTCTTCGCCCCATTTAAATGCTTACCTTTACCTCTTCGCGTTTGCCGTGAGAAACAAACGCCTGCATCTTTTCCCGTACCGCGGTCGGATTCTCTCCTTGTGAGATTGCGCATATCCCTTCCGTAATCATTTCCATCGCTGTTACCTCGGCCTTGGAATAAATACCCAACTTGCCCGCCAGCGGAATTAAAATCAGGTTTGCCGCAAAAGCGCCGTAAAAAGTAGTTATCAAGGCAACTGCCATTCCTGCACCGATACTGTCAGGCGAATCAAGATTCCGCAGCATTTGAACTAAACCGATAAGCGTACCTATCATCCCGAAAGCAGGGGCGGCAGCGCCCATAAATTCGAGTATTTTTTTGCCGGTCGAATGACGGTCCTGAAGATATTGAATCTCAAGCTCCAAATGGTCACGGATTTTATCCGCCTCCTGTCCGTCAATAAGCATCTGCAGCCCCTTAAGAAAAAAGGGATTAGATACAGAATGAAGCTCTTTCTCCAATGCTAATGTTCCATCTCGCCTGTTGATAGCGGCGTAATTAACCATCTTTTTAATCAATTCCGACGGCGACGGCACTTTGGTTACTATTGTTTTTTTTACTATGCTAAATATACCTAAAAATTGCGGCAGCGAAAAATGAATAAGCGTCGCACATAACATCCCGCCCATCGTAATTGCCAGCGACGGAATATCGACAAATATTTTGGCGCCGCCGCCCGCAAGAATTGCACTGGTTATAACTATAAGACCTGCTATTACGCCTACTATTGTCGCTATATCCATCGTTTATTCTTTTTCTGTTATTTGTTTTAATCTTTGACTGAACTCCGCCGATATCGAAGGTTCCGTCTCGGCAACAGAAGCCAATATCTTGGCTTTGGTCCTGTCAGACATATAATAAAGAATTTTCACAGCATCATTGTTTTTGGCCTTATTCATAGTCGATAATATCTTGCCCGCCTGAGCCGCATCCATCTTGTCATAAGTGGCCGCTATCGATACGAGATTATTCTTTTCGACATTGGAAATCTCGATTCTGCTCTTTTGCAGCTTATCCTGCTCACTTTTGATTGTAGTAATCGTCGAAGCAAGTTCGATTCGCAGATTGTCCATCTCCTGTATATCTTTTTTCAACATTTCCTGTGTTGTTTGCAGTTTTTGCTCCCGCGCTGAAAGTTCCTGCAGCTTGTTGTCGTATTCTCTAATCTTCTCGCGGACTTCGTAAATAAGCTCTTTGAGCTGTTTTTCCGTCATAGCCGTTTTTATTCTGCCCTCGGCTGCGCCACCGATGCCCGCCAGCATTTGAGTCTGCATCAGTTTAAGACTGTCCTCTTGGGCCGATGTTGCCTGCCCTGCGGCGGCCTGCTGAGCATCCGAAGCCGTTTTTTGGGTAAGCAAACCAAATACGAACATTCCCGCAAAACTTATTAGTCCGGCCGCTGCTATCATTATTATCAATTTTTTATTCACAAGTTTATCTCCTTAATCTTGCAATTAACAAATACAAGAAATTTCAATAGACGAAATTGCCGGCGGTATCCGCCTGCATTATCTTTCGGGCAAAACCCATAGTGGTCATTTCGTCCGCATCTTTCTGTTCGAGTTTTTCCTGTTCCTTTATAAACCGCATTTTTGTTTCAGCTCTCAATTTCTCAAGGCCTTTCCTGAACTTTTTAACCTTTAAGACTTCGCCGATTTTTTCCTTTTGCTTTATTTCTATTTCTTTTACCTTATTTTCGAGTTTTTTAATTAACTCGTCATTTATCGCCGCATACCTCAGAAAAAGAGCCTGCTTGTCCAGACGCATTTTCGGATGCTCCTGCGACAAGCTGTCAATTACATCCGCCAATATCCGCCTTTGCATCATCAGCTCGCTTTGCGCCTCAGCTAATTTATGGGTTATCGCAAGCAATTCGGCTCTTTTTATCTGCTCTTCCTTTATTTTTATGTCAAGAACCCGCTGCAGACGCCATACAAATCGTTTCATTTATTTTGCACCATTTATTTTTTTACAACATCAACGCTTAATAATTCATCCCATACTTCCGCAAGAGCGATTAACTGACTGACGGTTTCTTCGAAATCAGTCCTTTCCCTCACCGGCTGAATAAGAAAACTGTTTAACCTGTCAATCAATGCAATCGCCCCGTCGATACGGCGGTTGCTGCCCGCTGAAAACGCACCGATATTTATAAGGTCTTCGGCGTCGATATATGTAGCGTATATCTCTTTAATCTTCTGGGCAGCCTGTTTATGCTCCTTACTAACCACAGCGGGCATCAGCCTGCTTACGCTTGCCAGTATATCTACCGCGGGAAAATGTCCCCTGTCGGCTAATTTTCTCGATAAAACAATATGCCCGTCAAGCAGACTTCGTGCACTGTCGGCCACGGGGTCGCTCAAATCGTCATTTTCAACAAGAACCGTCAAAATTCCCGTGATGCTTCCATACTCGGAACAGCCCAGCCGCTCTACGAGTCGGGGCATCAATGCAAAAACGCTCGGACAATAGCCCTTGGCGGCGGGCGGCTCGCCGGCGGCAAGCCCTATTTCACGCTGAGCCTGAGCAAAGCGGGTGAACGAATCCATCATAAATAAAACATTTTTGCCTTTATCCCTGAAGTATTCGGCAATCGTTACCGCCACAAATGCCGCCTTTACCCTTTGAATCGGAGGACAATCTGAAGCGGCAATTACAACCACGCTGCGGGCTAAACCTTCGGGGCCGAGGTCTCCTTCGAGAAATTCACGAACTTCACGGCCTCGCTCGCCTATTAATGCAACCACGTTCACATCCGCATCGCTCGAATTGGCAATATCGCCCAGCAGCACGCTTTTGCCTACGCCGCTGCCCGCGAAAATACCTACGCGCTGGCCCCTGCCGCAGGTCAGCATTCCGTCCATCGACCTGATGCCTAAAGCCAAAGGCTGATTGATTTTTTTCCGTGTCAGCGCGGAAGGACTGGCTGAATCCAATGCCTTTTTATCGCAGCCTGCCAGAGGCCCTTTTCCGTCAATAGGCTCTCCCAATCCGTTTACTATCCTGCCCAGTATATTCTCGCCCAGCGTAATATACCGCGGAGTCGTCCGCGTCGTTACGGTATCGCCGGGCGATATACCTTCGATATGCTCCAGCGGAAGCAGAATAAGCCGGTCATTATGAAAACCTACCACTTCTGCCAATACACGCCGGCCGTCGCGAATATTAATCCCGCAAAGTTCGCCCAGCCCGACCTTCGGACCGCTGGATTCGACTGTTAAGCCAGAAACCCTGATTACCGAACCCTGACAACTTAACAAATTCACTGCACGCAGCGCAGAGTGGAATTTATCAAAATCAATCAATTGATTTTTGGAGCCGGCCAAAATATCCTGCTGTGTATCGATTTTTCGTTCTTTGATTTTGCCAGTACTCATAAATCATTCCATTTTTTTACCAAGTGCCTTTGCGATTTGCCCGATATTTTCATCAATTAGCGATTTAATTATTCCTTTCGGACTCTCGAGCACGCATTCTGCCCGTCCGACATTCGCATCCGCGACAAGTTTTACGCCGGACAATTCCTCAATACCGCCCTGCTGCTGAATTTCCTGACAGTCTGCAAGGTCTTTAGGATTTAAACGCACTACCAAATCCTGATGGGCCGGAGCATTCTTAAGTATTTCTTTTATAATCTCTTCAATTTTATAGTCGCCGTCCTCGACCTTCCGCATCAATATCTTTCTGGCAATTTCGACAGAAAGCCGGGCGATTTCTTCACTATGCTCGACAAAAATCCTCTCGTAAAACTGATTAAGTTTGTCGGCAAGGTCTTGAACGGTCCGGCAGGCATTATCATACAAATTCTTTTGCGACTTTAGTTCTTCCATCTGCCGGAAATCCGCTGCCGTATTGCCGCCGCTGTAATTATTTACTATTTGTACAGCTTTAAGCGGTTTATCGAGTTTTATTGCCATCTGAGCCATTGTATTATTCTTCTACAAAGCTGATTTCGCCCTTTTTGTTCATTTCACGCATAGCCAGTACAAGTTCTTCTCTGGCCGCTTCAATATCCTCTTTTTTGGGTGCCGACATAAGCGATGTCTCTTCGTCGATTGCCGCTGCCGCACGTTCGGAGATATTAGACCTGATTTTTTTAACAATCGCTTCATCCGCTTTGACCAGCGCCAATGCCAATTTACGGGAATCAATACCCCGCAGCGCTTCCTGCATCGACCTGTCGGTAATTTGCGGAATATCCTCCCAAAGCACCATAAGCTCGGTAACTTTTTCTCCTGCCTTACTGTCTTTTTCCTGCAGTGCCGCAAGCAGACCATCGCGGATCTCTTTACTGAGGTTTCGCACAATCACAGCTACTTTTCGCAAAGGCTGCTCATCAGTGGTCGGTCCAGCGCCGCCCTGCCGGGAAGCGGCAAGAGCCTCCAAACGTCCGCAAACCATTTGCGCTATTCGTCTTTTTGCTTCAGTGGAAACGGAACTAATGGCAGTCATTCCGCTGATTGCGCCGAGCCGAACATCCTGCTCTAAAAATCCGAGAACCTCCGAGCTTTTTCTTGGCGGCAGTTCCGACAAAACCACCGCAACTGCCTGCGGATGCTCCGTTCCCAAAATCGACGCCAAAGTTTTCGAATCCGTCGAACGAATCGATATAAACGGGTCGCGTTTCTGAAGTAAATTACCAATCTCTGTTTGTATCTGCTTGGCCTTTTCGCCGCCTACTGTGCTTTTCAGCATCGCGTCGAGAAACTTATTGAGATGAAATCCATTTTTGGCGGTATTTAACGAATTGCAGAACTGCGATGCAACCTCGATGGTTTGCCTGCTGTTTCGCAAGCCTGACGCATCCAAATACGCCAGTTCTACCGCCAATTCCTGAACCATTTCAGGTTTTACGCCCTTAAGCAGCTCGGCAGCGGTTACTGCGTCAAGACTTGTCAGCAGCATCGCAGCTTTTTGTTTGCCTGTTAATACCACTTACTCAGCTCCCTTTTTCATCAATCCAGCTCGCGAATAATTGTTTGGCCTGTTCAGGGTTATTCCGCAAACTATTGGCGATTTGCCTTCGCAGCATTGTCGGGTCGGCGTTTTCAACACCGGCAGTCAAAAGCCCCTCTGTCCCGCCTGCCGGCAATTGTGCCATTCCTGCGGCAGGCATTAAAGCCGCTTTTTTCTTTGCTCCGCTGAACATTTTCAGCACCAATAACGCGCAAACCGCCATAATCCCAAGCGAGGCTTGCCCCGCAATCGCCGCGATATCCAATTTTTTAGTTTCTTCGACTTCCGCTATAACAGGCCGTGAAAATCTGGCGTTTACCACCTTGATTGCGCCGGTATCTTTCAGGCCGAGGGCATTCTTAATAATATCTACAACGCTTTCCTCTGCGAGTATAAGGTCTTTTTCATTGGGGTCGCTCGGGTACAAATCTACAAAAGCGGCCACTGATAAAGATTTTATTCCTCCCGGCAGTGCGCTTATCGTCTGTGTTTTTTCGCCGAAAAGTTTATTTGTGGTAATAGTATTGTCAACTTCCTTGCCGCCTGCAGAAGCACCGCTGCCGCCGTTCTGAGTTTTGGATTTTTCCTTAATCTCTTCTTTTACAACCACTCCTGTCGCATCGTAAGATTTCATAACCAGACTCGTGCTGTTCATATCAAGCTCGGCACTGACCTTTACGGAAGCCCGTCCTGGGCCGAGAACAGCGGTGAGCATATCTTCGACTTTGCCGGCCAGACCCTGTTCTACTCTTTCCCTGTAGTCAACGACAGCTCCTACGCCGGCGCCCATTACCTGATTTGATTCGGAAGAAAGAAGCCTGCCCTGACTATCTACAACAGTTATGTTTTCAGGCTTAAGCCCTTCGACACTGCCGGCAACCAAATGCGTTATAGCCGCGATATTTGTGCCGCTTAATCTGTAGCCGGACCTTAATCGAAGAACCACAGAACTGCTGGTAGGTGTTGCTGAAGAACTAAACAGATTGCGTTCCGGAGCTACTATATGAACCCTTGCGTGGACAACTCCCTCTATCATCTGAATACTTTTGGCAAGCTCGTCCTGCAGGGCGCGATTGAGATTAACATTTTGAACAAATGGACTTATTCCGATTTTCTCGGTATCAAATATGCCGTAGCCTTTCTGCCCGCCTGCCGGAAGACCTTCCTTTGCCATATCCAGACGAAGCTGTGCGACAGTTTGACGCGGAACATAAATAGTTGTTCCGCCGTTTGCCAGCTTGTAAACAACGCCTTTTTCGGCAATTTTTTCGACTATCTTTGCGGCCTCTTCAGCGTCGAGCCCTGAATATAACAGCCCCATCTCCGGCCTTGCGGCCCAGCGAGTCATCACTACACTGACAACAATAAACGTTATAACGATTGCCAGTAATACAATACGCTGGCTAAAACCGACGTTTTGCCAAACCAATCTTATTTTCTGAAGAAAATCCATCACATTATTCCGTTAATTAACCGTTTTTTGATGTTTTTCTCGAACACTGCTCACAAAGGCATACTCATAGTTTGCTTATAGGCCTCAATCAGCTTGTTCCGTACACCTACAAGAAGTTTAAAGCTCATATCGGCCTTGGCCGCTGCCGAGACCACCGAGGTAAGGTCCTCATTTTTGCCGGACAGCAAATCCTGTATTGATACATCCGCTGTCTGCTGAAGGCCGTCAACTTTGGATATCTGCTGACCGACGGCTTTAACCGCATCGGAAAAACCGGAATTTGCGCCGGCAGTCTTGCCGTTATTGGCTCCGACAGTGCCGGAATTTCCGACAGGCATTACCGAGCTTACATTAGCGTTTAAATTAATCATTTTGCTTCACCTCACTTTAATAATTCGAGCGTCGTCTCAACCATTTCCTGATAACGCTTGAGAACCGCTGTATTAGCCTGATATGTCCGTGCCGCGATGTTTAAATTCATCATTTCGCTCGGCACATTAACGTTCGGCATAGTTATATAGCCGTCCGAATCGGCGCCCGGATGGCCTGGTTTAAAAATCTTCGGAAATGCGCTCATATCCGATGTAATTTCCTCCAGATTTACGCCTCCCAGTCCGTCGCTTTCCGATTTCAATACGGCTTCGAGCCTGCGATAAGGCTGGCCACTACCGTCATCTGTGGATTGGGCATTGGCGACATTCGATGAAATTACCTCCATATTTTTGCCTTGCGCACGCAGACCGGAAATGGCGATATCTATCGGCCCAAAACTCGTGTCTATTCCCATTTGCATTTTCCTTTCCATAAAACCTTATGGCCAAGAACTATCTATTCAAATCCATCGCCAAATCTATCTGCTGATATTTTTTCTGCAAAAGCCTGACATACGTCTTATGGCGAAGACTGTTTTTAACCATTTCGCCAACCTCTGTTTCGAGGCTCACATCGTTGCCGTCCGCTTTTACCGGTGTATTTTGCGGCTGGTAAATCTCGGCTTCGATATCGTTTAAATCTACCGCTCCGGATGATTCGAGAGCCTTGGCAAGCAAATCCTGAAATTTGACATCTACCCTGCGGTAGCCGGGAGTCTGGAGATTGGCAACATTATTGGCAATCGCCTTTTGACGAAGGCTTTCGGCCTTAACAGCGGCCCCAATTACATCGATGATATCGTTTATTTCAGACATCAATACGCTCCAAATTCATTGACAAAATCTGTGCCTGGAACAATAAAAAGCAATAATCGTGCCAAACATATCAAAGTGCGACATTTTCAATCCATCACCCCGTTTTTTATGCCAAAAACCGCATTTCTGCAAACAATGCCCCTTTCAAACCGTTGCGGTGATGTCGAAATCCTGTACACCTTCAAGACATTTTTTACACCCGTTTCAGAAGACAATCAGACCCGCAAAACCGGAAATTATTTCCTGCCCTGCGGAACATATATCCGTAAATTAAAACCGTCCGTAAAATATCTCTGTCGGACAGTTAATAATTTTTATTCATAACTCATTACTAAACAACAAGTTATATTTTTACACAACCGGTTTTCAATCGTGGCATAGTACTTGCTAAATAAATCGGAGTATGGATATATCTCTGTCACAAACTATATTTGCGGCCAACATCGCCGTAGCATCCAATCCGCTGAATCTCGCTGAGGCCGTCCAAACGCAAAACCCTGCCGAGTTCGCCGTAAATCCTAATATCGGTGAGACAGGAACGACCGATAATATCCAGATTATTGTTCAAAATAAGCTTGCTAATCTGCCGGAAAGCTTTAGCGGTACCCTTGCAAAAAAGATAATGGTTGATGTATCTCCGGATGACAAAGCCGATGAGAATCAGGAACAAGTCCAAAATCCCGCTGAATTTGTTATGCCTCAGGAATTGTTTGCTCTGCCGGTTGTGCCGGATATCGCTGCCGATATAGAAGCTGACAAACCGCTGCCGCAAATAGCAGAAAGTCAGACTTCAGATAACTCCGTTCAGCCAATTGCCGAATTTGTTCAGTCGGTATCCGCCATTGTCGAGCCGGAAAATGAAACTGTCCAGACAGCAGCCGAACAAAAACAAATCGAATCTGAAATAATCATACCGGGCATATCCATACCTGCCGATGAAAAACCGGCACCAATAAATAATCCGGCTTCTATTCCTGTAAACACCGAAACCGCCCCGCCGGCCGAGACAGTTATTATTTCAACGCCGGTTTCCAACCTACAAGACAACAGAGAAGCAAAGCCGGAAATACTAACCGACGACAGTAAACCGGAAATCACCGCTGAAAAATCGGATGCAATTGATACCCCCAAGACAAAAACGCCGAACATCCAAATTACCGATACTGAAGACCAAAATCAGCAAAACACCGCTCAGATAACGGAAAAACCGGCTGCCGATAAAGATGAGACTGCCCCCGCAAATCATCGAGTTAAAGCAGAATCTTTCGAGCCGTTTGAGAACAACAAATTTAACATCGAGACTGTCTCTGTCAAAACTATCGAACAGAAAGTCAGCCGAACAAATACGCAGCCGGATAACGCACAGGAGGAAATCAGCGACGATTTACAGCCTGCCCAAACAGCCAAAGAACCGATTGTGGATAATATTGCACAGCCCGCCGTTTCCCAGCAGCCACCGACCGCATCGGCATCTGTAAAAACTGAGGCCGATAGCAACACCGCTGTAAGTATCCGCAATCAAATTCAGGAATCTATTTACACCTCTTTCCGTTCGGACAGCAAAGAAATCGTTGTTCGGCTCAATCCACCGGAACTCGGCAAAGTCGCGATAAAGTTTTCCGAGCAGAACAACGCTATCACAGGCCTGCTGCAGGTTGACAATCTCGAAACAAAAAACAGCATACAGCAGTCGCTGCCGGAAATAATCCAGAATCTCAACGACGGCGGCGTCCTCGTAAAAAAGATTGAAGTTGTATTAACCAGCCAACAGGAGCAATTTATGCCGAAAGAGCATTCAGCATCAGGACAGCAAAACTGGGCAGAACATCAAAATGCGTCGAATTACGAATCACAAAGAAATAACGGCTTTTATGGAGAGTCTTTCAGATATGCCGAAAGCAGCGCCGACCTTATGGAAACACAGGGACTGCTTACAGATGATTATATAAATGTATTGGTATGATGTTTTAGCTAAAAATTAGAATTGACATATTGAAGGAGCTGCAGAATGACTATGTTGCAGTGCAAAACAAATCCTGAAGAGGGGGATACTGCGCTCAAGTCCAATTATTTACCCACTGTACGAGAGCAATACGAGAATTATCCCTATCCGGATAGAAATCCCGATGACGAAAAAAAACGGCTTCTCGGCACCGTTCTGGACCCGTTAAGCAAAATTAATCATTATTGTTTTAGAGGAAAAAGAGACCTGCACAGCTCGTTTCGCGCGTTAGTTGCCGGCGGCGGCACCGGCGACAGCACCATCTTTTTGGCGGAACAATTGAGAGATACGGACACGCAAATCGTTCATCTCGACATCAGCTCAGCTTCGATAGAAATCGCCAAAAAACGCGCATCAGTAAGAAGGCTTAAAAATATTCATTGGATTGAAGGTTCGTTGTTCGACCTTCCGCAAATGGACATCGGCAAATTCGATTATATTAATTGCTCCGGCGTTCTGCACCATCTGGAAAGTCCCGCCGAAGGACTGAATGCGATTAAGAGTGTTTTGAATCCCGATGGCGCCATCGGAATTATGGTCTATGGTAAATACGGAAGAACCGGCGTTTATCAAATGCAGGAACTGATGCGACTGGTTAACGAAGATGAATCTGATATGCGCGTACAGTTAGACAGCACAAAAGCCGTCCTGGATGCTTTGCCGCAAACAAACTGGTTCAAACACGGAGAGCATTTGTTCTCACACGTAAAAAATAAGAATGACATTGAAATCTTCGACGTCTTCCTGCATACAAAGGATAAACCTTACACTGTGCCGGATGTTTACGAATGGATTAACAACTGTGGCCTGAATTTTATTGATTTTGTGGAAAACAAAGCACTATACGAACCAAGAACTTTCATAAGAAATCCCGCTTTGCTGCAGAAAATCAAAAAAATGCCGGCAAAAACGCAGCAGGCCATCGCTGAAATTATAGTCGGAACACTAAAAAAACACACATTCTATGTGTCTTTTAATACCAATACGGTCGCTGCGCTGGAAGACCCTGATATTATTCCATTCTTCCACTTTTGCGAGAATGTTTCAGCTAAACAACTTTACGACCTTGCCATTGATAAAAAGCAGGGAGAAACCGTATCAGTAAAACATCCGAGAAAAGGAATTGCTACGTTTACTGTTGGAAAATATACCAAACCGCTGCTTAAACATATCAACGGCTATAACCCCCTGAATAAAATCTTTGAACTCGTCAAGAAGGAAAAAGAATTTAAACACAGCCCGCCCCCCGACAACAAAGAGATTTTTGAAGATTTCAAGAATATATATTTTTTGTTTAATCTTATGGACCTTATGGTATTGAGGCACCGTTCCGTGCCGCCGGACAAAACATACTCAGAAATGCAGGAGCCGACTACCAGAAAATATAAGAACGGATAAAGCCTGCGGGTTTTGATATCGCAAATTAACCCGCAGGAAAACAGCCCGGTTCAATCTTTCGCTATAATGAGCCGAGCTCTTGAGCGACTTTTGAAATTACAGGCTTCCATTCTCCCCTGTCTTTCTGGCGAAACAGACGCATCGAAGGATACCAGCAGGTTTTCTCGCTTTCAAGCCCCCATCTCCAGTCCGGCACCGTCGGCAATAATGTCCAAACCTTAACCCCGAGCGCGCCGGCAAAGTGCACCGTTGAATTATCGACCGAAATAACCAAATCCATCGCCGCCGTTTGAGCGGCAAAACTTTCAATGTCCTTGAGAGGATTAACCGTCTCGTCTTTTATAATCTCTGCGCCGAGTTTTTCACGAGCCGTCTGTAATTGTCTCGAACAATCGCCATACTGAAGACTTACAAAACGCACACCGGCAGTCCTCAATATAGGCTCCCATAGTTCTAAATCGAGCGACCTTTTTGGGCCTTCCTGACTGTTGCCGCTTTTCCAACTTATTCCAACCAGCAATTCATCTTTGCCGTTTTTATACCGCTGCCGCAATTGATTTCGCAGGTTTTCATCGGGCAAAAGATACGGTTTTATATCTATCGGCCAGCCCAATACCTGCGGAATCGAACACATCGGAATCTGATGGGTAATAGTCTCATCTTTAAGAACCTCTGCGGGCGGGTCGCTGCGCTCGACAACCGTAATTCCGGAAAAACTCCTCTGCAAAAGCGGAACCAAACGCTTGTCGCATTCGATAATAACGTCAATTCCCTTAGCAGTTATATGCTGAATAAGCCCTGAAAACTGGACTTCGTCGCCAATTCCCTGTTCTGCCCAGATTAACAATTTTACCACGCCCCCGCTCTTGCTTTCGCCTGCTGCCTCATCTTGCGATGAGAATCGCAGAGGCACGCAAGAAAACGCGGGGGCCGAGCCATCCCATCGTTTTTGAGTAAAAGGTCTAATTGGCGTTGAAAAACCGCTATTTTTCCATCGCCATTCGTATTCTTCCCAGCCTTGCTCGAACCGGCCTGTGAGCAGTAAAATAAGTGAACGGTTGAAATGCGGCTCGGCTTGCTGCGGCTCAATAGAAATCGCCTTTTCAAAGGCAGCGGCAGCTTCATCGAATCTGCCAAGCTCCATCAACGCCGTGCCAAGATTGTTATAAGCCCCTATATAATCAGCGGATATGGTTATCGCTTTTCGGCTGGCAGCGATTGCCTCTTCAAAACGGCCTTGCCGATTGAATAAAACTCCGAGATTGTTATGAAATTCAGCACAACTCGGCGACAAATCGACCGCTTTTTGCAGATTTTCGCCTGCCTGCTCGAATTTACCTTGAGCGATAAGGGTCATACCGAAATTGCTCAAGGCTTCGGCGTATTGAGGGTCAAGAGCCATCGCTTTGGCGTAAGCCGTTTCCGCTTCGGTTAATTTTCCCTGTTTTTTCCGTATCAGGCCGAGATTATTGTATGCCTGCTTGAAATCGCTTTGCAGATGTATCGCTTTTGTACAGGCATCGGCGGCCTCATTCAACCGGCCGAGTTTCATTAACGCAACGCCGAGATTGTTATAAGCCTTTGCAAAATCAGGCTTAAGCTCGATTGCCTTTTGAAATTCCCCGACAGCCTCATCGTTAATTTCCATCTGATACAGTATCATTCCGAGGTTGTTATGAAGCTGGGAATGTTCCGGTTTTTGCTCGATAGCCCTACGGAGCAGTTCCGCCGCTTCGGTGTATCGTCCCTGTCCGCTGAGAATCATACCGAGCAGATGCAGGGCATCGACTTGTTCGGGAGCTTTTCGGAGAACCTGTTGGCAAAGTTCCTGCGCCTTTGAAATATCCGCGTTTTTATAGCTCAAAAAGGCAAGGTCAATGGCCTTGGCAATTTCGCTGTTTATACCATCCATCGGCGGCAATGCAAATCTCCATTTATCAGTTATAAGTGTTTGGCTTTTAGCTGTTTGCCGCATTGTATAAACCTCTTGAACGCCTTTCAAAGTTTAATTTTCAAGAAAATCCCCAATAATGGGCAATTTTTCAGGACACTGCATATCCGTAATTTGATTTTTTTCTGACTTTTTGAAAATTTTTTCGTCACTTCCGCCTGCCGACAGGCCGTTATCAGTATGGCTGGGAGCGATATTAAAAGACCTCAAAATTTCTCATCGAATTTTTTGCCGGATGCAGCCGCAAATATGCGTTTATCAGTATTGATAAAAGTGATTTTACGGACAGATATTTACATTGTTTCTTCAGATATAAAAGTCCCCTTAAGTTTTTTCAATCCGAATCGAAAATTCAGATTGAAAGGAAATTTACACTTCGATGTGCTCGTTGCGCATTAAGGTGAGAACAAAATCATAAAGGAATTGAAAAAGTGAACGTTTATTTTTTAAGGAGTCAAAACCATGTTAGCGATTAAGAACAACATCATGGCGGGTAATGCTGCCAGACACTTGGGAAAAGCTTATGACAGCTTGTCCAAGAGTGTCGAAAGACTCGCATCCGGCCTCCGTATTAACAGTGCGAAGGACGATGCGGCAGGTTTGGCTGTTCGAGAATTAGTTCGGGCAGATATTGCTGTGCTGCAGCAAGGTGCACGTAACGGCCAGGACGGCATCAGTATGCTGCAAACAATGGAAGGTGCGATGGCGATTATCGATGAGAACCTTATCAGAATGAAGGAACTGGCCGAACAGGCGGCAACGGGTTCATATTCTTCAGGTCAGCGTGATATTATGCAGGCTGAATTTGCAGAAATGGCCGCTGAAATCGACCGTATCGCAGGTTCTACCGCGTTCAACGGCATAACGATGCTGGACGATACAGTAGGCGGCGGTTCGGTTTCTATTCACGTCGGCACGACCACAACGATTGATATCGATAAGGTCGATATGACCAAAGCAGGCCTCGGTCTCGATACCGGCGGCGGCGATATCGAACAAGTGGTAAGCACAGCCGGTTTTGCTTCGGCTGACAACGTTTTCTTGACAGGTGACGCCAAAACGTTCCAAATTACGTTTGACGCCGGCAATGCCGGTGAAGTTGACATTGAAACTGCCGCATTCGCCAATGGTACGGACTACACCTTGAACGAGGTTGTAACAGCCATTAACGTCGCTTCACAGGCTGCGGCAGGCTACAATGCAGCTTCTGCGGAATATACCGCAAGCAGCGGCCAATGGAACCTTAAGATTGTACATAACGCGGCTGGAGATGTCACCACTACTTTCGACGATGCAAATAACACAGCCAGTATGTTAGCGGCTGACTTTACAAACACCAATGGTTCGGCCGGCGGTGCAATAACTATCGGCGGCGATGGCAGCGGCGCTTCTGCAGCATTGACTGCGGTAACAGATGCCATTAACGCAAAGGATACCGCACGTGCGGCATTCGGTTATAAAATGAACCGTCTCGAAAGCACGATAACGATTCTCGATATTCAGGCGGAAAACCTGATGTCTGCAGAAAGCCGTATATCTGACGTTGACGTTGCGACAGAAATGGCTACTCTGACAAGAACTCAAGTGCTGGCTCAGGCAGGTATCGCTATGTTGGCTCAGGCCAATGCGATGCCGCAGATGGCACTTACACTGCTTAGATAATTACCCACATTTGAACGATTCAGGGGGACGGCAGCAAAAGCCGTCCCCCATAATTAAAATTGCAATAATAACGTATCCAAATTAGCAGAACGGAGTGCTATATAATGAACAAGGGCATTGAAACATATCAGGAAAACACAATCACAACGCAAAGTCATGGCCGCATTATTGTTATGCTTTATGACGGTGCAATAAAATTCCTAAAACAGGCAATCTCTGAAATGCAGGCCGGCAACCACGAGGTAAAGAGCAAATACCTGAACAAAGCCGAGGATATAATAAACGAATTGAGCACCGTTCTGGATATGGAAGCCGGCGGCCAAATCGCCACTAATCTCCGCGCATTATATACATTTATGATTCGCCAGCTTCACGAGGCCAATCTAAAAAATGAACCGGCCAAGCTCGAAGAAGTAATCAAGCTGTTAGAGGAACTGAATCAAAGCTGGAAGGCCATTGCCGGCTAATCATCCGCCGTTGTGGTAAAACTGCACACTCGCCAAAATACGGTGTCAGGAGTCGTTTCCCCCACAGATTACCTATTTTAAGGCACAAACACTCAAAATCAGACAATTTCTAATAAAAAGCGGAAATCTGCACTGATAAGTAAAGGTTATGCGTTTTTAAGTCGAAAACATATATATTGGCAATTACAGGCTGAAAAAGACCGATTTATCGGGCGGCACATATCCGTCGCCTGCATACGGCGGAAAAAAAATGACAATATACTTGCTATAAGAACAGCACTGAACGTATAACTCTGGAAATCTATATTTCAGTGCCTATAATTGGGTAAAGCGGTAAAAAATAATTCAAATCGGAATTCGGGATTAAAATGGAACTGATAAAACAAATCAAAGAAGCTGAAAGCAAGGCCAAACAACTGCTCGAAGACGCCCAGAAACAAGCCGCCCAGACCGAAGAGCAGATAAAAAAAGACCGGAGCGTTCGGCTCGAACAGGCAGGCCGCCAGAGAAAAGAAACGATTGAGCAATCGAGACAGCAGGGCCGAGCCGAAGGTCAGCGGCAGGCCGAAGAACTAATGCAAAATGCCTCTCAGCAGCAGCAGAAAATAATCGCCGATGCAGAGCATCATAAAGACACGGCGGCAAATAAAATCATCGATTTTCTGCACAACAATCTTACAGAGAAAAAACAATAAATTTTATGCCGGATAAACAATGTCGATAGCACGGATGCAAAAAATTCTCATCGCAAGCCATCACACCGAAGCGGCGGAGGTTCTCGAATCGCTTCAGGATTCCGGCATTGTGCAGATTTACGATGCCCAGCGAGCCTTTGTCAGCAAGGAATGGCCTGAGCTTCATACCGAAGTCGAACGCCCTAAAAAAATAGAGGATTTAAGCTCAAAAATCGATTCGGCGGTGGAATTTCTTAACCAATACGCCCCGAAACAGGGCATAGCGCAGGCCATTGCTCCCCGTGCGGTAATAAGCGGCAAACAATACGCCGAGATAATCAGCACCGATAGGGCAACGCAGATTCTTGAAAAATGCGTCGAATTTTCCGGCCAACTGCACAAACTCCGCGACCGGCAGGAACACCTTTTGAGCCAGTTAGACATACTTTCGCCGTGGGCAAAACTCAACTCGGACCTTGCCGATTTGGAGAAGTTCGAAAAAGGCGCCGTGATTTTGGGGCTTATCCCCGAGAAAAACGTCGCCGCCCTGCCGGAAAAGATAAAGGAGTTTAAGGCCAATTTCGCAAAGGTCGGCTCCAAAGACGCTCTTGCCGCCTGCGTTGTTATCGCCCTTAAGGAAAACGTATCCGATGTCTCCAAGACGCTGCGAAGCATAGAGTTCGAGGCGGTAAATTTATCGCAATTTAAAGGCACGCCCGCCGAGCTGCTCGAAGACGCCAAAAAACAGCTCGACGATACACGCACACAAATCGCTTCTCTCGAAGAACAGGCAAAGCAGTTAAGCGAAAACCGCACCGAGCTTCAAATCCTTGCGGACTATTACAGAAATCTTCTCGGCCGCGAGCAGACCAGACTTGCCGTTCCGGAAAGCGAACAGACTGTCATACTCGAAGGCTGGATAAAAAAGCACGACCTGAAAAAGCTCCGAAATATCCTCGAAAAATTCGAAGGGACGAGCCTTAATCTTATCGAGCCGGCACAGGACGAACAGATACCTGTCGAAATAGAAAACGCAACGTCATTAAGGCCGTTCGAGGTAATTACGAGGCTTTACGGTATGCCGCAGTATTTCGAGATTGACCCGACCGCCCTGCTTGCCCCGTTTTTCGCGATATTTTTCGCACTCTGTCTGACGGACGCCGGATACGGCCTGATGATTATCGCGTTTTCGATTTATCTTATCCGCAAGATGCAGGGCGACAAAAAACTTGTGTGGCTTCTGCTCGTATGTTCGGTTTTGACGCTCGGCGCCGGTGCGATGACAGGCGGCTGGTTCGGCGACGCCGCTCAGCAGCTTTCGAGAACCTTCGGATGGACAGGACTCGAAAAAGCAAGAAACGCGATGATGTGGTTCGACCCGCTCGAAAAACCTATGACGTTTTTCGTTCTGGCAATCGGACTGGGATATCTGCAAATTATGACTGGAATGGTAACGGCATTGGTAAATAACCTTATGAAAAAGGAATACATCGCGGCAATTTGCGATAACCTTACATGGCTCGTTATGCTCAATTCGATTGTCATTCTGCTGTTCGGCGGCAAAATCGGGTTAAGCGAGCAGACATCATCTATGTTCGGCAAAATCGCGTTAGTGCCGGCGGCGGCGATTTTCCTGTTCAGCCACAGGCAAGGCGGATGGGGAGCAAGATTAGGTATGGGCGCGTATAATTTATTCAGTACGATATTTTTTATGGGCGATGTGCTCAGCTATCTGAGACTTATGGCTCTGGGTATGGTAACAGGCGGCCTTGCGATGGCTATCAATGTTATGGCACAGACCGCCAGTGATGTGCCTTATATAGGTGTAATTTTAGCGATAATCGTTCTTGTCGTCGGTCATACTTTTAACACGGCAATATCGGGTCTCAGCGCTTTTGTGCATACGATAAGGCTTCAGTTTGTCGAGTTCTTCCCGAAATTTCTCGTCGGCGGAGGCAGGGACTTCGAGCCTTTGAGTAATAAATATAAATATGTCTATATTAAAAATGAAAAAAAGTAGAAAAATAGAAAGGATTTAAAATGGAATTCCTCGGAAATGCGTTTGCGTTAATCGGCGCCGCGATGGCGGTATTTTTGGCAGGGTCGGGCTCGGCGATAGGTATCGGCATAGCGGGCAGAGCGGCCGCAGGCGTGCTGACTGAAAAACCGGAACGCTACGGCCTGAACTTCATTATGGTAGTATTGCCCGGAACACAGGGATTTTACGGCTTTTTGGGCGGATTTCTCGTAATGCAGAATCTCGGCTTTTTCGATACTTCGTTCAAAATACTGCTCACCTGGCAGCAGGGCCTTATGGTTCTTGCGGCCTGTCTGCCGGTTGCCGTTGCAGGTCTTATCAGTGCAATCCATCAGGGAAAAGTTTGTGCCGGCGGTATAGTTATGGCTGCCAAGCGTCCTGAAATGGCGTTCAAGGCGGGCGTGGTTTACGCGGTTATGGTCGAGGTTTACGCCGTGCTCGGCCTGCTGGTTACATTGTTTATGTTAAACAGCGGTCTTGATTGGGCAGCGCTCAAAGCCGCCGCTACTGTCGTAACAGGTCAATAAAATATAAATACGTTTTTTGGTGAAATATTATGAGTGCCAATGAAGTTACAGAAAAGATTCTGACCGAAGCACAGGCCCAGGCGGACAAGATAAAAAAACAGGCTGACGAAAAGGCCGCGGGCGAAAGACAAAAACTCCAGAGCGAGCTTGACAGCTTCGACGAGCAGACTGCACAGCTTGCAGCCAAGGCCGCCGAAGAAGTCAAGGCTCAGGTCCTCGCTCAGGCCAGAATGGAAATTGCCAAAAAATCGCTGCAGGCAAGAAACGATATACTCGAACAGACCTTCGCGGCGGCGGCGGAAAAAATCAAAAATATGGACGCCAAGAACTATCAGCAGCTTATGGAAAAGCTGCTCATCGCGTCGGTAAATACCGGCGATGAGGAAATCGTCATAGACAAAAACGAAAAAAGAATCGATGCCGCTTTTGTCGAACGGTTAAACGCCAAGCTCGCCCAAAGCTCTAAGGGAAATCTCAAACTTTCCGATTCAAGAGCTGACATCGGCGCAGGTTTTATCCTGCAAAAAGGCAGGACAAGGGTAAACGGCAGCCTGAAGGTCCTTCTCGAAGCGGCAAGAGAAAACCTTCAGACCGAACTGGCCTCTGAATTATTCGGAAAAGGATAAAACAAAAATAAAATGAACGCTGTTCAACAACAAAATATTCTGCATTTCAGCTTCTACCCGCCGCTTGGCGAAGAAGACTGGCAATATACTTTTGCGACAGCTCAGATAAAAACCCTGTCGGAAAGGCTCTTCGACTCAGCCTTTTTCGCCGAACTGGCCAACAGCGACAGTTTCAAAGAGACCGCCGAGCTTCTCGGAGGAACAGATTACGTCTTATCCGCATCCGCATTGAACGAGGAAATCGAAAAACTGCTCTGCGACAGACGCAGGGAGGCGAAAAAATTAGTATATCAACTGCTCCTTGACGAGAAAATTATCGAATTGCTGCAAGCAAGGTCGGATTTCGCAAATATGAGACTTGCAATACGCAGACTTGTCCTCGAAAAGCCGCTCGGAAGTCCGACGGATTACTGCGATATGGGAAATATACCTGTTGACCAGTTCGAGATTGTTTTCGAGCAGGAAGATTATACTGCCCTGCCGGCATATTTGCAGGAAGCGGTCGAGGCCGGCGTGCTCGGCTATTATAAAAATAAAAATGTCAGGGATATCGACATAGCCATCGACAAGGTCGAGGCGGAATTTCAGCTCGAAAACGCCTCGCAGGCGGGCAGTGTTTTTCTCGTCGAGCTTATGAAAATGTATATCGACCTCAACAATATCCGCACAATGATGAGGCTGAAATACACCGAAATGCCGGACGGCAATATTTTTCTTGCCGGCGGATATATAGACCCTGCAAGGCTCGACCAGATGCTTGATATCGGCTATGACGGTCTTGCTCAGACCTTTGCGGCTACGCCTTATTATCATATTTTAGAAGCCGGCGCAGCTTATATGCAAAGCAATAATTCATTTTTAAAGCTCGAAGCGGCGGCTGAACGGCATTTGCTCGGTTATCTCAAAAGCGCAGACCAGATTACCGCGGGCCATCAGCCTATCGTCGCTTATCTTTTGAGAAAAGAGCACGAAATTAGAATGATAAGAACGGTTCTTGCCTGCAAAAAGGCGCAGCTCGAGCCTAAAGTTATTAACGACAGAATTGTGGTCGGTTAGGGAATCTTATGCAGGGAAAAGTAGCTATACTCGGCAGTGATGATTTTGTAATGCCTTATTCGGCTCTCGGCGTTGATTGTTTCGCCGTCGAAGACAGTGCTGATCATATCGTCCAAACGGCCCAAAAAATCGTCAATGAAAAGTATGTTCTCGTCGTTGTCTCGGAAAATATGGCGCAGACCGCTCACGAAATCTTCGGCAGATTCGAAACAAAACCTGTGCCCTGCGTGCTTGTCGTACCTTTCACAACGGAATCGAAAGGCTTTGCGATTAAGAGTTTGTCGAAACTCCTGAAAATCGCTACCGGAATAAATATATTACAAAATAACTAAAATATTTATACAGGATACGCTATGTCAGAAACAAAAGCAGGTACGATAGTAAAAGTTGCCGGGCCGGTCGTAACGGCAGCAGGTATGCTCGGTTCGAGAATGTACGATGTCGTTCGGGTCAGCAAATACAACCTTATCGGCGAAATCGTCGAGCTTAAGGGCGATACGGCAAATATACAGGTTTACGAAGATACTATCAGCGTCGGAGTCGGCGAACCTGTTGTCGATACCGGCGCTCCGCTTAGCGTCGAGCTCGGCCCCGGACTTATAGAAAGTATTTATGACGGCATTCAAAGGCCGCTCGATGAGCTTTACAAGGCACAGGGAGACCACATTCTCCGCGGCAGCAGCATTCCGGGTCTTAACAGAGAAAAGAGATGGCACTTCAAACCTGTTATCGGAAACGGAACACAAGTCAGCGGCGGAGATATAATCGCCGAAGTTCAGGAAACGCCGATTCTACTGCACAAAATTATGATCCCGCCGGGCATAAACGGAAAAATCGATGGCCTTAACGAGGGTGATTTTACCGTCGAGCAGCCAATCGCGGCAGTTACCGCCGATAACGGACAAAAAACCGAAATCAAAATGTTCCAGAAATGGCCAGTTCGTATGGGCAGAACGGTAAAGCAAAGACTTGCTCCCAATTCTATTCTGCAGACAGGCCAGCGCGTCGTGGATACATTTTTCCCGATAGGTCGAGGCGGAACGGCTTGTGTGCCGGGACCTTTCGGCTCGGGAAAAACCGTCGTTCAGCATCAGCTCGCAAAATGGGTCGATGCCGATGTGGTTGTTTATGTCGGCTGCGGCGAGCGAGGAAACGAGATGACGGACGTACTGAGGGAATTTCCGGAATTGAAAGACCCGCGAAGCGGCCAGCCGCTGATGAAACGTTCGGTTCTTATCGCCAATACTTCCGATATGCCCGTTGCCGCAAGAGAGGCTTCGGTTTATACAGGCATTACAATCGCCGAATATTTCCGCGATATGGGTTATGCCGTCGCGCTGATGGCCGACTCGACGAGCAGATGGGCCGAAGCGATGAGAGAAATTTCGACAAGGCTCGAAGAAATGCCCGCTGAGGAAGGTTATCCCGCGTATCTCGGCGCAAGAATAGCGTCGTTTTACGAACGGGCAGGAAGCGTCGAATGTATCGGCAAGCCCCAAAGGCAGGCATCGGTATCGATTATCGGCGCCGTCAGTCCGCCCGGCGGCGATTTGTCCGATTCGGTCGTTCAGGCTACGCTGCACGTCGTAAAAGTGTTCTGGTCGCTGATGGGAAAACTCGCTTATCAAAGACACTTCCCCGCAATCGACTGGCTCACAAGCTATTCGTTCTATAAACAATATCTGCCGAGCAGCTTTAAAGACAAAGAGCAGGGACAGGAAATGATGAGCCTGACTCAGGAGGCGATGAGCCTTTTGGAGCAGGAGGCGGAGCTTGCCGAAATCGTAAGGCTCGTCGGCTCGGAAGCGATAAGTCCGGCTGACAGAATGGTACTGCAAACCTCGAAAAGCATTCGCGAAGATTATCTGCACCAAAACGCTTTTCACGAAGTCGATACATATACATCGATGGAAAAACAGTACGAAATGCTCAAGACCATTCTTCACTTCCATAAAAAAGGTCTCGAGGCCATCGAAAACGGAGTCGATACAGAGGAAATTTTCAAACTTGAGGTGCGGCAGGATATCGCCAGGGCAAAGTACGTACCGGAAAAAGAGATGGATACGATAATAAAAATAAGAAATAAGATTGACGAACAATTTGAAAGTATTAAATGTGAAGTGAAGTAGAGGCAAGGAAATTCTAAATCCCAAACTCTAAATCCTAAACAAATACAAATGACTGAAATACAAAATTCAAAACAATACGACCTTGAAGAGCGAACATTTCAGTTTGCCAAGAGAGTAAGAGCATTCGTAAAAAGGCTGCCAAAGACGATAGCAAACATCGAAGATTCGAGACAATTGGTCAACGCATCAGGTTCCGTTGGTGCGAATTATATAGAAGCGAACGAAGCTTTAAGCAAAAAAGATTTTTTAATGCGGGCGAAAATATGCCGCAAAGAAGCAAAAGAGAGCCGGTATTGGCTAAGACTGGTCGATACCGGTGAAGATAAAGAACCCGACAAAGAAAGAAAATGGCTGGAAAATGAAGCAAATGAGCTTACAAAAATATTCGGTTCAATCGTAACTAAAAGCGAATAGCTGTTTTGAATTTTACTATTAGGATTTTGAGATTATTTAGGATTTAGAAATTAGATATTAGGATTTAATTTTAGCAGGAGCGGCAAATGCTTAACGAATACCAGACAGTAACTAGTATAAGCGGACCGTTGATACTGGTCGAATCGGTTGATGACGCCCGATACGGCGAAATGGTGGAAATAGAAATAGGCGACGGTTCTATCCGGCACGGCCAGATACTTCAGGTTGACAGGGATAAAATGCTTGTCCAGATATTCGAGGGCACCGAAGGCATCGACGTCGATTCGGCGACGGTAAGAATGCTCGGCAGGCCGCAGGAGCTTGCGGTTTCGCCGGATATTCTCGGCAGAGTCTTCGACGGCATCGGCAACCCTAAAGACGGCGGAGCCGAAATCATCGCTGAGAAACGCCTCAATATCAACGGCAATCCCATCAATCCGTACAGCAGAGACTATCCAAACGAGTTCATCCAGACCGGCATTTCAACCATCGACGGTTTGAATCCGCTTGTCCGAGGCCAAAAACTGCCTATATTCAGCGGTTCCGGCCTGCCCCACGATGAGCTTACCGCCCAACTCGCAAGACAGGCAACGGTGATCGGCAAAGGCGAGCAGTTTGCTGTCGTTTTCGCCGCTATGGGCATCACGTTTGAGGCGGCACAGTTTTTTATCAACGATTTACGCGACACAGGCGCGATTGAAAGAGCTGTAATGTTCATCAACCTTGCCAACGACCCTGCGATTGAAAGAATCGCCACACCGAGAGTTGCCCTTACGGCGGCTGAATACCTCGCTTTCAACAGGGATATGCACGTTCTCGTTATTCTTAACGATATGACAAATTACTGCGAGGCTTTGCGTCAAATCAGCGCGGCACGAAAAGAAGTGCCGGGCAGGCGAGGCTATCCGGGCTATCTTTATACCGACCTTGCGACGATTTACGAACGGGCGGGAAGAATTAAGAATAAAAAAGGTTCAATAACGATGGTGCCGGTTCTGACGATGCCGGAAGACGACAAAACTCATCCTGTGCCGGACCTGACCGGCTACATTACCGAGGGGCAGATAATTTTGTCCCGTTCGCTGCACCGCAAAGCTGTCGCCCCGCCGGTCGATGTGCTGCCGAGCCTTTCGAGATTGAAGGACAAAGGCATCGGCAAAGACAAAACCCGTGAAGACCACGCCGATTTGTACAACCAGCTCTACGCAGCTTACGCCCGCGGCAAGGAATGTCAGGAGCTTGCGACGATTCTCGGCGAAGCCGCCCTGTCGGATGAAGACAAAAAATATATGACTTACGCCAACGAGTTCGAAAAGCGGTATATTTCGCAGGGCTATAGTGAAAACAGAACCATCGAACAGACGCTCGACCTCGGCTGGGAGCTTCTGAGTATGTTCGAGGATTCCGAACTGAAACGTATTCGCGTCGAATATATTAAAAAGTATATGCCGAAATTCAGGAAATCATAATGGCGACTACTGTAAGCGCAACAAGAATGGAATTGCTTTCGCTTCGCAGACGCGTTGCGCTTGCGGCCAGAGGCCATAAACTGCTCAGTCAAAAAAGAGACGAGATATCAAGGCAGCTTATTCAGATATCCCGCCAGCTCGGTTCGCTTCGTCAGGAAGTCGAAAAAGAGCTTATCGAGGTTTCGAGACGATTTGTTATGGCAAGGGCAACGATGGAGCCTGAAAATATAAAATCAGCGATGGAAGTGGCCACCAAAAAATTCAGCCTTGCAATCGGCTTTGCCGCCATAATGAGCGTAAAAGTTCCTAAATTCACCAAAGCCATCGACGGCGAAATTATCAGCTACGGCTATTCGACTACCAGCGGAGAGCTTGACATCGCTCTTAAGGGACTTGAAAAGGTCTTTGATAAATTGCTCGAACTTGCCGAAAAGGAAAAACAGGCTCAGCTTTTGGCCGATGAGCTCCAGAAAACCCGCCGGCGGGTAAATGTGCTCGAGCACGTAGTCATACCGGAGATGCAGCAGACGATTCGCTTTATATACGACAAGCTCGCCGAGGCTGAACGCGATAATATCAGCAGGCTAATGAAAATAGCGGATATGATTCGCTCTGCTTAAAGCCGCTATTTGCCCTCCAAAACCTCTGTTTTTCACCGGCTTTTCGCTATAAATTGCCTGTTGTTCAGGATGAAACAAGTTATAATACCGCTATGCCTGATACTGACAGTTTTAAACCAGAAATAGCCGCCCCGAAACCGCTTATGCCGGCCGGCCCTACCCTGCATTACAGCCATGCAAACGTAAACGGCTGTTATTTCCTTGCGGTTTGCGTATATTATTTTGCCGCTGTTTTCTGGTCGAAGCTTATGACGGGCAGCCTTATCTGTCAGTATTTTCCCGGTCCGTTTTATCTTGAAAAACTCATTCAGTCTCCGCTGAGCATTTTCGAGTATCCCGCCCAGATATTTGTGATAGGCCTTCTTGTCGGAATTTTTATCGCCGCTCCGATACTAATCTCACAGCTTATGAGTTTTTATTACAGTATTTTTCCCGTATTGATATTAGCCTTCGTAGCAGGCCTGCCGGGTCTTGCAATCGCTGTTTTCATCGGCGCGTTCGCGGCGGCACTAAGGCCTTTGAGATTTCGGTCACGGTTTATCGCCATTGTTTTGTGCATTTCGCCGTCACTTATATATTTCGGCTTTTTCGGCGGAGCGAAAAATATGGACAATGTCCGATGGGCATTGTCGTTTGCCCCATGGTTTAACGGGATTTTCACAGCACTGGCAATTTCCGCTGTAATTTTGATAATAGGCCATTTCACACGATATAGGCCGGGCCTGATATGGAGCATAATCGTTATAACCTTTATCACGGCAATAATAATCTTTCAGAACAAAATCGGCCTTTCAGAGCTTGACTATCAGCTTTACATCGCAAGGAATAATCCTGAGGCCATAAGGGAATTTCAGGACAACAGCATCACCGAAGCATTGGACCGCACGCTCACAAGTCCGCAGAGCAGGAGTTATTTTCAATCACCTTTTTATCCGGTCGAACCTATTGCGTTAAGAGCCGTTCTGAAAAAGGAAATTCAGACCCGGCTGCTTCTCGACCGCTGGCCCGAATGGTTCGACGAGCCAGGCAGACTCGGTTATCAGGCTGAAAAACAACGGCTCCTTAAACAATATGAAAACTTCATCAATCCTCAAAAACAATGGTGGAAGCCGGAGTTTTTGCATAACGCACTGCTTAACAGCAAAGTCCGAATCAGGCGAATGCCTATCGCGCTCTATTACAAGGGCCTGATTAGCGAGATGTCGCCGGAGCTTAATACTCTCGTCGAAAAAGAAGTCCTGCACTTTTATAACAATTATCCTCACAGGGAAAATCTGCCGATATGGCACAGGCTTTATTCAGAGTATCCGGATAGCGTAGAATCCATCGAGGCACGCTGGCGAAGAGCAGTTCATCTGGCAGGAATGGAAGAATTCGACCACGCCCGCCAACTGATAGAACAGGGTCTTGTGATGATTGAAAAAGAATCGGCAAAAACCGATGAGGCAATCGCCAATGAAATCGAGGCGGTATTCCATAAGCCTGCGTCAACGGTGATTACCGATTACGAGCTAAAAAGAATAAAAAGAAAACTTCAATACCTTCAGCACCTAATCAGCGGCGAAAATCTCGGCAGCGAACCAAAAGACAAGCGTCTGCTGGCTCAATTTATTCTCCTCAATCCTCACGATATTCTTTATAAAACGCAGCTCGAAAACCTGCTTAATCAAACAACGGACACAAGCCCGCTGCAAGACAATATCGTTCTGGCACAAACTATGCTTATTTCCGATGTGGTTCTAAGAGCCCAGAGGCTCGGCGAGGCCGCGAAAAAATTCGCGGGCACCGACGGCGGAATCCAGGCAAATTTCGAGCAGGCGTCT
Source organism: uncultured Planctomycetaceae bacterium (assembly GCA_964449435.1). Lineage (GTDB taxonomy): Bacteria > Planctomycetota > Phycisphaerae > Sedimentisphaerales > UBA12454 > UBA12454. Next base: position 6,521 of record CAYUYR010000007.1, on the reverse strand, counting down.
TTGAAACTTACTATCTGGAAAGAACACAGTTTGAGTGATACGGAAAAGGAAAAATATCTGACCGAAGCCAAAAAAGACCTTCAGGATTTCATCAATCACTATCCCGACAGCATTTTTGCAGAACAGGCCGCCGAAAAACTCTCGGTTCTGCCGGCCCATTAAAAAGCCCTAATCCTTCACAAACCTTACGTTTTTCGTTGAACGGCGGCGCTGCTCGCTTCGTTAAAAGAAGTAAGGAAATAAGGCTCTAAAGAAGTAAGGAAACTTTCCGAGAACGTTTTTCGTTGAACGGCGGCGCTGCTCGTTTCGTCTTACGGTAAACGTCAAACGTAACCGTGACGAGTCGCGCAACCGCAACCTTACGTTATTTTGCCTGTTTTGCCAAATTTGACTTATTTTTGGGTTTTTAGTATAATGGAATGGTATGCAAAGTAGGATAATCATAAACAGCCAAAATAATGAAGCCCAAATTCTGTTGGTAGGTCGGGGCGACAAAACGGCTGTCGATACATCTAATTGTACCGGTGTTCGATTTCACAGCAGCCCAAATATTCCCGACGCTATCGCCGCCGCATCGGCAAATCAATTTGACGCCATAGCGATAATTCCGGACGATTTTGACAAGGATTTGGCTGGGGTTCTCAGGAATTTTCGGCAGGCAACTCCAAAATCAAAAATTTTCCTGCTCGTTAAAATGTGGCAGGAACCTTTTGCCATTGAATTGGCCGCTCGTCCGCTCAACGGCACTAAACTTCTGGACGACTATTATATTCGCCCCGTCGCTTTTGCCGCTGAAAGTGAAGTTCGTAAATCGTTAAAAACCGCCGGCCCGGAAAGCCAACCTGCCGAAGAATATCTCGAACGGATTAAAGTCCTCGAAAAGCTCGTAATGGAAGATGAGCTTACAGGTGTGAAAAACAGAAGATTTGTCAGGGAATTTCTCCGCCAGATAATCGAACATTCACAGCGGCAGGCGCTTCAGGCTACTTTGCTCGTATTCGATATCGACAATTTCAAAAAATACAACGACCTTTACGGTCATTATGTCGGCGATAATATTCTAAAACAGGCCGCCGTTCTAATGCAGAAATGCTGCAGGAAACAGGATGTCGTAGGCCGAATCGGCGGTGATGAATTCGCTGTGGTATTCTGGAATCTGCCTGCCGACAAGTCCGTTACTTTTGACGCTGAAACACCAAAAGAAAGAAGACGTCTCGAAAGCGAACATCCCACACAAGTAATAAATATCTGTGAAAGATTCATAAGGGAACTGAATAAAACCGACCTGCCGGCACTCGGCGCAGACGGCAAAGGAATTTTAGCTATCAGCGGCGGACTGGCGACATTCCCGCGGGATGGTACAACCGTTCAGGAGCTGTTCGAGCGGGCAGATGATGCTCTGCTCGAAGCAAAACGCAGCGGCAAAAACAGAGTCTATATCGTCGGAAGCGAAAACCATAAACCGCAACAGGTGTGATTTAAAGCCTGATAACTTCCGTCGGACTTTTAAGTTTGTATTTCACCCCCCGCCATTTTATTATCCTGCCAAACATCGAAGAACAAATACAAAACAGCATAAACCATGACCAAAACAGATTTCCGGCTATATCGGCAATAGCCGCGACTTTCAGCTTCGGCCAATCCGCGTGAAAAATCCTGAAAATCATTTTTTGCCTCAACACAGCACATAAAAACTGCCCCGCGAGAAACAGAAAAGACACAAGTAAAAATACAGGCCAGCCGTTAACAGAACTGTTATATAAATAAAGGGCGATTGCCGCAAATCCCCAAAATCCTAAAACAGGATAAAGACCGCTGAAAAGACCCAGCCACCATGTACCCGGCGCAGTTATTCGCGTAATAAGAAATTGCCGGCGAGCGAATTCCAACAGTTTCAAAAATTCTGTCTCTTCATAGGAGGCTACAACGCAGGCGGGCACAAATATCACCTTCAGCCCGGCTTTTTTAACAGCTCGGCTCAACGTCAAATCGTCACTGGCCGATTTTGCCCATATTTTTTCCATTCCGAGTTTTTTGAATACATCTACGCGAACGGCCATCGACCCGCCCCAGGCATGATTGAGTTTCGTAATGCCGAGAAGCTGAGCGACCTTGGCGTTAAGTATTGATAAAGCCAGTGTCGCAAAATTATTTTTTGTCGGGATATACCATCGATATCCGCCGGCAACGCCGTGCCGAGCCTTGCGAAGCGGATAGACAATTTCGTTGAGCCAGTTCTTTCGGACACAGGCATCAGAATCGGCAAAGGCGAAAACTTCAACTCCTTTGTCCGCGTTGCCGCAGGCGTAAAGAAGATTATGCAGTTTCTGGCTGCCCTGCTGCGCTTCGCCTGCGACAAGAACTCTTATATCGAACGCTTTTGTCAGATTTTTAAACTCTTCCCTAATAGCGACTAATCGGCCATAAGCGGGGTCTTCGGAGCTTTCGGTAACAAATATTATTTCATAATCCTTGTGCTCAAGCTCGTAAAACGACCTTATATTTTTATCGAATGCGGTATCTATGCCCTTGCAGGGAACAATCAGTGCTGTCCGGGGACTATAGACCGTGTGATTTTTGCCGAACTTTCTCAGCACATATTTATAGTTGCAGACAACCTGATAGATAAAGAGAACCTGCGCCGTAATCGCAGCCACAGCCAATAAGTATAAAAATATCATATCTACCGGTCCCTCAGTAAATACTTGCGATGGGGATAAGAGAATCGACCAGCTTCTTTATCGTATATTCTGCCTTAAGGTCGATGCGAAGCAAATGACCGTGATTATGCTGCGAATCGATGATAACCAGATTTTCATCGTTGCTCATCCAGCCGCTCTCTTGTACCTGATGGCCGAGAACGAATAAATCCGCGTCGAGCTGTCTGGCGATAAATTTGAGACTCTCACTGCTTTGTCCTCTGCCCCACGTAAGAAGATAAGCCGAGTTTGGTCTGACAATATCGCTTATTTTCAACTCCCTGTCAAATATCGTAAAATCGAATTTTTCCAACATTCTGTTCGAGGGCAGCGAGTGCGATATCCAAATCCTGTTGGGACATCTGACCGCCAGCGGCTGCGAGAAAAGAAAACGCTCAATCGCACTTTCGATTTTTTGGGCATCTTGCCCGTAACGTCTCTGCATCGCCTCCCGCATTGCCGTATTCATTTCCTTACCGTTTTTCATAACGTCGCTGTTGTTTATAAAAGCGGTATCGTGATTGGCAAGAATGAAGTGCACTCTGTCGGGATACTCTATTTTCAGCCTGACGGCGTCGGCCAGCACTTCGAACGAAAGGCAGCCGCCCTGTTCGTCTTCCGGCCCGCCGTGTATTATTTCCTGCAGAATAAGGTGCCTGTCGGGATTTTCTTCAAGTTTTGAGTAAGAAACAATTCTCTCGAAATTACGTCTGTGGCCGTGAATATCACCGGCAACTACCACGTCTCCGGCCTTCGGCAAAACTATCAAATTAGCCTTTCGGCACTTATCCCGCTCATTAGCGGCTATTCCGTTTTCAAACAGTTTGACAAATTCTTCCGCCATTATTGATTACCCAGTTTTTTGATAAAGATGCTGTGAATCAGAAGGTCGAGCCTTGAAATAACTTCTGCCATCGTAGCCGGACGCCGTTGGGGCTCTTCCTTAACACAATCCATAACCAGCTTGGAAACACCGAGCGGTATTCTGTTATACATTTCGTGCGGAGCAGAAAAAACTCGCTGACTAACGACAGCCGCAAGGTCGTGGGCTGCCTGCGGTATTAATGTCGGCACATTTTTGCCGGTCATCGCCCAATACATCGTAGCGCCAAGATTAAAAATATCGGTTCGCTGGCTGAGGTGTTTTCTCTTTACTTGTTCAGGAGCGATATAATCGGGCGTACCCTGTATTCGCGGTTTTATCGTGCCGATTTTGCAGCCCTGTCCGAGGTCAATTATTTTAATAGCACCGGATTCGTTTATAAGAATATTATTGGGTTTGATATCGCAATGAATATAACCCTGCTGATGCATAGTATTAAGGCCGGTTGCCACCATTCGAAAAACGAGAAGGACATCGCCGAGACTAAGCGACTTATATTTTTCAAGGGTTTCGCCTTCGAACATCTCCATCGAAAGCAGCAGTTCCTTGACCTTGAGCATTTTACGTACTTTAATTACTTTGTAGCATTTACGAAGATACGGATGATTGAACGCCTGTGCAACTTTGTATTCATTTTCCATTTGCTCGAATATTCTGACGTCTTCCGGCTTTTCATATACGGTTCGTTTAAGTGCGACCGTATCGCCGGTTTCCTCGTCCCGCGCAAGGAAAATCGTGCTGCGGGCCCCTGTCCCGAGCTTCTTTATTATCGTAAAACCTTCTAATTCAAGCCTGTCGAACGCCATAAGCTCTTTACTATAACAACCTTATTGAAAATATAAACAAAAAAAACCCTGAAATCCTTTTGCATTCTGTGATGAAAACAGAAAACAGCCTGCGGCATTACGAACGACACCGCAAATTGTGAACTTTAAACTATTTGTATAACTCCCCGAGTAGGGCTCGAACCTACGACCTAGCGGTTAACAGCCGCTCGCTCTACCGATTGAGCTATCGGGGAAAAACTCATAAACTATTAATTCTCACATTTTTTTCTATTTTTGTCAAGTACAAAGGCCGCCCTTTTTGAGAATCGACAATCGAAATTGGACCGCAATCGAGAATCCCTCAAATCTCGATTTTCGATTGCTCTGTTTTGTCAAGTACAAAGGCCGCCCCTTTGGAAGAAGCCTTTTTGTGAAAATATGGCCCCAGAAAATCGCTTTTAGGAGAACTTTACGGACAAAAATACCGTTTATCGGTTTTGAGCCAATTTTCGGCAAATTTCGCAAAATCCAGATTATTGACTATATTGTCAGGAACTATATCCGCTTCGGCGCCAGCAGTCAGCCATTCATCGGCTATCCGGCTTAAATCATATCCATCTACGATATAATCTATATTGAAGTCTCCCGTTAATGGCGGCAAAAGCTCATAAGCCAAACCGTAAGAACGCATCTTTGAGGTAGTATTATATAGAGAAACAGTATAATTCCCATCGGCAGGAAGAAGTATATCTACTTTCTCAAGATTATTCACATCGTCAATTTCAGAAAAAATCGGTTCTCCTTCAGGGCCTTTGACCGTTACATTGATATTAAATAACGGCGACTCCAAATTATAGTTAGGGCCTAACTTTGTAATGGCACAATTCCAGGTAACTGTCAGGACAAGCCTTTCATTTTTATTGCCTGCGAGCAAATAAGTATGAGTTGCATAAGAATCTATCGGAACGTACGCCCAGCCTGCGACTGATGTAATAGCTGTCGAACCTTTGCTGATTTTCCCTGCGGAAAGCGTATTGACAGCCCTTAACGCATCGACTCTTCCGTATCCCCTTTCATTATGCCATGTATTATTCGGAGCGGCAGGCTCGGTCGGATTACCGTTCTCGTCATCTATATTAGGAAAAGCCGAATTAACTATTACAGCCTTTATAACCTCATTGCGGCCGTCATCCGCCTCCGTTGTCTGGTTTGCATATTCGAGCAAAAGAGCTGCGCTCCCCGCTGTATGCGGCACAGCCCAGCTCGTCGCACCGGAGCCCGAAGTCGTGTACCAGTAATCATTCGAGCTGTCGCTATAACCAGGAGCAACCTGATATGTTGACGGCGCCATAACCTCCGGCTTTCTTCTGCCGTCAATTGTAGGTCCCGGACAGGTAATATCGCCGACTCTGCTATAATTATCTGTTACAGGTTCTTCGAGACCGCCTGTGGTTATGCCGTTATAACCGTCGCCGAAAATAGAAACATTGGAATAGTCGTTACCGGCGGCATTGGCAAAAACAATATCATAATTCGCGGCATAATAATCATACATTCGCGACCAGTTCGTATTCTCATCCGGAGGTAATTGAAAGCCAGTTACAACTACTCTGCAGCCGAGAGCGACAAGATTATCTAAAGCATTCTGAAGCCAGGTAAGGCGTATCTCGCCGTCGTCGCTAACAACTCTGCAACAATGAATTTCCGCATCGGGGGCAACGCCGAGAGCGTAAGGATGACTCGAACTGCCTTTGCTCTTGATAATACCCGCAAAAGGAGTGTCGTGGTAAGTATAACCAATACCGCTGTCGCTATAATCGTAATTAAAAACGGTATTAGGTTCAAAAGCAATATGGGTCGCAAGGACATTTCTGGCGGTAATAAGACCAATTTTGAGCCCCTTTCCGGTGATGCCAAGTTCGCGAACGGCCTGCACATTGGAGCCGTCGACCCCGGTCGAGCCCTGCAAAGCATATACATTGCCGCAAAGAACCGCTAAAAGCAGCAATATTATCGGACAATATCTATCTAAATATACTCTTCTCACCGCCTCCGTCCTTTGACGAGGATTATACCAAAAATGTGGGAAAAATTCAATATAAAACCGGACTGTTATATTTATGAAGTAAGGAGGTAAAGAGATAAGGAAGTAAGGAAAAACAGGCAAACTCA
>CAYUYR010000006.1:0-94902 GCA_964449435.1 uncultured Planctomycetaceae bacterium | reverse complement strand
CGACCTCCGGGTTATGAGCCCGACGAGCTACCAGACTGCTCTACCCCGCGATCAATCTTAACTTACAAACTTACCAGACTTTAAAAGATAAATCAATTATAGTTTGGCACGAATTTTCTCGGCAAGTTCTTCGGCCTTGCCCTGCGGATATTCAAACGCCGGCCAATGACTGAAAACACCATCGCCGGTTTTTCTCGGGATTATATGAAAATGCAGATGCTCGACAAGCTGTCCTGCCGCCCTGCCGTTATTGCACAAAACATTATATCCGTCCGCGCCCAAAGCGGCAAAAACCGCACCGGCAACTTTCGGCAAAACTGATATGACAGCCTTCAGAACATCAGGCGGGCATTCGTGTATTTTCGTATAATGCTGTTTCGGTATCAAGAGGGTATGACCATCGCTGACAGGGCCGATATCGAGAAACGCAAAGACATTTTCATCCTCGTAAATCTTCGCAGAAAGTATTTGGCCGGAAGCGATTTTGCAAAATATACAATTATCCGCCAATGAACAGCCTCCTGAATCCGATTTAATTTGTTTTTCTACTCTTCGGCTTCCTGTTTTTTATCCGCTTTCTTTTTGGAAGCTTTCTTCTTGCCGCCTTTTTTCGGCGTTTCAGCCTGTTTTTCCTGGCCTACAAGCTGCAGAAGAACGAGCGGGCTGTTATCGCCCAAACGTCTCTTTGCCAGCCTGATAATTCTCGTATATCCGCCTGCTCTGTCAAGGTATCTGGGACCGATTTCGCTGAACAATTTACCGATAATCGTGCCCTTCTTTTCTATTCTGCCGTCAATTTCTTCGACGATATCACGATTGCCGAGCATTGCTATCGCCCGGCGTCTTGCAGCCAGGTCGCCTTTCTTGGCAAGCGTTATAAGCTTTTCAGCGAAGCTCTTTACGTGCTTTGCTTTCGGCATTGTTGTGCTTATTGTTTCATGCTCAAAAAGTGACGCCGCCAGATTTCTTCGCAGCGCAACCCTGTGTGCACTTGTTCTATTAAGCTGTCCACCTGCAATTCTATGACGCATATCTGTTCATACCTCAAAAACTAAAAAAATTAATCAATATCAGTCATTCCGAGCGACAATCCGATATCGGAAAGTTTGCGAACGATTTCGCGAAGGCTTGTCTTGCCGAAGCTGCGAAGTTTAAGCAGTTCCGCCTCTGTCAGCCTGACCAATTGCCCTACCGTTTCTATACGACTTGACTCAAGGCAGTTGCTCGCACGAACGCTCAAATCAAGTTCCTGTATAGGCATATTCAGCTTTTCAGTAAGCTGGTCATCAATTTTCGTTTCTTCTTCTACTTCGCTGCTTTGCGCTTCTTCGACCGTTTCGGTCCCGATTTCAAAATACTGCACAAACGGATTTACGTGCTTGCGGAGTATTTTGCCCGCTTCCACGAGAGCCATCTCAGGCGTAACCGAGCCGTTAGTCCATATTTCGAGAATCAGCCGGTCGTAATTGGTTTTTTGTCCAACACGGGTATCTTCTGTTTTATACCGCACCCGGACGATGGGCGAATAGACCGCATCGATTTCGATTCTGCCTGCTTCCTGTTCGAACCTGTCCATTTCGGCAAGTCTCTCGGAAGCGGGCGAATAACCGCGGCCGGTTTCTATCGTCATTTCCATCGAGAATTTTACATTCTCGGTCAGCGTCGCGATTACATGGTCCTTATTTATTATTTCAATAGTCGGGTCGCATTGAATCTGCCCTGCGGTTACAACGCCGGTTTTATCAGCCGTCAATTTTACGACCTTCGGCTCGGAGCTGGTCTTATTGATAATAAGATTTTTCACATTAAGGACAATTTCAGTTGCGTCTTCCTTAACGCCCTTCAGCGAAGCGAACTCATGGTCGGCGCCTGCGATTTTTATACTGGTTGCTGCCGCTCCTTCGAGCGAAGAAAGCAGTACCCGCCTCAGGCTGTTGCCGATTGTCGTGCCGAATCCGTGCTCAAAAGGTTCTATGCGGAATAGTCCGTAATTACTCGTTGAAATCTCTTTATCCATTTCAACGCGTGTCGGAAGTTCCATTCCTCTCCAGGTTATTCTCATTTTTCGGCCTCCACTAAAATTGGCAGATGTTCTCAGCGTTCTTGACAGGGGCCTGTGCTTTTAAAAACGCTATCTGTAACCTGCCTGGTTATATTCAGTTTTATCGTAACAAAAATTATCTCGAACAGAACTCAATCACAAGCTGTTCTTCTATCGGAAGCTGGACATCCTGCCTTGAAGGCATCGCAACAACGGTAGCCGAAGGCTCTTTAATATCGAGCTGCAGCCAGCCCTGTGCCGAATAGTTCGGATTTACGTCCAGTTGTGTTTTTATTCTCTTCTTACTCTTTTCCGAAGTCTTGACGGTTATCTTATCGCCTATACTCACGGAGAAATCGGCAATATCTACTTTTCTGCCATTAACGCGAATGTGCCCGTGAGCGATTAACTGTCTTGCGGCCTTTCTCGAAGACGCAAAATTCAGTTTATAAACAACGTTATCGAGCCGTCTTTCAAGCAGACCGAGCAAAACCTCGCCGGTATTGCCTATAGTATGTTCTGCTTTTTCGACATACCGCATAAACTGCGTTTCGCCGAGCCCGTAATAACGTTTAACTTTCTGCTTTTCGCGAAGACGAACGCCGTAATCGCTTCCTCTGCCGCGGCGCCAGCCGTGCATACCGGGAGCAACATTTTTCTGACGCTTCTCAATCGGACACTTGCCCGTTTCGCAACGAATACCCTTAAGCATCAGTTTCATACCTTCGCGACGGCACAACTTACAGGATGAATCAAGATTACGACCCATATTTCTATCTGCTCCAAAATTTATTAAGCATTAAACTCTTCTTCTTTTCGGCGGACGACAGCCGTTATGAGGTATAGGAGTAATATCTTCAATCGACGATATTCTCAGCCCTGCCGCCTGCATAGCTGATATCGCCGATTCCCGACCGGAACCGGGGCCTTTAACTCGAACTTCGACTTCACGAACGCCGGAACGCTTGGCCGCGTTCGCACATTTTTCCGCTGCCCTTTGGGCGGCGAAAGGCGTGCTCTTACGCGAACCTTTAAAACCTACCGTACCCGCCGAATCCCGACATATCGTATCACCATCCGTATCGGTTATGGTTATCATCGTGTTGTTAAAGGTCGACCTAATATGAACAATCGCCCTTGAAACATTCTTTCTTATTTTTCCCTTAGCCATTTAGTATAACTACCTCAAATATTAGGAACGTGTTTCTTTTACGCCTTTCTTGCCGGCAACTGTCTTTCTCTTGCCTTTTCTCGTACGGGCATTGCTCTGCGTCTGCTGCCCTCTTACAGGCAGGCCTTTACGATGCCTCATCCCGCGATAACAGCCTATATCCTTTAGCCTTGCGATATCCTGAGAAACCTGCCTTCTAAGCTGGCCCTCGACAGGATAATCACGGTCGATTATTTGAGCGATTTTGCTGACTTCATCTTCGGTTAGCTTGTTCGCACGAACATCGGGCTTTACTCCGACTTCGTTGAGTATTTTCTTTGCTGTATACGGCCCGATACCATGAATATAAGTCAGCGAAACTGCTATTATTTTGTCATTCGGTATATCAACACCAACTATACGCGGCATATTTATTCTCCGATAAAAATCAGCCTTGTCTCTGTTTATGGCGAGGGTCTGCCGAGCAAATCACCCGTACGACGCCCTTGCGACGAATAAGTTTACAATTTTCGCATATTCTTTTTACTGAACTTCTTACTTTCATAAATCACCTTGTCCTGCTAATGCCGCAGGATTATCCTTCCTTTCGTCAAATCGTAAGGCGACATCTCGACCGTAACCGTATCGCCTGCAAGTATCCTTATAAAATGCATCCGCATCTTGCCGGACACATGCGCCATAATCGCATGCCCGTTCTGCAGTTCAACTCTGAACATCGCATTCGGCAGGGCTTCGAGAATTTTGCCCTCAACTATTATTGCATCCTGTTTTGGCATATAACTATCAGTACTGTTTATTTTACTGTCAGCACCTCACAGCCGTTTTTCATTATCGCTATAGTATGTTCAAAATGAGCCGACGGCTTTCTGTCTTTCGTAACAACCGTCCAGCCGTCTTTCAAAGTTGCCGTCTCGCCTGTGCCCATATTTACCATAGGCTCGACGGCGAGTATCATTCCTTCCTGCAGCAGAATATCGTCACGCAAAAGCTCCCTGCTGACATAATTCGGAACTTTCGGGTCTTCATGCATTTGGGTGCCTATCCCGTGTCCGACAAAATCAGTAACCACTGAAAAGCCTGCCGATTCCGCCATTTTCTGCATCAGTCCGGCTATTCGGCTCCATTTTTCACCTGCCCTGCTGTGCTTTATCGCCGTATCGAGCATTCCTTTAGTCGCATCCATTAGCCGCCGTTTCCGCTCATCGATATTTCCTATCGCAAGCGTTACGGCTGCATCGCCGCAATAACCCGACAGCTTTACGCCGAAATCGATACTGATAATATCGCCTTGCTGCAGTATCACTTTGTCCGACGGTATGCCGTGCACTACCTGCTCGTTAAGCGAAGTACATATCGCCGCCGGAAAGGCCTGATAGCCGTACGGGTTTTTAACACCCTTAAAAAGAGCTATCGCACCGGCCCGTTTCGTCATTTCTTCGGCTATACGATTCAGCTCGGCAGTGCTTATTCCTGCTGCCGCGGACTCTTTCAATTTTAAAAGAACATCGGCAACAACCGCGCCGGCCTTTTTTATCAGCTCAATTTCTCTGCGACTTCTTAACGTTATCGCCATTTTCTTCTGTCAAACCGCCGCAAGACTGTCGAGTTTATCAATCACCAGCGATGCTACTTCGTCAACAGACTTCTCGGCGTCAATATCCAAAATCTTCCGGCCGTTATCAGCATAATAGCCTACCACCGCAGCAGTTTGCTGATGATAAGTCGCGAGCCTTTGCTTTACGACCTGGGGCTTGTCGTCTGTCCGCTGAACAAGCTTTCCGCCGCATTTGTCGCAAACGCCTTCGACTTTGGACTTTAAAGTATCTATATGATAAACAGCGCCGCAGGCCGGACAACTCCGCCTGCCGGTTAGTCTATTTTCTATTACACCATCGTCAATAACAAGATTGACAATAGCGTCGATTTTCTGTCCTTTTTTCGACAACTCCCTGTCAAGTTCCGCCGCCTGCACAACTGTGCGGGGAAAACCGTCCAGCACACAATTGCCGCCTGCTGACTCTATCGCGCCGGCCATCATTTCTATTATCAAATGGTCGGGCACAAGTTTGCCCGCATCCATAAACTCCGCGGCCTTTTTGCCAAGCTCCGTCCCGTTGGCTCGATGACCTCTCAAAATATCGCCGCTGGATAAATGAACCAGCTTATATTTCTCTACAATCCGCTTGCACTGCGTGCCTTTACCGGCTCCAGGCGGACCAAGCAGTACGATTACCATCCGCGGGCCCCCTTTATTCTGCTCGAACTGAAGCCTTCATAGTTTCGCATTATCAGGTTCGCTTCGACTCTCTGCACCAAATCCAGCGATACGCTCACAACAATCAGCAAGCCTGTGCCGCCGAAGAAAGAAGCAACCTGCCAGTCAATATCCAATCCCGGCAACTGGGCAATAACGGTCGGCACAACCGCTATAATCGCCAGAAATGCCGCTCCGTAAAATGTAATTCTCGCCATTACCGTTTCGAGATACTCTGCCGTTCTGTGTCCGGGACGAAGACCCGGTATAAAACTGCCGGAATTACGGAGGTTCTTGGCCATTTCCTTAGGCTGGAACTGAACCGTCGTCCAGAAATACGAAAACAGAATTATCAGCACAATATACAAAACGTTATATACGTATGCTCCGGGATGAAGAGACATAGCTATATTTCCCAATACCGCCGAATTGGCGAACTTCGGAATACTCAGAAGCTGGCCGAAAAGTATCGGCGGAAACTGCATTAAGCTCGAAGCAAAAATTATCGGCATAACGCCGCCGTGATTTATTCTCAAAGGCAGGTAATGCCTCTGTCCGCCGTACATCCGCATTCCGCGCATCTGCTTGGCCTGCTGAACGGGTATCCGCCTTTGGCCCTGCGTTATCAGAATCGCTCCGGCAACGACAAATACGAAAGCCACTATCAGGAACATTATCTTTCCCGGGCCATAAGTCCCTGCCGCAGTACCGGCTCCTACGGTGAAAGATGTATTCTGCCAAACTCTCGCTATTGTCCCGGGCATATTAGAAACGATACCCGCCATAATCAAAAGGCTTATTCCGTTTCCGATGCCGTATTCGTCAATTTGTTCGCCGAGCCACATAAGAAATATCGTTCCGGCCGTCATACCGATAACGCCGAAGATAATCGTTGCCCCCTCAAGTCCGGGATAGGCGTAAGGCCGCATCAATTTTACGAACATCATCGACTGAACCAGGCATATCGGCACGGTTAAATACCGCGTATATTCCTGTATCTTTTTATAGCCCGTCTGTCCTTCTTCCTTGAGCTTTTTAAGGGCAGGCATAACTTCGCCCAGCAGCATCAGTATAATAGAACTGGTTATATAAGGCATAATACCCAGTCCGAACAAACTGCTTCTTTTGAATTCGCCGCCGCTGAGCATTTGCAGATGTTCCAGCGCTCTGCCGACGGGACTGTCCTGGTCCTGCCGCTGAGAGGCGCCTGTCATTCGCTGCACATCTATTCCCGGCACCGAAATATGAAACCCGACGCGGTAAATTATCAGCAGCGCTATCGTAAACAGCACCTTGTTCCGCAAATCAGGTATCTTAAATATACTTGCAGCTGCACTAAACATTTGTCTTCCCTGTCAATTTTTTATGCCACAATTTTGGCTTCTCCGCCGCAGCTCAATATCTTGTCGTGAGCGCTCTTGCTGTATTTATGTGCGCTTACCTGTAATTTCTTGGTAAGCTCGCCGTCTCCGAGGACTTTAATCCTGCTTCTGACGCTGTTTACAAGTCCTGCGTCAACAAGCGCCTTGATATCAATTACAGCGCCATTATCGAATCTGTCGAGCTGCGACACGTTAACTATTTCATATTTGCAGGCAAAGTTATAATTGCTGAATCCGCGTTTCGGAAGCCTTCTGAACAGAGGCATTGAGCCGCCTTCGTAGCCCAGCTTTCCGCCGGCGCCTGCTCTGCTTAGACTTCCCTTATGGCCTCTGCCGCTGGTCTTGCCGTGACCTGAGCCGATGCCTCTCGCGATTCTTTTGCGTTTTTTATGTCCGCCTGCTATTGAAGTTATTTCATGACTTAGCATAACTTCATCACCACCTTTTCACCGGTTCTACCGCAACGCCGCGAACCCGTCCTATCGACTGCGGGTCGCGAAGTTTTAATAAACCGTCCATTGTAGCTTTAACAACATTTTTCGTAGTCGTACTGCCGTAAACTTTCGTCAGCACATCGTGAATCCCGACAAGCTCCAGCACCGCTCTTGCGCTTGAACCGGCGATAACGCCTGTTCCCGGACTTGCGGGTATCAACATTATCTTTGTCGCGCCGAATTTACCTATACTCTGATGCGGTATGGTCTGGCCGTTAAGCGAGACTCTGAACAGACTCTTACGGGCGTCTTTTATCGCCTTGTTCACCGCCATAGGCACTTCTTTCGCCTTACCGTATCCGATTCCGACCTTGCCGGCACGGTCGCCGACGGCAACCATAGCCGAAAAGCTGAACCGTCTTCCGCCTTTAACTACCTTGGCGCAACGGAAGACCTTTACTACCGTCTCTTCGAGAGCTCCGTCCTGACCGCTGATTATTCTTGACTCTTCTGCCAATTCTATATCTCCAAATTATGCTCGTTAAAAAACAAGCCCTGCTTCTCTGGCCGCTTCGGCAAGTGCCTTGATTCTGCCGTGATAACGATACCGGTTCCTGTCAAACTTTACGCATTTGATTCCGACCTGCATTGCCTGTTTGGCAATCTCAGCTCCGACAACTTTGGCCGCTTCCATATTGCCTGTCTTTTTCAGACTGTCCGGAACCGGACCGCTTCTGGTGCCCGCAGATGCAAGCGTAACAGCCGCCACATCGTCTATTATCTGGGCGTAAATATGCTTATTCGAACGAAATACGCTCAAACGGGGTCTGTCCTGTGTTCCGAGCACTTTCTTGCGGACCCGAAGCTTCCTTCTAATTCTTGCCTTTTTTATTCTGTCTATCTGCATAAATAATTCTCTAAAAAACCGAAACCGGACTACTATGCCGCACCGCTGGCAAAAGCCTTGCCCGCTTTTCTGCGAATATGCTCGTCGGCGTAACGTATGCCTTTGCCCTGATAAGGTTCAGGCGGTTTTACTTTTCTAATCTCGGCTGCGAACTGTCCGAGTTCCTGCTTGTCATAACCGGTAGCTGTGAATTTTGCCGGCGTATCGTTACCCTTTGTCGCCGGCACTTCTATCAATACCTTAACCGTCTTGGGTATCTTTACCTCGGCAGGACGCGCGTAGCCGACCGTTAGAATCAGTTTGCCGCTTTGTTCCTTTACATTGTAGCCTGTTCCGTATATTTCCAATTTCCTTTCGAATCCCTTACTGACGCCTTTAACCATATTGTTCAGCAGAGCTCTGGTCGTGCCGTACATCGCTCTTTCGTTTCGGCCGTCAGGCTTGGAATTTTCCACTATAATCTTTTTACCGCTGTCATCTAACTTCACATTAATTGCCGGATGACGCGTAATTTCGAGATTGCCTTTGGGCCCGCTAACCTTAACGGTTTGTCCGGCAAATTCGACTTTCACTCCGGATGGTATAATAACTGGTTTTTTGCCTATTCTGCTCATTAACTCACCGCACAAAGTATTTCGCCGCTGACGTTTTCTTTACGACATTGGCTATCAGTCATAATTCCTTTATTGGTCGATATAATCGCTATACCCATACCATTCATAATATATGGCAGTTCATCTACGGGACTATAAACCCTTCTGCCGGTCTTGCTTATTCTTTTGATTTCAGTTATCGCAGACGCTCCGTCCATCGCATATTTAAGCTCTACCCGCAGAACGCCCTGCTTGCAGGCGTCTTCGATTCTGTCAAAGCCGGCTATATAGCCTTCCTGCTGCAATACGCGGGCGATGCCTTCGCATATTTTGGACGCCTTGATTGTAACTCGGCTCTGACCGGCCTTGCCGGCGTTTCGTATTCTCGTGAGCATATCAGCTATCGGATCGCTGTGCATTTGACAAATCCTATATCAAACCTGAATTTCGTTTATTAACATTTTCATTTATTTACCAGCTCGCTTTCTTAAGGCCCGGTATCTTGCCTTCGAGGGCAAGTTTCCTGAGACATAATCTGCAAATCTTGAATTTTCTGTAAACCGCTCTGGCTCTGCCGCAAAGCTGGCAGCGGGTATAAGTCCTTGTCTTAAACTTGGGCCTTTTATTACTTTTATTTACAAGAGCTTTTGTTGACATTAATTACTCCCTGAATGGCATTCCAAACAGTTTCAGCATTTCTTTCGCTTCGTCGTTTGTTTTGGCCGTTGTTACAAATGTAATATCCATTCCCTGAACATTTTCCATCTTCGCCGAGTCAATTTCAGGGAATACGGTCTGTTCGCTCATACCCATCGAATAATTGCCGCGACCGTCAAAACTATTCGGATTAAGCCCGCGAAAGTCCTTTACTCTCGGTATCGCAAGATTAATCAGTCTGTCCATAAATTCGTACATCCGCAGCCCGCGAAGCGTAACTTTCAGACCTGTTTGCTCGCCTTCTCTTACCTTAAAATTAGAAACGCTCTTTTTGGCCTTGCAAATCAGCGGCTTTTGTCCGGCAATCAGCGTCAAATCCTGCAAAGCGCTCTCGAGAAACTTCTTATCCTGCGTCGCTTTGCCGATACCCATCGCGATAACGACTTTCTGCATTCTCGGCACAGCCATAGAACTCTTATAGCTATACTTTTCCCGCAGTGCCGGAATTACTTTCGATTTATATAAATCTCTTAACCTTGCCATATATAAAAATTCCTAATATACCGTTTAGGCCTTTCTCAAAATGCCGATTTCAGCGCCGTCAACGGCAACTCTCTTTTTGACGCCTTTCTTGTCGGTCGTAAATCTTACTCTCGTGCCTTCCGAAGTTTTCGGATTCAGCGGAAGAATATTGCTCATATGTACGGACTGTTCAATCTGAATCCTGCCGCCCTGCGGATATTTCTGCGACGGCTTTACATGTTTATACCGCCTGTTAACGCCTTCCACTATAACTCTGTTCTTCGAAAGCATAACTCTCATTACCTTGCCGGTCGTTCCCTTATGGGCTCCCGCAATAACTTCAACCATATCGCCTTTTCTAATATGTTTCGCCATTTAGACAACCTCGCTCGCCAGAGAAACAATCTTCATAAAATTCTTTTCTCTCAATTCTCTCGCTACGGCGCCGAATATTCTTGTTCCTATCGGATTGCCGTCGGCATCTATAATCACCGCCGCATTGCTGTCGAATCTCACATAACTGCCGTCGGGCCTGCGAATAGGTCTTTTCGTGCGGATTATCACGCACCTGTGGACTTTTTTCCTGTCGAGCTGACAGGTAGGAAGAGACTTCTTTATTGCTATACAGATAATATCCCCTATCGCTGCTGCAGGGCGTCTGTACTTGCCGGTACCGGCAGCGCTGCGGCCGAGCACATTTATGCACTGGGCACGTTTGGCGCCGGAATTGTCGGCAATATCAATCATTGTTCTCTGTTGTATCAACGCTCTATCCTTTAATACTCAAAAATTTAAACTTTCTCTTGTGTCTTTTGCACTACCTGAACCAGCCGCCAGCTTTTGGTCTTGCTTATCGGTCTGCACTCGGTAACTTCCACAATATCGCCAATGCCTGCTGCATTCTTTTCATCATGAACGCCGAACTTGGTGCTTTTGCGCACGAATTTGCCGTAAACAGGATGTTTTATCCTGTACTTCAGCTCTATCCTGATGCTCTTGTCGCCGCTGCGGCTGATTACTACGCCGCGAACCGTTCTTCTTGGTTTTCTTTGGCCTTCCATTTATATCAGCCCTTCACTTTATCCGCCTTCGGCGGACGGCTTTGATTAATAATCGTTTTAAACCGGGCAATATCACGTTTCATATTTTTCAATAACTGCGTATTTTCGAGCTTTTCCGTTTCAGCCCTTGTCCGGAGATTGAACAGAGCCTTTTCGAGCTTTTCCAGCTCTATCTGTCTTTCATCCGGTCTCATTTCGCGTATCTCGGATACCTTCATTATCACACCTTAAACTGAATGCCTTCTCGTAATCATTCTGCACTTAATCGGCATCTTATGCGCTACTCTTGCCAAGGCACGTTTCGCAACATCTTCGCTGATACCGCCGATTTCGAACATAATAGTGCCCGGCTTTACGCAGGCAACCCACTGTTCTACTTCCGCTTTGCCTTTTCCCATTCGAGTTTCGAGCGGTTTTTTGGTTGTGGACTTACTCGGAAATATCCTGATATAAACCTTGCCGGCCCTGTGTATAAAGTGCGTCGCGGCAATTCTGCCCGCCTCTATCTGCCGTCCGGTTATCCAGCTCGTCTCCAAGGCCTGCAGTCCGTATTCGCCGAAAGCTACATAATTCTGCCTCGTAGCGTTGCCTTTCATTCTGCCGCGCTGGCTTTTACGGTATTTAACTCTTTTCGGCATTAGTGCCATCGATACTTCCTTACCTTATATCTTATTACTCTTTCGTTTTTTCCTCAATCGCTGCCGCAGAACCGGTTTCGGACTCCTGCCGCGGTTTCGATTCAGCCGCTGCTCGGCTTGACGGAGCAGCTTCAGCCCTCGGCGTCTTTCTCGCCGACCGAGGCCGGCGAAGAGTCTTTTTAATGCTCATATCAGGCTCTAACTTGGTGCCGTATTTACCCTTATAAATCCAAACCTTAATCCCGATAATTCCATAAGTCGTTCTCGCATCGACCGCCGCGTAATCAACGTCGGCATCTATCGTATGCAGCGGAATACTGCCTTCCATCTGCGTTTCCTTACGCGCCATTTCTGCCCCGCCTAATCTGCCGGAACAGATAACTTTCACTCCCTTGGCGCCGGCCTGCATAGCAAGCTCGCATTGCTGTTTCATCGCCCTGCGGAAAGCTACTCTCTTTTTCATCTGCTCCGCTATCGCTTCGCCCGCAAGTCTTGCGTCAAGTGCGGGTTCTTTTATCTCTATAACATTAATCGCCACCTGCCTGTCAATCAGCGTCTCGAGGTCCTGACGAAGTTTATCGACCTCGGCTCCGCGGGGCCCGATTACCATTCCCGGCCGGGCTGTATGAAGCGTAACTTTCACTTCGTTACGAGTCCTTGCTATTTCTACTTTTGACACCGCTGCGAAAGGCGGCTGCTTATTGAATTTATCATCAACATATTTGCGAACCCGCTGGTCTTCGACAAGCATCTGACCGTAGCCGGCCTTAGGCGCAAACCATGTGCTTTGCCACGGCAGTCTTATGCCCGTCCTAAAACCTATCGGCTGTACCTTCTGACCCATATTTACCTTTCGTATTTCGTTTATCGGCCTCGCTGCTCATATCGTCAATCGTTTTACGCTCAACGCAACCGAAACGAGCTTCGCAACCGCAACCGTTTAACGAATTTTTATATCTCAGTCACCGTTATATGTATATGACTGGCCATTTTCCTGATTCTATGCGCCCGGCCTCTGTCCTTGGCTATCCATCTCTTAGTGCCGACTCTAACTCCGGCTCCATCTACACGGGCCTGGCTCACATACAGATTTTCAACGTTTGCCGCGTCTTCATCGGCGCTGGCAACTGCGCTTTTCAATGCCTTTTCAATCATAGATGCCGCTCTTTTATGCGTAAATTTAAGCAGGTCGAGCGCTTCCTGAGCTTCTCTGCCCGCTATCAGTTTTGTAACAAGACCAGCTTTTCTCGGCGAGGTCGGAGCGTATTTTACTAATGAATGCCATTCGGATATTTTCACTGTTTCGACGCCCAGTGCACCGGCCAGCGCTTCTACATCCGCTTTTCGGGGAATTGGCCTAACCAGTCCCTTACGCCAGTTCTTCAGCGCGCTTATCGCTTGTTTTTTGTCCAGTCCCGGCCGAACCATCTTCTCGGCCAGTTCCGCTGCGCCTATGCCTGTCTTTTTAATAATATCATCAAGTTTTTTTGCACTTAACATTGCTTCACCTTATTATGCACCAGGTACGGCGGCTTTTGCACCGGAATGACCTTTGAATACACGGGTCATCGAAAATTCGCCCAGTTTATGTCCTACCATTTCTTCTGTAACAAAAACTTTATGAAACATCTTGCCGTTATGAACAAGAAAAGTCATCCCGACAAACTCCGGAACGATGGTACTTCGCCGAGACCACGTCTTAATAGGCTCTTTACTGCCCATCTGGTTCAGTTTTAAAACCTTCTGCACAAGCTTCGGCTCTACATACGGTCCTTTTTTAAGCGAACGTCCCATTATTGCCTCAAATCACTTTCGTTTCTTTACAATACTAACTGCTCGCCGCGGTTAGTTTTTCTTCTGCGTATTATTCTCTTGCCGCTTGTCTTGCGCGGATTTCTTGTCTTGCCGCCCTTGGCCAGTACGCCTGTCGGAGAACACGGATGCCTGCCGCCGTTGGCTCTGCCTTCCCCGCCGCCCATCGGATGAGACACCGGGTTTTGGGCTTTGCCGCGCACATGCGGACGTCTGCCATAATGACGCCATCTGCCTGCTTTGCCGATGGTGATATTCTGATAATCGGGATTGCTCAGCGTGCCGATTGTCGCTCGGCATTCGACCCGCAGCATTCGCATTTCGCCGCTCGGCAGAATTACTGTCGCCCAGCTGCCTTCCCTTGCCATAAGCCTGGCCGAAAGACCGGCGCCTCTTACGAGTTTGCCGCCCTGACCGGCTCTCATTTCTATATTATGAATCTCAACTCCGACAGGTATCGAACCCAGAGGCATCGTATTGCCGACCTGCGGCTCGACCTGCTTGCCGCTTTCTATCTTCTGGCCGACTGTCAGCCCCTGCGGAGAGAGAATATATCTTTTTTCACCGTCTTCATAACCAACAAGAGAAATAAAGCAGTTTCTGTTCGGGTCATATTCTACTGTTTCAACCGTAGCAACCATATTATCTTTGTTGCGCTTGAAGTCGATAATCCTGTAAAGCTTTCTTGCCCCGCCGCCGCGGAAACGGCAGGTTGTTATTCCCTGGTTGTTCTTGCCGCCGGCTTTTTTTATCCTTACGCACAGACTCTTCTGCGGACGGTCTGTTGTCAGCTCGGCGTAATCGTTCACCGATTGGTTTCGCCGTCCGTTCGATGTTGGTCTGTATATCTTAATACCCATAATTACCTTTCGTATTTTGTTTGTCGGTTATGCCGCTCGTTTCATCATTCGTCTTACGTTAAACACAACCGTAACGAGCCGCGTAACCGCAACCGTATAACGATTCTTTCAGAATAAATCTATATGATACTGCTCGTCCAGCACTACTACCGCTTTTTTCCAGTCCGACTTCCTGCCGATAAATCTGCCTTTGCGCCGAAGCTTGCCTTTACGGTTGGCTGTACGGACATCCTTTACTTTAACTTCGTATAGCCGTTCTATCGCCTGTTTTATCTGCGACTTATTCGCTTTGACATTAACCTCGAAAGAGTACGCGTTTTTGACATTCGCAAAATGCGTGCTCTGCTCGGTTATAATCGGCTTTACTACTATTTCATGGTCGTCCATTTTATCTATCCGTTAAAAGCTTTAGTTGCTTTTCTTGCCTTTTTCAATCAGCGTCATAAACGCTTCTTTGGTAAACAGCATTTTTTGCCTGTTGCATATATCGCCTGCGTTAAGGTCTGCCACCTTTATCACTGCGATGCCCGGCACGTTTCTCGCCGATTTATAGATATTGGCGTCAGGCTGGCCGAGGGTTACCAGACAGCTTCTGTCGATTTTCAGATTTCCCAATACTTTTACGAAATCTTTTGTCTTCGGCGCCTCGAATTTCAGCTCATCGACAACGACTACGCTGCCCGCCTGAAGTTTGGAAAGTATCGCCGAATCTCTTGCTAATTGTTTTTGTTTCTTCGGCATATCTTTCCCGAAGTCACGGGCAGTCTTGGCGAATATCACGCCGCCGCCTCTGCGAACGCCGGTTCTGACAGCGCCCGCACGGGCGTTGCCGGTGCCTTTTTGACGATAAATCTTTCTCGTCGAGCCTTCGACCATTGCCCTGCTTTTGGTTGCCGCTGTTCCGACTCGCTTATTGGCGTGATACATCACAATCGCCTGTTTGAGCAGGTCGTATCTGATGCGTCCGCCGAATATCGCTTCGTCAACTTTCAGGCTTTCGACTTCCTGTCCTTTTCCGTTATGTACTGGTACGTTAATCATATATACAGCTTAAAAATTTATTTCTTTCCCTTGCTTTGTTTTACTATCACATATCCGCCGCACGGCCCCGGTACGGAACCTTTGACGACGATTAAATTCTTCTCGACATCGACGCTCACGAGTGCGTGATTTTTGCTCGTAATTTTGACATTGCCCATATGTCCGGCCATTCGTTTTCCTTTTGCCGGTTTTCCGCCCCAGCCTCTGTTAGCCGTATGGCCGCCGATGGAGCCGGGCGCTCTGTGTTTTCTTTCGGTGCCGTGACTTGCCGGAAAACCGCCGAATCCGTGTCGTTTCATACCGCCGGCGAATCCTTTGCCTTTGCTTGTGCCGGTAACATCGACGAACTTCACTTCCGCGAACGCCTCGACCGTTACCACATCGCCCAGTTTATAAGGCGAAGCCTCGGAGCCGAGTCTTGATTCTCGAACGAATTTCTTCGGCACGGCGTTGGCCTTTTTCGCATGGCCTTCCGCGGATTTTATAATCCTATTAGCCTTAACATCTTCGAAGCCGAGCTGCACAGCGTTATAGCCGTCCGTCTCTGCGGTTTTTACCTGTGTTACCGTGCAGGGTCCGGCCAGTATTACCGTTGCAGGCAGTATTTTGCCGGTATCGTCATATACCTGCGTTATTCCAATTTTTTTACCAACAAGCATCATAGTTTTTCCAAACCTCTTTGCTGCTGTCTAAAAAGAAAAACGTAAAGTACACTCTGCACTTTACGTTTTTATCCTGTCTATATTATGCCTTTATCTTCACAAACACACCGGCCGGTACGACAAGACGATTCAATGCTTCTACTGTCCTTGCGTTTGCTTCGTAGATGTCGATTAGCCTTTTATGTGTGCGCATCTCGAACTGGTCTCGGCTTTTCTTATCGACGTGCGGACTTCGCAGAACAGTATATCTTTCTATCCGTGTCGGAAGCGGAATCGGACCGCTCACCCTTGCGTTTGTCCTGCGGGCCTGCTCCACTATTTCTTTAGCAGACGTATCGAGAGCACGCGGGTCGTACGCTTCCATTCTTATTCGAATTCTTTCTGTTTCTACTGCCATATCAGCTCTTTAAAAAAAGCCAAAAATTCACTAACTTACAATCACTGCGAAACTTAACGCCGCTGACTGCGCCAGAGGCGAAAACACAGAAGGATAATCTCAAAAAAACTAAAAATCAACTATAATAATGCTGAAAATGCACATTTTTTATAAAAAATACACTTTTTTCAGCAAAAATTACCTGAAAAGAAGACAAACAAAGTCGTCTGCTATTTTTACGACTAAACTGCTTATATAGCCCTTTAATCGCCAGTAGTACACTTCTGATATGTTTAATCAGCCCAACTCGGAACGCCCCCTCTCTTGCTTCGCAAGAAGCAGAGGGGGCTCGCTACGGCTGAGGAAGCAGGTTTTATACCAGATATTTTTAATCAGGTCAATAGCCTGCTAATATTTTTTCTGAAATTTGTTCGGGCACTTTTTCGTAGGTTAGCGGCTCCATTACGAAGCTGCCTCTGCCGCTGGTTATGCCCCTTAGTTCGCTCGAATAGCCGAACATTTCAGCCAGCGGAACCTTCGCGTCAATCGTCCTCATCTTCCCGTGAATGCGCGAGTCGGTTATCATACCCCTTTTGCTTATAATATTGCCCTGAACCGGCCCGTAATCGCAATCCGGTATAACTACCTCCAGTTTCATAATCGGCTCCAGCAGAACGCTTCCCGCCTTTCTAAGTGCCTCCCGAACCGCAATCACAGCGGCCTGTTCAAAAGCAAGCTCGGAAGAATCCACCGTATGGAAAGAACCGTCTATTAACGTAACTCTTGCTCCTACAACAGGATAGCCCGACAATTCACCGCTTGTACAGGCCTCTTTAACGCCGGCTTCGACAGCCGGTATATATTCTCTCGGAACCGTGCCGCCGATGATTTTGTTCACAAATTCGACGTGTTTGTGATAATTGCCGGCCTCGTCCAGCAGAGGTTCCATCGTAATAATTACATCGCCATATTGGCCTCTTCCGCCGGTCTGACGGACAAATTTACCCTGCTGTTCGACTTTTCTCGTGATAGCTTCCCGATAGGCCACCTTCGGTTTGCCGACCTTGACATTAATTTTCATATCTCTTATGAGTCGATGCTGCAATACTTCAAGGTGCAGCTCTCCCATTCCGCTTATAATAGTTTGTCCGGTTTCCGCGTCAAATTTTGTCTGGAAGGTCGGGTCTTCTTTTCTAAGTGCCGCCAGTCCGCCGGCCAGTTTCTCCCTGTCGGCGGCGCTGTTAGGCTCTATCGACATACTAATCACCGCTTCGGGAAATTCTATATTCTCAAGCATTATCGGACTTTTGGTATCACAGACCGTATCGCCTGTAATCGTATCCCTAAGACCGATGCAGGCGACGATATCGCCGGCGCGGACGGAATCTACAATTTCTCTGCTGCCGGCGTGCATTTTAAAGAGTCGGGTAATATTTTCTTTGCAGCCGCGATTGGCGTTAAGAACCCTTGTGCCGCTTTTGAGAGTGCCCTGATAAATCCTCAAAAAATACAGGTCGCCGTGTTTGTCATTTATTATTTTGAAAGCCAGCGCCGCGAAACTTTTGTGCCAGTCGCATTTAAGGTTTATCTTGTGCTCGGTATCGCCCGGCTTGTGGCCGATGACTGCGGGCCTGTCGAGAGGCGATGGAAAATATCTGCCAACGCCGTCAAGAAGCCTTTGCACGCCGATATACCGCAGAGCAGAGCCGAGAAAAACGGGATTAAGCTTTCCGGCAAGTGTGCCTTTCCTCGTCGCCCGATGTATCAATTCCGAACTGACGGGGTCGTTATGAACATATTTATCCATAAGCTCTTCGTCGAATTCAGCGAGCGCCTCGAGCATATCGTGCCGGCCTTTTTCGGCTTGCTGTTTTAAATCGTCAGGGATTTCTCTTTCCTCGAAAGCAACGCCCAACTCCTGTGTTTGATAATAAACTGCTTTCATTTCTACAAGGTCTATAAGCCCCTCGAACGTCGCATCAGCTCCGATAGGAATCTGGAGACAGACAGGATGTGCGATAAGTTTTTCTTTGATGCTTTCGACAGACATCTCGAAGTCCGCTCCCGTTTTGTCCATTTTGTTAATGAAGCATATCGCGGGCAGATTATATTTTTGTCCCTGCCGCCAGACCGTTTCGCTTTGTGCCTGAACGCCTTCGGAAGCGTCGAACACTGCAATCGCTCCGTCGAGAACGCGAAGCGACCGCTCCACTTCAGCGGTAAAATCCACGTGTCCCGGCGTATCGATAAGGTTAAAGACCCATTCTTTCCACGGACAGGTGGTAGCAGCCGAGGTAATCGTTATGCCGCGCTCCTGCTCTTCGGTCAGATAGTCCATAACAGCCGTGCCGTCGTGCACCTCTCCCATTTTATATGTTACGCCGGTATAAAAGAGAACGCGTTCGGTTAGAGTGGTCTTGCCGGCGTCGATGTGCGCCATTATTCCGATGTTGCGAAGTTTTTTTAATGATTCAGGCATAATTTTTTATGGAAGTAAGGAAATAAAAAATTAAAAACATAAGGAATTTGGATGTCTTTTCCCTACTTCTCTATTTCTTTACATCCTTACTTCCTTTTTAAAGAAAAATGCCACGGTTAAATCAAAAATACTACCGTGGCATTTATTATTATTGTTGCTACCAGGCGAAGTGAGCGAAGGCCTTGTTGGCTTCTGCCATCTTATGGATATTATCGCGTGTAGTCATTGCGCCGCCCTGCTTGTTGTATGCGTCAGTAATCTCCGAGGCGAGTCTTTCACACATAGCCTTTCCTTTTTTGCCGCGAGATGACGCCAGTATCCACCTGAACGCCAGAGACTGTTGCCGTCTCGGATTAACGGGCATCGGAACCTGATAACTTGCACCGCCGACGCGTTTCGACCGGACTTCGAGATGAGGCTTCACATTGTTTATCGCGGTTTCAAAAACTTCGAGCGGGGCAACTTCCTTGACTCTTTTGGCTACTATATCCATCGCATCGTAAAAAATCTGCGTAGCGACGGATTTCTTGCCCTGCCACATCATTGAGTTGATGAACTTCTGAACAAGTTTGCTGTTGTATCTCGCGTCCGGCTTTAGCTGTTTTGCCGAAGCTGTAAACTTTTTTGCCATATTTACCTTTCGTCTATCGTCTGTCGGTTGTGATGCCCGTTTCGTTTATCGTTCACCGTTAAACGCAACCGATACGAGCCTCGCAGCCGCAACCTTTTTACGATTTTTTAGCGCCGTATTTGCTTCTGCTGCGCTTGCGTCCCGCCACGCCTGCCGTATCAAGCGTCCCGCGGACTATATGATACCTTACGCCGGGCAAATCCCTCACTCTGCCGCCCCTGATGAGAACCGTACTGTGTTCCTGCAGGTTATGGTCAACGCCCGGAATATAGGCGGTTACTTCTTTTCCGTTGGTCAGCCTGACACGTGCGATTTTTCGAAGAGCAGAGTTCGGCTTCTTCGGCGTTTGCGTCCTTACTATCAGACATACTCCGCGTTTCTGCGGCATACCTGATATATCGGATACACGCTTTTTGCCTTTTTTGCCTCTTCCTTTTTTCACTAACTGGTTTATCGTCGGCATTATTTACCTTTCGTATTCCGTTTATCGGTTAAGATGCTTGTTTCGTTTACCGTTTACCGTTAAACGCAACCGTAACGAGCCGCTCAACCGCAACCGTTTGACTTTTTTATTCAAGGCCCAGTGCTGCCCTTGCAGCCGCCTCGGCCTGTTCTTCTACATCGTGGCTTTCCTTAAGTTCGGCAAGTTCCTTCGGCAGCGGCGCCTTGGCAAGATGTTTAACTCTCATTTCAAGATGCGGCTTGAACGCTGTGCCTGCGGGAATCAGATGTCCCAATATTACGTTTTCCTTCAAACCGATTAACTCGTCCACTTTACCACCTAACGCCGCTTCAGTCAAGACTTTGGTAGTTTCCTGGAAGCTCGCCGCCGATATGAAGCTTTCCGACTGCAGTGACGCCTTGGTTATGCCCATAAGCAGCGTCTTGGCCGTCGCCGGACGGGGTTTTTTGCCTTTGGCCGGAATACCGCCCAGTTTTTCAACTTTCTCGTTGGCCTGTTCGATTTCCGCTTTGGTATATACCTGACCGACCACGAGGTCTGTTTCGCCCGCATCGGCTATCTTAAGGCTTTGCGAAAGCTCTTCGTTGGATTTGCGGAACATCTGTTTCGGCACTATATCGCCCGGCAGGAAATTACTGTCGCCGACCGATTCAATCTCGACTTTTTGCAGCATTTGAGATACTATTATCTCGATATGCTTGTCGTTGATGCCTACGTTCTGAGAACGGTAAACATTCTGAACTTCGGCAAGCAGATACCTCTGCAGCGCCTCTTCACCCTTAATTCTCAGAATATCGTGCGGAACCAAAGGCCCATCTGTCAGAGGGTCGCCCGCCTCTACGATGTCGCCGGTATGGACATTAAGATGTCTGTCGCGGGGAACGTGGTGCTCTTTTTCCATCTTTTCGCTGCGGACGATAATGGTCATTTTCCCGCGGCGCTTATCGCTCTTGAGTTCGATACGTCCGCTGATTTCCGCCATCGCTGCCGGTTCTTTCGGCTTGCGGGCCTCGAAAATTTCCGTTACACGGGGCAAACCGCCGGTAATATCCTGCGTGCCTGCCTGACCGCGAGGCTGTCTTGCCAAAAGCTCGCCGGCCTGAACCTTCTGGCCCTCGATAACTTCTATTCTTGCCTTCGCCGGCAGATAGTGAACGTCGAGTATCTTGCCGCTTTCGTCTTCTATAATTACCTGAGGATGCTTATCGCCTTTGTGTTCGATTACTACAGGTCTGCCTTTCAGACCTTTGCGCTCTTCTTCGATTTGCATCGTTTCGCCTTCGACTATATCGACGAAGCGGATTATGCCGCCTATTTCCGCCAGTATCGGAACTCTGTGCGGGTCCCATCCGAACAGTTTCGCCCTTGCCTTGACATGCTCGCCGTCTTTTGCAAAAATCATCGCTCCGTAAGGCACTTTAAATTTGTCATATTCTCGGCCCTTATCGTCAACCAGCGCCATTTCGCCGTTACGTTTCAGAGCGATAAACTGTTCCGTGCCGTCTTCCTGTTTTACAGGTACAACGTTCAAATCGCGGTACTGAATAATACCGTCTCGCGGCGATTTCTGGTCGCTTTCGAGAATCGCACGAGACGCGATGCCGCCCGTATGGAACGTACGCATTGTTAGCTGTGTGCCGGGCTCGCCTATCGACTGGGCTCCGATAATGCCCACTGCCATTCCTTCTTCGACAAGTCTGCTCGTACTCATATCCCAGCCGTAGCATCTGGCGCAAATACCCAAAGCGCTGTCGCACGTCAGAGGACTGCGAACTCGTATAGACTCAAGACCCAGCGCCTCAATCTTGTCGGCTGCCTGCGGAGTTATTACTTCGTTCTCGCGAACTATCATTTCATCGGTTATCGGATTGCGGATATTGTCACGAGCCGTTCTGCCGACTATCAATTCATGCAGCGGAACTTCGACCTGTTCGCCTTTGTAAAGCGTAGTCTTGGTTATGCCCTGAAGCGTTCCGCAGTCAATCTCGTTCACAATTATATTTTGAGCGACATCCGCGAGTTTTCTTGTCAGATAGCCAGAATCTGCCGTCTTCAACGCCGTATCGGCCAAACCTTTACGTGCTCCGTGGGTCGAGCTGAAATATTCCAAAACATTCAGGCCTTCGCGGAAGTTCGACTTAATCGGCGTCTCGATAATCTCGCCGCTCGGCTTGGCCATTAAAGCTCGCATACCGGCAAGCTGCTGAATCTGGTCAACGCTGCCTCTTGCGCCAGAATCGCTCATCAGGTATATCGGGTTCAGATAAGGTTTCCCATCGCGGATATCGTTTTTCAAACCCTGCATCATCGCATTGGTTACCGCGACACGCGCGTGTGTCCATGAATCGATTACCTGATTGTATCTTTCGCCCTCGGTCAGAACGCCTTCGTTATAATTCTTATGTATGCGGTCAATTATTTTCTGTGTACGGTCGATGATATCCTGCTTCTCCGGAGGAATTCTTAAGTCTATAATGCCGACGCTCAATCCCGCCAGTGTCGCATATTTAAAACCGAGTTCTTTCAAATCGTCCAGAAGATTAAGGCTCTTTCTGCCGTCGGCCTGCGCAAAACAGTCGTGAATAACCTTCTTGAGAGATTTCTGGGCCATCAGGATATTGTAGAACGGCAGCTCTCTCGGCAGAACTTCATTGAAAATACATCTGCCCGGCGTCGTCCAAATCACGCCTGTGCTTTCCTTAATGCCTTCGTCGGCTACTACTCTTGTACCTTTTGCAAGACCTACCTGAACTCTTGCGTGAATGCTTGCCTTGCCAAGTTCATAAGCCGTTATCGCTTCGGCAGGCGTCGAGAAAATCATCCCTTCGCCTTTTTCGTCTTTTTTCTCTACCGTAACATAGTAATTGCCAAGCACTATATCCTGAGAAGGGCCGACCATTGGCGAACCGTTGGCGGGAGAGAAAATATTATTCGTTGCCATAACCAAAGTATGCGCTTCGACCTGCGATTCGACGCTCAGCGGAAGATGTACTGCCATCTGGTCACCGTCAAAGTCGGCGTTAAATCCTTTGCAAACAAGAGGATGCAGCATTATAGCATTACCCTCGACAAGGACAGGCTCGAACGCCTGAATACCCATTCTATGCAGTGTCGGTGCACGGTTGAGCATTACCGGATGCTGATGAATTACCTTTTCGAGAATATCCCATACCTGCTCATCGCGTCTTTCGAGCATTCGTTTTGCGCTTTTTATCGTATCTGCGAAGCCTCTGTCTTTGAGTTCACGAATGATAAACGGCTGGAACAGTTCGAGTGCTATTTTCTTGGGAAGACCGCACTGATGTAATTTAAGATGAGGCCCGACGACGATAACTGAACGTGCCGAGTAATCGACACGCTTGCCGAGCAGGTTTTCGCGAAACCTGCCCTGCTTGCCTTTTATCATATCCGTCAGACTCTTCAGCGGCCTGTTATTACTGCCCAATACCGGCCTTCTGCATCTGCCGTTGTCGAACAGTGAATCTACCGCCTGCTGAAGCATTCGTTTTTCGTTGCGGATAATGACTTCAGGTGCGTTCAAATCCATCAGTTTTTTAAGACGGTTATTTCTGTTTATAATTCTTCGGTAAAGGTCGTTCAAATCGCTTGTCGCGAAGTTGCCGCTTTCGAGCATTACCAATGGCCGCAAATCAGGCGGTATCACCGGCACAACGTCCAATACCATCCATTCGCTTTTATTCGGACTGCTTCTTACTGCGTTTACGGTCTTGAGTCTTTTGCTCAGGTCCTTGATTTTTTGTTTGCTGCTGGTCTTGGTTATGCCTGCTTTAAGTTCGCCGCTCAGATGGTCGAGGTCGAGGGCTAAAAGAAGGTCTCTTATCGCTTCTGCTCCCATTGCCGCCTTGAATGAATTGCCGTATTTGGCCAGTGCTTCGCGGTGTTCTTCTTCGTTTAGAAGCTGTTTAATTTTCAGCGGGCTTTGTCCAGGGTCGGTAACGACATAATCCTGAAAATATACGACCTTTTCAAGGTCAACCGTCTTCATTGCCAAAAGTGAGCCGAGTCTTGACGGCATTGCCTTGAAGAACCATATATGCACTGTCGGCGCCGCAAGGTTGATATGCCCCATACGTTTTCGCCGTACTCGGCTGTGCGTCACTTTCACTCCGCACCGGTCGCAGATTATCCCTTTGAATTTCGTGCCTTTGTATTTCCCGCACGAACATTCCCAGTCTCTTTCCGGCCCGAAAATTCTTTCGCAGAAAAGTCCGTCTTTTTCAGGCCGATATGTCCGGTAGTTAATCGTCTCAGGCTTGCGTACTTCGCCGAACGACCAGCTCCGTATATCGTTCGGACTGGCAAGACTTATCTTTACCGAACCGTAATCGTTTATCTTGTCATAAATACTTTCAGCCATTTAAGCTTACTCCTGACTTTCGGTTTAATCCGTTTATTTTCGCAACAACACTACAGGCCTTTATTGCCTAATTGTTTTTTCTCGAGCTGGATATTCAGTCCCAGCCCGCGAATTTCGCTGCACAGCACGTCGAATGAAATCGGCGTCCCTGCTTCGAGCGTATTTTTGCCTTTAACCATCGATTCGTAAATCTTTGTTCTGCCTTCGATATCGTCGCTCTTGACTGTCAGCAGTTCCTGCAGTGTATAAGCCGCGCCGTAGGCTTCCAGCGCCCATACTTCCATTTCGCCGAATCTTTGTCCGCCGGTTCTCGCTTTGCCTCCCAGCGGCTGCTGTGTAATAAGGCTGTAAGGCCCTGTCGAACGTGCGTGAATCTTATCGTCAACGAGGTGATGAAGTTTCATCATATATATATAGCCTATCGTTACCGTTTGATCGAACGGCTCGCCCGTTCTGCCGTCATAAACTTTTGTCTTCATATCGCTGCCGATTTGCGCGAATATCTCATCAGCCGGCGGCGACTGTTTAGCTTCTTCGAGTTCTTTCTTTCTCTTGGCCGCATATTCATTTGACTCGACGAGCAATTGTCTGATTTCATCTTCCGTTGCGCCCGCGAACACCGGCGTTACGGCGTCGAATCCGAGCACTTTTGCCGCCCAGCCCAGATGAGTCTCTAAAATCTGTCCTACGTTCATTCGGCTCGGCACGCCCAGAGGATTAAGGCATATATCTATCGGCGTTCCGTCTTCGAGGAACGGCATATCTTCTTCCGGCATAATCCTTGCAATAACGCCTTTATTCCCGTGTCGTCCTGCCATCTTATCGCCGATGCTTAGCGTCCTTTTGGTAGCAACATAAATTTTCACCATCTCGAGCACGCCGCTCGGCAGCTCGTCGCCGTGCTTCATTCTTTCGACTCTCGCCCTGGTCTCTTCCGCAAGCTCGCCAATCTTCGGCATATATTTATCAGCTATCTGCCGCACCTGTTCCCGAACGCTCGCCGGCTTTACCCAAGAAATATCGAAATTCTGTATCTGCTCGAAAATAACGTCAGTATCTTCGCTGGCTCCGATTTTCTGCCGTGTTGTCGTGTCCACCATTGTAACGTCGTCGATTTTGCTTGAAATCTCGTCAATCATCTGCTTGAAGACTGTGCATTGACGTTCTTTCATCTCGTTTTCATAATCTTTCATCTTTTGTTTATAAGCCTTTTTCATCTCATCGCTGCCGGCCCCTTTACGCGTAAATCGGCTCGTCTTGATAACTATGCCGTTATATCCGCTCGGCATTTCGAGTGAATCGTTCTTAACATCTTCGCCCGCTCTGCCGAATATCGCGTGCAGCAGTTTCTCTTCAGGCGTAAGTTCCGTCTTGCTCTTCGGCGAAACCTTGCCGACAAGAATATCACCCGCATCGACTCGCGTACCTTCGCGCACTACCCCGCTTTCGTCCAGATTTCTAAGCATCTTTTCGCCCACGTTCGGTATATCGCGAGTAAATTCTTCGCGCCCGAGTTTCGTCTCGCGGACTTCCACGCTGAATTCGTCTATATGTATGCTCGTAAAAGTGTCGTTCTTTACAAGTTTTTCGCTTATCAGAATCGCATCCTCGAAATTAAATCCGTCGAACGGGATAAATGCCGCAAGCACATTTTTGCCCAGCGACAATACGCCTTCTGCCGTTCCGCCCCCGTCGGCAATTATTTCATTTTTCTTGACTTTCTGTCCGACCGATATTATCGGTTCCTGATTCAGACACGTTCTTTCGTTAAGCCCTACGAACTTTTCAAGCTCATAAATATCCGTATCGTTAATTAAGATTCTCTGAGCATCGACTGCCGTTACCGTACCGCCGCTCGCGGCACGGACAACCATACTCGAATTTTGCGCCACGCTCTCTTCCAGCCCTGTCATTACCAGCGGCGCCTCAGTCTTCAGCAGCGGTACCGCCTGACGCATCATATTCGAGCCCATCAATGCCCTGTTCGCATCGTCATGTTCGAGGAACGGTATCAATGCCGCAGAAATGCCGACGATTTGCTTGCTCGATACGTCAACGTAATTTATCTCTTTGCTGTCGATTTGAGTCAGCTCGCCGTATTTCAGGGCAAGCACTACTCCGTCCTGCAGTTTCTCTGTCCCGCTTTTTATCGCACTTGGCGGAGCAAACGAAACTTCCATCTCTTCGTCCGCCCTCAAATATTCTATCTCGCCCGTCAGTTTGCCTTTCTCAGCCTTGCGGTAAGGCGTCAGAAGAAATCCGTACTCGTCGATTTTAGAGTATATCGCAAGCGATGCGATCAGTCCGATGTTCGTGCCCTCAGGTGTTTCTATCGGACATATTCGGCCGTAATGGCTTATATGAACATCGCGAACTTCAAAGCCTGCCCGTTTACGGTTGAGGCCTCCAGGCCCCAATGCCGACAACCTGCGTTCATGCGTAAGCTGGCTGAGCGAATTCGTCTGGTCAACAACCTGGCTCAACTCGCCTCGCCCGAAAAAGTAATCGATACTGCTCGATACGCTCTTGGAGTTCACAAGGTCGGCGATGCGTTCTATCTGGCTCGGCTCTTTCATACTCATTCGTTCCTGCACCGTCCGCCGAAGCTTCAACAGCCCTTTGCGTATCTCGTCCGATGCCAGTTCGTCTATCGTCCTGAGTCTTCTGTTGCCCAAATGGTCGATATCGTCAACTACGCCCTGGCCGTTTCGCAGGCCGATGATATATTTCATCGTATTGAGAAAATCTTCCGGCTTGAGCGTCATTTCGCTCTCGTCGATATTCTGTTTGAACTTGCGGTTCAGCCGGAATCTGCCCACCCGGCCCAGCCGATATCGGTCGTAGTCGTAAAATTTCTCGTTAAACAGCGTCTTCGCTTTTTCTATATTAGGCGGATTGCCCGGCCGAAGCCTTGCGTAAAGTTTCAGCAGCGCCTCTTCGTGACTTTCGCTGTCATCTTCGGCCAGCGTATTCAGTACCAGCGGGTCTTCGAGCTTGACTATTACTTCGAGTTTCTTTATCGAGCTTCTTTCTATCTGACCTATTCTGTCGCCGATTTGAGTCCCCGCCTCGACTATTATCTCGCCCGATTCCGTATCCACTACAGGCCCGACAGACCACATCATCGGGTCAAGCTTATCCGCAGATACAATCTTGGTCTCGTGAAACAGCCGTATAATCGACTCGATTTTCCCGTACTCTTCGTTCATCGCGCGGAGAAACAGCGTCGCCGGTATCTTACTCGACTGGTCGATGCGGACTATCAAAACGTCTTTGCGCGTTACCGATATCTCTATCCAGCTTCCGCGCTCCGGTATAATTCTTCCGCCGTGCAGTACGCGGTCGCCCTCTTTGCTCTCGATTAGAAAATCAACGCCCGGAGAACGGTGAAGCTGATTAACGATTACCCTCTCAGCTCCGTTTATGATAAATTCGCCCCCGCCTATCATTATCGGTATCTCCGCCAGATATACAACCTGCTCGGCTATATCGTCCGCTTCTTTACGCTTAATTCGGCAGCGTATCTTCAGCGGATAACCGTAGGTAAGACGGAGCTCTCGGCACTCGTTGGGCCTATAGCGGGGTTTGTCGAGCTCATAGCTCAAATATTCCAGGCTCATTGACTTATCATAGCTCTCTATCGGAAAAATCTCCTTAAAAAGAGCTTCCAAACCGATATTCTTCCGCTTTGTACTGGCGGCTTCTGCCTGGATAAATCTTTCATAACTTGCTCGCTGAACCTCGATAAGGTCCGGTATCGCTATCGCGTCCGAAATCTTGCCGAAATCACGAATTGTCTTGCCCATTTACAGACTCCCGTTAAAAAACATCAAAAATAAAATATAAAATATAAAAAATGATGAAGTCGTCCGCTGAAAGCGGACTCCACAATTTTTATTTTTAATTTTTGATTTTTTATTTTATTTCAACTGCCGCGCCGGCTGATTCGAGCTGTTTGCGTGCCGCCTCGGCATCGTCTTTGCTCAGCCCTTCTTTTACAGCTTTCGGGGCGCCTTCTACGAGGTCTTTGGCTTCTTTCAGGCCAAGTCCTGTCAGTGCGCGTACTTCTTTGATTACCTGAATCTTTTTGTCACCGGCAGATTTCAGAATAACGTCGAACGCCGTCTGCTCTTCTGCCTCTGCTGCTTCGCCGCCTGCAGGACCGGCCATCATTACCGCGCCGCCTGCCGCAGGTTCGATTCCGTGTACTTCTTTCAGATAATCGCCCAGTTCTTTTGCCTGCATCAGTGTCAGTTTTACGATTGCATCGCCGAGCTTCTTGGTTTCTGCACTGAACTCTTTTGTTGTTTCTGTTGTCGTTTCGTCTGCCATTTTTTTACACTCCAGTAATTTCTTCGTTTTTGCAACTGCCGCGGCTACGCCGCCGTGTTTAACCCCTTTCAGGGACACCCGCAAAAACAGGTTTTAATTTGTCAATTCAGCATCCGCCGAAGTTTTAACGAAGGCGGATTCCGCAATTTTTCATTTTTATATTTTATATTTTATATTTTATATTTTTTACGCCGCTTCTTTGTCCGCCAGCGTCTTTATGCACCCTGCGATAATTCCTGCCGGACTGCCGATTGCCGATGCAAGTCTTCGCCCCGGCGAATTGGCGAGCATTACGACCTCGCCGATAAGTTCGACTCGGTTCTTCATCTTCGCCAGATTCTGCGCCTCAGCCTCGCTCAAAACAGTGCCGTCGATGTATGCGCCGCTAAATTTCAGCGGCTTTTGTTTCGTCAGCGCCTCTATTTCCTTGGCGACGTCGATTACGCTGTCGCTGCCGTATGCCACTGTGCAGCAGCCGGTCTCGAACAGGCCCGATGCGTCCTCTTTGTCCAGCGTCTTGAGCGCCTGACGCATCATCGCGTTGCGGACCATCGTAAGTTTTATCCCTTTGTTGCGAAGTTCGCCGCGAAGAAGATTGTTCGATATCCCGTCAACGCCCGTCATATCGACTACCAGAAATTCGCTCACTCCGTTGAACTTCTCGGAAAGTTCCTTTGCCAATAACTGTTTTACGCTTTTACTCATATTTTCACCTTTTTAAATTTCGTTTATCGGGTATGGTTTCGCTGCTCGTTTCGTATTGCGTCTGTCGGCTGCGTATTGAAACGATTTACGTTCGACGCAACCGTAACGAGCCGCGCAACCGCAACCGTCCAACGCAACCTTTGCCAATAATATGTTCATTTGTGCCATAAGCATTCGCGGTTTAAAACTCCGCTAAATCCACCATCACTCCAGGACTCATCGTCGCTGAAAGAGATACTTTCTTTATATATGTCCCTTTGGCGGCGGCCGGTTTCATCTTCTTCAGTATTTCTACAAACGCGCGAATATTGCCGATTAGTTTATCTTCATCGAAGCTGTATTTTCCTACTACTGAATGAACGTTTCCGCCGGCGTCTGCCTTGAATTCCACTTTTCCTGCCGCGAATTCGCGTATCGCTGTGATTACGTCTGCTGTTACTGTCCCGTTTTTCGGCGACGGCATTTTGCCCTGCGGCCCCAGCACTTTGCCGAGTTTGCCCGCTTTGCCCATCACCTTTGGCGATGCTATTGCGACGTCGAAGTCGAGCCAGCCGCCCATAACTTTTTTGACAAGGTCATCGCTGCCCGCCTCGATTGCTCCTGCCGCCTTGGCTGCTTCAATTTCGGTATCTTCGCAGAAAGCTATTACTTTTTTGCTTTTTCCGATACCGTTTGGAAGTGATATAGCTCCGCGAACTATCTGGTCGGACTGTTTGGGGTCCACCCCCAGCCAGACCACGCAATCGACGCTTTGGTCGAACTTGGTCGGACTAAAGCTTTTAATCTTCTTCACCGCTTCCGCCAGACTCAACGCCGTTTCCGACAGTTCTTTCGCCGAAGCCTTATAACGTTTGCTTCTTCTTATTTTCATTTATCTTTCTCCGCAAAATTTATCCGCCTTTGGCGGGAGGTTCAATTTCGCTCCCACTGTTTTCCGCCGTGGTAAGCACTTTTTATTTTCGTCATTCAACGTTCGACGTTCGATGTTGAATGTTCAACGTTCGCCTGTCCTTACTTCCTTATTTCTTTCCTTTAAACCGTAAAACGTATTACGCAACGAGCCGCGCAACCGTTTTACGTTATTTCTCTATTTCGCTCCCACTTTACGCCGTGGTCCGCTTTATTATTTTTTCATTATTTCTTTTCCGTAAACCGTAAAACGTATTACGTAACGAGCTGCGCAACCGTTTTACGTTTTTACGTTATTACTCTATTTCGATTCCCATGCTTCGCGCCGTGCCTTCGATAATTTTGCATGCCTGTTCGACGTCGAATGCGTTTAGGTCTTCAAGTTTTCTCTCGGCTATCTTCTTAACTTGTTCTTTTGTTACTTTGCCGACTTTTTCTTTATTTGGTGTGCCGCTGCCTTTTGCCACGGCTGCCGCTTCTTTCAGCAGTACTGCCGCCGGCGGGCTTTTTACTATGAACTCGAACGACTTATCTGCATAGACTGTTATTTCTACCGGAACTGTCATTCCGTTCAGCTCGCCCGTTCTTGCGTTGAACTGCTGAACGAACTGTCCGATATTTACACCGTGTTGGCCTAATGCCGGCCCGATCGGCGGTGCCGGCGTTGCTTGTCCGCCCGGCGCCTGTAATTTTATCTTGCCTGTTATTGCTTTCGCCATTTAACTTTTCCTTTTTATCGCTATTTCACGCAAAAAGAAGCAAGGAAATAGGAAGTATGGATGTAAGGAATTGCGACAGCAGTTTTCCTTACTTCTTTGCATCTTTACTTCTTTACTTCAATTTAATCTTTTTAATCAGCGAAATCTGCGATTAAAAAATTCGTTATACTTTTTCAATTTGCCAATACTCTATATCCAGCGGGGTGCTTCTGCCGAATATTGTTACTATTACTCTTACTACGCCGCGTTCCTGGTCTATTGAATCGACGATGCCTTCGAAGTTCTCGAACGCTCCTTCGCGTATTTTAACGACGTCACCTTTGGCGAAATCAACTTTTATATTTGCGGTCGCTTGTTCTGTGGTTTTTTCTACTTCGACCAGCATTTTTGCCACATCTGTATCGCTCATTGGCACCGGCAGGCCTTCTGTTCCGACGAAGTCGCCTACGCCGATTGTTTCTTTTATTAAAAACCATGCCTTTTCGGGAATTTTCCCGTCTGCGCTCGGTTCTACTTCCATAAAAACGTAACCAGGATAGAGTTTGCGTTTTTGTACTCTTTGTTTTCCGCCGCGTATCCGTTTTACCTGTTCTACGGGTACAACGATTCTGCCGATTATGCTTTCCAGTCCTTCCAGCGTAACTTTGCGTACGAGCGTCTCT
Source organism: uncultured Planctomycetaceae bacterium (assembly GCA_964449435.1). Taxonomy (GTDB): domain Bacteria; phylum Planctomycetota; class Phycisphaerae; order Sedimentisphaerales; family UBA12454; genus UBA12454. The sequence continues at coordinate 63,213 of CAYUYR010000006.1, read as the reverse complement.
TTTACTTGTTCCTCCCTGTTGGAGGCGACTCTTAATACATACCAACGCATAACTTATTTCTCATCCGTTCTGTCTATTGTTCTCCCCTTGAGGGGCTGATTATTTAAATTCCTACAACGTTCGTGAAAAACAGGTTGAAGAAGAAGTCTGCTGCTCCCAGCATAACTGCCATTAGTATTACCACGATGATTACCACGAAGGTTGATATTGCTATTTCTCGTTTTGAGCTGAAGCTCACTTTTTTCAGTTCGCCCTCAGCTGATATCAGGAAGTCGGCTATGGTTGGTCTGTTTACCAGCCAGTACAGCAGGGCTGCGGTTATTGCGAAGATTCCCAGGGGTACTACTGTGCTTATCCAGAGGCTTATTGTTTGGGTAACGTCTAATGTCGCCTGGAGGCGGTCGTACAGTCTCCAGCAGCCTATCACTGTTATGAGTGCTATTGCTACCGAGCTCCACAGTCGGGTATCTTTCCCCTGGCCCCATTTATATTTTTCTACGAACATTATTGTCCTCAAATATTTAAAGCCGATTCTTTAGCTGTCGTCTATTCACATGGTTCTTAAAAAAAACCAATCGTTACTGGTTTTTTACTGCCTGTCGTCTTTTCCTGTAATTCTTAAAAAAGAACGATTTTTACTGTCTGTCGTCTATTCGCATCTTAAAAAACCAACTGTTATTGGTCTTTTATTACCTGCCGCTTCTTCGCGTTATTTTTCACTCCCGCCGGCCGTCTATTTTTCAAGTCTCACTGACCGCCTTATTTCAAGTTTCAGCCGGCCGCCTCATTTCTCATTCCTGCCGGCCTGCAAACAGGCCAGAGAGGAATCGAACCCCTAACCTTAGGTTTTGGAGACCTACGCTCTGCCAATTGAGCTACTGGCCTATTTTTAATATCAATCGACCTATCCATCACATAGAAATAACCAGCCGATTACAGCACCAATATCAAAAGAGATGCCGACCGCCATAGTCCATAATAAAAGGCTACTTACGCCTTATCTTGTGAACAGTCCGCTTTCTTTCCTTTTTACAGAACTTCTTAAGCTCCAGCTTAGGCGTACCCTGCGAAACATTAATCTGTGTACGATAGTTGCGCTGACCACATTCCTTACACTCAAGCCAAGCATCTTCCCTTTTTTTAGATTTTGCCATTCTACTTTATAACCTTAATCACAACGCCAGCACCAACAGTCCTGCCACCTTCACGAATAGCAAAACGTAAACCATCTTCCATAGCAATCGGGGATATAATCTCAACCTCCATCGCAATGTTGTCGCCCGGCATACACATTTCAGCAGGCTTTCCTTCACGAGACTTAATGGCCTTTACAGCACCTGTGACATCAGTAGTCCTAAAATAAAACTGAGGCTTATAACCGGCAAAAAACGGAGAATGCCTTCCGCCTTCCTCTTTTGTCAAAACATACACTTCCGCGTCAAAGTGCGTGTGAGGAGTAATCGAGCCTGGAGCAGCAGCAACCTGTCCACGCTCAAGCTCGTTCTTCTCAACACCTCTCATAAGCAGACCGACGTTATCGCCAGCCTGGCCCTGGTCGAGAGTCTTGTTAAACATCTCAACGCCAGTAACGACAGTCTTTCTGGTTTCCTTGTTCAAGCCGATGATGGCGATTTCTTCGCCAACCTTAACAATGCCGCGTTCAATACGGCCGGTACCTACCGTACCACGACCCTTAATACTGAACACATCTTCAATCGGCATAAGGAAAGGTTTGTCAACTTCGCGTTCGGGAATCGGAATATACTCGTCCATAGCCTTGAGGAGCTCAACAATCGGAGCACAGGCGGGGTCATCAGCCTTTGTAGCATTCATAGCGATACTGGCAGAGCCTCTGATAATCGGCGTTTCGTCGCCTGGGAAGTCATATTTGTTGAGCAAGTCTCTGACTTCCATTTCGACGAGTTCGAGAAGCTCAGGGTCATCAACAAGGTCAACCTTATTAAGGAAGACAACAACTTTAGGCACGTTTACCTGACGAGCGAGCAGGATGTGCTCTCTTGTCTGGGGCATCGGGCCATCATAAGCACTAACCACAAGAATAGCACCGTCCATCTGAGCGGCACCAGTAATCATATTCTTAACATAGTCGGCGTGGCCCGGACAGTCAACGTGAGCATAATGCCTATTGGCCGTTTCATACTCGACGTGAGCAGTAGAAATCGTCAAAATCTTTGTCGGGTCGCGACGGCCCTGCGACTCCGAGGCCTTGGCAATGTCGTCATAAGATTTGAATTTGCTCAAGCCGTTGAGCTCCATAACCTTCGTCATCGCAGCGGTAAGCGTGGTCTTGCCATGGTCAACATGCCCGATGGTACCAACGTTAACGTGCGGTTTTTTCCGTTCAAATACTTCCTTAGCCATATTGTGATAACCTCCAATTTGCTTTTATAAATTGTACCAAAATCCGTTATTAAGTTTTATCTCAACAAGCCATTATGGCGGCTTTTAACCATTTAACCGTCAAGCCTGTTTCCACAGGTCAAATTGTAAATCCAGCTGCTGATGGGATTTGAACCCATGACCTCGTCCTTACCAAGGACGCGCTCTACCGACTGAGCTACAGCAGCAGCATAAATATCGTAAAGCGTCTGTCGGTTGCGAGGCTCGTTTCGTCCATCGTTAAAAAAGGTTACGTTAAAAAAACGACTCAACAACAACCAAACCATTTAACGCGTATATCAATACTGATACAACAGTATTTACGGTCTCTTTACAAAAAATGTAAAGGGACTCCCTGATAAAATTCCGCTAAAAGCGAATTTAACAGTATAAAGAGGAGTAAAAAAAATGCAAATAAGAAAGTTAAAAAAAATATTTTTTAAATAGATTTTTAAAGACAATAAAGATGTACTACGTCTGTTTATAATAATAAATTAAACTTATTATCATTAAATAGTTGAATATTACCGATAAAGACATTATAGTATGTAAATATGGAATTGGATTCCAATATAGCATAATGATTAAAAGGCATTTACAATCTGTTCTTGAAAACTCGGTCAATTATTTTCCAATCCTCACCTTAACCGGCCCGCGTCAATCCGGCAAAACTACATTAGTAAAAGCAACTTTCCCCAAAGCGGATTATATTTCCCTTGAAGACCCATCGAACCGAACTTTAGCAATGGAGGACGCCAAAGGTTTCTTAGGGCAATTCGGCAGCCGACAGGTAATCCTCGATGAAGCTCAACGAGTGCCGGATTTGTTTTCGTATATACAGGGGATTGTTGACCAGGCCGACAAGCAGGGACAGTATATATTAACCGGCTCTCAAAATTTTCTTCTTCTGGAAAAGATAAGCCAGTCGCTTGCCGGCCGATGCGCGATTCATTATCTTCTGCCTTTTTCGTATTCTGAACTGGCGGGGAGAAGGCCATTCGATTTCGATAAACTTTCAGACAAGAGAGAAGCAAAACCCGAACAAGGCAACAAAGCAGATTTGTTCGAGACAATATGGACAGGCGGCTATCCGCGAATATACGATAAACATATTCCTCCGCAGCAATGGCTCGCAAACTATATACAGACCTATATAGAAAGAGATGTGCGAAGCATAGTCAATGTCAGCGACCTCGAAACGTTTACACGATTCGTAAGATTATGCGCCGGCAGAACCGGTCAATTATTAAATACACAATCGTTAGGCAACGATTGCGGGTTAGATACCAAGACAGTCAAACGGTGGATTTCGATACTTGAAACAAGCTTTATAGTAAAATTGCTCCGGCCTTATTATAAGAATTTCAATAAACGGCTGATAAAATCGCCGAAGCTGTATTTTCTCGACAGCGGCCTTCTGTGCTACCTTTTAGGCATACAAAAACCTGAGGAATTGATGGTTCATTCGGCCCGCGGGGCTATTTTCGAATCGTGGGTAATATCGGAGATATACAAAAGCTATTATCATACAGGCAAGCAGCCTGCTATGTATTATTTCAGAGATTCAAACCATAACGAAATTGATTTACTGCTCGAACAAGGGACGAAGATTCTGCCCATAGAGATAAAATCCGGCCAGACCATAAATACCGATTTCTTTAAGGGACTTGAGTATTGGCGGAAACTAACGGAGGGGGCAAATTCTCCGGCTGTTCTAATTTACGGAGGAAACAGTCCGACAATTTTTAAAGACATAACGGTTCTGCCGTGGTTTATGGTTTAAATCATAAGGGCAAAAGAAGTAAGGAAGCAAGGAAACGAGGGTAGTGAGGATTAGGTCAGGGAGTGGGTTTGGTAGTAAGGATTTGTAGTGAGGATTTGTTGTGAGGGATTTTTCAGCGGCAAAACACGGACGAAATATTATGGATTCCCGCTCAGGATGACACTTTTTTAGGATTAGACCCTTCACTTCGTTCAGGGTGACATTTTTGCTGTTTTTTAATAGGTAGAGACCCCTTCGACTACGCTCAGGGCGGATTTTTTAGTAAAAAATCCGTTTTTCGTTGACTTTTTGTTGGGAATATGGTATAATGTGCAAATTATTAAGTGGAAAATTAACAATTTGAGTTAACGGTTATCAGTTATCAGTAAAAAAATACGCAGGCGGGAGAATTTAGAATGATTCAAAAACAATCCAATTATGTAATAAGAAAAGTGGCGGGGAAAGATGTCCTGATGGACAAGGAAGATTTCCATAATCCGAAAATCAAAAACTCAACTCTAATCCTGACCAAAGACGGGCACGTTTACGCACGGGACAGAAAAACAAGAAGAACAAAGTCGCTGGCGCGTATAATTATGCGCGCAAAAAAAGGCAAAGTCGTTGACCATCGGGACAGGAACCCGCTGAATAACCAGAAAGACAATCTGCGAATCGCGACACACAGACAAAATATGCTCAACCGAATATTGAAAAACTCGACAGGATTCATCGGCGTACATACGCGCAAAAACAAAAAAGGCGAAAAAATTTACTGCGCCGCATATATATCAGAACACAAACGGCACAGTTTTTACAGTCCGCTAACGCCTTACGGACTGGTAGTAGCGGCGGCGGCAAGAGATAAATTCATACTCGCAAACGGAGACGAAGAATACGCGCCGCTGAACTTCGAGATATTCAGGAAAGAGCCTTATAGAAGTCTGCTGCTGGGCGGGGATTTGTATGAAATAAGGACAGAAGAGCATAAGGAATAAGAACAAAAGGTAAAAGAAGTAAAGAAGTAAGGAGGTAAGGAGGTAAGGAACGAAAATCGGCTGAGGTTACGAGGCTCGTTACGTCTTACGTTTAACGGTTACGTTAAGATTGCTTCGTCGTTTTCCTCCTCGCAATGACGAGGCGGCGGGGACAACCCGCCTCCTATTGATTTTTGGGGTTTTATCGTATATAATCTTTGGTTCTATGTACCCCAGGCATCCACAGGACAGGTAAAGCCGGGGGCTTTCGGAATATAAACATTGTTTTTGAAGAAATGAAACGAATATATGTGGCTATATCTCGGTGTGTTTTCCGCCCTGTTTCTGGGCTTATACGATATAAGCAAGAAACATTCACTGCAAAAGAACGCTGTCTTGCCGGTACTGCTTTACTCGACGGCATTGGCGGCAATTCTGTTCGTGCCTTTTATTGTGCTGTCGGCAATCGAGCCTGAATATATGGTGAAAATCGGATTGTATATTCCATCGACAAGTCTTGTCGGCCACCTACATCTTTTCGCCAAGTCGGCAATCGTATTTCTTGCGTGGGTTTTGAGCTACTCGGCTTTGAAAAATCTTCCGATATCGATAGCGACGCCGATAGGTGCGTCGGGGCCATTGTGGACGCTACTCGGTGCAATACTGCTTTCCCACGAACAGCCGAGCATTCTGCAATATGCCGGCTTGATTACGATGATAGTGTCGTATTATCTGTTTTCGATAATAAGCAATAAAGAGGGCATCAGCTTTCGGCGGGATAAGTGGGTCGGATTCGTTTTTCTGGCGACGGTACTCGGGGCGTGCAGCGGACTATACGATAAATACCTTATTCAGACGCTCGATTATTCGCCGATGCTCGTGCAGGCGTGGTTCTTTATCTATCTGATTGTGCTGCTTGGGCCGACGATGATTATATCGCGGCTTGGAGCGAGGAAAAATATTGTGCCTTTTGTGTGGCGGTGGAGTATTCCGTTAATCGGGATATTTCTGATTGTCGCGGATTTTGCGTATTTCAAGGCGCTGGCTTACGAGGGTTCGCTGATTGCGATGCTTTCTACGCTTCGATGCGGGTGCATATTGGTTTCGTTTCTGGGGGGGATATTGCTGTTTAAAGAGTTGAGGCCCGGTTATAAGGCGATAGCGCTGTGCGGAGTTTTGGCGGGAGTGTTTTTGATTTTAAGCTCAAAGTAAAATCAAATATTAAAAATCAAAAATAAAAATTGAGGAACCGCCTACGGCGGTGATGTTTGAATAATTAACTTCCAATATCGAACTTTAAATAATGAGATTCCCCGACTTCGCTTTGCTGCGCTCGGAATGACAGTATTTTATTAAGCTGCGCGGAGACGGAGTCGCTCGATGAATTTTGCGAACGGCGGTTTAGTGCCGACGGGCAAATCACGCGTGAGCCATTTTCCGTTTCTCATCGTCAGAATCGCCCAGACGCTAATCCACCATAAACCGACGAGCCAGAACCAGCCGTAAACATAGGCCCAAACCGCTTCGGAACTTCTGCGTCGGAGGAGATAGAAAACCACAGGCGCAGTCGAGGCGACGGCACCGCCGAAGAGGAGCTGCGACAGATAAACATAAGGCTGAACGACAAGCCAGCCGACGACGGTGAAAAACAATACTCTCGATATGAGCGGATTGATGCAAGAGACGATGAAGTTAACTCTTGCGCCGCCTGCGGGACCTGTGCGGAATTTTTTGAATATGTATTTGAGCATTACGAAAGTTTCGCGGACGTTGCTTCTTGCCCATCGAAGGAACATTTTGCAAAGCTGTTTGTATTCTGTCGGGACCATCGTATAAACGACGGCGTTGGACTGAAATTTTACATCGTAGCCGTTGCGAAGGACGATATTTGTAATCGCTCTGTCTTCGCCGATAGTTGCGGGCCTGCCGAGAAAGGTCTGGTTGAGCCAGCTCTTAAGGTCTTTAAGTATTACACTCTTTCGATATGCGCTTAATGCGCCGGGGGTACAAAAGACGGTGTTGACCATACTTTGGCTTGCACGGATGAAATCGAAGCTGTAAGCGAAAGTAACGTCGAGCATTTTGGGGATGATGCCGTCTCTTCGGTTGAGGACTCGGACGTTGCCTGCGACGGCGCCGACCTGCGGATTGATAAACGGGCTTGCCATCCTCCGCAGGGTTTTGCGGTCGATGATGGAGTCGCTGTCGATTGTTATGATGATTTGGCCTTTGCTGCGGATGATGCCTTCGTAGAGTGCGGCTCGTTTGCCGCGGTTTTTTTCGAAGTTAATCATTTCAATTCTGCCGAAAGATTCGTCGCAGGCTTTTTTCATCCAGACGAGAGTATCATCTGCGCTGCCGTCGTTGACGGTTATGATTTGCAGTTTGTCGGCGGGATAATCGCTCTTGAGAACGCTTCGCAGGGTTTTGAGGACCTGTCTGCCTTCGTTATATGCGGGAATGATAATCGTGCATACGGGAAGCTTGGCGTCGGAAAGACTCGGAGCGGGCTTATAACCTAACACGAGCAGGATGCGCCACAGGAAGACTATAATATTAGCTATGACGAGAGCGCGAAAGGCGTAGAAAATAAGCCAGCCGCTGTTTGTCGCGCGAAGCTCATCGAGCATATATCTGAAATCGGCGACGGTCTGAAAACCGCCGAGGATAATCATAGCCGTTATGAGCAAGACGCACAGCTTGGTTGAAAACTCTGTCGTCATAGGCAGAGTAAAACTGCTTCGGTACGCCCGGCCGAAACGCGGCGAATAAACAGCATCTAGTCTTCCATCCGGAGCCGCAGATGTACCGTATAACTGCAAAACCTTCCTAAAATCAAACATCGAAAATTTCCTCCAGCCTGACGGCCAGCGTGAGAGATGAAAAAAATATGCTTTTAAAAACAAGCGGAACTTGCGTTTCCTTGTTATTTATCACATATATATTAATTTTATAATTGTACTATATCGGACTGACATTGTCAAAACAAATCCGCCGAGAGGCCAAAACCTAAAAACAATAGAGAGGCGAAATTGAGGGGCAAGAGGCGATTTGCATTTAAGGGAAATGGAGTCTTTTTGTGTTAAAATTTGCGTGTTTTTTATACTGATAACCGGTTTTTTTGTAGTTTTTCTCTTAAAATCTTTTTCCAAAAGCGATACCCGCCGAGGGTTTTGCGTGAAGGGTCGTAACAAGGGGCTGGACCTTGAAACCTGCCAGCTCGAGCGGTGTGTTTTCGCCGGCAATGGCGTGTCCGACGATGTAGCCGAGTACGCCGCCGAAAAGGACGTCAGAAGCCCAATGGTCGCCCGACTCCATCATACGATAGCCGACGAAACCTGCGCCGAGATAAGCGGGGATTCCGATTTTCGGGCCGTAAAATTCATCGAGAACCGCAGCGACAGCAAACGAGCTCGATGTGTGGCCGCTTGGCCAGGCCCAGTCCTTGCCGTTTGGAGTGTGATTCTGAACAGTGCCCTTGAGCAGCAAGGTCGTTGCGCCGGTAACGGTCAAAGCCCTGAACATTATCCAGCTTCGCTGGATATTTATGTCGTCTTTATTGTTTGCGGCGAGCAAGTACCAAATTCCGGTTGCGGCGAAGTGGATACCGGGGCCGCCGACGATGTCAGTGAACTTGTCCAAATCCTTCGACATTTTGCCGTTTTCTTTGAAATGGTCTGCAATCCTTTCATCGGCTCTGTCCTGCAGCGCGATACTGCCGCCGCCGGCCATAAGAAGGAACAGTAAATTATCACTGTCCAAAAAAGTTTTTTTCGCGTCTTCCCAAACGACATTCGGAAAGGCTTTTGCGTCCTGTTTGAAATTGCCGGTTGCGGAAGTTGTCGCATTGGCATCATTGACTTCAGCTGCAAAAGCTGAACAGCTAAACACAAATAACAATAAAAAAATAATCATAGATTTCATTGTCATTCCCATTCAATTGTGGCAGGCGGTTTCGAGCTTATGTCATAGACGACGCGGTTTATGCCTCGAACTTCGTTTATTATTCTGTTGGCGATGACGGCGAGGATGTCATAAGGGATTCTTGAGAAATCGGCGGTCATAAAATCGGCGGTATCGACGGAACGAATCGCGATAATATTGTCATAACTTCTTTCATCGCCCATAACGCCGACGGTGGCGACCGGCAAAAGCACGGCAAGGGTCTGAGAAAGTTTTCCGTAAAGGCCGGCGGATTTAATCTCATCGATAAGAATTTCGTCGGCGGCTCTTAAAATTGCGAGTCTTTCCTCCGTGATTTCTCCGATGATTCTGACGGCAAGGCCGGGGCCGGGGAAAGGATGACGCCAGACGATATCCTGCGGCAGGCCGAGATATTCGCCGAGGAGCCGAACCTCATCCTTAAATAAATCCCGCAGCGGTTCAATCAGCTCGAAGCCAAGCTGGGCGGGCAGACCTCCGACATTGTGATGAAGTTTGATGTTGGCGGCGAGGTTGCCGTCCTTGCTGCCGGACTCGATTACATCGGGATATAACGTGCCCTGAGCGAGAAACTTCGCATCGGGGATTTTTTTCGATTCGGATTTGAAGGCCTCGATAAATTCGCGGCCGATGATTTTTCTTTTTTCCTGCGGGTCAGTTACGCCTTTAAGCTCGGCAAGGAACCGGCCGCTCCAATCGACGGTGTGCAGGTCGATATGAAAATGGTCCCTGAAAGTGCTTTCGACCTGCTGACGCTCGTTTTTCCGCAACAAGCCGTTATCGACAAAGATACACTTCAGTCTGTCGCCAATAGCTTTATGGACGAGGGCGGCAGTAACGGCAGAATCGACGCCGCCGCTCAGGCCGCAAATAACCGTGCCGGATTTTGCCTGTGTTCTGATTTTTTCGACCGCAGATTCGGCGAAATCCTTCATCTGCCAGTCGCCGCGGCAGAGGCAGATGTCGTACAAAAAATTCCTCATCATTATATTGCCTTTTGGCGTGTGGCTGACTTCGGGATGGAATTGGAGGCCGAAGAATTTTTTGGTTTTATTTCTGACGGCCGCGTGCGGACAGGTTTTTGTGTTCGCGATAGTCTCGAAATCCCTGCCGAGATTTTCGGCCTGGTCGCCGTGACTCATCCAGACGGTCGCTGTCTCTCCAACGGCGGCAAATAAATCGTTCGAGTCCGTGATAGATATAACCGCTCTGCCGTATTCCCTGCTTTTTGCGGGATTGATTTTAGCGCCGAGGACTTTGCAGCCCCACTGCATACCATAGCAGATGCCGAGAATCGGAACGCCGAGAGCGAAAATCTTTTCATCACAGGTCGGGGCATTCGGGGCATAGACGCTTGCAGGGCCGCCGGAAAGGATTATGCCTTTGAGATTTTCGATTTGGGAAAGCTGTTTTGCGGAAACTGATGGCTGATGAATTACAGAATAGACGTTGTGTTCGCGGACGCGACGCGCGATTAATTGGCCATATTGACTGCCGAAGTCGATAATGACAATTGTTTCATTCATATATTTTCAAATCAGTCTTCAAGTATATCTCTTGTCGAGTAGTTAGGCGATTCTTTCGTAATCAAAATATCGTGCGGATGGGATTCGGTTACGCCTGCGGCACTGACGCGGACGAATTTTGCCTTTGTGCGAAGCTCTTCGATAGTAGGCGTTCCGCAATAACCCATACCGGCCCTTAAGCCGCCGACGAGCTGATAGACGAAATCGCCGAGCAGGCCGCGATAAGGAACTCTGCCCTCAACGCCTTCGGGTACGAGTTTGTCCTTGCCGGCGGAACTGCTCTGGCCGTACCTGTCGGCAGAGCCTTTGACCATCGCACCGAGCGAACCCATACCTCGATATTCCTTGAACTGTCTTCCTTTATATATGACCAAAAGGCCGGGGCTTTCGGCAAGGCCAGCGAGAAGCGAGCCGAGCATAACGCTGGAGGCCCCTGCGGCAAGGGCTTTAGTGATATCGCCGCTGAACCTTATGCCGCCGTCAGCGATAATCGGTATATTGTGTTTTTGTGCGACCGATGCACAAGACATAATAGCGGTGATTTGCGGGACGCCGACGCCGCTGACAACGCGAGTAGTGCAAATCGCACCGGGGCCGATGCCGACTTTGACGGCGTTTACGCCTGCCTTGATTAAATCTTCGGTCGCTTCAGGAGTTGCGATATTGCCTGCAATTACATCTATTTTGTGATTTTTCTTAATTTCCTTTACGGTGTCGATGACGTTCTGCGAATGGCCGTGAGCGGTATCGACAACAACTACATCGACCTCAGCCTTTATTAACGCCTCGATTCTTTCGAAGTCTTTTACGCCGACGGCTGCACCGACTCTTAATCTGCCGCGTGAGTCTCTGACGGCATTGGGAAATTTCTGGTAACGGTCTATATCCCTCATCGTAATCAGGCCTGCAAGCTCATCGCTGCCGTTGACAAGCAGAAGTTTTTCGACCTTATGCTTTTGCAGAATATCCTTTGCCTGTTCAAGAGTTGTATCGGCGGGGGCATTGATAACGTCTTTGGTCATAACATCGCTGATTTTAACGCTGTCGTCCCTGAGGAATTTCAGGTCGCGATGAGTGAGTATGCCGACGACTTTTTTGCCGTCGATAATCGGGATGCCGGAGATGTTCTGCTCGGTCATAACCTCGCGTGCCTGCTGGACGGTCTGGTTCGGACTCAGAATAACCGGGTCGAGAACAATACCGTTTTCACTGCGTTTTACCTTGGCCACTTCCCGACACTGGGCTTCTACAGTAAGGTTTTTGTGGATTATTCCGATACCGCCTTCCTGGGACAGTGCTATTGCAAGGGCCGATTCTGTAACGGTGTCCATCGCGGCTGAAACTATGGGGATGTTGATATTGATATTGTTCGTAAGTCTTGTCGAGGTATCAGCTTGCGCGGGCACAAAGTCGCTTTTTGCAGGAACAAGCAGGCAATCGTCGAAAGTAATGCCTTCTAAAAAAATTCTGTCTTTATGCATTTCTACCTCCGTGAAAACCGACTGGATTATTTAAGTCGAATAGTATAATGACTTTAGGCGGAATAGTCAACCCCACACCTTTGGAAATAATTTGAATAAATAAGTAAAGAAAGGTGCGGGGTCAAAGGAATTTCAGGGTACAACAGATGAGGTTTAGGGGGTCATAGGTCGTCGATTTTGAAATAACATTTGAGAATTCCCCTCATTTCTGTCTGTACTGAACTTCAGCCAGTTTATCTCTTTTCGATAAGGAATAAGAATTCACGATGTGGCTTTTCGCTATCGCCAATCCATTCGTTTGTCCATTTCATATCCGCCATGACATTTTTTTTATAATCCACTTCGACAACATCGAGAAGTTCACCATTGTTTACAATAACCTGATTTAACTCGTCCGCAGTTGCTCTGCCGCCGGAACTATACGACAAAATAATCCATTTCGCATTCGTCATTTGTATCAGTCGTTCAATAGCTTCTATAACAATAAATCTGCCGTTACGGTTTTTACGAAATTCTTCAAATACGGAGGCTGCTATTATATCTGAAGTATCCTTTCTCCTTTTAGCCTTACCAAAAAGTTCAGGCTTATCATAAAGAATTATACTCGTCCACAAATGATAATAAGAAGCATATCTTACACGGCTTGGCGGCATTTTATCATTGTTTGAACCGTAAGGTGGATCAAAATATGCAAGGTCTGCCGAAACATTTTGCACAATATCAAAAATATCTTTTTGGTAAACCTGATGTTCACAATCGGACACAAAAATATTCGGCACCCTAAGAGCAAGGTTGTTATAGGAACGAGGCGACCAATCCTGTAAATAAGATACATAATGTCCCAACGTGCTATCAACTTGGTCAAGAGCAAGAATCAGACTGGTTAGTGCAACTGCCTTATCGACTTTGGATAGCGAAAGCTGTTCAATCTCTTCTCTGATTGCGTCAAGTTTTTTTGTGTTGTGTACCTGAAACGGTTTTTTAAGTCCATCTGACTGAATTGCACAACCTGAATTTGGCAGGCCGCCATAATTTTCCGTGAACCAACCCTCAACAGGCGGCAGTGAATTTAAATGATTTATGAGTTCCTGGTAATCCTGTTTTTTCTTTTTATTGAGCAGATAACAAGTGCCGAAAACTTTCGACCAGACCGCTATATCATTGCATATAACCTGATAGCCCTTTTTTGCCAGAGCCTGTGAAACTCTTGTAGTGCCTGCAAAACCATCCAAAATAATTTCTGCATCCGTTTTTTTAATGAGTCGTAAAATATAAGGAAGGAGTTTCAACTTTGAGCCTGCATATTTGATGCCCTCTGTGGTAGAGGTTTCTGTAATCTCTTCGCTGAACAGTGAGAGAGTGTCTATCATTTTGACAGCCCTGCTTTCTTTTTCAAAACAGCAATATCTTCTTTAATTTTCTCTAACGCTGATGCATGTCCCGCACTTGATGAAACAAGGGCGTGAGAAAATAATTTAACTAATATATGGTTATGTGAGTAGTTAATCCATCCATTTGTGAGGCTATCAAAATACTTGAACCCATGCATAGTGTGCGTCCATAAACCACGTTGCAATGCATTTGCAGTAGCATCGCCATATCGAACTTCGCACACGTAATCACCTACCGAATCGTAGAATCTGTAAACAGGGTGCTTCCTGCCTTTTCCAGTGTCCTCTCGTACAATTCGTGAGGTTTGTTCTATTGCACGGTCATAATCGAATACAAGAATGTTGCAACATAGTTTTTTCTCGTTATATATCAACGGCAAGGCATTAATATTGCTAAATTCAGCAAAAGCTGGATTTTGAACAATCTTTTGGATGTTTTCTTTTCCGCGAACATCTTGGTGCCCCTGCTCTAAGCACTGGAACATATTTGCGTTTTTATTAGTTGATAATTGTAATGGGCCTGCCCCATAAGCTTTCAAGCTGACTGGAATTTCAATTTTGGTGAGTTCATTTGTTATCGTAATGTCTTCTTCTTTAGCTTTTGATATAAAATTGGCTTTGCCAACATGAGCAGACTTAAAATCGTACATATATTGATTGATAAACTCGGCGATGGCAATTTCAGCAAGGTCGCCATGAGTCTTATTTCCAATGAGACGCATCGTAAAAAATATTGCTGAATGTCGTTGTAATCATATCAGGGTGCTTACTAATGAGCAGTTTAAAACGCTTTGTAAAATCCTTGTATGCTTCTTTTCTATCCATAATGCTTTACGTTTTTTCCTTGCACGATTGCGATCTATATCTTATTGGGATTATGGGGCGTGTCAGTACTAAAGTCAAGCATCTATTTTTTTGTCAATTTTACGGCTTCGGCGAGGTTTAAAGTGCCTTCGTAGAGTGCCCTGCCGACAATGGCGGCGGCAATAACCCTGGTATCGGCAAGCTTCTGGATATCCTCGATAGTCGTAACTCCGCCGGCAGCGATGACGGGGAGATTTATCGCTTCGGCAAGGGCTTTTGTCCTGTCGATATTGGGGCCTGAAAGCATACCGTCTTTATTAATGTCGGTATAAATGAGGGCGTCAAGCGGAAGCGCGGCGGCCTTTTTCGCAAAATCGATAAGTTCGTGCGAACTGTCTTTTAGCCAGCCTTCAGTAGCGATTCTGCTTCCCCTTGCATCGAGACTGAGGACGATTTTTCCCGCGAACTCCTTTACGACATCGCTGAACCAATTGAAATCGCTGACGGCTTTTGTGCCGAGAATTACCCTTGTTGCGCCCATATCGAGAATTTTTGTGATGCTGTCCCTGTCGCGGATGCCGCCCCCGACCTGAATTTTGAGGTCCTTTGCGGATTGAACGATATCGCGAATGGCGTCGATATTGACGCATTTTCCGATTTTTGCGCCATCGAGATCTATGATGTGGAGCCAATCTGCGCCGGCCTGTTTGAATTCGACAGCTTTTTTGGCCGGGTCAGGTTCGTAATTTATATAGCGGTTGTATTCGCCCTGAACGAGCCGAACACATTTGCCGCCAAGCAAGTCTATGGCCGGTATTACGTACATCCCTGATAAAACTCCTTACGTTTCAGTTGAGCGAATTTTAGAGAAATAACCCGCCGCTTTCAAGAGCTATTTTATATAATATTTAAACCATCGCGGTTATTCGGCTATCCTGCGTAAAATCGAATAAGGGGGCAATTTCTGCTCCAATAAAATCTT
Source organism: uncultured Planctomycetaceae bacterium (assembly GCA_964449435.1). GTDB lineage: Bacteria > Planctomycetota > Phycisphaerae > Sedimentisphaerales > UBA12454 > UBA12454. The sequence continues at coordinate 47,951 of CAYUYR010000006.1, read as the reverse complement.
TTGGGGATTGTTAATAAATTCCGCCGATTTGCCGTCGATTGTTTTTAAGGGATTCGGCATTGTAATCTCTGAAATCTCGCCGGCGGGCGTTAAGACTTCGAGTTTTTCGCCAGCGTGGATTTTATTTCGTACATGGCAGATGCAGCCCTGTTCAGTTTTTTCATCGACAATATCGCCTACGAAAACGGCTCCTGATTTCGACTGGCTCTTTTCATAACTGTAATCGTCGGGCATAATCGAGCCTTTCATAAAGCCTGTAGAGTAGCCCCTGTTTTTGACTCTGGCGAGAAGTTCGAGACAATCTTCCTTACTGATTTTTTTGCCGTCGATTAACTGTCTGTAAAGCGAAACGAGCGAGGCAAGATAATGCACCGATTTCATTCTGCCTTCGATTTTGAACGAGCTTACACCTGCCTTTGCGAGAGGTTCGACATATTCGAACAGCGCAAGGTCTTTGCTGTTGAAAAGATATTGGCCTCGGCTGTCCTCGAAGACAGGAAAGTATTCGTCCGGTCTTTTTTCCTCGACGAGAAAATATCCCCATCTGCACGGATGGGTACATTCGCCTCTGTTTGCTTTTCTGCCGGTAAGATAATCGCTGATGGCGCATCTGCCGGAATACGAAAAACACACCGCTCCGTGAATGAAAACTTCAAGCTCGATGCCGGAGTGCGAAGTGTCTTTGCAAATCTGTTTTACTTGTTCGAGCGATAATTCTCTTGCGAGGTTTACTCTTGCTGCGCCAAGCTGGGCATAGGCAAGGACGGTTTGGCTGCTGGTGGTGCTGGCCTGAGTGCTTATATGGATTGGGATTTTAATGCCGGCTTTTTTAAGCTCGAAAATCAGGCCTATGTCCGAGACAATTATCGCATCGGCGCCCATATCCGCAAGCTGGGCGGCGATATCAAGCAATTTGGCATATTCATCGCTGAAGGGGTAAATATTGAGGGTAATATAGCCCTTTTTGCCGTTTTTATGGAGATAATCGAGGGCTTTTGCGGCCTGAGCGAGTGTGAAATTTCCCGCATAAGCCCTTAAAGAGCCGAAATCGAGGCCGAAATAGACGGCATCGGCTCCGTACCGAACGGCCCAGATAAGCTTTTCATAAGTGCCCGCAGGGGCTGTAAGTTGGGGCTTCAAAACGACTCCTTAACCTTATTTTTATAGGAATTTATAAGTATATTGCGGCAAACGGGATAAAAAAACAAAAATTTTTATTGAAAATTACGCGGTTTTATTCATAATGATGGGTTCAGTATTTTCGTCTTTATCAATTTAAGGAGCGTTAATGGGAACGGTACTCGATGCTTTGGTAAAACTTCAAAGTGTTGAAAACAGTTTACGGGCGGCAAAAGCCAAGCTGACCCGCTGTCGCAGAAATGTTATAATCAAGGAAAACGAACTGCGTACTCTCCAAAACTCGCTTCAGGCCAAGCAGGAGGAAATTCAGCTCACAAGGATTCAGGCCGACCGTCTCGAACTCGAACTGAAAAGCACCGAAGAGACCCTTTCCAAATACCGTGCTGCGCTGAACGTCGCCAAAAGCAATAAGGAATACGCCGCAATACTGACCGAGCTTAACATTACCAAGGCCGACAGCAGCAAGGTCGAAAGCCAGGCACTCGAACTGATGAAAAATATCGACGCCGACCAGACCCAGTGCGACCAGATAAAACAGCAAATCGAACAGGCAAAAGATGAGATTGCCGAGATTCGCAGAGTAACCGAAGAGCAGGCGAAAAAATACGAAGACGAAATCGCCCAAATTGAGCATCAGTGGCAGCAGGCCGCCAATGAAGTTCCCGCCGCCGCGCTGGAAACTTTCAAAAGAGTCGCTGAAACTTATGACGGTGAAGCAATGGCGGAAATCGAACTGCCCGACAACCGAAGCGGAATCTATACGTGCGGCGGATGCTTTATGACGCTCACCACGGAGACGGCAAATACGCTGATGAGCCGCGATGAGGTTATCCGCTGTCCGAATTGTACGCGGATTTTGTATATCAAACAGACGGAGATTTAAAGGTTTGGCAGAAGCCCTAACCATTTACACCGACGGCGGAAGCAGAGGCAACCCCGGCCCTGCCGCCGGAGCGTTTATAATTTGCGACCCTGCGGGCAAACAAATCTGCGCAGAGGCGAAATTTCTACCGAACGCCACCAATAATATCGCCGAATACACTGCACTGGCCGAGGCATTGCGGAAAGCCGTGTCGCTCGACGCGAAAAAAATAAAAATCTTCAGCGACAGCGAACTGATGGTTAAGCAAATCAACGGCGAGTACAAAGTTAAAAACGAAAATCTCAGGGAGATTTACAATCAGTGTCTTGATTTACTGGCTGAAATTAAAAACTGGCAGATAACGCATATTCGGCGGGAGAAAAACAAGCTTGCCGATAAACTTGTAAACCGCGCAATCGACGCCGGCAAGGATATCGAAGAAAAACCGAAAAACGAAAAAACAAAACATATTCGGCTGGGCATTCTTATCAGCGGCTCAGGCAGAACGATGATAAATATTCAGAAACTTATAAAACAAAAAGAACTGAACGCTGAGATAGCAACTGTTATATCCTCGCGGTCGGAGACGGCGGGAGTCGAAAAGGCCAAGGCGGCGAAACTGCTGCTGGAGATAATCAGGAAAAAAGATTTTCCGGATATCGAATGTTTCAGCGAAAAGATAAGAAAAACCCTTCTTGCGGCGAAAGTTGACCTTGTTCTTCAGGCGGGCTGGCTTTGCCTTTGGCAGATTCCGCCAGAGTTCAAGAACAGGGTAATGAATATTCATCCGGCCCTGCTGCCCGCTTTCGGCGGACAGGGAATGTGGGGGCATTACGTTCACGAGGCTGTTTTAAAGACCGGTTGCAAAATCAGCGGCTGTACGGTACACTTTTGTACGAATGAATATGACAAAGGCCCGATTGTTCTTCAGCGGACCTGTCCGGTTATGGACGACGACGATGCGGACAGACTGGCGGCAAGAGTGTTCGAGCAGGAATGCATCGCGTATCCGGAAGCGATAAGACTTTTCGCGGCGGAAAAACTGGTTGTTAAAGACAGCCGAGTGATGATAAAATAGGAATCGGCTTTAAGGCAGATTTTACAGTGAATACTCAGCAAAAAAAACTTGTTGCCAACGTCGTAACGGTATTAACCTTTACGATAGCTATGGTTGTCGGATTCGCGAACATTAAAGATACCATTAACCGTTCCGAAGCTATGAGGGCAATGAATATTCTGAGCGATGAAATTTTCAGATACAAACAACAAACCGGCTCACTGCCTCCAACTATGTATGTAACGCAGTACGTAGAAAGACTCGGCGCCGTAAGACTCGGAAATTATCAGTACAGGGCACAATGGATAGAATTCAACGCCGACCCGAATGCTACAATTCTGACCTATGCGGTAAAGAATTACAGGGGGCTGGTGAAAGGCGGATATGTCGTAATGCGGCTGAACGGGAAAGTCGAATGGATGGGCAAAAAACACTTCGAACACCTTCTCGCCGAACAACAAAAAAAGCAGGAACTGCAATGGCTACAGGAACACCTGCAAAAAGACGATAAATAAAAAAAACGCTTCCGACAAATGATCTATTCGAGATAAACTGTATCCCCTGATTTAATTTGAGGGATTTTGTCCTTCCTTTTTTCTATATCCTCTCTGCATATCGCAAAAGACGGTGCGATTTCAATAACGCAGTCTATCGAGCCGTCCGGTTTTTTCGGAATTTGCACACCTGCCTGAGCCAGCCACGAAGCCCATCGGGCAATCATCATCTTTTTTGCGACTGCAGGATTGTCGTGGCCTTCGCTTTCGGCTTCTTTCACTGGAGCGAATTCCTCGCTGCGGATTGTTTCAAGGATAATAGATTTTCCCGTGAGCGGCAAAGCGTCGAACACAAACGTTTCGAGTTTTATGCCGTTCGGTTTTTTCGGCTCTATTTTTTGACCGATTTGCAAATCTACGTAAGATATTTTCTTAACAGCCTTGTGATAAGGCAGCGCAAAACCGGCGGCGTTGAGCTTCTCAACGAAAGAACGATTGATAATATGTATCGCGATGCTGCCGAGCGAAAAAACGAGCGACCCATCAGAGTTTTTCTTTTCCGCAAGCTTTGCGGGCAAATCGCTGTACTCAATTACCTTCATTTTGCCGTCAGCGAGACAGAAATTACCGACCTTTTCGAATGGGCCGGCCTTCGTCAGGGCCTTGGAAGACATTTCGGATTCGTCCATAACGTGCAGTCCGATGAAAAGAGGGTCGAAAATATTTATCAGGGGATTATCAACCTGAAAATAGCTGATGTATTCTATGCCGCCGGCTTTCATGTCCGCAATTGCGTCGCTTTTATACAGCGCTTTTAGACTTCCGCCGTGTCCGTCCGGCGAGATCGCCAGCGTATCTTTTTCTTCGAGCAGGATTTTACCGTCCGATGAAAAATTTACTTCCGTGCCCTGCTGAAAGATAAATATATTCTGTTCTTTAAGGCCGTAAAAGTTGTTATCTTTAAAAATTTTGCGGGTCGGTTCGTGGTTCAGCGGACTCGTCATTATGTACCATCTCGGCTCGAAGTCGTATTTTTCGCCGGATGCTTTTATCATTTCGGCGAAGAGCCCAAATAAAGTCTTGTTCTTAATCGGCGTTATCACAAAATCACCTTTCGGCCCGTCGAAGCCGAGTCTTGTACCCTGCCCGCCTGCAACGACGAACGCAGCGACCTTTCCTTTCGATAAAAGCTCACTGCCGAGACGCTTTGCCTCGGCATATTTTTTCTCCTGTTCGGCATTTTGAGGCAGAGCCGGATATTCCGGCACAGGTTCGATTTTCGCCGGTAATTTCACGGCGGAAGAACTTTTTATATATCGACGGATTTTTTCGTCGAGCGCCTCGAAGTCAAGCTCTTCAATTTGCTTCAAAAGTTTGTCTTTACCGCCCTCGTCAAGCTGCCCCCAGAAAGTAAGGAGATGCCGCTGGTTATATTCTCGCAGCAGTCGGCTGCATTTTTCGTACCGTTCTTCAATTTTCATCTGTTGTACCTCAAATTGATGCTTTTCTGTTCTTGGCGCAGAATTCGCTCATAAGTTTCATAGATTCAGTAAGTCTTTCGCTTGCGCCGTCCATATTAGCGAACGCCTCGACAAGTTTTACCAGTTCTGGGTCTGCCGGTTTTATGCCGAGCTGATGCGCGACGTTTACGATTGCGGCGTCAAGGCCGTATCGCATCGCCACTTCGGTATATGCACGGGTAACGCCGATTCTTCTGGCAGGCAGGTCTCTTACACAGTTTGTTACGCCGAGCGAGAAATGACACTTCTTAAGCAGCGGGTCTGTCTTAATGCGTTTTATGGTGTTGAACGCCCTGTAAGTAAAACTCATTGCGCCGGGCTGCATCGGCATATCGATTGCCAGCGGAAATACGGTCGAGTCAAAAAATATCTCGTCGGGCTTAAAGCCGTATTTGTTCACCGCCGCATCGTAAATTCTCTTGGCGAGATTATAAAGACCTTCGACAGTGCTCGATGCCTGCGGGTCTTCGCTTATAAGCAGGCCGATGAATTTATAATCGAAATGCTTTTTAAGCGGCATCAGCGTATCGATGGTGTAATCTTTGATGGAGTTAATCAGCGGAGCGGCAACTTTTTCGCTTGTGTTGTACCATTCCTTAAGGCCCGCCACCAGAACGTTATCGTCGCTGCTGTCGATGCAAACCGGAACGCCTTTGCCGTATTTGCGTATGAGCTTTACATATTCTTTTATGAGTTTGACCGACAACTGCGGGTCGAATTCGCCGAACTGGTCGATATTGACTTCGATATAATCGGCGCCGTCGGCGACCTGCGATTCAATCAGAGCCTTTATATAATTCAATTCCGGACTGGGGCGCGTAAAGGCGTCGGCGCCAAGCTCGTGCAATTGCTTCATAATCTGGCCTGTCTTTGGGATTGAGGCGTGCACAAGCTCGCCTATACTGATAAGCGGATTTTTCATAGTATGGTCTCTGCCGAAAAGATAATTTATTATAGACGCTGTATGTTCGAGTTCGGGTTTTCTCGGTTTATTTATGATTTTCCGAAGTTTTTCCAGCCCGCCTTTTTCAGCGGCTGCGGCTTTATAGATTCGGTCGCCGATACACTCTCTATCGAGATTGTTTCCGCATTTGCCGTCAGCGGTCGAGTCGCCGCAGGGTGCATTGTCCATTCCCTTTTCACATCCGCCTATGGTGCAAAGGCTGAAATTTTCCGGCAGGTAGCAATCGCCGCACTCTTCACAATCGAACATTAGATACTTGGCTGATTTCTCAAAGGTATTAAACGACTTGTAGCAGAACCCTTTGCCTTTGTCGGCGCCGAGAAATTTCATTGTCTTTTTAAAGCAGCCAAAGCCCTTATGCTGCGGGTCAAGCATCGCGGCGTGCATAAGATTAAAGAAGCGATGATTGAAAGTCTTTTTCGCTTTCAACAGTTTTGTTCTGCCGCCGGCATCATCGTAAAGATAAAACGCCTTCTTCATGGGCCAGCAGAGATTGTCCTTATACTGCTGCCAGTCATCGCCTATTTCGGCGGCGCGTTCCAGTATTTTTATGAATATCTCGTAATTAGGCACGCCGCCGACATCGACGCCTGCCGCTCCGATTGATTTGTACATCGCGACCTGCTGGGCGGCACGTTCGATATGGCCGTCGATTTTTTCGGAATAAACTTTAGCAAGAAGCTCATCGCTGACGAAACAGCCCGGCAGTTTTATATCGTGCATCAGCCGCGGAGCAGGCGTTATTGTGCTCAAAAGATATACGTTGCCGATTACCGGCGTATCGAGATTCGCCTCTTCGATATAACGCAAAAGCTCAACACTTTTTTTCCAATCCCAACCGACCTGCGTAATCAAAAATTTCGCTCCGCAGGCGATTTTCTTTTCCATCTTGAAATACTGCTGCATCTGCGATTCTTCGTTATACTTGAAAGGCGATACTCCGGCTCCTGCAAAAAACTGCTTCACCGAACCGAGTTCCTGCGGCTTTGCAGAGATATAGGCCTTGTTGTTCAGAGCGGTTATCATATTAAGCAGATTAACCGACTCGAGTTCGAACACTCCCTTTGCCGAAATGGGCTTGTCGCCTGTAATAACAAAAATACTTTCGACTCCTGCCGATTTGTGCGCCGCCAGAAGAGAGGTAATCGCATCGGCATTCATATCCTTGCAGCTTATATGGGGGATAAAATCGAGTCCGCCGAGCAGCTTTTTACTGACGACATAACGATGTACGTCTGAAGGTTCAATATTGGCTACGCCGCCGGGACTTTGCGGATTTGTCACGCCGACAAAATTGAAACCTGCCGGTATATCTTTGCCGCCGCTTTCATTAAACGCCGTAAGAAATTTATCGAGCGGCGCAAAGCTGAAATTCGGCCCGCCGACCAGCTCGGCCAAAACTACAAAACCGTCCTTTTTCTCCAGTGCTTTGCTAAGTCTATTGCCCGTCGTATCCATTATTTCCTTTCCTTAGAACAATCACCGGTTTTTGACGGCAAATTTTATTCAACTATATAATAAGGATAATATAATAAGTTTACGTCCGACAGCCAGATATAAAACGCCGCTTTTTCAGCATTATACCACCCAAACAAAAACTGTCATTCATCCATTCACAACAGATTGAGGTAAAAATGAGTCTTTTATGTTGTGGGTAATGTGTTGATAACACAACGGAAATGTTAAGATGAACGCTTTGAATAGACGGGGAAAAATGCTTTCTGTTCTACCTATCGATTGGTGATTAAAAACCACACTATAACAGGCAAAAACATAAGCTCTCTAACTTGTTATTTATCAAGAAGTTATGCCGTACAAAAAACAACTTGCAAAAACACTGCCAAACTCATTATTTGAATGGCATATTTATTTGCCCAAAACTCGAATCTATAATGATATGTCCGGTATGTTAACAAGAAAGTGGAAAACTCACAATTTTCAATTCCGTTATAGCCCTTTTTACAGCAATAACTTATATTCGGACTTTGTCTGAAAAATCAATCCTGCGCGTACTTAATTATCATCTCTTTTAATTTTTTGCACACATCGGCCGGATTTTTTGCCTGACAAACGCAGCTTGAAACTGCGATTCGTTTCGCTCCTGCCTGAAGAACTTTTTCAACATTTTCCGGCGTAATGCCGCCGATAGCAACCGCTTCAACGGTCTTGCCTTCGAGAAATTTAACCGCTTCGGATACATATTCTGTTCCGCAAACCTCTACCTGTTTTGTATTTGTAGGAAAGACGGAGCCTAATCCTACATAATGCGGTCTTCGTTCGACAGCTTTTGTCAATTCCGATATTGAGTGGGTGCTGATTCCCGTAATCAATGGCCGAAGCTGAATTTTGCGTACTTCGCCAGCCGGAAGGTCATTTTGTCCCAAGTGAACCCCCTCGGCATCGCACACCGCGGCGATATCGGCCCTGTCATTTATTATACTTATGACATCGTTTTGTTTACATAAATCAACAAACCTGCGGGACAGCGACAAAAACTCGCCATCGCAAAGATTCTTTACCCTTAATTGCAAACAATCTGCACCGCCTTTGGCACAATCGCGGGCAATTTTCAAAACGTCAATATCGTCCTGAACCGTAATTATGCAGTAAAGCCTTGTCTTTTTGAACTTTAACGCAGGATAGCCCTGAAGCGATATATCCTTTTCGAGTATGTAGGAATCGTATCTGATTTTTTCAAATTCAGACCCCAAATTACCATCAATCGTACAGGCCGCCTCTGCAATAGCTCTTAACGCCTCGGTAGTCCTTGCGAAACCGGCAGTTACGCAATCTTCGAGTTCGGCACGCTTCATTTGCCCGGCAACTTCCATCCCGCAGCCGACGTCATTTTCCGTATCGCGGGCGCTAATCAGCTTCTGTGTATCAAGTTTCGCAATCGTGGAACTTAACCGATGCCGAATTTCCTTGCACCGCCCCGCCAGCGATTTGTTTTCGAGGGCAAATCGGCAGAATTCCTCCGCGATGCGCAGACCCTCACGGGCACGGTTGAAATTTGCGTCGATTATTCTGTAAACGGCTCGATTCATAATCAGGTAAATCTAAAGCCCATTTGGCTTGAGTACAAGCTAAAATTTGCCGATTGACTTGTCGGCTTTTATCGTTATAAGTGGTGTTTTCAGCCTGTATCACAATAAAGGACGCTATAATAATAAAAATTCTGGTCATTAACGCAGGGATAAATCACGCCGAAAGTCTGATAACTTCGCCCGACAGCAGGGTAAAAGTCTTCGTTATACCCACAAACGAAGAATTGGCCATGGCGAAGGACACCTTTATGCTGGCAAAATAAACCGGCGCTTTTAAGAAAGCAAGATTTCGCGGCCATATTCAACGCAAAGGTTGCCATCATAAAAAAATTAGCAACTGTCAGACAAAGGCTAATTATAGGCGTGCAAAGATTCGCAGTCGAGTTGAACACATATTTGGCGTTCAGGTGATGCGAGCCGGTGGCCGAATAAGCGGCAAATCGGCAGTATTACCGATAGCAGCCGACGCAGGATGATTAAAAATCTCGGCCTGCCAGCGAGAATAACCGTAATTTTGTGATAAAAGTTTCAAAAATTTACCTAAAAAAGTTTAAGTGAAATTTCGGCTCTCTAAAATGTAATTTTTAAAAGTGGCCTTAATTATTTACAAAAAGCTTTTTAAAGCCCTTCGTTCAGATTCTGTATTATTCTATATTGTATATTCAGTGTCCAGTATCAATCATTGAATGTTCAAATCGTTTCGAACATCTTGCAATTCGGATTTGTTTCCACCGTCAGGTGTCCTGCGGAGGATTTAGGATTTAGAATTTTTCCTAATGTGTATTTGAATAATCATAACATCGGCGGGAGTGATTCCGCCGATTCTGCCTGCCTGGCCTAATGTAGCGGGCCTGAACTTCTTTAGCTTTTCTCTGGCCTCGACTCGAAGATGTTCGATTTTGTCGTAATCCAAACCATCGGGCAGTTTGAGCTTCTCGAATTTGCGAAATTGAGCGACCGCTCTTTCCTCTTTCGCAAGATAACCCTCGTATTTAGCGTCCGTCATCACGCTTTCGACGACATCCTGCCGGATATTTAATGCGGCAATTTCCGACATTTGGGCAATTGTATTGTTCGGCTGTTTGAGAAGTTCCCACAATGATTTGCCCTCTTTGCGGGTGCTTTTGAGAAAATTTGTAAAAATTTCAATTTGCGACATCGTTTCCTGATATTTTTCCCATCGCGCACTATCGACAAGGCCGATATCTTTTCCGATTTGCGTAAGTCTCCTGTCCGCGTTATCGCTTCGCAGGCTCATTCGCCATTCGGCCCTTGAAGTGAACATCCTGTAAGGCTCATCGATTTCTCTGGTCAATAAATCGTCGAGCATCACTCCGATATACGCCTGGTCCCGCCGCAGAACGAGCGGCTCTTTCCCATCTATAAGTTTGGCGGCGTTAATACCTGCGATAATGCCCTGCGCAGCCGCTTCTTCGTAGCCGCTTGTTCCGTTGACCTGACCGGCAAGAAACAACCCGCCGATTTTTTTCGTCTCGAGATTGGGTTTGAGCTGAATTGCCGGACAATAATCGTATTCGATTGCATAGGCGTAATGGATAATTTTTGCGTTTTCAGTTCCGGCCATAAGTTTGAGCATTTTTTCCTGAACATCTTCGGGCACGGATGTGCTTATGCCGTTGCAGTAAATCGTTTTAACCTCTTCGTCTTCCGGTTCGAGAAAAACCTGATGTCTGGTCTTGTCGGCAAACCGCATAATTTTCGTCTCGATACTCGGACAATACCGCGGCCCTGTCGTTTTTATCTGTCCGGTATAAAGCGGTGCACGAGCGAGATTATCACGCAGAAGTTTATGAATTTCCTCATTGGTATATGTAATCCAGCACGGAATCTGTTTTTTTGTTATGGAATCGGTCATAAACGAAAACGGCTCAGGCTTTTCATCGCCGTATTGGATTTGCGTCTTGTCATAGTCGACAGTTGAAGCGTCGAGCCTTGCAGGCGTTCCCGTTTTCAATCGTTGAACATCAAGTCCCAGTTTCTTCAGACAATCCGAAAGTTCATTTGCCGCAGGTTCATTAAGTCTTCCGCCCTGCCATTGCTTTTCGCCGGTATGCATAATGCCTTTGAGAAATGTCCCGGCGGCGACGATTACCGTTTGGCAGTGAAACTCTCTGCCGTCGGTGCAGGAAACGCCTTTGACTTGATGAGCTTCAGTCAGAATTTCGGCGGCCAGGCCTTCGATGATTGTAAGATTCGGCGTGTTCTCAAGTGCGTTTCTGATAAATTCCGAATATTTGTATTTATCAATTTGCGCCCTCGGCGATTGAACCGCTGCGCCTTTGGAACGGTTAAGAAGCCGAAACTGAATCCCTGTCGCATCCGTCGCCAAACCCATTAGTCCGCCCAGAGCGTCTATTTCTCGTGCTATTTGTCCTTTGCCGATTCCGCCGATAGCCGGATTGCAGCTTGCCTTTGCGATTGTGTCTTTGCTGATGGTCAGCAGCGCGGTTTTTGCCCCGATTTTCGCCGCCGCGTGCGCCGCCTCTGCTCCCGCGTGCCCTGCGCCGATAACTATACAATCGAAATGTTCAGCCATAGAATTCACAAAGGTTACAGAAATAACTTACCTTTCGTAGTTCGGTTGTGGCTGCGACGCCCGTTTCGTTTGTCGTGTTTCGGTTGCGTATTATACAACGATTTACGACCGTCGCAACCGATACGAGCCTCGATACCATAACCGTTTGACATTTCTCCTTACTTCTTTGCTTCCTTATTTCCTTATTTCTTTTGCTCTTTGTGACTTGGCGTCTTTGTGGCTATTCATTCGCCGTCGCGACAGCCGATGCCATAACGAAATTCGCCGTATGACTTATACTGAGGCTTATTTCGCCGATTCTCATTTTCGATGCGATTTTTTCCACTTCCCCGCTAAGCGTAACCTGCGGCTGACCGAGCGGATTATTGACTATCTCTATATCCGTCCAGGCGATTTTGCCCCGCCAGCCTGTGCCGAGCATTTTAAGCACCGCTTCTTTGGCCGCGAATCTGCCCGAGAGTTTCTCGATTCGGTTTTTCACCTCATCGGCCTGTTTCTGTTCGGCCTTTGTAAAAACCCTGTCTAAAAAATGCTCGCTGTGGCGCTCGAGCATCTTTTCGATTCGCGGACAATCGACCAAATCTATACCGTGAAGAATTTTATTCATCTTTTTATATAATCTCTGTGTCCTCTGTGTTCTCTGTGGCTTTTCATCTCTTTCATCCGCTCATTTGCCAGTCCCGCCAGGCCTTTTGCGTACAGTATTCGAGAAAGCCCTCGGCGTAAGACAAATCGACCTGCGACATTATTTTATCCATCATATCGTCAACGCGTTTTTTGCGTCTTTCGTACATCATTCTTGCCTCTACGTCGCCCTGCACCTCTTCGAAGGTTTTACTGCTTGATTCCTGTCTGTTTTCGAGTTTCACGATAAATATATGTCCGTCTTTTTCGACAGGCTCGCTGGTCTGTCCGATATCCAGTTTTTCAGCCGCTTTTTCAATCGCATCGTAAGGCTCGGCAAGCGAACCCGGCCTGATGGGTTTCCAAAGCCCTCCGTTTTTCGCCGCCGGGTCGTGCGAATACTGTTTTGCAAGTTCGCCGAAATCATCTCCTTTTTTGATTTTCTCCGAAATCATCGCCGCAAGCGATTTCGCTTTCTGCTCGGCATCTGCGATTGAGCTGTTCGCATCGGCCAGTTTGGCGGCCTCGATTTCTATAACCCGAAATTCGAGCAGTCCTTCCGTGGTAAAGTATTCGCCCTTCATTCTGTTGTAATATTCCAAAAGTTCGGAATGCGTTACTGGCCTTTCGTCCCTGATTTCTGTGGAGACAAACGACTGCACGAGCATCGCCCTCCTCTGAAACTGGTAAAAATCCTTCCAAGTCGTGCCCATACTCTTCAGCACTTTTTCCGCCGCCGCGTAATCCCCGCCGTACCGCGCGATAAAGATTTGCACTTCCTGCTCGATTATCTTGTTTATTATATCCTCGTCGATATTCTCCGGCAGCGCAGCCTTGGCCTTTTCATACAGCCGGATATCGCCGACTTTTTGGACAAGAACCGTCCCGAGCATCGGTCTTACCTTGCTCCTGAAACTTTCATAATCCGTCTGCCCCGCCATCTCGCCGAGCTGCTGACGGACGGGGTTTATGACTTCATCAGCCGTTATCGACTCCGCATCGACAGACAGTGTAAGTCCACCGCTCGGCCGCGGCAGTGTCCGCCAGTCTATCTGCGGCTCTTCGGCCTCCAGAAGCGCACCGCTCACATCGCTGGTCTTTTCGCTTCCTCCGCAGCCGCAAATCCATATCGTCGCTAAAACCGCCATGGATAAAACAATGATATTTCTTGTCGCCATAATCCTTATCTCATTTCAAGTATTTTATATTTTAAAAGTTTTTCGTCTATCGGTGACGCTGCTCGTTTCGTTCGTCGGTTATCGGTTGTACTTTAATCCCGCGTTCACTAAATTTATCCCATGCAATCGCCAGTTTATAGCACTGTCTACTGATTTTGTCGTAATCATCTATCAACTTTTCACACTTTTTACAATCAATAAATGAAGAATATAAATCTTTGGCCTGATCCAAAGAAACTATTGTTTCATTCGACTCTGCCATTGCATCGTCTATGTACTTTTGAAACCCTCTCTTCTGATGTCGTTTGGAATGACCTTCCGCTATTAAACGGGGAACCGCTTTGGATGAACGTCTAAGCTGATCTGTCAGGTCATATTTTTCTTCTGTCGGCAATGTGGGCAAAATATATTTAAACACCTCAAGCATTGCTTGATAGGCGCTTTGGTACACATCTAAATCCCGAAAACTCCTAATAGGTTTTTTATCTTCCATAACATCTCACGTTAAACGCAACCGTAACGAGCAGCGCAACCTCTGCCGTTTAACGCAATCCAAAGTCTCCTATATCATTACAATTTAAATCATAGCTCAGTAATAGATTATAACTCATCTTACGTCCCTTTGCGAAGTATTTTTCTCAGCACCGCACAAATCGTATCCGGCTCAAGATATTTCTTTTCAAGCCGTATATGCACCGTCGCCGCGTCGGGAATCCGCACCTTTCCGGGCGCATCGGCGAAAATCTTCATCGCCTTTTTGGCGGCATCTTTTTCGAGCGCAAAAACTACATCGTCCCCGCTTATCGTAATCGCTCGAATCCCCGCCGCCGAGGCAAGTATCCTAATCTCGGCAAGTTCGAGCATCTTTCGCACTTCCGGACAAATCTTTCCGAACATATCATTCAATTCGTCCTCCAGCCGTTCGATGTCCTGCGTCACTCTGGCCGCCGCTATCCGCCGATAAACGTGCATCCTCTGCGAATCGGCCTGTATATAGCTTCGCGGTATATAAACCGAAAATCCCAAATCCACAACCGCCGAAGGTTCTCTCTCCGTCGGCTCGTTTCTGAGCCGCTTGACCGCCTCAGCCAGCAATTTGCAAAACAGCTCGAACCCGATTGTATTTATATGCCCCGACTGCTCCGGCCCGAGTATATTCCCCGCCCCGCGTATCTCAAGGTCCCGCAGTGCAATTTTAAATCCGGCACCAAGCTGCGAATACTCCTCGATTGCCTTTAATCTCTTTACCGCTACCGGCGTGATGCTTCGCGTCTTCGGCAAAAGAAAATACGCATAAGCTCTGTGTTTGAACCTGCCGACCCTGCCGCGAAGCTGATGAAGCTGCGCCAGGCCGAACCTGTCGGCATCATTTATAATAATCGTATTGGCGTTGGGAATATCGATGCCCGATTCGATTATCGCCGAACACAAAAGCACGTCGATTTCGCCGACTACGAATTCGAACATCGCTTTTTCGAGTTCGTGCTTGTGCATCTGCCCGTGAGCTATTGCGATTTTCACATCAGGCACTAATTGCCGTATCTCATCGGCGAATTTTTCGATGGTCTGCACCCTGTTATGCACGAAAAATATCTGGCCCTGCCTGTTAAGCTCGAAAAGGAGCGCACGCTTTATAATTTCCGCGTCAAATTTCTTCACCTGCGTAACCACCGCCCTCCTGTCCAAAGGAGGCGTCGCCAGCGAGCTTATATCCCGAAGCCCGAGCATCGCTATATGCAGCGTTCTCGGTATCGGCGTCGCCGTCATCGTCAGAATATCCACGTTCACACGCATCTTTTTCAGCTTCTCTTTATGCTCAACGCCGAACCGCTGCTCTTCGTCGATTATCAATAAACCCAAATCCTTAAACCCGACATCATTGCTTAACAATCGGTGAGTGCCGATAAGAATATCGACTTTGCCCTCTTTTGTCCGCTTGACAATTTCGGCGGCGTGCTGTTTCGTCTTGAACCGGTTTATCGACTCCACCGATATCGGAAAATCCGCGAACCGCTGCGTAAACGTCCTTTCGTGCTGAATACACAAAACCGTCGTCGGCACAAGCACCGCAACCTGCTTGCCCGCCTCGATTGCCTTAAACGCCGCCCTCATCGCAAGCTCCGTCTTGCCGTATCCGACGTCGCCGCACAAAAGCCTGTCCATCGGCACAGATTTTTTCATATCGCTTTTTATCTGCTCGCTGCAAACTTCCTGGTCAGCCGTCTCCTGATACAAAAACGACTCTTCGAATTCTCTCTGCCAATTCGAATCCTCGCCGTACGCGATGCCCTTCATACTCTGCCGTCTTGCCTGTATATCCAGAAGTTCCGAAGCAAGGTCTGCCACCGCCGATGTAACTTTATTTTTCTGCCTCTCCCATTTTTTCGTCCCGATTTTGCTCAGTTTCGGCCTTATCGCCGTCGTGCCGATATACTTCTGCACAAAACCGATATTCTGAACCGGCACGTGTACCAGCGATTTGTCGGCGTATTGCAGCGTCAAAAATTCGCACTTCTGACCTGCTTTTTCGATTGTCTCGATGCCCTTGAATTTTCCGATTCCGTAATTTATATGAACGACATAATCGCCCTTGTTCAGTTCCGCCGCCGAATCCACCGCTGCCGTCGCACCCAAAGGCCGAACCGTCCGCCTTATTATCGCCTGACCGAACAATTCGTGGTGCGTCGCGACAATCGTTTTCAATTCTTCAATTATAAACCCCCGATGAACAAACCCTATCGGCAAATGAAAATTCTTAATCCTTAAGCCCCCAGCCCTGTCCTGAGCGAAGTCGAAGGATTTATGTTGGGGGTTTTTATTTTCCACGATTATCTTCTCAATCCTTTTTACTTCCGCCGCCGTTTCGCAATACAAATAAACATTCCAGCCCTCTTGCCCCGTCTGCGCCAGTTGCTGCAGCGCCGTTCTATGTCCCACCCAAACCGGCCCGCTTTTATGCTCGAACTGCTGGGTACTCTTTATCCTCAATTCTATATTATCAGCATCGGCGGCGAATCTGCTTATATGAACCTGTTTGAAATCGGAAATCTTTTTATAAATCTCTTCCCATTTATACAGCCCTTCGGGTCTTTCCACTCTGCGTATAAAAACATCGGCGATTTCCTGAACATCCGTAGGCTCATTAACGAAAATTATCGTCTGCGGGTCGATTACATTTAAAAACAAAGTTTTATCTTCGTCATCGCCGCCGCCGATTGCCGATGTGATTGTGATATTTTCGATATTTCCTGACGAGCGCTGGGTATCGAGGTCGATTGTCCTTATGCTCTCGATTTTATCGCCGAAGAATTCTATTCTTATAGCTATCGGCTGACTCGATTGCGCAACGACCGGCGCATAAATATCTATTATGCCGCCTCTTTTGACGAACTGCCCCGGCAAATCGAGCTGCGCCACTGTTTCAAAACCGTTATCGACGAGCCATCGGCAAACCTCGTTCATTTCGACTGTCTCGCCGACTCCCAGAGCAAGCCCTTTTTCAAGAAGCCGCTCTGGTTTTGGCACAGGCTGCATCAGCGCCTGTATCGACGTCGATATAATCCCGCAGTTCGTGTTTAGTTCAGAGCCGCGAACGTAAGTGAGCGGTTTTCCACTCGCCATCTTCAAAACCAATCTCGCTCTTGCTGCGCTGATTTCATCGGTTGCGTCTATTAATTCTTCTCCCGCCCTGCCCGGCAGTGTCTCAATCTCTTTTCCTCCGAATGAGATTAAGTCATCGACGATGTTATCAGCGTCGTCGAGATGCGGGCTTATATAGAGGATTGGTTTTTTGAGTTGTTTTTGGATGTGCATGGCCAATAAAGGCGCAAAGCTTCCCCACGTCCCGGCAATTTTTACCGCCCCTTTACTTTCGGCAGTTTTGAGTCGGGATATTATTTCCTGAACGCTATTTAACCGCCCTATATCCAAAAAGGTGTCAGTGGACTTAGCCACGCCTCACGGCGGAACCTTTTTCCTGTCTTAATCGCCGAAGCTCGTATTAACTGCCCTCGCCGCTTTTATCAACGGCGAATTTACCGGCACAGTTCTTATCTTGCCCGCAACCTGCGACAGCGGAACGCTCGAAAGTTTGTTATTCTTCAGTACAACCAGCCGATTTTTCACACCGCTGACCAAAAGTTCAACCGCTGTATTGCCGAAACTCGTCGCAAGCACCCTATCCCACGGCGTAGGCGCTCCGCCACGCTGAATATAGCCTAAAACCACGCTGCGGGCCTCAAGTTTCGTCCTCGTTTCGATTTGTCCTGCAAGTTTGTTCGCTATCCCGCCCAGCCGTATCGGGTCCGGACTGCACGCGACCGTTTTGCTCACAACCATTTGTCCGCCCAGTTCCTTCGCCCCTTCAGCGACAACTATAATACTGTAGCTTTTCCCTTTATTGCTCCGCTGCTGAACGAACTGACAAACTTTTTCGAGCCTGTACGGAATTTCCGGCATCAAAATCACATCGCTTCCGCTTGCAACTCCTGCGTGCAGTGCTATCCAGCCCGCGTATCTGCCCATCACCTCGACAATCATAACGCGATGATGTGAGCTTGCCGTCGTTCGCAGTTTATCTATCGCCTCCGTCGCTGTTGTTACAGCCGTATCGAATCCGAATGTTACATCCGTACCCCACAAATCGTTATCTATTGTCTTCGGCACGCCGATTACTGTAAGCCCTTTTTTCGCAAATGCCGCTGCGCTTGTCTGGGTGCCGTCCCCGCCGATAATAACCAAAGCGTCAATTTTCTTCTGCTTCAAAAACTTAACGCACGAATCCGAAACATTTTTGTATGTTATTTTACCAGCCTTGCTCCTGACCGGATATTTGAACGGATTGGATGTATTGCTCGAACCCAGTATCGTCCCGCCCGCTTCTAAAATATTGCTTACATCCTCATAGCTCAAAGGATGCATTCTTTTTTCGATAAGCCCCTCGTATCCGTCTTCGATGCCCCATACTTTCATTGAATATTTCGAAATCGCTGTTTTCGTCACCGACCGAATAACCGCGTTTAATCCCGGACAATCCCCACCGCCTGTCATTACCGCGATTGTTTTTATTTTATGTGCCATAAAGACAGATTAACCCAAATCATGCAAAAAAGCAATTATTTCATTTACCACGCCGGCCTTTGCCTGCCCGTTACTTGCCATGTCGGAAGAATTAATCTCTATGGGGGCTATCGAAAAAGTTCATCGCCCGTTTTTTTTATCTGCCCCCGATATCTTCGTATAATCATATTGCAGGCGACCCTATATACGAGCGCAGGTCACCAACAAAAATATGGAATGCGTTAAAAGCGACTGACGCAAAAGTATCGTTTTCCTGTTCAAATAGCTTGACACCTATCGCATCAAGTGATTATATTATAGAAACTTATAGTTGAAGCGTCCATAGCTCAATCGGAGAGCAACGGATTTCTAATCCGTAGGTCAGAGGTTCGAATCCTGTCGGGCGTGTTCATATTTTAAAGGCGACTAATAAAAAAATGAAGTGCCTGAACGACTTTATTTATCTTCTTGCTCTTATCGCAATCAGCCCGAAAATTCTTTTAAAAATATTTTATTATTCTGCCGCAATACTGCGGGTTTACACCCGTAGTATTACGAAGGAAGAATAAAAAACCTTGACCGGCTGAAAAAACGCCAATATACTCTTTTTTGCAGGGGTGTCCCGCACCTATTTGCACCTTGTTATCTGACGGCAAAATACACTGCGAGAATTGACTTTGCTTCGGTTTTTGCTCGTTTTAGCACGGTACAAATAGGTGCGGGGCTGAGAAAATACCCTTATAACCTGAACAGGATTATGCCTGCGTAGGAAGCGATATAAAAAAGATTTTTAAAGGTCGCTTTCGCACAAGGCGGCCTTTTTTATTTTATTTGGAACAGAAAAATGAAAACACAGCTTAAATCGGCACGCAGCGGTTTAATCACAAAGCAGATGAAAACCGTCGCTAAAAACGAAGGAATCTCTCCGCAGGCAATCCGCAGCCAAATCGCCGCAGGAAAACTCGTCATTCCGGCAAACAAAATCCATATCAGAAAAAATCTGATGCCTATCGCAATCGGAAGAGCCGTTACCATAAAAGTCAATGCGAATATCGGCTCAAGCAGCGCAACGACATCTATAAAAAACGAACTAAAAAAACTCGAAGCCGCCCTCGATGCCGGAACCGATACCGTTATGGACTTGAGCACGGGCGGAAATCTCGATACAATCCGCAGAAAACTCATCGAAAAATGCCCCCTGCCCTTCGGAACAGTGCCGATTTACGAAATGATTATCGATAGAGACGTCGAAGATATAACGCCGAAAATCATTCTCAGCACAATCGAAAAACAGGCAAAACAGGGAGTTGATTTTTTCACTATCCACGCAGGCGTTCTTAAACAATATCTGCCGTTTGCCGTAAAAAGAGTCTGCGGAATCGTCAGCAGAGGCGGCGCGTTAATAGCGAAATGGATGAGTCTGAAAAATAAGCAAAATCCGTTTTACGAACTGTTCGACGATATCTGCGACATTATGGCCGAATATGATGTTTGTTTTTCACTTGGCGACGGCCTGCGTCCCGGCTGTATCGCCGATGCCACCGACAAGGCACAAATTGCCGAACTGAAAACGCTCGGCGAGCTTGTCCTCCGCGCAAAAGCGAAAAATTGTCAGGTGATGGTCGAAGGCCCCGGCCACGTCCCGTTTAATCAGATAGAAAAAAATATGAAACTTCAGCAGAAGTACTGCCATAACGCGCCTTTTTATGTTCTCGGCCCGTTGGTAACCGACATCGCGCCGGGCTACGACCATATTACAAGCGCAATCGGCGGAACGGCTGCCGGATTTTACGGCGCATCGTTTTTGTGTTATGTTACGCCGAAAGAGCATCTCGGCCTGCCCGATGTCGATGACGTTAGACAGGGTGTTATCGCATCCAAAATAGCCGCGCACGCCGCAGATGTCGCCAGAGGCCATTTAAACTCTGCCCAAAAGGACAAAAAATTAAGCATCGCAAGGGCGAATTTAGACTGGAAAAATCATATAGCTCTGTCGCTCGACCCGAAAACAGCGAAAAAATTTCACGAACAGGCCTGCGCTAAAAGCGGTAAAGCAGCCGCAAATGATGATTTCTGTACAATGTGCGGCAAAAAATGGTGCAGTCTCAGAATCAACAAGGAATTGACAAAAACCTACGGCGGGAAATAAAAATTATTTCAGCTTCAATACCAGTACTTGGTCGCTTTTAACAAGTGTCGTTAAAATTTCACACCCCGTTTCGGTAATCAAAACATTATCTTCGATTCTTATTCCGAATTTGCCGTCGATATAAACCGCAGGCTCGACCGTAATTACATTTCCGCTCTGCAGCGTTTCTTTCGAAAGCATCGAAACGGCGGGCCGTTCGTGAACATCTAAACCTATGCCGTGTCCGAGTCCGTGGCTGTAAGGCGGCAGCTTCGCCGATTGTATAATTTCCTTTGCGGCAGTATCTGCCTCTTTTACTTTTATACCGGATTTCAAAACATTTATTGCATTAGTTTGTGCATCGAGTACTGTTTTGTAAACCTTTGCGTAAAAACTGTTTACCTTGCCGACAGCAAAGCATCTGGTTATATCGCAGCAATAGCCCTCGAATTTCGCCCCGTAATCTATAAGAATAGTATCGATTCTTTTGAGTTTCCTCATTGTCGGCCTATGGTGCGCCATCGCAGAATTGCCGCCGAAGGCGACTACCATTTCAAACGATGGTGTTGCCCCCGCTTTTTGCATCTCGAATTCGAGCATCGCCGCGACTTGGGCCTCCGTCATACCGACGCGGATTTTCGGCAGGATTTTTTCAAGCGAATTTCCCGCGAGCGCAATCGCTTTTTTAATCGCGGTTATTTCGGTTCTGTCTTTTACCGCCCTGACGGCCTCGACAACATTTTTGACGGGCTTAATCCTTACAGGAAGTTTCTTTCGGAGCAGGTTAAAAACTGCCAACGGGATTTTATCTTCGACCGCAACTATTGTCCCTTTTTTCAGGATTTTGCCGACGGCGTCGAGCATCGTGCCTTTGCGCTCGTAAATTCTGCAAAGCGGGCATTCTTTTTTCGCCTGTGCGGTATATCTGCTGTCGGTAATGAGTATGCTTTTGCCGCCTGCCAGAACAAGCCAGCTATCTTCGCCCCAAAAACCGCTCATGTACGAAACATTTGCAGGTGTGGTTATGAGCATAACGTCTGCTTTAGCATCGTTAAATTTAGCCCTGACCTTTTTGCCCCTGCTCTTTAAAATACTTGTATCCAGTGCCATAAGAGATTAGAATACCACTCCTATCGTAAAATTTCGAGACTTTTTTATAAGACAAAAATATGCTGCTGCCTTTTAGAACAAATATTCAGCCTCGGCGAACGCCGTATATGAATTATGCGCTAATCGCCATCAATGTGATAATTTTCCTGCTGAGCCACAATTTCGCCCAAAAGTCTCTGCTAAAATGGGCCAATATTTATATGTTAACCCCGTCTTATCCGTTTTTGTGGCAGTTTATCACTTATGCTTTTCTGCACGGCAGCGTCATGCATATTTTCGGCAATATGTTTTTCCTTTATCTTTTCGGCAATAACGTCAACGACCGGCTCGGCCATATAGGCTATTTGGCGTTTTATCTTGCCGGTGCCGTCTCCAGCGCAATCGGCCACATTCTCGCCGCCTCGCTCTATGGCTCAGGAGCCGCCACTCCAGTTCTCGGAGCAAGCGGTGCCGTTGCCGCTGTTGTGGGCGCATATCTGGTTTTATTCCCGCAAACGATTATTACCGTCGTCTATTGGTTCTTCTTCATAGGAACAATAGATGTACCCGCAATATACCTTATAATCGTCAAGATGATTTTTATCGACAATGTTATTTCGAGAAGCGCACAAAACGTCGCTTACGATGCCCATCTTTCCGGCTACGCCTTCGGCGTATTGGCTATCCTGCTCCTGCGCGCGCTAAAACTTATTTACGAAGACCAGTTTGACTTGTGGGCAATGCTCCAGAGATGGAATCGAAGACGCGCTTATAAGGATGCCGTGGCCGAAAGCGGCGACCCGTTCGAAGGAAAAATCAGCAAAAAAATAGAGGTAAAAGAGGTAAAAACAGAAGAACAAAAACAGGCCGATGAAAAAATATCGTCAATGCGTCAGGAAATCCTCAGCCGAATCGGACAAGGCAACCTCGCATCAGCGGCGGATTTATATCTCGAACTTGTAAAAGAAAACGTCGAGCAGCCCCTGCCCAGACAACCCCTGCTCGATATCGCAAACCAGCTTATGTCGGCGGGAAAATGGCAGGAGGCCGCCGACGCTTATGAAAAATTCCTCGCCTTATACACCGGCTACGAATACTCCGAACAGGTAATGCTAATGCTCGGCGTTATTTACGCCAGATACCTCTCAAATAAGGAAAAAGCCCTCGATTACCTCAAAAAAGCCGTTGTTAAACTGGCCGACACCGGCCAAAAGAAGATGTGCGAAGATGAAATCAAACGCCTCGAAGCATAACTGCCCAAATACTGAAAAATCTGCGTTTTTAACGGAGTTTATTTTATATTTTATTTATATTTGACTTTAGGGTATCCGGTTCATATACTGTATGAGAAGTTTTTTTGGTATATATCCTTTCATCTCTCAAGTATATATTTCCAAAGTAAATTAAAAACCGAGAGATACTTTATTTGACGGCCTGTTTACAGGCCAAGGAGTTAATGATGAGTACAGGTACAGTAAAATGGTTCAATTCAGACAAAGGTTATGGTTTTATTACCCCGGATGACGGCGGCAATGATTTGTTCGTCCATCACTCGGAAGTAAAGACATCTGGTTACGCAACACTCAACGAAAACCAGAAGGTTAACTTTGAGGTAGGCCAGGGCAAAAAAGGCCCTTGCGCCAACAACGTAACACCGGTATAACAACAAAGAATTGCACTCTAAAAGGCTCGCCCAGGAGGCGGGCCTTTTTTATTGCGCCGCACTTAATTGATTAAATCAAAATATAAATCTCTCCATTCAGGATTAGATTTTTCAATCAGATTTATCTTCCATTCTCTTTCCCATTTTTTAATCTGTTTTTCCCTTGTGATTGCATCAGAAAGACTTTTATGTTCCTCATAATATACAAGATTATGAATTCCGGTATTTTTGGTATAACCGCAGATAATATCGCTCTTGTGTTCAGTAGTTCTACTAATCAAATCTTTCGTTCGGCCAACATAAAGTTTGCCGTCTTTCTTATCCGCAAGAATATAAACATAATATTTCATTTTATTTATCTATGATAGATTTCCGCCATTTTTAAACCCCTTTGATTCCCGCCATAGTTTATCCCCGACCGCGTTCGGGGAGCGGGAATCTATTTGTTTAGTTATTTCGTATTTACCCCGCCATTGGAGTTTACCCTCGAGAAATCGGGGGGGGCAGGTTATATTTTTCTTAGCGTATTGGTAAAAAATTAAATCCAGCCTGCCATCGAGGTGTGCTTCCGCAGATTCTCAAACCGATGGGTCTTCACATCTCTATCCGGCATTTATAAAACTTACTATTGTCATATTTTTCTTCATTGTTACCTATCGAACAACGAGGGATCTTTATCTTTATTCGCAAAATTTGACAAAAACATATCTACTACTTCTTTATTTGCGTTATACAATTCTTTATTTTCGTCTTTTTTTGTCTTTTCTAACCTTGTTTTGATATTATCTAAGTCTGTTACAAACTCTTTCAAGCTTTTATAATCAAATCTTTTTATTCTTCTAGTTCCATAATCACTCATGCCTTGGCTGAATGATTCAGATATAAACTTATTTAGAAATACAAGCAATTTCGTGTCATCTTCTAAAATATTATCAACAAAAGCTTTCCATTTATTTTCCTTATCCCAATCTCTCCAATTAAATAGAATATAAAGCAATTTTTCATTTTTGACAAGACTACCCTGCTGGTTATAAATTTTCCCAGAACATAACTTCTGCAACTCCGCAATTTTATCTTCTGGAACTATGAATTCCTCAGAATTCTTTCCCTTTTCTTTTCTCGAGGACTCAAGAGATATTTTTTTGACAGGGCCTAATAAACCTTTCGACGCAGGTATACATTCTTTCAAGATTTCAAAGTTTTTGTTTTTATCCTTTTCTCGTTTTAATATCTGATAAATAATCCTCATCAAATCCATATCCGCGCCAAAATCCCACATACCTGTTCTTTTTTGGGGCAGATCATCTGAAATATTAAACAAAGCTCCAACTATATTTTTGGCATTTGATTGAGGGATAAGGATTTGGTCGTCTGTATAGTCTTGTATTTTCTGTAATACCTTTCTGATTTTATTATTATCTATATATTCTCTGAGAATGTTTTCAAATTCGCCCAAACTCTGCATTTTATTCAAAATATTCTCAATGTCATATTGGCTTATTTCGTCCTCGTCGCCACCAGGAATTAATGTAAAATAACTATCAAAATTATTTGTGGAACATACCCTTAAATCCTTGCTCCATGAAGAATGCCACTCGCCTCCATACGAGGAATACCCATGTTGTAAAACACCGTCAATTTGAGGAAATAGTTCTTTTATAAGTTCAATAACATATTTTTTTGTTTCAACTGGCAATTTATTTAAAGCCTCTTCTATTTCAATTTTTCTCGGGTTTTTATTCCTATCCCCTGTATCTCTATCTGTCGAGGTAAAAAGAGAATTTCGGCTTTTCATAAAAGAATAAAAAACAGGGGCAAACACTCTTATTGCTTCTATGGCAATAAAATCTATGGGATTTACCTCCATAACATTTTCTCGATACATCTGCGAAATATTGAATTCCAAACTGCTGGCAAATCTTTTAACATCTCTTATGTTTTTAAAAAAGTTTTTAAATCCAGAATGATAAATATTTGCCCAATATGTGCTATCTTGACCAAAAAATCTTTGTGATGATTTTGGTAGGATATTAAGAACCCGATCTAATTCTTTAAACAAAAATGTAGCTATCTTATTTGGCTTAGCAAGAGGAATATCGAAAGTCACCTGCACGATTTTATCTAAATAATCTTTCCCAGAAATACCTTTCTGTTCTTCAAGATTTTTTTCTATGATATTTCGATCAAACGCCAAAAGGTAAATTGTATTCGGGAAATCAGCGTTTATCCGAATTAAGCTGAAAATTTGTTTGATTTCTGCTTGATTTAATCTGTCTATGTCATCAATCACGATAATCAATTTTTTATCTCTATATGCAAGTTCTTTTTTAATTTCTCTTTTTACTTCCAAGACAGATTTTTTATTGTAATTTGCTTTTATTTCAAAAAAATCTGCCAATTTTGATAAAGAATTTTTGCATGCCTCCAATAGTATCAATAAAAAGCCAGCGATAAATAACAGGTATTTAATCCAGTTGTAGAATGGGATCGCCTGACTTGCAAAAATGCTCGACAGTCCAATCCATAGTATTTTTTTATTAAATAAACTTTTGTCTGGTGCTAAGGCAAGTATGCTTGCATAATATTTAAGTTTTATGGCAATTTTCTGATCTTTTTCGCTATCTCCCCTGAGCTCAAGCTCTTTTGCTATCTCATTAAAAAAGTGTTCCCTGAGATTATCTTGCTCTGAGAAAAGCCATGGGTTAAATTCAATAACTGTTGGTTTATTCTTGTCGCTACTTTTTTCGATACATTCCTTAGCAAGGTTGATCACAGAAGATTTACCAGAACCCCATTCGCCATATATAGCAATTACAAGACTTTCTTTTTCTTTCCAATTTAGGAGAGATTGCCCAAGATGTTTAGAAAAATTGGTTCTCCCTAAGAAATCATCTTGTTGTGTTTCAATCGGTTTGTCATAAATAAACATTTTATTTTCTTTCTAAGATATTCATTTTAATCTATGTTATTTTTGTATTTTGATTTTTAATTTTCTTTTGTTGCAATTCCTCGATGTTTACCCGCCTCCGGCGATATCTGCGCTGCGACGATTGCCGTATTCGTCGTATTTGCCTTCCCAGACCAACTCTGTTTTTAATGTTGATAGTGGATGTGGGTTATGCAAACCGTAACTTGTTTTTTCTGCCATTTTCCTTGTTTCCTCAGTTTAAACTAAAAACCTGCCTGATTTTATCCGTTAAGGGCTTGGAAGGCAAATGTTATCTAACCCCTCAAAAAACCTGTAAAAACCGCCCAAAAAAACTCATTTTTAACGGATAACTGATAACGGATAACCGATAACTGCTTTAAAAACCCCCGTTTTGTTTCAACGAAGCCTGCCCTGAGCGAAGCCGAACGGGGCCGTTCGTTTCATTGCTTTAAGCCTGCCCTCGACCTTCATCTCTTCAATAAATCAAATGTGAGTCATAAATTGCTTCAACTATGCCAAAGGCATATAAAAAATTCAGATTTCGATACCTCGTGGAAAGTTCACTTACCAAAGAGGTTAGAAATCTGAATTTAAGCTGTTTCGAAAAACGGCTTAGTTGAAGCAATAGCTCTGTGGTCTCTGTGAACTCGGTGGCTAAATTTTTCGTGCATTTGTGTCTTCGTGGCTGCGTTCTTTCTCTTTCTTCACCAACTTAAACAACTCTTCGCAAAGCTCTTTTATTCCTTTGCCGGTAACGGCTGATATTGTAAAAACCTTCTTTTTGAACTTCTTTTTAAACTTTTTCAGCTCTTTTTCGTCCGGGTCGATATCCATTTTATTGAGGACAATTATCTCCTTTTTCTTACCTAATTCTTTGCTGTAAGCCGTCAGTTCTTTCTTGATTTTTTTGTAATTATCGACAGGGCTGCTTTCGTCAATCGGCATAATATCCAATATATGGACGATTATTCTTGTCCGTTCTATATGCTTTAGAAAATCGATGCCTAATCCGGCACCATCGTGAGCGCCTTCGATAAGGCCGGGCAAATCCGCCATTACAAACCTGCGGTAATCCGAAAGTTCTACGATTCCTAACACCGGTTCTAAAGTGGTGAAGGGGTAACTGGCTATTTTTGGTTTTGCTGATGAGCATCGTGAAAGCAATGTGCTTTTACCTGCGTTCGGCAGGCCGACAAGTCCGACATCGGCTATGAGCTTGAGGACAAGTTTTAGGTTTCTTTCTTTTCCTTCCTGGCCGTCCTGCGCAAATCTGGGCGTTTGGCGGGTCGCTGTCGCAAAGGCTTTATTTCCTTTGCCGCCTTTGCCGCCCTTGCATATCCTGACTTTCATTTGCGGCTTGTTGAAATCCTGCAATAAAAGACCTTCGAGGTCTTCATCGTAAACTTGAGTTCCGACGGGTACTTTAAGAATGAGGTCTTTGCCGTCAAGTCCGCTGCAGTTCGACCCCATCCCCGGCTGGCCGTTCTGTGCTTTCCATATCGCCCTGCCCGAAAAGTCCAAAAGCGTATCTACATCTTCAGCCGTCTGGAACCAAACGTCTCCACCCAAGCCGCCATCGCCGCCGTCAGGGCCGCCTTTGGGAATGAACTTCTCACGGCGGAAACTGATACAGCCTCTTCCGCCGTCGCCGGCTTTGACCCGAATTTTTACTTCATCGATAAACATTTTTTAGTCGTTGGTATTTGGTATATAGTATTTAGTTATTGGAACGCCGTTTGAGCGGCAAAGTCCAAATTAATATACAAAAAAAGGATGGCCCTGAGCCATCCTTATTTTATTCAGAAATAAGAGAAAATCTATACTTCAATATGGACTTTTCTGCCCTTGAAATTAACAACGCCATCCTTAAGAGCAAAAAGGGTAAAATCCCTGCCCATACCGACATTAAAGCCCGGCTGGAAAATAGTGCCCTTTTGACGAATAATAATGGCTCCGGTCTTTGCAACCTGACCGCCAAATAACTTAACGCCGCGATATTTGGGGTTACTGTCGCGACCGTTGCTTGTCGAACCTTGTCCCTTTTTATGTGCCATGTAAGTACCTTTAAATAAATAAGTTACGTTTTAGTGAAAGTTTAGAATACAACCTTATAACAAAAAATTTATTTTTTGTCAAAGGAAAATTAGCCACTAAGGCACTAAGACACAAAGAAATTAGACGCTGATTTCGCAGAGATTACTTCAACTAAACAACCCTAAGGGTAGTTTAAATTCAGATTTCTAACCTCTTTGGCAAACAAGCTTTCCACGAGGTTTCAAAATCTGAATTTTTTACGGCTATGCCTAAAAGTTGAAGCAATGAGTCTATACCAGCAAATTAGGCCGGGTTTAGGGTTCAGGGGATAGGGGATAGGGGATAGATTTTACGAAAAAATGAGGGATTTAAACCGCGGATTACACGGATTTGCGCGGATACCTATGGCATAAATACCTATGGCATAAATACCTAAGGCATAAATGAATACGGATGTTAGGTTATCAGGATTGGGTTAAGCAGTGAGTTTGGGAGTGAGGATTGGTCGTGAGAGATTTTCGAAAAATAGGCGGCTGTGGGGCTGTTCCTATTTTATTCACTATGCTTGAATGCAGTATACTGTATACAAGCATAGAGGCTGAAGATTTTTTTAGACGCAGATTTACGCGGATTTACGCAGATAGCTGAGGCATAAATACCTAAGGCACCAATTTTAACCACGGATTAACGCGGATACCTAAGGCATAAATTTGCGCGGATTGCTTTAAGACAGCCTCGATAAATCAAGGCTTTAATAATTTCAAAAATAAACCCTCTAACAAGCAAGCTTGCCGCGGGCCTGTATTTTGAAATTATAGCCCTAAAGGGCTTTTATCTTAACGCAATTACTTCTTAACTGTGCCGAAAAGTTGAAGCAAAGTTAACGCAGATTAGTCGCTATTTGATAGTAAAGTTAGAAATTACGGGTTTTTTGGGGTTTTTAAAGCAGTTATCGGTTATCCGTTATCCGTTATCAGTTATCGGTTATCCGTTAAAAATGAGTTTTTTTGGGGATTTTTTAGAGATTTTTGAGGGGTTTGGGAGTAAAATTAACCGCGGATTGCGCGGATTACGCTGATGGTTAGCAAAAAGGAACGCCGCCGTGCCGGCGGCGGGGAAACAGCGGGATTGACAAAAAGATATGAATGGTAGAAAATAAGGGAGATAGAATTTTGTAAGCATCGAGGAATAACAACATAAAATCATACTTTAAAATTTTCATAAAAATATTGAGAGGATAAAATGAAACTATCGGAGTTGAGAATTGAAAACTTCAGATCTTTTAAAGATGAGACTATTTTATTTGATGATTATACGTGCCTGGTTGGTCCTAATGGATCGGGTAAATCTGCTGTGTTGATGGCGCTTAATGTATTTTTTCGGAATAATGATTCAACTGTGACAGATGTCGTCAATTTGACGAAAGAGGATTTTCATCATCAAAACATAAAAGAACCTATAAGAATCACATTGACATTTGAAAATTTGTCGGAAGAAGCACAGAAAGATCTTAAACATTATTATCGACAAGGAAAACTAGTAATTTCTGCAGAGGCCGTGTGGGATGAAAATATTCAAAAAGCAATTGTGAAACAACATGGGAACAGGAATGTAATGAAGGAGTTTTCGGCATACTTTGAATTGCTTAATTCTGGTGCTTTAGCCGAACCACTAAAACAAGAATATGATCAGTTACGATCGAAAAGGCCGGAATTGCCTTCGGCAAGTTCTAAAGAGGCAAGAACAGCAGTGCTAAGAGATTATGAAGAAAAACATCCGGAATTGTGTGAACCTTTAAAAGAGGAGTGTCAGTTCTATGGTTTTTCGAGAGGAAAAGATAAGCTGGATAAATATATTCAGTGGGTATATGTTCCTGCGGTTAAAGATGCCTCAAGTGAACAAGAAGAAGGAAACAGAACAGCTTTGGGGCAATTACTACAAAGAACAGTTGGGGCAAAGATCCATTTTAAAAATGACATTGATAAATTGGAATCAGAAATCGAAAACAAATATAATGAGATTCTTGAGAAAGAAAAAAATGCTTTGAAGGAACTAGGGTTATCTATACAAAAAAGTCTAAGGGAATGGACTAATCCACGTGCAAATTTAGAGCTTGAGTGGTATGGCGAGCCTGTAAAAGTAAAGGGGCCAATTGCAAAAGCAAAAGTTGGAGAGGATGCTTTCCTTGACCAAGGCATTTCAAGAATGGGGCATGGAATGCAAAGGGGTTTCATAGTGGCAATTTTGAAAGAACTTGTTGCTATAGAGCAAAAGGGAGGCTCTAAATTGCTTCTCGGGTTTGAAGAACCAGAACTTTACCAGCATCCACCACAAGCCCAACATATGCAAAACGTGTTGGAACGATTAGCGGAACCAGCTAACAATTCCCAAGTTATTGTTACGAGTCACAGCCCTTACTTTGTATCCAGCAAAGGATTTGAAAATATAAGGATGTGTCGCAAATGTGGTAAAAGACCTTACTCTGCGGTTAAGTCAACAAACTATGAAAAAGTAGAAGGTAGAATTGCAAAAGCATTTGGCAGGAACACTCAACCACAAACAAATCTTATGGCAATCGTAGGACAAATTATGCAAACGTCTCAAAAGGAGTTGTTTTTTTCTCCGGTGGTAGTGTTGGTAGAGGGAGAAGAAGATGTGGCGTTTATTGCAACGCATTTAAATTTAACTGGAGAGTGGAAAAGCTTTAGGCGGAATGGATGTCATTTTGTTGTAACCGGCGGTAAAAATAATATACCGCGGTTTCTAGCAATAGCACAAGAATTAGATATACCAACCTTTGTTGTTTGTGACTCAGATATAGAGAGCAGTATCGAGGGAATTAAACGAGCGGAAGATCTTCCCCAAGAGAATTCAAGCAAGGCAGACAAAATTAGAAGTGCAAAGGAAGCACTAAACCAGCAAAAGGAAATAAATAAAGCCATAGCAAGTTTATGTTGTCTACAATTAGAGGATACAGAGAAATGCGAGACAATACGAGGAGACAATATTATTATATGGAAGGATTCTATTGGGACAGAAGTAGAAAGAAGTTTCAAGGGGACAGAGTGGCAGAACGCACAAGATACAGCGGTAAAAGAATATGGGTTTGAAGAGGTACGGTCAAAGAAAAAGAATGGTATGGTGATTGCTAGGACGCTTGAAAAATTGCACGCAAACGGTAAGCAATCACCGATACTAATAGGCTTGTGTGGCCGAATCTCTCAACATGCTCAAAAAGCTGGAAATGGAGGAAAGATTTAACTTTTTAGGAAAGGGACCATAATGAACAGAATTTCAGTACAATCGACTAATATTCGTTCAATTGGTTATGATACGGATAAAAGGATATTAGAAGTAGAATTCAATTCTGGAAGCATTTACCAGTACTCTGGTGTGTCGGAGAATGAATATAAGGGGTTATTAAATGCTTCATCAAAAGGTAGATACATGAATACCCATATCAAAGATCGATTTTCATGTGTCCAAGTACGTTGAAAGATTTTAGATGCTGTGCCAGATAAAGATGTCAAGGCTGAACCCCAGTTAGATAGCCATAGAGGCGGCGCAGAGAAGAGACCTTCACCCCGATACGGATTGGCTATTATAGGAACTCATCCCAGTGAGATAGTCCCAGACATCGGGACATCTCACAGGACAGGCAGGGCAAGCCCCGATACGGATTGCGAAACAATCCTACAGGGCAGGCTGGATAAATTTGCGCTACATTTTATTGCATAATCTGGTAAGATATTTTTATGAGTAAATTTTATTATGTGTATGTTCTAATGTCGGAAAGAGACGGAAAGTTTTATATCGGTTATACAGATGATTTAAAGAAAAGACTGAATGACCATAATAAAGGCAGAGTACCCTCTACCAAAAACAGAACTCCTCTAAAACTTGTTTATTACGAAGCATGTCTGAATCAGCAGGATGCAACAAAACGAGAAAAACATCTGAAAACAACGTGGGGCGGAAGATTTATTAAAAGCCGATTGGAAGAATACCTCAGCGGGTAAATAATTCGTGAAATCGGCGGATTTTCGGATTTACAAGCCGAAGATGAGTTTTTTGTGTTCATCGGAGATTTGATTTACGAGTGGGTCGAAATTGAGCGATGCGAATTTGCCGAAATAAAATTTCGCGGCTTTATCGTAAGCCTTTGCGGCGTCAATTTCATTATCAAAATAGCCGAGGAAGATTTTGCGGCGGTTGACTTTGATGGAGGCGTAAAATTTGCGGCGGCCTTTGCGGAGCATAACGCCTTTGTAAATCGACGAGCCTTGGCCGGAGATTTTCCTGCGATTATAATTGTTCTGGGCAGTCGTAGCTTCCCTTAGATTCGTCCTTCTGTTGTCAATGCCGATGTGATTTCTATGGTCTATGCAAAAGCCTTTCTGCGGAGCCATAATCTGGCGGTGCATAGAAATCTCTTTCTTCCTGCCGTTTTCATAATAGGTGCGTCGCGCGTAAAAGGTGCCGCTGCTTTCCTTGGCATACCAGTTATACATATAGAGCTTCAGATAGTCTCTTGCGTCAACAATGGCAAATAAGCCGCGAGAGAGCTTTATACGCATAAAAGACAAGCCGAACTTGAGCCATCTGTAAAACAGAATCGGCGAAAGCACGACAAGAGCAATAAAGTCGGGAATCGGAATGTAAACAGGGATTTTGAGCATAGGAACACCTAAAAAATAAGATTTAAGATTGGAAATTTAAGAGCTGCGGAACCGCCGAGGGCGGCGGGAGTGTTTATTGGATTTTATTAACTTTTTGTATAACTATGCTGGTATTATACCATATTTTTAACGAAAGTCAAGAAAAAACTGGATTTTTAAAAAAAAAGAGGTTTTTTGAGGACCGTCTAAAAAAGAACTCGTTTTAAACAGTCCGAGGACCAAACACAAATTACCATTTGCGGGTGTTTTTGAGTTTTGCGATTAATGCTTTTTTGCCCTTTTGGGTCAGGAAATTTATCAGTTGTCTGTAATTGGACGGAATATGATACTGCAAAAGCGACAATTGCAGTTTCTTTTCGCTGTGGCCCTTGGGGACAAAAATCCTTTTTCCTTTCGAATCCAATCCTGAAACGTACATAGCAGTCGAAAGCGTGAGCGGAACGGGAGTAAAATCCTGAACCTGCTCGAGTTTCCAATTTTTACTTACGAGATATTCCAAAAGCTGTACGGCATCGTCGTCGGTGCAGCCGGGATGCGAACTTATAAAATACGGAACGAGATACTGCTGCTTGCCGGCTTTGCGCGAGGCGGCTTTAAATTTTTCCTCAAATTTATCCAGCGATTCAATCGGACACTTGCCCATAAGAGCTAAAACGGACGGGCAGGAATGCTCGGGAGCTACTTTGAGATGGCCGCCTGTGAAATGAGAGGCCAAAAGCTCGATATACTCATCGCTGAGCAGGGCTAAATCGTGCCTTACGCCTGAGGCGACATAGACGTTGATTTTTCTGCCGTCGGAACGGCTCCATTTTAAAATCGCTTTCATCAATTTCAAAAGCTGTGTGTAATCCGCTTTGAGGAATTTGCACGGTGAGGGGAAAAGACAACTTGGCCGCTGACAGGGTTTTTTATTCGAGCAGCTCATACCGTACATATTCGCTGTTGGCCCGCCGATGTCGGTTATTGTGCCGCGGAAGAATTTTTCCTTACTGAGCCTTTCAGCTTCGTCAAGAATAGAGTCAATCGACCGGCTGGAGATATATTTTCCCTGATGGAAATAGAGCGAGCAGAACGAACAGCCGCCGAAGCAGCCGCGATGCGTGGTTATTGAACATTGAATCGGCTCAAGAGCTGGAACGCCGCCGAGGCTGTCGTACATCGGATGACTTGTTTTCGTGAACGGCAAGGCGTAAATTTCGTCCATCGTCTTTTCATCAAGCGGCTCGGCAGGAGGCATCACGACGATTGATGGAGCGCCTTCGTGTTTTTGGATAATAGCCCCCCCGCCACAGGTGCGGTGGCTAATAGCGGTTTGATATTTTAACTGCGCTTCCATCACGAGAGCGGGGTCTTCTTTCTGCTGGATAAATGAGGGCAATCCGACAACATCAGTTGGAGGCTTTACGTCCTTGAAAAGCGGGTATGCTGTGCCGGGGACGTCTGTAATTTCTCTTATGGATTGTCCTGCATCGAGCCTTTTTGCTATTTCAAGGGTCGCAAGCTCGCCCATACCGCAGACGAGCATATCGGCTTTGGCGTCGATGAGGACGGAGCGTTTGATTTGGTTTTCGATGTAGTCGAAATGGACGAGGCGTTTAAGGCTTGCCTCAAGGCCGCCGAGGATAACAGGAATATTTTTGAATGCTTCTCTTGCGCGGGCGGCATAGGCAAGAAGCGGTTTGTCGGGGCGCAGGCCGAGTTTGCCGCCGGGCGAGTAAAGGTCTTCTTTGCGTTTGTGGCCGAGAGAAGTGTAATTATTCAGACGCGAATCGATTGAGCCGGAAGTAATGCCCCAAAACAATCGAGGCGGGCCGAAGATTCTGAACGCATCTGCGTTTTTCCAATCCGGCTGAGCAAGAACAGCAACCTTAAAGCCTTTACTTTCGAGCCATCGGCCAATGAGCGCAACGCCGAAAGACGGATGGTCAACGTAAGCATCGCCGGTAATCAGGATAATGTCCGGCTGCGGCCAGTGTCTGTCTTTCATTTCCTCAAAAGAGGCGGGAAGAAACATTGTTTTTTGTGATTTCGGCATTATGCTATTATATCCTAAAATCAGGTAAAGATAAACTATGGATTGACTGGTGCGGCAGCGTTATTATCAGGGACAGGCTCTCAGGCCAAAGATTGCCTTTTTATATTTCTCCGGCAGTACATACGAAAATAATTCGTGGCAGGCAGGGAAAAATAGACTGTTTCTATTTATTCCCGTAGTCTATTTCAAATACTATTTTTCAAGCCTGCATATCTATCCGGGTTTGTAAAGGTTTGCCCCCTATCTTTACCTTGCCTCAATTTGCCGATAATAGATTCAGCCGCATTGAGGTGCAAAAAGAAGATATCTATATCATCTTTTTGAGAGTTACGTCTGGCAGCATAAAGGATTCGCACCTGTTCTTGTGCATCTCTTAACAGTATAAAATTATTTTCCCTAAAAATAAAACAGGCCGAGTAGGCATATTATATACTTTTGACAATAAGTGGTTTATCATAATTTACTTTGGCCTTTTGAACTTGCTTAGCCAATTCGACCCTTAACGCCTTGTGCGGGTCAACCCAAGTAGGAGGTTTTTGGACTTTACCGTCGCTTGCCCTAAAACGCGGCTTGCCATCCGGCCACAGTTTAGTCATATTAGCCTGATGAACAATATGAAACAATTTTTCACCATCTACTCCCATTTCCACAAGTGTACCCAACGCAAAATAAATCAAATCTATTATGGCGTCAGCCTGTTCATCGAGCGTTTTTGCCGATTTAAACTCATTTATTTCTTCTGTCATCCAGCCTTCACGGCTTTCAATCCTATCGCAACTTAGCATCTTTGGATGATCAGCAACGGGATGCAAAAATGCGATGTGAAAATCTCGTACCATATCCTGTTCTTTTTTCATTTTACCCTCCTGAAGGTGCGAGTGTGAATTCCTGGAGCCATTTTGGATTTCTCCACTCTGAGCCAAATCCAGTTATCAATCCTTTTATATTATTTTTTTTAATCCGTTAGGAGTACATAATCTATGCATAGTTTTATCGTTAAGCATAATTTGCTGCTAAACCTTTCAATATCATAATAATATCAAGATTCCTCTTGAATTGCAAGCAGTCATATATAGTTTTTCTGTGATTTTTATTACTATTATATCAGCTCCCCTTAGTATTGAATACCGAGTAATAGTTGGCATCAACCAAGGTATCTTCCTGGGATTAAATAATTTTTCACATAATCTTTGACGGCGTTTTCGAGAGATGTAATTTCTTTCTTATAGCCTGCGGCGCGGATTTTGGAGATGTCGGCCTGCGTGAAATACTGGTACTTGTCGCGGAGAATTTCAGGCATATCTATAAATTCGATATTGGGTTTCAAATTCATAGCTGCAAATAACGCGTTTGCCAAATCGAGCCACGTTTCGGCCTTGCCTGCGCCGATATTAAAAACGCCGGCGGCGGTTTTATTATCGAGGAAAAACAGCGTCATATCGACAGCGTCCTTGACGTAAAGAAAATCCCTCATCTGACAGCCGTCTTTGTAATCGGGATTGTGAGATTTGAAAAGTCTGACTTTGCTGGTCTGCCTGACTTGCTCGTAACCTTTCAGGACAAAGCTCCGCATATCAGCCTTGTGATATTCATTCGGGCCGAAGACGTTGAAATATTTAAGAGAGACAATTTTTTCGAGCAGGCCGTTATCGAGCGCCCATAAATCAAATGCCTGTTTGGATTTGCCGTAGGGATTTAAAGGCTCAAGGGTGCGGATTTTTGCGTGGTCATCGCTGAAGCCTTTTGAGCCGTCGCCATAGGTCGCTGCGCTTGAGGCGTGGACGAGACGGGCGTTTTTTTCGAGGGCAAAGGCGGCGACGGATTTGGAATACTCGACATTATTTTTCGTCAGGAACTGGATATCCATTTCGGTCGTCGCCGAGCAGGCGCCGAGATGAAAGACCGCTTCGACGGGAGATTGAAATTTATCGGCGGTGATTTGCGAAAGGAAATCATCGGCGGAAAGATAGTCGGAAAAGAACAGGCTGCGTAGGTTGGGACAGTTTTCATGCCCGGCAGCAGTATCGACGATTAGAATGTCTCTGATGCCCCTTGCGTTAAGAGCGGCAACAAGAGCCGAGCCTATAAAACCAGCACCACCAGTTATAATGAACATATTAAATCCTGAATATGAAAAAAGAGTATGAAAAACAGGTGCAATTGTCAAACGAAAGATTTGCGCAAAAAAACAGCCGGTTAGGAAACCGGCTGCGATATTATAGTAACATCACCGGGCGCAACTGCGCTTAATTAATCAGCATAAAGCGATATAGCTGGCTATCGTCAGAATCAAAATCCGCTTCTTATTGAAAGTAAACGGAAGCCAAATTGTGTAATAAAAACTTCTAATCTTTGCCATTGAGTTCTTCTTCCTATCCGCCAAGGATAAGCCCATTGTAGCAAATAAAAGGCAAAAATGCAAAAAAATGAGGGAAAATTTTTATAACCCGCTGTTTTTAAAGGATTTACAGCAAAATGCCTGTTGGATGGCGGGGCCAAGACTGGCTTAAATATTGTGAATATTTTCGTATAGCTTCGGAAACTTATTTGAAAGCTACAAGTCTATTAACCAGCCGCAAATTTCGAAAAGTTGTTCGTCGTTTGTGAGATTGCCTGCACAGGTCAGAGTTCCCTTTTGAAGCTGCTTAAAAATTTCGTTCGCCATTGCTTTTTCAATTGCCGCACCAATAAAAAAGGTGCAAGGCTTCAGCTTCTCCTCGGAGAATGATTTTCTGATACGTTCCAGAGCTGAATTCGCTGTTTTCCAATGTTCATCCGCTCCAGCGGGGTCAATTCCACCTTTTAATTCTCCAAGTACAATATACTTTGAAGGAATGCGGCATAAAGATTTTAAATCCGAGTTCAAGTTCTCATCAGAGCAATCCAGCAAAGACACATCAACATTTTTTCTCACAATCGGCACTACCATATTAAATATTAAAACCCTGTTGCTGCCCGCCGACTGCCACAAAACAGCATCCGCGCTTGTTTCAATATCAATAGAGCCGTTGTCCCCCTTGAGCCATTTGTTGGTTTTACTATCTCGCCAGTTAAATTCTTTACCGCTTACCGCTAATGAAGAAATAAGTGCTCGCAAAAACTTCTTTTCCCCAAGTTTGCCTGCCAAATTTCGCATACTCCCGCCTAATGAATCGCCTTTTGTTAGCAGAAATCTATACACAAGCTCATCTATAAAGTCATTGCCGGCAGGGTCGAGAAAGTTTTCTATCAGACCTTTGACTGCCTGTGTTTTATCGGCATCCGTCAAATGCCCGGCAGCTTTATCGGATATCCCTGCTGCAGTAAGCAATGCTCGTTTAATCCTTTTGAGCTTCAAAAGCTCAATCGGCTTTCCGGCCTTTGAGGCTTCAATTTTTAAAGCTTTCGCTTCCTCTACATAGGGCGTTCCCAATTTGTTTTTTTCCAAAGCGAGTGCAACAAAACCAGCCCTGGTCTGTTCGTACGGAGTCACTAAAGAGGATGCGTTTTTTAAGAACTTTTTCCAAAAAACTTCAGCCATTATGCTATTCCTTTTGCCAGATATAAACACATTTACGCAGAGATTCCCGTCCGTGCTGGCCCA
Organism: uncultured Planctomycetaceae bacterium; assembly: GCA_964449435.1. GTDB lineage: Bacteria > Planctomycetota > Phycisphaerae > Sedimentisphaerales > UBA12454 > UBA12454. Next base: position 9,310 of record CAYUYR010000006.1, on the reverse strand, counting down.
TTTGCTGACTGCTATTTCCTTTGTCCTGCGGCAATATGAGTATGTTTCTTATGGTAAAACCCAAAGACTCGGCTATATTTGATAAAATAATATCGACAGGCACACCTATCCCCGCGTATTTAACATTGTCATTAATCATAAAAAAATAACCACCCTTATGAAGTATTCTATGGCATTCGTAAATTACGCAGCTCATTTCATAAAAATATCCTTTTATCATCCGAACGATACCGCTATTATTTAATTGCTTGCCGTCTTTGAGATACTGCAAATAACTTAGTATTTCCTGCAATAACTGCTGTTCTTTCACAATTGAAAACACTGTTTGCCAAGCAGCGTTTATTTTAAGCAAATCCTTTTCCTTATTTTCAACGGTACAACTGAGCATATTCTGACGCAGCGTCCTCAAATCCGCCTCATCCACGCCTAACATAGCCAATTCTAAAGCATAAGTGCGAGTATAATCGTAACGGTTGCAATATGGGGGGGATGTAATAATCGCTGAAAAATTATTCTTCTCCAACAGAGGAAGCTGTTCTAAGCATGACAACCCGTAAAGAAAAACGTGCCCTTGCGTTTGTTTGGGAGATTTAAACAATTCGATTTGCTTTTGTTCACTTCTGAGGTCGTGCAGAATTTCCGCCAATTTCAAACTTATGGCCTCATCAAAGTCTAATATAGTTCCTTTGTCAAAAAGTTTGCTGCCGTTGGCTCTGCCTGATCGATAATCCCATCTTAAATATTGGCCGTCTTTTCTCGTGTAACTAACTGATTCGAGAACACATAAAAGGGCAAAAAATAAAACCTCTTTCACCGGAGAATACTCTCTATTAATTGCATTTAGATACCGGCGAATCTTATTTACCGTTTCCTCCGGATAAGCACCAGAAGTAATACGCAGTTCCACAAATCCATTTCCTTGTTTCGCTTTATTCCAAGGTTTTTTGTCGCGCCATTCATCTATCCGGGACAACTCGCTTTGTTTGATATTGTTTTCAACCAAATTGCGTGTTTTTATAATGGTCTGTCCTATCGGCAACAGTTCAATTCCATAAGCATCATATCCTTCTTCGCTTGCGGCAAATAAAGCTGTGCCCGTTCCCGCAAATGGATCTAAAATATTCCCTTTTTTAAAGGGATACTTATCAAATAAGTATCCAATAAGTTCTGCTGAAAATCCTTCCTTGTATTTGTACCATCTATAAATAGGCCGTTGTTTATTGGCTTGAAAACTGACTAATTGCCTTGAAAGATTTTTGTCTTCTACCATAAGAGCCGCGAATTTACTCTCCAAATCAGTACACAATTCTCCGATGCGTTCTATATGCTGACTGTTTATTTCCGATTCCGTAAGCAACATATCCGCTTTTCCTATATAAATTAAGGCACGTCAATTAACAACAATTAGTATGCCTATGGATTATAATACTGCTTTTTATATCTTCAACAAATTGTTTCCTGGAGACGTTAAGGATAAATTTCAAACTCACTAATTCCAAGTTTATTTTGCATTTCACTTACAAGTGAATCACGAATATTGCCAATCATTTCAATATTCCACGGAATTTGTTGTTTAGTTAGGTTTGTTTGATGGATAAGTTCGAATATGGCATTATCAACAAAATCTTGCCGCCTGATTTGATTATCGCTCATTTCAATAGCCATTTATTTACCCTTAAAGTTTTATATACGAAGCTTGAAGGTCGAAACCTATGCTATTTCTACCTAAGTCGTCAGCCGCTATTAACGTTGTACCGCTGCCAACGAAAGGGTCTAAAACTAATTCGCCCTGATGAGTGAAGAGTTCAATCACTTTTTTGGCAAGTGAAATGGGAAATGTAGCCGGATGAGCTGTCTTATCTCTTATATCCCTACCTTCATAATAGAATTGCCAGACACCTAATTGGCTTTTTAACCATTCTTTTGCGGTCATACAATTTATGTGAGTTGGGCCACATTGGCATGTCCGCTTGCAACCGATTGACAGTTTTTTACCCCAAAGATCACTTTCTTTAAAAATTGCCGTCGATAATTGTGATTGAATAGATTCACTCGTTGATATTACCGATTTAGGCATGAATTTCATCCTTTCTATTCTACCGACACACTATGCGGCAGTAACCATTTCCGTACTGTTTTAATGTTTTTAGCTATAATTTTCTATAGAATAACGCATTTATCAAGAAAATCAAGGTTTTAACCGCAAAAACACGGTACAAATCAGTTAAACAGCGCTTCTACGAATGTTTCCGGGTCGAATTCGGCTATGTCGTCTGGCTTTTCGCCAAGGCCGACAAACTTAACCGGAATATTGAGCTGGTCCTTAATCGCGATGACAATTCCGCCTCTTGCGGTGCCGTCGAGCTTCGCAAGGAAAATGCCGGTAACATTTATGGCTTCGGTGAACATCTTGGCCTGCATAATGGCGTTCTGGCCGGTAGTGGCGTCGAGGACGAGCATAACTTCGTGCGGCGATGAGGGAATCTGCTTGGCAACGACATCGCGGATTTTCGTAAGCTCTTTCATAAGATTTTTCTGAGTGTGCAATCTGCCTGCGGTATCGAGAATAAGATAATCAGCTTTTCTGGCAACGGCAGCCGAGCAGGCATCATAGGCAACTGCGGCAGGGTCGGAATCCTGAGCGTGCTTGACAATTTCAACGCCGATGCGCTTCGACCAGATTGTAAGCTGCTCGACAGCGGCGGCGCGGAACGTATCACAGGCGGCAACGATAACCTTTTCCTTATTACGGCTGAGCATATAAGCGAGCTTGGCAATGCTCGTGGTTTTGCCGGAGCCGTTGACGCCGGCGATGAGAATTACGGTCGGATTTGTCGGAGAAGCATTAAGCTGACGATGCTCAGGCGGCCAATAACTTTTTATGTGCTCCTTTAAGAAAGGAAGTATGTCTTCGGTTTTCTGTATCTTTTTAGTTTTGTAAGCCTCGCGCAGGTCGGAGATGAGCCTGTCGGTTGTCTCTATGCCGATGTCATCGCTGATGAGCGTTTCCTCGAGCTTGTCGAGAAGCTCATCGTCAATATCCCTGCCGAGGGTCAAAACAGCGTTGAGAGAGGATTTAATCTTATCGCGTGTCTTGCCCAAATGGCCGCGAATGTAATCCAGCGTTTTAGTAAAAATTCCCATAAAAGCTCCGAACCATTTAATTACGTAAAGGGCTGCATTATAACTTTGGATATAAAAGATGTGTAATAAAAAATTCGGTTGCAAGCTGTCCGATTTATGCTTATGATAAAAAGCGGTAAAGTTTGCGGACAAGAGACCGAGAGAAATGGTTGATATTCCAGAACAAATCAGATATTGGCAAAACGGCGCCGTGGAAGACTGGCAGGCCGCCGACCAATTGATAGCCGGCGATAAAATCCGGCACGGATTGTTTTTCGCACATTTGTCTCTGGAAAAAATTCTAAAAGCCCACGTCTGCAAAAGCACCGGCAAAATCGCTCCGAAAATTCACAATCTCGTGAGACTGGCGGAAACCGCAGGTTTAAAACTGCCGGACGATAAACTCGACTTTCTCGCTGAAATGGGCGAGTTTAATCTCGAAGGCAGATATCCTGTTTCTTTTCTGCCGAAAATCACAAATCAGGAAGCAAAAGAATATATCAAAAAGACTAAAGAGGTATTGGAATGGTTCAGCCGGCAATTATAAACGATGTTAAAAAATATCTGAATAAATTGTCCGAGACGGGATTAACCGTAAATTTCGGCGTAGTGTTCGGCTCTTATGCAACGGACTGCGCTAACGAGTTGAGCGATATAGACTTAATTGTGGTATCATCCGATTTCGACGGCACAATCTCCAGAGAGCAGGTAAAAAAACTCTGGCAGATAGCCGCACGAGTGGACAGCAGAATCGAGCCAATTCCGTGCGGTCGGCTCCAGTGGCAAAATGACGCCTCCAACGCTATTATCGAGGCGGCAAGAATACAGGGACAAACTATCATCCCCGCATAACAGAATAAAGGCAAAAAGCCCTCAAAAAATATTATTAGAGCCGGCAAACCTGTCAAAATAAAGAGGTTAAAAAGTTTAACGGGAAAATTTAACCATAAGAACGGGCGGTTTTCGGATTTTTTCTTTGACAAAAAGGCTGCTCGGCTGTAGTGTATTTCGGTCAAGGACGGCACTTCTGACAGCTCAAAAACATGCTTAACGTTCCGGGAGGAAGAATTTGGTACAGGATGCAAAAGAAATATTCGAAGCGGTAATTGACAGGGTTAAGGTTCTTGACCCGGTCAACAGCCGAAGCTGGTTCGATAATCTGGCACTTAAAAATTTCAACGGGGGAATGCTTGAGATAATCTGCCCGGACAATCAAAGCGCGGCGTTTCTGCAGGATACCTGCATCAGCAGTTTCAACCTTGCCGCCCAGCAGATTACGGGCCATCTGGTAACGATAAAGTTCCTCGGCGACGGCAAAGTTCCGAAAGGCAGACCGGCCGGTCAGGGCGCAGCCGAGCTGAAACTTCATCCTGATTATACGTTCGACAATTTCGTCATAGGCCCGTGCAACCGGCTGGCGCACGCAAGCTGCATAGCGGTAAGCAAATCGCTGGGGGCAACTTATAATCCGCTGTTTATCTACGGCACTGTCGGAATGGGTAAGACGCATCTGCTTCACGCGGTATGCAGAGAAACACAAAGCAGTAATCCGAAAGCGAAGATACTGTTTCTAAGCTGCGAGGAATTCATCAACCGTTTCATCAATGCCATCGAGCAGGGAACACTTGCCGAGTTCAAGAGCCAGTACAGAACGGTAGATTTGCTCGTAATCGACGATGTGCAGTTTCTGCAGGAGCGCGACCAGAGTCAGGAGGAGTTTTTCCATACGTTCAACGCGCTGTACGACAACCGCAGCCAGATAGTTCTCAGCGCAGATGCGCCGCCGGGAGAGATACCGTCGCTGCCGGAAAGACTCACAAGCAGATTCAAATGCGGACTTGTGGCAAGAATCGACGCTCCGACCTACGAGACGAGAATAGCAATCGTGCAAAAAAAAGCAAAGCTGCGCGGAATGAAAATTACCGACGAAGCGGCTGAGTACATCGCGGGCAGAGTAAAGGCTAACATAAGAGAAATCGAAGGCGCACTGACGACGCTTTACGCGCTGGCGGGCGCAGGCGGACAGGAAATCGGCAAAGAGCTTGCCAAAATCGCGCTGGGCGACGATGAAACAAGAGATAAAAATATCACCATAACCGACATCATAAAAGCAGTAACGAGCTATTACGAGGTCAGACCCGCGGATTTGCAGAGCAAGAAGCGCAGCCAGAGCATTACGATGCCGCGGCAAATCTGTATGTATCTTGCGAGGAATTTAACGAGCCATAGTCTCGAAGAAATCGGCGGCCATCTCGGCGGCAGAGACCACACAACAGTTATGCACGCCTGCGGGAAAATAGCGGAACTGGAAAAATCGAGCGAAAAAGTTCAGTCTCAGCTTGCGGAACTGACAAAGAGGATAACGAAGTAAACAGCTCCTTTATCTTACGGCACATTCGGCCTTTTGCTTTTGCGACAGCGGCCAGACGCCGTGGTATTCGGCACAGGCTCTTCTGAACGCATCCACCACTTCAGGGTCGAACTGCGAACCGGCAAGGCTCATGAGCTCGCCCAGAGCGTCATCCGCCGATTTGGTCTCCGTTATCCACGGTTTTGTCGATGTGAGAGAATCGAAAGTATTGGCAACGGAAAGAATTCTTGAGCCGATGGGGATATTTCTTCCGACAAGGCCGTTGGGATAGCCTGTGCCGTCATAGTTTTCGTGATGATGTCTTATAATCACAATTTCCTGACTGAACAGGCCGATTGGGGCGAGGATTTCAGCGCTTGAAATAGGATGCCGCTGTATAATTTTCCGCTCTTCATCGGTAAGAGACGTTATCTTATTCAGGATATTGTTCGGGATAATGATTTTGCCGAGGTCGTGCAGCGCAGCGGCTGTTTTAAGCTGCTGTACGAGCAGGTCTGAGACTTCCATCTGTTTTGCAATCGCAATAGCATAAGTTTTTACGTTCTCGACGTGGCTTGCAAGTTCGGGGTCTTTTGCGGCAATAGCTTTCGTAAAGGCCGAGATGATTCCGAGCGCCTGCTCCTTTATCTGTACCGCCAGCGAAGATATTTTAGTCTGCAATTCCTGAAAATCCTCGTCCTGATGCGCCATAATCTGCTCGTCGGGATTGAGCTGGTCATAAGAAACAACGCAGTTTCTTCCTCTGCGTTTTGCGGCATAAAGAGCTTCGTCCGCTCTTTTGATAAGCTCGTAGGAATCTGTAGAATCTGTACCGCTGAAAACGGCAACGCCGACACTGCAGGTAATGGAAATCGACTGGCCGGATATTTCCCAGCCGTATTTGTCGATTATCGAACAGAGTTTCAGTGCCCTTTGAGTCGCAACCTCTACCGGCATACCGGGCATAACGACTACAAATTCCTCGCCGCCGTATCTTGCCGCCATATCGAGCGGATAAATATTTTCATTAAGAATTTTTCCGACCTGCTGGAGAATTCTGTCGCCCGTCAAATGACCGTAAGTATCGTTAAGGTTCTTGAAATGGTCAACATCGAACATCATAACAGCAATGGAGCCGCCGCGTATCTTGGCGCCCAGCACTTCGCGCTCGAGTATCTCGAAAAAGTGCCGTCTGTTCGAAAGACCCGTAAGCTCGTCGGTATTGGCAAGCAAAAGCAGTCTTTCCTGCAGTTCTGTCATCTGAAGAACGATTCCTATGCGAGCCTGCAATTCTGCCCTGTTGAACGGCTTGGTAACGTAATCGACGGCGCCGAGTTTTAGGCCGCCGATTTTGTCCTCGCTTGCGTCCCTTGCCGAGACGAAAATAACCGGAATGGAAGATGTGCGGACGTCAGCCTTGAGCCGGCGGCAGGTTTCGAAGCCGTCAATTTCCGGCATCATAACGTCGAGCAGAATCACGTCCGGCTTCTGCTCTGCGGCAAGACCGATACCGTCACGCCAGTTGTCCGCCAGAAGCGCAACCAGACCCATACTCGTAAGATGAGCCTTGAGCAGAATAAGATTCGGCTGACTGTCGTCAATAACAAGAACTTTTCGCTGTCTTTTAGTTTTCATCGCATACCTGTTCCATAGAAGTTAATAACCGTATTGATAATGATTTATCGGTTTATTCATCACGGCGATTAATCTAAAACAGCATTTTACTTCGGTAAAGCCCGATAACAAACGCTTTTTCAGGCGTTTGAGTCTTTAGCCTTTGCGATTTCTGTCTGAACTTCCTGCTCTGTATAATGGCTCGGCCAAAGCGTTCGCCAGCCCGCGACATAAGAACCCACCGGCAAAAGCGTCAAGAGACCCGCCAATAACCAGCCGGGCTGTTGGGTAGTGCCCAGTGCGGTTTGCCTGTCAGCCTGTGCCTGCGTTATCGACAAATCGAGTATGCCGAGAACCTGCCGGTATTTTTCCTTATTGAGATTGGCAAGATAATCGAGCTTCAGTTGCTCGCCGATGTAGGTATCGATAATCTGATTTTTCAGCTCCTTTGCGGTGTGCAGATTTTTTTCGTACCATTTAACGCTGTTCGGCTCACGGCCGACATATTGAACCGCCAAAGGCGATATATCCGCGGGCCAGAAATCGTAAGCGAACTGACAGCCCGTCAGCAAAACAGCCGATGCGATAACGATAACCGATAAAATTACTTTCCAATTCATAATAACCCTTTCTGAAATTTAAAATTGAAAATTGAAGATTTAAGGTTTAAAATCATTATTATGGACGCCGCAAAAAACTTTAAACCGGATAAAATACTGCTTTGGGAAAAAATCCTGAATGATTCCGAATCGCAAAGAATAATACGTTCATTTCAAAATACCGAAGTGGAAATTATTAAAGACCAAAGACTAAATCATCCTAAATCCGTATCCTCAGCAGAAGCCCTGCGAAAAAGCAAAAAAATTTTAATGATTGGAAAAACATCCTCATTTATTAATCATTTTAACGGCGACATCGGCAAAAATATGAGATGTTTTCCTTATTACAAACTTGTTCCTCTTTCAAACGGATGCCCTTACAACTGCGTTTATTGCTATCTTGCTTATATTTACAGAAAATATGGAGCTTTTATAAAAATCAATATCAATTACGATAAAATGCTCAAGCAAATACAAAAAACTGTGTCGGATGATTCTCGCAAAATTCATTTTAATTTCGGTGAGATGCTTGACAGTCTCGCCCTCGACCATATTGCAAATCTTACTTCTTTGCTTGTGCCATTGTTTAAGAATTTCAATAACGCATATCTGATGATGCTAACGAAAAGCAGTAATATAGATAATCTTTTGAAAATTAAGCCTAACCATCAAGTTGTTGTTTCGTGGAGCCTTAATCCACAAACGATTATCGACGAATACGAACTCGGAACTGCCTCACTCGATGAAAGATTCGATGCGGCAAAGCGGTGCCAGAAACACGGCTACAGAATAAGATTCAGGATTGACCCGGGCATACTTTGCGACAACTGGAAAGCCGCTTATGGCTCTCTGGTCGAAAAAATATTTACTCATACCGAACCGGAAAATATCACTGTCGGAATGTTAAGGCTTTTTAAGGGTCATATAAATCTTTCCACAAAAGCTTATAACATCAAAACTGCTTCTAAAATATTCGAGCCTTTGCAAGAACCGGCAGAAGACGGAAAATTACGATATAATTTTCAACAACGCACAGAATTTTACCGATTTCTGACAGATTCTATACTTTCCTATAACAAAAAAGTCAGTATCGGCATCTGCAGAGAAAGCCGGGAAATACACGATAACCTCAACCTTAAAACACAATTATGCAATTGCATAGCATAACAATATAAGTTGTTTTTACCGCTTTCATAATTTTCCGTTTTTGCCGATATCCGCTTCGGGCATTTTCTTTTCCAGCCAGCGCAGACGGTATTCGTATGTTATGCTCAGTCTGTTAAGTTCCTCAATCCGCTGCTGAAATTGCTTTTGTGTTTCGAGCAGGCTCGTTATATCGTGCTGAAGCAGTGAAAGCTGCTTTTGCAGGTTTACCCACGTCCCGACAATCAGAACCGCAAGAAAAGCAATCTGCACAAGCACCGACAAATCGACCTGCCTGCTGAAATACCATTGTTTATTTTTTTTAGTATTTGTCATAGTTCCGCAATAATATAAAATATTAAAAATAAAATATAAAAATTGAGGCACGGCCTTCGGCCGGAATTTTTATTTTTTTATTCATATTTTTTCACTACTGTCCCGTTATAAGTTGAATAATAATAATTGGTTATGAAATTGAGAA
>CAYUYR010000005.1:0-105187 GCA_964449435.1 uncultured Planctomycetaceae bacterium | reverse complement strand
AAGTGCAGCGAACTGCACGAAATTTTGTTAATTTTTAGAGATACCCTTAAATTTTTAAACTAAAACGGAATATCGTCTCCGCCGGTCTGGTCGGCTCCGGCATCTGCCGATGGAATTTGCGATTCATCGGTACCGCCCGAAGCTGCCGCCGGTCTTGGGCCGCCCGACGAGATAAACTGAAAACTCTCTGCTGTAATTCTATGTTTGCTTCGTTTCGTTCCGTCCTGTCCGGTCCAACTGTCAAATGTAAGCCTGCCTTCTATCAGCAGAGGGTTGCCCTTTTTGCAATACTTATTGATTGTTTCAGCGGTTTTGCCAAAGGCTCTGCAATCGACAAAGCAGGTCTCTTCACGCTGCTGTCCGTCCTGTCCGGTCCATCTCCTGTTCGTAGCAAGTCCGAAATCCACAACCGCCGTCTGGCTTGGCAAATATGAAAGCTGCGGGTCCCGAGTCAGATTGCCGAGCAGAATTACCTTATTGAAATTTGCCATAACAATATCCTTTCCGTAAGAAACTCCGGACTAATCCTGCTTTTCATCAACGTCCGCTATCTCATCGTCTTCATCTTCGGCGATGGCCTCTTCGGCGATAGCCTCTTCGGCAATTTTCTCGACAGGAGCGCTGACAGGCACTCCCTTTTCCGCACGCACAGCAGGAGTATCCTTCTCAATATCCTCAGGCGTCAGATGATCGCCGCGGAGAATCAGAATTCTCATAATCATCTCCGAAAGCTGCGCATCGCGTTCAATCGAGGTCAGTTTCCCGCTGGGGGCATTGAAGTAAACGAGGATATAAGTGCCTCTTTTTCTGCCCAGAATCGGATATGCCAGCGGACGCTCGTCCCACTTGCTCATCTTGACTATCTCGGCTTCGCTGCGTTCAAGTATCTTCTTTACGTGGTCATTTATGCCCTGCCAGTCGGCAGCGGCTTCGCCCGAATCAACGAGAAACAAACCCTCGTACAATCGTTTGGTTACGGTTTCCAAATTAACATCTCCTTAATCACATTATCCAAATAACAATATTATTTTTCTTTTGCCGTGTTTTTCCGGTTAAATTTCGTCATCGCCGCTTCGACGCCCTGATGAAGCAGAAATACGACCGCTTCGACCGCTTCAGCAACGGCTTTGTCGATAAGCTCTTTTTCAGCATCGCTCGGCTCAGAAAGAACATAATCCCTTCCGTCCATCGGGCCTTTGTCGCCGATGCCTACCCTGAGCCTGCTGAAATCTTCGGTTCCGAGCTTTTCAATAATGTCGGCCAGCCCTTTATGGCCGCCTGCCGAACCCGAAGCCCTGATTCTTATCAGGCCCGGCTCAAGAGCTAAATCGTCGGTTATCACAAGAATCCGCTGCGGCTCCAATTTATAAAACCCTGCGGCAGTTGCGATAACCTGTCCGCTGTTATTCATATATTTCAGCGGCTTGAGCAATATTAACTTTTTATCTTCAAAGCTCGCCTGTCCGAAAACGGCTCCGAACTTGCCTTTTTTCAGCTCGGCGCCGAACCTTTCGGCCAGCCTGTTCACAACTTCGAACCCGATATTATGACGAGTCCGGCTGTATTCCCTGCCGGGATTGCCAAGGCCGGCTATTAAACTAATCTCGTCCATTCAATATCTTCCGGCTCTCAAAAAACATTACTCTTTCTTTTCAGCTTCTTCCTCGCCTTCCTTCGGTTTTCTTTCCGTAATAACCTCAGGCGATTCCGGCTCTTCAGCTCCGACCGCTTCTTCGACAGGAGCGGTTTCAATCGGCTTATGGCAGGCGATTACGAGCAGCTCGGGGTCTGTAATAAGTTTGGCTCCTGCGGGAAGTGCTATATCGCGAACGTGAAGAACATCGTCCACCTTAAGTTCTTTGACCAAGACATCGATTGAATCTGGTATCTCGGTAACGGTACATTCAATCTCGATGGCGGAGAGGTGTTCTTCGAGTATGCCGCCTTCGCTTGCGCCGGCCGGAGTGCCTTTAAATATGAGAGGCACTTTGACCTCGACTGTTTCGCTCAGGTCAACTCTGATTAAATCGGCGTGAATCATCCTCTTGCCGAGATGGTCATACTGCACTTCTTTAACAAGCAGCTTTTCTTTTTTACCGCCGATTTCGATATCAAACAGTTTGTGTCCGTGATGCAGTCCTTCGGTAAAATCGTGCAAATCAAGGACGATGGACTGCGGCTCCTGCTTGTGGCCGTAAACTACGGCGGGAATCTTGCCCTGCAGGCGAAGTCTGGCCAAGTGCTTCTTGCCATTTTCTTGTCGTATTTCAGCTTTTAAAACTAACTCTTTCGATACCATTTTTTCTTTACCTCATTTTCCAGCTTTAGTTTTGATATAAAAATATTCTATTTAAACAATGCACTAACAGATTCATTTTTGTGTATTCGTTTTATCGCCTCGCCGAGAATATCCGAAACACTCAGAACCTTAATATTAGCGAGATTCTTTACATTTGATTTTAAAGGTACTGTGTCGGTAACCACTACTTCGTCAATCGGCGAGTTGGTAATATTCTCCACGGCTTTGTCGCAGAACAAACCATGCGTGGCGCCGACAAAAACCTTTTTTGCGCCCCGCTCCTTAACAAGCTTGGCGGCGGTGCATACCGTACCAGCAGTTGTAATCATATCATCGCACATCAGGACGTTTCTGTCCTTTACCGTGCCGATAATTTCTCCGCACTGGACTTCCCTGCCGTTTATTCGTCTTTTGTGAATTATCGCCAGTTCTCCGTTGAGATGCGCAACATATCTTGCGGCCCTTTTGATATTTCCGACATCCGGCGAAGCAATCGTCAGGTTGTCGATTTTCTTTTCATTGAAATATCTCGTAAGTACCGGCTCAGCAAACAAATGGTCAACAGGAATATCGAAAAATCCCTGAAGCTGAGCGGCGTGCAAATCCATCGCGAGCACTCTGTCGGCGCCGGCGGTCGTTATCAGGTTTGCAACCAATTTGGCGGTTATCGGTGTTCTGCCTTCGTCTTTCCTGTCCTGACGGGCGTAGCCGAAATAAGGTATAACAGCCGTTACTCTCGCTGCGCTTGCGCGTTTGAGACAATCAAGGAAAATCAGCAATTCCATAATGCTGGCATCGACAGGGTCGCCGCAGGACTGAACAACGAAACAATCCCTGCCGCGGACATCGTCGGTACATTTTATTATTTTTTCTCCATCGGGAAATTTTTCGATTTTCGCACAGCCGATAGTAACTCCGAGATAATTGCATATCTTTCCCGTAAGCTCGGGGTTATTCGAGCCGCTGAAAATCTTTATGCTTTTATTTAATGGCATCGTCAATCCCTTAAATCTTATTTTCCTCAATATTGCCTGAATTTACCGCTGAGCCGGGCTTTATCTTAACCCCTGCCGGAATATCAATCGGAGCGATAAGCGTCGAACCCGACCCGATGAAAACATTATCGCCGATTTTGGTCTCGTTAATTTTCTTGCCGTCGAAATTCGCCGTTATCGCACCTGCGCCTATGTCGGCATTTTTGCCCAGATTCGCATCGCCTATATAACTGTGATGTCTTGCCCTGACACCATCGGAGAGTATCGATTTTTTCACTTCGGTAAAGACGCCCAGAACCACATCATCTCCGAGCACCGTACCGTCGCGAAGATAAGCAAAAGGCCCTACTCTGCAGGCGCTTCCGATTTTTACTCTGCCGTGAATATATGTAAACGGCTCGACAACCGTATCCTGTCCGATTTGCGCCCTTGCGTCAATCCAAGTATTGGGCGGGTCAACAATCGTTACGCCGGCTTTCATAAACCTGTCCTGAATCCTCTGCTGCATAATTTTGCCCGCTTCGCTGAGCTGCTGTCGGCTGTTGACGCCCATCGCATCCTCGGCAGCAACCGCAGTTACAGCAACAACCTTATGGCCTGCCGCGATAATCAAATGCAAAGCATCGGTCAGGTAATATTCATTTTTTACGTTATCAGGCGTTATCTTTTCGAGTGTCTCGAAAAGCGTTTTGTTCTTGAAGCAGTAATAGCTCGGATTGACTTCCCTGACAGTCTTTTGCATCGGGGTGCAGTCGCCGTCTTCGACGATACCCTGAATATTCCCGTAACTGTCGCGGATAATTCTGCCGTAACCTTTCGGGTCGTCGAGAATCGCTGTGGCCAAAGTCGCGGCGGAAGTCTCTTTTTGATGTTTCTCAATGAGAGTATTTATTATTTCGGCCCTAATCAGAGGCATATCGCCGCAGATGACGAGCGTGTCGCCGGCAAAATCGGCCAGATGGCTCTTACAGCACATTACAGCGTGGCCGGTGCCTTTTTGTTCGGTTTGCTCAACCCAAACAATATTTTTATCATCTTTAAAGTATTCAATTACTTGTTCTTTGCCGAATCCGACAATCACATACAGCTTTTCAATGCCCGCTTTCCTGCAGGCATCGATTACATAAGCGAGCATCGGCCTGCCGCAAATCTCGTGCAAGACCTTGGGCAGTTTGGTATTCATCCGGCTGCTGACGCCGGCGGCCAAAATTATCGCTACTTTATCAGACATAACATATCGCCTTTTAATCTTAACTCTCTTAACTACCCGGCTAGGACTCGAACCTAGAATGGGGGCACCAAAAGCCTCTGTGTTACCAATTACACCACCGGGTATAAGTCTCTTGAAGTCAAATACTTAAGATTAAACATAAAAAACTGCGCATTAAAGACAATGCAGCTCTTCAATATAAAATCCCAAATTTTTAATTTAGTTTTCACGGTGGCCACTCAATACAAGCCGGTTGGGTTCTGTCGGAGGCTTGAGCCGGTTATGCCGTGATACTACTGGCCCCACAATCCTATTGCTACCCCGTTCGACAGCAACTTGAGAGATACTATACCGAAGCATTATCGGCAAAGCAAGCAATTTCCTATAATAAATATGCGGTTTTCAATACTGATAATGGGGATTTTTGTCGGCAATATCCAAATTATAGAACGGGCAAAACAGCCTTTAATTGACTTATTACTGAAACAGGTATAAAATCCCGTCAAACCAAAAGGAGATTTTTATGGATATTAAAGGTGTAGTGCTCGCCGGCGGGACAGGCTCAAGGCTTATGCCCCTGACAAAGGTTACAAACAAGCATCTGTTAGCAGTTGGGAAAAAGCCGATGATTTATTACCCCATCGAAAAACTCGTCTCGGCCGGCATTAAGGAAATCCTCATCGTAACCGGTGTTGACCATATGGGAGACATCGTAAACCTGCTCGGCTCCGGGAAGGATTTTTCCTGCCGGTTTACCTATAAAGTTCAGGACCAGGCAGGCGGTATCGCCCAGGCACTTGCCCTTGCGGAGAATTTCGCAAACGATTGCGGCATTGCCGCCATTCTCGGCGACAATATCTTCAAAGCCTCGCTGAAACCATACCTGAAGAAATTCGCCGCCCAGAAAAAAGGGGCAAGGGTTCTGCTCAAACAAGTTCCGCATCCCCAGCGTTTCGGCGTCGCCGAAGTTTCTAAAAACGGCGTAACAAAAATCACAGAAAAACCCAAAAAACCAAAGACCAATTACGCGGTTACAGGAATTTACTTTTACGACAATTCCGTCTTCAAAATAATAAGAACGCTGAAACCCTCCGGCAGAGGCGAGCTCGAAATCACAGATGTAAATAATACTTACATCCGTCGCAGTCAGCTCAAGTACGATATGCTGCCCGGCTGGTGGACGGATGCGGGCACGTTCGAATCTCTCGGCGTCGCAAATAAATTAGTTGCCAAGGACCCGCCGAAATGACGAGCCGGCCTGAAAGAATAGTTCTTCTCGGCGCAAACGGTATGCTCGGCTCTGAAATCCGCTCCCTATGCGCCAATAAAAATTTAACGGCTTTAGATTTACCGCAATTCGACATAACAAACAAAAACCAGCTCGAAAAAGCTCTCGGCAAAGCGGATATTATTATTAACTGTGCGGCATATACAAATGTGGAAAAGGCCGAGACGGAATCACAGCTCGCATTTAAAGTAAATGCCGAGGCGGTTGGCAATCTTGCCCAAATAGCCCGTAAAAAAAATATTTATGTAATTCATATAAGCACCGATTTCGTCTTCGACGGAGAAAAGGTTTCGCCTTACCTTGAAACAGATAAACCAAATCCGATAAATATCTACGGCAAAAGCAAACTCGACGGCGAAACGCTTTTAATGAAAAATCATAATAATTTTGCCATAATACGCGTTCAGTGGACTTATGGTAAAAACGGCACTAATTTTATAACCAAGCTCGTTTCGCTGGCAAAACAGAAAGAGGCTTTAAAAGTTGTTGATGACCAGTTCGGCTCGCCGACTTCGACACAGGAAGCCGCAAAGGTTATTGTCGAATTGGCCGCTAAAAGACCGCAGGGACTGTTTCATTACGCTGCGGCAGGTTTTGCCAGCCGATATGATGTTGCGAAATTCGCCTTTGAAAAACTGAAACTAAATACAAAAATAATCCCGTGCAAATCGGACGAGTTTCCGGCCGCAGCAAAAAGACCTTTGAACAGCAGCTTCTGCTGTGATAAAATACAGGCCTTGCTCGATAAACCGATAGAAGAATGGCAAAGGCTGCTTGGTATATTTTTGGAAAACCTATGAATTTCGCATTTTTAAATTATTTACACTTTGCTTTCGGCTTAGACGCTGATAAATTTATGTCTGTCGTCCATCGGTTGCGAGGCTCGTTTCGTCAAACGTATGACGTTGGACGTAACCGATACGAGCTTCGTAACCATAACCGTTTAATCGAAAAATTTTCTTACCAATTAAACTCGATTTTTGAAGATACTAAATGAAATGAAACGCATTCTTGTTACAGGCGGTGCTGGTTTTATAGGAAGCAATTTTGTCCGATGGGTTTTGGGCGAACAGCCGGATTGCCTCATCGTTAATCTGGATAATCTTACCTATGCGGGTAATCTCGAAAATCTCGAAGGCTTTCTCAAGAATCCGAATCATATTTTCGTCAAGGCCGACATAAACGACGGCAAAACGGTCGAGGAGCTAATCGACAAGCATAAAATCCAGACGATTATCAATTTTGCCGCTGAAAGCCACGTTGACCGCTCAATCACAAGTCCTAAAATCTTCATAGCAACCAACGTCGCCGGCACGTTAACTTTGCTGCAGGCCGCCTGCGATAAAAAAATAGAGCGTTTTATACAAATTTCCACAGATGAGGTTTACGGCGAGCTTGGCCCGACTGGAAAATTCACGGAAGAGACGCCTTTGTCTCCCAATTCGCCTTATTCAGCAAGCAAAGCGGCGGCTGATTTGCTCGTAAAAGCATTCGGCCATACGTGGGGGCTGAACTACAACATAACCCGCTGCTCGAATAATTACGGGCCATATCAATTCCCCGAAAAAATGCTCCCGCTAATGCTCAATAATGCCTTGAATGATAAACCGCTGCCTGTTTACGGCGATGGTTTGAATGTCCGCGACTGGATTTACGTCGAGGACCACTGCAAAGCCGTATGGAAAGTTCTGACAGATGGAAAGAACGGCGAAATATACAACATCGGCTCAAGCAACGAAAAAACAAATCTCGAAGTGGTAAAGACGATACTTAAGGCCGTCGGAAAACCGGATTCGCTGATAACATTTGTCAAAGACAGGCCCGGCCACGACAGACGGTACGCAATAGATTCATCGAAAATAAACAATCAGCTCGGCTGGCAAGCTGATACAAAATTCGAGCAGGGCATAAAGAATACAATCGACTGGTATCTGCAAAATAAAAAATGGCTGGCCGATGTAACCAGCGGCCATTACCAGCAGTATTATCAGCAGATGTATGCCGACCGGTAAGCTATGAAATACGGAAAAATTATCATAGCGAGACTTTGGCCGACTTTCGGCGGAAACATCCCATCAGTGATTCCCGTAATCTGCGGCATAAATCCTGAAAAATACGAGACTATCGGAATTTATCTGACAAAGACAAGTAATGTTCCAAATCTTCTCGAACAGAACGGCAAAAAAGTTTTCTTCGTTACGCAAAAATCCCGACTGCCGATAATTCCTTTTTCTTTTTTCAGACTCGCCAAAATTCTGAAAGAGCAGCAAGTCGATATTCTGCACTGTCATCATCACAAGGCGGCTTTTTACGGAACAATCGCAGGCAAAATCGCCAAAGTGCCGGCGATTTTATCGCACGTTCACGGTTTGGGCAGAACACGAAATATCAGCCGGAAACTGCAAAATTATTTTCTAATGCCGCACATAGATAAAATTTTGGCGGTAGGCGAGGCTGTAAAAGACGACATCCTGAAAACAAATCCGTCTGTCGAACCTGAAAAAGTAATGAATATCGGCAATTCAATCGATTATGAATACTACTCCAATGCCAATTTTGACCGGCACGCCGTTCGGAAAAAATATAATATCCCTTCAGACGCTTTTGTGTTCGCCACCGCAGGCAGACTCGCAGAGACAAAAGGGCAAAAATATCTGATTGAGGCTTTTGCAAAAGTAAAAAAACAAATTCCAAGTGCTGTGCTGCTGTTTGCCGGCAGCGGCCCGTTAAAAAACCAGCTTGAAAAAAACGCCGCAGATCTGAAATGCAAAAATTCGGTACATTTTTTAGGCAGAGTCGATAATATGCCCCAATTTTACAGCGGAATTGACTGTTTTGTTCTGCCCTCGCTCGCCGAAGGTCTGCCGCGAACGCTTATCGAGGCTATGGCCGCAGGAGTTTTATGCATCGCAAGCAGCGTCGGCGGTATTCCCGAAATTCTTAATAACGGCAGATTGGGTTTTCTTGTACAGGCCGAAAACTCGGACGAACTGGCTGATATGATGCAAAAAGCAATAAATTTGCCTTTGCAAAAAAAAGAGACTATAATTGCTGACGCAAAAGAATATATTAAAACGAATTACAGTCATAATGTTATGATAAAAAGAATTGAAAATATTTACAATACTCTCATCAAAGAAAAAACAGAATGTAACAAAAATTAAGGAAGATTGATGAACGTACACCCGAAATATCCGGTATTTCTGCCCGCCTTTTTGCGAACAGGCTGGCTTCTGAGCAGAAAAATAAACAAGCTCGTATCGGAACTGCTCACGGAAGAACAAATAAGGCAATTTGACAGCATTGAAGGACATACAACGCTTAAGCAGTGTGCGACTTTGTTTTATCTTGCTTACACAAGCACAAAAAAATACGGAAGAATAGTTGAAATCGGCTCATTCAAAGGAAAATCGACCTGCTGGATGGCCAAGGCTGTCCAAATGGCAGGTGCAAATGAAAAAATTGCTGCCATCGACCCGCATATAAACACACGACAAAGAGGCGTTGTGCCTAATTATGAAGAAGATTCGAGTTTCGACGCTTTCATAAACAATTTGAAAAGCTGCGGAGTACTCGAATATGCGGAGCCTATTAAAAAAACATCGATAGACGCCGCTAAAGACTGGAATCAGCCGATAAAATTACTTTTCGTCGATGGTTCGCATCTTTATGACGACGTTATGCTCGACCTTCAAACTTGGGAACCGAAAGTCAATATCGGCGGAATCATCGTAATGCACGACACAAAACCGACCGGGCCGAGAACCGAAGTAAGACGAGCTATGATTGACTATATCGTAAAAAGCGACCGCTTTAAAGATTTGCTTCAATTAAAAAATATGGCCTGTTTTACAAAAACGGTTTAGACTAAAAATATGCCGACAGCCACGGTAATAATTCCGATTTTTAACAGGGCCAACCTAATCGGCCAAACGATAAATTCCGTTCTCTCACAAAGCTATAATAATTTCGAGCTGTTTATCATCGACGATGGCTCGACCGACAATACAAAACAAATAATTGATGAAATAAAAGACGGCAGAATAAAATATTTCTATAAAAACAACGGCGGCGTCTCGTCAGCCCGAAATATGGGCCTTAAAAACGCACAGGGCCAATTTATATGCTTTCTCGATTCAGACGACTTATGGCCGGCGAATTTCCTCCAGATAATGATTAAACATCTGCAGAATAATCCTAAATATGACGCAGCTTACTGTATGAGAACACGGTTTTTCGACGACGGCTCGATAGAGTCTTCGTACCAAAAAGAGTTCTTCTGTTCCGGACAGGTTGCCGCAAGGCTTTTCGAGAAAACCTTTATACAGACATCCGCTATCTGCTTTAGAAAAAATGCTCTTGAAGGTCTGTTTTTCGACGAATCGCTTACCAACGGCGAAGATGTCGATTTTTGGCTTCGTGTTTCAACACGGACGGAATTTCTCTTTGTTTTGGATGTCCAGATAAAATACAGACAGCAGGAAACACCTGAAATATTTAATGCAAGCTCTTGTAATCGCGCCCGTGTTCTCGAACGGTTTTACTTCAAACTCGGCGGGGATAAATATGTCTCCCGCAGAACGGCTATGCGGAAACTCGGCAATGCCTGGCGAAGCGCCGCCAAAAAAGCGATTAAAGCCGGATGCCGAAAGGCTGCCATAGAACTCATAAGAAAGGCTTTAGAGTACCGTTCTGTACAAATACGTCTTTATTTTGATTTACTAAAGGCGTATAATATAAATAAAGAAAAAGACAAAATGCCGGACTGGAAAATGCCAAAACCATTAGAAACAAATACAAACTTTATCATAGAAGAATCGAAATGAATATCGTAACGTCAGGCGACAGCGGGTTTTTTCACTGCCTAAAAGAATTGGCCAAAAGCGTAAGGCAATTCTACGACAAACCTATGATTCTTTACGACATCGGCCTTACAGATGAACAGAAAAAACAATTGGACGCAATTATTATACCCTTAAACGTTACCGAAAAAGTAAATCACAGAGGAAGGAGCCTGCTTTCTTCAACCGGAATCCCCAGCACGCGGGCAACACATAAGCCGTTTTGCGTCAAACATTATTTCGAAAACTATTCCGAGCCGATGATACTCGTCGATGCGGATTGTCTGTTCAGGAAAAGAGTCGAAGAAAGCGATTTCGACGTCGGCGTAACCTGCTATAAATCGAAGAAAAAGGGTATAGCTTTTTATAACGGCGTTATCAATTCCGGCGTTATATTTTTTAACAGTCCGGCGACAGAACTTGTCAATCAATGGGCTAAAGAATGCGAAAAAGAACTAACCACCGACCAAAAAGCCCTGTCCGATGTTCTGGGCCAAACTATTGACTGGAGTGCATATAACAAAATTCAGGATTTCGCCGGCCTGAAAATCAAAATATTCGACGCGAAAATATACAACGATTTTCACCTGACCAAAAAAGGCAAAATTCTTCACTTTATAAATACAAAACATCACAAAGAAATTTACGAGCAGCTCATCGCCGGTCTCAAACAGGGAAAGGATATACGTAAAATGTTCAGATGGATAAAACGCGGCAAAAAAATGTGGTTTGAACGAATACTCGATTTTTTAAATCCGGCAAAATGATTATAGTCTATTTAAAAGGCGGTCTGGGAAATCAGCTTTTTCAATATGCCGCGGCAAGGAGCCTGGCTTCTATCAATAATACAATTGTGAAACTTGACACTACCGCTTATTATTACGGCGGGCCGCGTCAATACGAATTATGGCATTTTAATATTCAGGAAAATATCGCCCAATCTTCGGAAATTCTGAAATTTACCGAAGTAAAGCAAAACAAATTTCAAAAGCTGTTTTCCGCTCTTCTGCACAACCGCTCTCCACTGCCTGCGCATCATATCAGATATAATAAAACCGAATTTTATAAAGACTTTTTCAACCTGCCCGACAATATTTACCTCGAAGGATATTTTCAAAGCGAAAAATATTTTATAAACATTGCCGACACAATCCGAAATGAGTTTCAAATCAAAAGCGGATTAAATGATAAAAACAAAGAAATCGCCGAGCTAATGACAAACAGTCAGTCGGTCAATATCTGTATAAGGCGAGGCGATTATGTCGCCGACCAGAAAGCCAATCAAAAACACGGCGTTTGCAGCCTTGATTATTATCACCGCTGTATAAAGATAATCAGCGAGAAAGTTAAAAATCCGAATTTCTTCGTTTTCAGCAACGATTTCAACTGGTGCCGGGACAACTTAAAAATCCAATATCCTGTATATTATGTTGACCACCAGCCGGACAAGGCTCACGAGGACCTGCGACTGATGACTTTTTGCAAACATCATATAATAGGCAACAGTACGTTTCACTGGTGGGCTGCATGGCTGGCTCCTTATAAGGATAAGCTCGTATTTGCGCCTAAAAAATGGTACGCAAGAGACGATATGTATGCCGATGAACTGATACCGGATAATTGGATAAAACTGTAAAAACAAGCTTAATGCATACACCGCCAAACGTTCTTGACTTTTACCTTCTTTTCGTTATCATCATTTGAACGTTATACAAATCTTTTATTATATTTGGCGGCCGGTTATATGAAAGCTGTTATTTTAGCAGGCGGGTTCGGAACAAGAATTACCGAGGAAAGCTTTCTAAAACCGAAACCAATGGTTGAAATCGGCGAAAAACCTATCCTCTGGCACATTATGAAAATCTATTCCCACTACGGCATAAACGACTTCATCATTTGCTGCGGATATAAGGGATATATGATTAAAGAATACTTCGCAAATTATTTTCTTCATATGTCGGATGTTACCCTTGATATGCAATCTAATAAAATGCAGGTGCATCAGAAATATTCCGAACCATGGAAGATAACACTGGTCGACACAGGCATCGACACTATGACAGGAGGCAGATTAAAACACGTCGCAAAATATATCGGCAGCGAAACCTTTTGCTTTACTTACGGCGACGGCCTTGCCGACATCGACATCGACAAGCTTGTCAGCTTTCATAAGCAGCAAAAATCGCTCGCTACGGTAACCGGCATTCAGACGCTTGGCAGGTTCGGAGCTTTGGATATAAAAAAAGAAAGAGTCATTAAATTCAAGGAAAAGCCCGATGGTATATGGATCAGCGGCGGATTTTTTGTTCTCGAACCGCAGGTAATCGACCTTATAAAAAATGACCAGACTGCGTGGGAAAAAGAACCTCTTGAATATCTTGCCAAAACACAACAACTCGCTGTATACAAACATACCGGTTTCTGGGCGGCGATGGATACACTCAGAGATAAAAATCATCTCGAACAACTTTGGCAAACCCAAAAAGCTCCATGGAAGATATGGGAATAAATAAAACATTCTGGAAGAATAAGACTGTCTTCGTAACCGGCCATACTGGATTCAAAGGTTCCTGGCTGTCTATTTGGCTTAATCAGCTTGGCGCAGCCGTTCACGGATATGCCCTCAAGCCGCCTACAAAGCCGAATATGTTCGAGACGACAGCAGTCGGAAAAATATTAAAATCCAATATCAGCGATATATACGATTACAAAAAACTCTCTGCCGCAATTAAAAAGGCAAAGCCGGATATTATTTTTCATCTCGCAGCCCAGCCTCTTGTCCGTCAGTCTTACAAAGACCCGCTCGAAACATATCAGACAAATATTCTCGGCACAGCAAATTTGCTCGAAGCCGCAAGACATATCAAATCTGTCCGCGCTGTGGTTATTATTACCAGCGATAAATGCTACGAAAATAAAGAATCGAATTACGCCTATAGAGAAACCGACCCTATGGGAGGCTATGACCCCTATAGCTCAAGCAAGGCCTGTGCGGAAATAATAACCGCAACTTACAAAAATTCTTTCTTTAAAGATTCGGACACTGCCATTGCTTCGGCAAGAGCCGGAAATGTCATCGGCGGCGGCGATTGGGCAACTGATAGACTTATTCCGGACTGCATCAGGGCCTGGATAAAAAATAAAACTGTGGAAATAAGATATCCGCAAGCTATTCGTCCCTGGCAGCACGTACTCGAACCGCTGGCAGGCTATCTTGTTCTCGCTGAAAAACTGTATAAACACGGCAATAAATTTGCCGGCGCCTGGAATTTCGGGCCGGATAATAAAAATATAAAAAATGTCGAGTTTCTCGTTCGCGGCATCGCTAAACTATGGGACAAAAATGCAAAATGGAAAAAAACAGTATTAAAACATCCGCACGAAGCTATTCTGCTGAAACTTAACTGCTCGAAGGCCAAAGCCGGACTGCTATGGAGACCCTGCTGGAACATCGAAAAGACACTCGAAAAAACCATACAATGGTATAAAACTTATTACGATTGTCCCCGAAATATTACAGCCGCAACAATCGAACAAATAAATCAATATATGAAGGACTCAAAATGAGCTCTTCCAAAAATAAATTAAAATCGCAGATATTTAATCTGACTAAAAAATACTTTCAAACCGTTCATAAACCCTGTCTTTATAAAAAATTCACCCCCGGCCAATCACGCATAAACTATGGCGGGCGTTTTTATAACGAAAAAGAACTAATAAATCTTATCGACAGCAGTCTTGATTTCTGGCTCACATCAGGACCATATACTCAAAAGTTTGAAAAAATGCTGGCTGAAAAGCTCGGCGTCAAATTTTGCTGCTTTGTTAATTCCGGCTCAAGCGCAAATCTGCTGGCGGTTATGGCTCTGATATCTCCGCTGCTCGGCAAAAGACAGCTTCGTGCGACAGATGAGATAATTACCGTTGCTGCGGGATTCCCGACTACTATAACCCCCATTATACAGGCAGGTTTAAGACCTGTATTCGTCGATGTTACTATTCCGCAGTATAATATAGATACAAAAATGCTCACAAAAGCATTATCAAAAAAAACCAAAGCCGTCATAGCCGCTCATACTCTCGGCAATCCTTTCGATATTGGCGCCGTTGCCGCTTTCTGCAAAAAGCATAATCTCTGGCTGATTGAGGATAACTGTGATTCGCTCGGCTCAATCTATAAAAACAAGCTCACCGGCTCATTCGGCGACATAGCTACGAGCAGTTTTTATCCGCCTCACCATATAACTACCGGCGAGGGCGGAGCCGTTTATACTAACAATCCAACGTTGAACAGAATAGTTCTTTCTATGCGGGATTGGGGACGCGATTGCTTTTGCCCCAGCGGCAAAGACAACACCTGTAAAAAAAGGTTCTCCCAGCAATTAGGCGAGCTTCCTTTCGGATATGACCATAAATATACCTACAGCCACTTTGGCTATAATCTCAAGGCAACCGATTTGCAGGCTGCTATCGGCTGTGCACAGATTGAAAAATTGGACAGTTTCGTAAAAGCACGAAAGAACAACTGGCAAATTCTTTATAATGGACTTAAAGACATTGAAAAATTCTTCCTATTACCTCAGCCGCAGAAAAAATCGAAGCCGAGCTGGTTTGGTTTTATGCTGACAGTTAAAAAAAATGCTCCATTTAGCCGTGATGAGATAGTTCGCCATCTTGAGCAAAATAACATTCAAACAAGGATGCTGTTTGCGGGGAATTTCGTCCGCCAGCCTGTTTACGACCAATTGCGTAAACAAAAAAATAAGTATCGTGTCATCGGCAAACTTGCAAACACTGATATTATTATGAATAATAGTTTTTGGCTCGGCGTATATCCGGGTCTGAACAAAGCTATGCTTTCACATATTATTCTAACAATAAAAAACTTTATAAAAAATTCTGTTTAAAATGAAAACTCTTTCAAAAGCATCGCAAAATCTTCTTGGCCAGCCTATGTTCAAAGTTCTTGCAAGAGCAAACGAACTGGAACGCCAAGGCAGGGATATCGTGCATTTCGAAATTGGTGACCCGGATTTTACAACCCCCAGCAACATTATAAATGCCGCATGCAAGGCGATAAAAAGCGGTCAAACACACTATACAAGCTCCTGGGGACTTCACGATTTTAGACTGGCAGTCAGTGATACAACCGAAATTTCGAGAGGATTCAGGCCGGATTTAAATCAGATACTAATAACCCCCGGCGCCAATATAATAATCTACTATGTCGTCAGCTGTGTTGTAAATCCCGGCGAAGATATCATACTGCCTGACCCGTACTTTCCAACATATCGTTCTGTGATAGAGTTTTGCAGAGCCAATCCGATTTATGTGCCGTTGAAGGAATCGAACCAATTTAGAATGAACCCGGATGATATTCTCGCGGCTATAACCGACAAAACGAGATTAATAATAATCAATTCGCCGCATAATCCCTGCGGCTCTGTTATGACGAAAGATGAACTCGACGCGGTCTATGATATTGCCAAAAAATATGATGTTTATCTTCTTTCTGACGAAGTATATTCCCGGCTTATATATGACAGCAGCGAAAAATTCTATTCTCCTTCCCACAGAGACCATTGTAAAAAAAGAGTTATACTGACAAACGGATTCAGCAAGGCATTTGCAATGACAGGCTGGAGGCTCGGATGCGCAATAGGTCCTTCGGAAGTAATCGATAAAATGCAGCTTCTTCTTCAAACCACTTCTTCATGTGTTCCGCCTTTCATACAATCGGCAGGACTGGAGGCTATTCAAGGCTCAAAAGAACATGTCGCAAAAATGGTTGATACTTATAAGATGAGAAGAAAGCTTATTGTCCGGGGACTTAACGATTTACCCGGCATATCCTGTATTAAACCTGGCGGCGCCTTTTATGTATTTCCAAATATCACAAAAACCGGTATGAATGAAGAAGCGTTTGCAGATGTTATGCTAAATGAGGCCGGTGTTGCTGTTCTGCCCGGCACGAACTTCGGCAGCGCAGGGAAAGGATATGTCAGACTTTGTTATGCAACCAGTGAGCACAATATCAAAAAAGGCCTCGAAAGAATGAGAAAGTGTCTGGAGAAAAGAACAAAATGAAAAGAGTTACAGATTATATAGTTGACTTTCTTTACAAGCACGGCGTAGAACACGTATTCACCGTCACAGGCGGCGGCATGATGTTCCTCTCGGACGGACTCGCGATGCATCC
Organism: uncultured Planctomycetaceae bacterium; assembly: GCA_964449435.1. GTDB lineage: Bacteria > Planctomycetota > Phycisphaerae > Sedimentisphaerales > UBA12454 > UBA12454. The sequence goes on along the minus strand of CAYUYR010000005.1, from coordinate 88,355 downwards.
TAATATAAAAACAATTTGCACTCATCATGAACAGGCCGCTGCCATGGCAGTCGTCGCATATGCCAAATATAACAGGCGATTAGGAGCTTGTTATGTTACTACCGGTTGCGGCGGCACAAATGCCATCACCGGGCTGCTCAATGGATTTCAGGACAACATACCCTGTATATTCATTTCGGGACAATCAAAAAGAAAAGAAACCGTTCGTAATTCCGGCTTATCCCTGAGGCAATTTGGGGTGCAGGAAGCTGATATAATCGCCGTCGTAGAACCTTTGACAAAATATGCCGTTATGGTTAATGACCCCGCAAAAATTGCGTACCATCTTGAAAAAGCGATATTCATCGCGAAGACCGGCAGGCCCGGCCCGGTTTGGCTCGATATACCTCTTGATGTACAAGGCGCATTAATCAATGATGATTCGCTCGAACATTTTGTGCCGGAAACAGAATCTATGACTCAAACATTTGAGCCGAAAAAAAATGACATAGAAGCCGTCCTGGCGTCTCTCCAAAAATCAGAAAGGCCTGTTATAATAGCAGGCCAGGGCATCAGGCTCGGCAGCAGTATCGAAGAATTCACCAAATTTGTTGAAAAATTTCAAATACCGGTTGTTTCCTCGAAACTCGGCACAGACTTGCTGCCGAGTGCCCATCCGTTTTTTATAGGCAGAATTGGAAACAAAGGCGACAGGCCGGGAAATTTTACCGTTCAAAACTCTGATCTAGTCCTGTCCATCGGCTGCAGGCTCAGTGTCAGCAGCACAGGCCACGAATATGACAAATTCGCCCGAAAGGCAAAAATTATCGTCGTAGATATAGATCCGGTGGAACACAAAAAAAATACCATCAAAATCGATTTGTTTGTCCACGCTGATGTAAAAATATTTCTTGAGCGGATAAATAATTATCCGCCCTCTGCAGTCAAGTCATCTTGGGTTGAAAAATGTCAGCACTGGAAGAAAAAATATCCCGTATTTTTGCCGGAATATGCCGAAGACAAAGGCGGTATTAATCTTTATCACTTTATTAACAGCCTCTCTGAAGTAATGCCAGACGATGCCGCTGTTGTTTCAGATGCAGGTTCGGCATTTTATGTTACCACACAGGCTCTTCAATTAAAGACCGGTCAAAGATCTATTACAACGGGCGGACAGGCCGAAATGGGATATTCTCTTCCTGCCGCGATAGGTGTATGTTATGCAAAGAATAAAGGACAGACTATCGCTATTACGGGGGACGGCTCATTCCAAATGAACATCCAGGAGCTCCAAACAGTAGTTCATAATAATCTGCCGGTAAAAATATTCGTGTGGAACAACGACGGTTATTTATCTATTCGTGCAACACAAAGAAAATTCTTTGATGGACGATTCATAGGAACAGATAGCACCTGCGGTATTTCTTTCCCGGATATCAAAAAGATCGCGTATGCCTACGGAATTAAGTTTTTCAGACTCTGCAAGAGTAAAAATCTCTCTAAGCAGATAAAAAAGGTCTTGTCGTATCCCGGACCTGTACTTTGCGAAGTGATTTGTATGCGGAACCAGGAGATTGTGCCGACAGTTTCCTCATTGCGAAAAGATGACGGAACAATGGTGTCGAAACCTATTGAAGATATGTATCCGTTTCTTGACCGTGATGAGTTTCGTTCTGAAATGATAATAGAACCGCTTGATTAGTTCTCGTCTGACTGGCTGAATCTGCTCTTTTTGAACAACCGCCCTAAATTGGTAACCAGTAAAAAGAAAAATACTATCTTATTATGGCATAATCGGCTAAATCCCAATCTAAACATAGACAATTTGGCTTCAAGTCCTTTTCTGCCGTATCCTTCTCGTACAAGCCTTTTAAGCAAATAATAGTATAAATCTTTTTGTTCTTTTTTTGTGTATTGGCCATATATATGTGGAAATTCAAAAGCAATATTCACCAGCTGCAGTTTCTCTTTTATAAGACGAAAATCACAACTGTGAATACGGCTTTCTGATTTATCGTGAATTCGGAGTTTGCTCAGAACTTCGGGAACAACATAAGCGTCGCCGACGCCTAAAAGCCTCATCCACATATCAAGGTCGCCGACCCAGTATCGCCACATATTATTAAATAAGCCGATATGCAGATCCCGCCTGCGAAACATCGTACTGCTCGGACTGCCGGGCCAGTTCCCCTCGAAAAACAGACTTCTTTGAGCCTGACTCCTATCAATCAGGCCGATTGCCGGAAAATGTTTTTCATTACGGATACTTTCATGAAATCCGAATGTATCAGTAAAAGACGTTGCCAAAGAAACACTCGGATTTTTATCCAGCACATCTGTAAAAACTTCAAGACAGCGAGGCGCAAGTAAATCATCGGAGCAAAGAAATTTAATATATCCTCCTCTGCACAAAATCAGACCGCTGTTAAAATTGCTCGTGGGGCCTAAATTTCTGTCATTAACATAAAATCGAATCCGGCTGTCTTTAGCGGCATATTCTTTGATTATTTCTACCGTGCCGTCAGTTGAGCAATTGTCGGTTATGATAAGTTCAAAATCGCCGAAATTTTGGGAAAGCACACTTTCTATAGCCTCTGCGATATAATCCTGACGATTATAGCAAGGCAAACATACGCTCACTTTAGGTTCAGCCATATTCGGTATTCCGTGAAATTTTGGTTGCTCAAATCAGCCATTACAATATAATAGTTACCATTATTTATCAACGGAAATTATGCCTTTAACACAAACGGATTTAGACCATATTCTTAAACACACTGCCCCTCTCTGGCTGGCGGCAAAGAATAAACGTTTTTTCATCACCGGCGGAACAGGCCTCATCGGCAAATGGCTGCTCGAAAGTTTCGCTTATATAAACCGCCAATTTAACCTTAATTGCCAAATGCTTGTGATTTCTCGTTCTCCTGAGAAATTTATTGCCCGATTTCCTCATTTCAAAGCTTTCAATGATATAAAATTTCTAAAAGGCGATGTATGCCGCTTCCAGTTTCCAGATGAAAAGTTCGATTATATCATTCACGCCGCCGCAGAGGCCAGTGCGACTCTCAACGCCGACCAACCCCTTGAAATGATGGACACCATAATTCAGGGAACAAAAAGAACACTCGATTTTGTAAAGCATTGCGGCGCAAAAAAACTGCTGTTTCTAAGTTCAGGCGCTGTCTATGGGAAGCAGCCGGATAATTTACCGAAAATACCGGAAAGCTATAACGGCGCTCCGGATTCATTGGATACGCTCAGTGCTTATGGCCAGGCCAAACGAACGGCCGAATTGCTTTGCGGTATTTATTACAAACTTTATGGAATAGAAATATCGATAGCCCGCTGTTTTGCTCTTGTCGGGCCTTATCTGAATCTGAATATTCACTATGCAATGGGGAATTTTATCCGTGATGCGTTAAAAGGCGAACCAGTAATCGTAAATGGCGACGGAACACTGCTGCGGTCGTATCTTTACGCCGCCGACCTTGCGATTTGGCTTTGGACAATGCTCTTTAAAGCAAAAGCTGCAACGGCTTACAATGTCGGCTCCGATATCCCAATAAGTATCGCTGACCTGGCACATAAAATCGCCGAGCTGGCACCGCAAAAATGCAGCGTGAAAATTTCAAAAAAACCTGACCTGATTACCGAAAGGCAAAAATATATACCAGATATCGACAAGGCAAAAAACGACTTGAATCTCAAATGTTTGATTGACCTCGACGAGGCTGTTAAACGCACTATCAGTTTTTATAAGAAATAAAATGAAAATAGCCATTTGCACAGATATAGCAGCTTTCGGTCAAAACCGCATATTAGACCCGGATTATGCGAAAAATTATCCCGGCGCTGAAGCCGTTTCGGAGCTGGCAAAACTGGTCAAAAAAGAAAATATAGAAATTGTTACCGCTGATGTTGCTCTGGCAAATATCAACGGCGGTTTTTGGGAACCGGAAGAAATCAACCTGATTGTAGAAGCGGACAGTTCTCTGGGGTTTGATCTGTTCAAACTTGGGGGAAAGCCTAAAATACTTCAATGTTTCGAGTCGCCAATATTCGCCTGGCCGTTCTATGACAAACTCCAGACTCTTGCCCCGCAATTCGAACATAGAATTCTCTTCAAAGGCGCTTTTGAAAGATTTAACACAAAGTATGGTCATAATCATCCCGCGCATTTCCCGATTTTCCACCGCGATACGAAATTTACGACAACTCCGTGGAATCAAAGAAAGGATGTTGTTCTTGTCGCCGCCAACAAATACTGGAAAAAAAACAGCTTCCCCTTTTCGCTCAAACCGGAAAAGTATCGCAAATGGTGGAAAAAGCTAAACTCAGCAACGTTAAAAGATACCCTGCCTAATGAACTGCAAAGCAAAAGATTTGAAATTATAGAATTTTTCGCGTCTCAAAACAAAATCGACATCTTCGGCCGTCAGTGGCAAAAACTCGACAAACTGCCGTCTAAATGGCAGAAACGATTAGCTCCTGTTATCTGTCGGCTCAATCCCCAGCACTGTAAGGATAAAATTCAAACAATGAGCAATTATAAATTTGCCGTTTGTCTCGAAAATGTCGCTTATCCCGGTTATGTAACGGAAAAAATCATCGATTGTCTTGTCGCGGGCGTTATTCCTCTTTATCTCGGCACGCCGGATATCGCTGATTTTATCCCCCAAAATACTTTTATAAATGTAAGAAATTTTGAAAATTTCCGAAAACTAAATGAATATATAAAAACCATTACCGAAAATGATGCGATAAAAATGATAAATGCAGGGCGCGATTTCCTCAACAGCCCCGCCGGCCAAAAATATACCTATGAAAGCTCTGCGGAATTTACACTCGGCTTGCTAAAGAAGGATTGAAAAAATGAAAAAAATTATAAAAAGATGGCTAAGGCCCCTTGTAAAAACCAATATTATCGGAGGAATCATACAATACCAATGGTTTTTGGGCAATTGGCGCAAATACAAAAAGCTCAAAGGCGCCGAACCGATAAAACTAAAAGATTCCTATCCCTGTTTGTTCGACAGATGCGATACGTTCTCCCCCGGCAGCCATTACTTCTATCAGGGAATCTGGGCCTTTACGAAAATATACAACTCAAAACCCGCTTTGCACATCAACGTGGGCTCAAAAGCGGATTTCGTGTCGTTTTTAACCGCGATTACAAATGTTGAATTTGTCGATATACGCCCTCTTGATGCGCCATATCTTAAAAATTTCAAAAGTATCGCAGGCTCTATCCTGCAAATGCCGTATGATGAAAATTCTGTAAAATCGCTTTCCTGCCTGCACGTAGCAGAACACATAGGTCTCGGCCGATACGGCGACCCGCTTGATCCAAAAGGCACGGTTAAAGCCGCTCGCGAGCTTTCACGCGTACTTGCACCGGGCGGAAATCTGTTCTTTTCGCTGCCTGTCGGCAAACCAAAACTTTGTTTTAACGCACACCGAATACATTCGCCAAAACAAATTCTTGAATATTTTTCAGATTTAAAACTTGTCGAATTCAGCGCTTATGATGACAAGAAAAGATTTGTCGAGAACACCGACCCTGCATCCGTTGAAAACAACAAATTCGCCTGCGGAATGTTCTGGTTTACAAAATAATATTTATTATAATAGGATATAAATGAGATTACTTTATAAGATTAACAGGTTTTTAGGCAAAATCTTTCCCCGGATAACGCATAAGAAAATCTCATATTCGCAATGCGGCGAAGATTTAATCGTACAGTTTCTTTTTAAAAGTTATTTAAACATCGAAAAACCGTCATATATCGATATCGGAGCTCATCTGCCTTTCAGATACAATAATACAGCGATATTTTACAGTTCGGGTTCAAGAGGCATCAATATAGAACCCGACCCTTTTCTGTTTAAAAAATTTCAAAGGCACAGAAAAAAAGATATTAATCTAAATATCGGGATAGCTGATAAGCCCGGCGTTTTCGATTTCTATATAATTAATAACCGCACCCTCAATACTTTCTCGCAGCAAGAAACGAAAAACTATGAAAAACAGGGGTATCATATAAAAGAAATAAAACAAATCGGGACGGAAACATTAGGATATGTTATAGAAAAATATGCAAATAACGTTTTTCCTGACTTTCTGTCGTTAGACGCGGAGGGTGCTGATGAAACAACCCTTAAATCAATCGATTACGACCGCAATTATCCTAAGGTTATATGTGTCGAAACTTTAGATTTTTCAACACAGGTCCACCGGGCAGAAATTTGTGATTTTCTTAACTCCAAAGGCTACTTAAAATATGCCGATACGCATATTAACTCTATTATGGTCAGAAAAGAATCCCTTTCCCTATAAATGCCAGCAAATTCACCTGCGGAATGTTCTGGTTTACAAAATAACGCAAGTTTAGTAATATCTGTTCAACATTTTTCTCGTTTGAGGCTTATAAATTGACCGATTTCACTGAAAATGCCGGTAAGGCCGTTTACCTCTCAATCGGCCACGGGTTCGGAGACAACCTGATGGTATTTAACGAGCAGGTGATGATTTTATACAAAGCTTTTGCCTTTGAAGTTTAGCGTTGCCATTTATCCCTTCTCTCCGGTTTTTATTGATAATCCGTTATTTCGTCCAGTTTAGACTTGGATGATTTTAAACTTTTTTTAAGAAATTTCTATGCTTTTTATACAGGTCTGTTGTAATTCGTCTAAATAACCGTGTAAGTCCGTGTTAATCCGTGTTAATCCGTGTTAATCCGTGTTAATCCGTGTCTTATGAAATCCGCCTTAATCTGTGTTTATTTCCGCCGTTTCCTTGTTTCTCCACTGAAAATCAAAATTTTCCCCGCCTTCGGCAGATAAAATTATTTCGCAAAATAATTTAGTTGAAGCAATACCTCTGTGCGTTCTGTGTTCTCGGTGGCTAAAAAACACCCTAAAGTCCGGTAAAATCCTGCTTAAACCCATAAAAACAAGACCTTTATGATAGACAAAGAAGCCCGAAATTAAATTTCGCTTTTAATCTTTTGCCTAAATTGACATTTGGGGGATAATCTGTTAAAATAGTGGTGTACAAACTATCGTTTTGTCGATAAGTTTTGTGGAATACTAAAGTTGTGTAGTTTATTTTGGGGTAGGATAATGAGAAGGTTTTTGACGGTAATTTTGCTGGTTATGGTTTTGTCGCTCGTAGCCATATCGGCGGTTGGCTGTCATGGTATGGGTGAGACTTCTGCCGAAAGAAGTGACGATCATGCCAGACAGACTCGGCTGAATGGTTCGATGTTGGTTGACGACATCGACACTATTTTTGGACTGGACCGACAGAGCAGGTTAAGTGAATTTGTTGTAAGATAGAATAGCGGCATGGATGGCTGTGCCGGGTATGATAGAAAAACGGATTTTGAGGCTGAGTGGTTTTGAACGCGATTCTTGAATATTTCAATCGTCTTGCAGCGTACAATCCTTTAATAGTTTTCATTGAGCTTTTGCTCATTGGCCTTGTTGTTTACTGGGCCGTAAATTTCCTCGAAGGAACTCGTGGCGAGAGATTGTTTAGGGGGATTATAATTTTGCTGCTGGCGGGGTCGATGATTCTTAAACTGGTGATAGCAAGATTCGATTTCGCAAGACTCCAATATCTATACGGGTTCTTCCTAATCCTAGTCCTGATTATAGCAGTGGCAGCGTTTCAGCCGGAAATCAGGAGGATGCTTATCCGGATAGGGCAGGCAGGCAGCTTCGGCGGCTCATCCCACCATCAACTGGCCCAAACCGTAGAAGAAATCATAGGCGCAGTCAGCGCACTGGCAGAAAAGAAAATCGGAGCAATCATCGTTATCGAACGAAAAGTAGCTTTAGGCGAATTTACCGAAATGGGAGTAAAAATCGACTCCAAAGTCAAATCGGCTCTGCTCAAGACAATATTCTATCCCGGCACCGCCCTGCACGATCTTGCAGTAGTAATCCACGGAGACCGAATCATAGCAGCACGAGTACAACTGCCCCTTGCAGAACTCGGGTTCGCCGGCGGAGCGTTCGGCTCCCGACACAGAGCGGCAATGGGCATCACCACCGGCAGCGATGCAGTAGCGATAGTAGTGAGCGAAGAAACCGGAACGATAAGCATAGCCGAAGACGGACGACTCGATAAACATATAACCGAAGAAGAACTGCGAAAAAGACTGACAAGCATTATCGTCGATGCAGAACCAATGCAAATCAAACCCCCAAAAGAAAAAAATACGGCAGATCCCGGACAGGCAGCAGGCGGAGCATAAACGGATGTTCGAAAAAATTAAAAAATCACTGCTCGTAGTATTCATCACCTGCCTGATATGGGTATGGGCGGATTTGAGTCTCGATAAAGACCTTGCCGACCAAACCGTAACAATCACAGTAAGCAAAGCCAACCAGCGGCTGTGGGTAACTATCGAAGGCAAAACGGAAATACAAATCAAAGCCGATTTCAAAGGGCCGGCCAGGCAAATCGGAGAACTTATCAGCAGAATGGAAGCGGGCAAGGAAAAACTCGAATTCGTATTCGACGCCGAGAAACAAAATATGGCCGCTGAGGGCGAATATACCCTGCCGGATGTGCGGAGATTCCTCGCCGAGAGCGATAAAGTACATGAATACGGCCTTGCGGTAAAAGCGGCAAGACCAGACAGACTGCAAAAAATCAGGGTAGTAGAGCTGAAGGAAAAAACACTGCCGATTAAATGCGTGGACGAATCCGATACCGAAATACCCGGCGCAAAGATAACGCCAAATGTCATCGCGATGCTTGCGCCGGAACAAATGACAGAAGTAAGAGTCAAATTGATTTCCGGTGCGGAGAGGAAACAGGCCCGCGGCGGAGCAATCGATAAAAAGCCCTATATAGAACTTGCCAGAGGCGAGATGAGATATTCCGATACGGCCGTCAGGGTCGAGTTGCCGCTGACCGGCGAAGATATGAAACAATATACGCTTCGCGGCACGCTCGGATTCGTATTCAGCGCGAACCTGAGCGGCAAGTACGAAGTCGAATTTATCAAACGGCCAGAGACGGGCAGTATTTCAATTCTTGCCACGCCGGAAGCGAAAGAGGCATACGAGCAAAAACAATTCGAGGTACTGCTAACGCTGCAGGACGATGACGTGGGCAAGCCGGAAGTAACCCGCCAGATAATTTATAATTTCCCCGCACAGTATGTTCGCGAAGACAAGATACGGCTTCGGGGCGAGCCTGCAGAAGCGACATTTAAACTTGTTCCGGCAACAATGACAGATGCGAACCAGCCGATGCTGGCGGAGTGAGATTTGAGGCAACCTTATTTTTGGCCACTAAGGCGCGAAGACACTAAGGGACAAAGAAATAAAGAGGTAAGGAAGCAGGGGAACGTTAAACGGCTGAGGTTACGAGGCTCGTTTCGTTTTTCGTGATGCGGCTGCGAGATTGAAACCGCGGATTACACAGATTAACGCGGATGCCTATGGCATAAATTTACACTGTTATTTTAGACGCTGATTTCGCTGATAAATTCAGACACGGATTAACACCGATTAACACGGATTTTTTAGCCACTAAGACACCAAGGCACAAAGAAATAAAGAGGTAAGGAAGCAGGGGAACGTTAAACGGCTGAGGTTACGAGGCTCGTTTCGTTTTTCGTGATGCGGCTGCGAGATTGAAACCGCGGATTACACAGATTAACGCGGATGCCTATGGCATAAATTTACACTGTTATTTTAGACGCTGATTTCGCTGATAAATTCAGCCACCGAGCTCACAGAACGCACAGAGTTATTGCTTCAACTAAGCTGTATGCGGACAGCTTAAATTCAGATTTCTAACCTCTTTGGTAAACAAGCTTCCCACGAGGTTTCAAAATCTGAATTTTTATTATGGCTTCGGCCAAAAAGTTGAAGCAATAAAAATCACGGATACGTCTTAAAGCAAAATAAAACATAAAAATGATTTTTCAGGAAACGGCGGCGGGCGATATTTTATTCTTGAACATCCAACTTCCAACGTTGAACATTGAACGTCCAATAAACGTAAGACGGCTGAGGTTGCGCTGCTCGTTTCGTTTTTCGCAATGCGGGGGCGGGATAAAAACCGCGGATAGACGCGGATACCTAAGGCATAAATTTTCACGGATTTATTTTTAGCCACTAAGGCATGAAAATAGTTTTAAATTTTTAGTTCTTAGTTTTTAATTGAGGAACCGCCGAATGGCGGAAATAATTTTTATAAACGCGGGCAATTGTGTTTAAAAATAGGCGGCGGGCTCTAATTTATTAAAAATAAAAAAGGGAGGCGTCATACGGCAGAGCAAGTAACCAACTTGATGACCGTATGGCCTGTCCAGCTTCATTTTTGATGTCAGAATCAGAACAGGCTATCCGCCCGCCACCATTAAGGCATAAACGCCTATCTGACTTGAGAGTTGGTTAAATTCTCAAAATCAGCAGTTTGCGCTTCAATGCTGCGAGTGCGAACAAACGCCTCCGGCCAATATATGTTTTAACATAATAAAACCTTTCGGTTAAACCATATTCTGGTTATGAGGCTTCGCCTCCCATATATTTATAATACTATATTTTTGAGTTCTTTCACATTAAATTACCCCTTTAATATAGGGTCTCTTATTAGGGCGTTGGCAAGGATTTTCTCCATAAAAGCACCATTGCACTTTTTACCGTGTAGGGGTCTGCCTTTGGCCGTCCAATTCCGAATCGCCCTGTTGATTCGTTTGCAAGGACTCAACAGGGCTTTTATTCGAATCTTTTTAAATCGTCAAAGAATAATCGGGGCGCACAGATTTCATCTATACGCCCCATTCAGGGTTACGCTGCTATAATAAAGCAGAAGCATTTTGCCCGTTTTGGATAAACGAGCTGCCCTGTGCGCCAATGTTTGAAGCATTTAACGAAAACCTTACGGCCGCGTTTTGGCGCCGGAAATGAAGTTTTTACATTCATTTCACCAACCTTTCTGGAAATCTCTTGACTTGCAGGGCGTGGATAGCCGATAATGATGTTGCTTACAAAATATCGGGGCTATTCGGCCCCAGCCTATGAATTCGATTTCCTTTGAGTTCATAGGTAATTCAAAACAAGAGGTCGCTGCTCTAACAGCGGCCTCATTTATTTAATTTTTGGTTTCTTCAGTAGTGTCATCCGTATTTTCTTCTAATTCATCTTTAATTTGAGACCCTTTGTCTGCCTTAATTTTAGGATACCATTCGGTTAAACCCCATTTGCCATTTGGTAGTTTATGAAACTTTATATTTTTCGTCATTGAAATACGCATACCTCTCATAGCATTGGCTTCATTTTTAGTGTCGAATTGGTAGCCGCCTGCTGTCATTTGTTCGTATATTTCCTTCACTGTGGCAGGCCCAATACCTTGTATTTTTCTGTTTTCCAAAACGGTAGTAACAACACCAGCAAAAGGCCGCCCATAGTATTCGTCGCCGCGTAAACTACTAACCGGCACAGCGGCAGCCTCTTCTTCTATGGCATAAATAGCCGGTTTATTTACCATAGCACAGAGTTTATTGACAACAGCCTTTTCGTCGTTTAACTCTTTTTCTCTCTCCGCAATTTTTTGTTTTAATTCTTCAATCGTTTTTTCTATATGTTCCATATATTTTCCTTTCAATGTTATTTCTTCTACACGCCTATCGTACCACAAGGGAAACCATTAGCAAGAATTATTTTATGCGGAATGGGCAGAAAACACGGGAAAATATTGCAACTCGTTTATTGACAAGGGTTTGGGCATTGAAAAAATAAAGGAAAATATCAAAAATATTTTGGCTTATTCAAAAATATTTTCCTTTTGGCTGTTTTGGACGGGATGAAACTTCCCTTTGACCAATGAGGTTATATCCTTGTCTTCGACTGATGCGATACCCCGATGAAGTAGTGATTATAGGAACTCATCCCAGTGAGATAACCTCTAAAGGTTATCTCACTGGACAGGCAGGACAGGCAGGTGCGGGGAGGCGGATTGAAAATTGAAGAATGAAGATTGTAGATTGAAAATTTGAAATCCCCGATCGTGGTCGAGGACAAGTTTGAAATTTGAAACAACGTGGATTCTCGATAAGTTCGGGAATGACGGCGGTTAGACAGTTCCGACGAACCCCGTACGAAAAGAAAACCCCCCAACATGAACCCTTCAATAAGTTCAGGGCAAGCTTGGGGGCTTCAGGATAAAAACCCCGCCTCAAGCGGCGGGGGCTAAACACCCATCGGTTTGAAATTCTTACGAAGCTCACCTCGAGGGCAGGCTCTGAAAGACGAACCCCCCGGTACCTACAGGGCAGGCCCCGATACGGATTGCCAAAGTGCTCGGTTGCGAAGAATATCTGAACGGTTGACAAAGAAGTAAATAAGAGGATATAATCCGCAGGGTTATGAAATTTCCTGAAAAAACGACCGTTCAAACCTGCACAATCGAGGTCGTTCCCCGCTACTGCGAAACAGATCAGGCAGGCGTCGTCCATCACGGCGTATTTCCAATATACTTCGAGATGGGAAGAACCGAACTGCTCCGGGCTAACGGCCTGGCATATAAAGACCTCGAAAAAACAGGATTCTATATGGTAGTGGCAGAACTGCACGTCAAATACCACAGACCCGCATACTACGATGAGAAATTAGAACTCATTACCGAATGCACAAAAGTAACGGCGGCCAAAATCGAACATACCTATAAATTAATCCGGCCGGGAGTAGGTCTGCTTCTTGCCGAAGGAACAAGCATACTGGCCTGCGTAGATGATAACGGTAAACCAAAAAGAGTGCCTGCGTTTATGTACCCGGACGAGTAGCCACCAAGACACAAAGAGATAAAGAAGCGGGGGAACGTTGAACGGTTGCGCGGCTCGATTCGGTTTCGTTAAACGGTTACGCGATAAAAACGCAGATGCCTATGGCATAAATACCTATGACATAAATTTACGCTGTTATTTATTTTATATTGCAGAAGCAGGGGGTTAAATATTTTAATTTACCCATCGCTAACGCTCAGGGCTCGGATATTCAAAATTTAACGATGCGAAATCCTTGTGATATTTTTTTGCGGCGTTGTCATACGCCTTTGCGGCGTCTTGTTCATTAACGAAATAGCCTAAATAAATTCTCTTTCCATTATAAGTAATGTACGCCCGCCAGAGATTTTTGTCCTTGTCGTAAGAGACGCCTTTGTATTTCGAGCTGCAGGATTTTAACATTTTTCTTACGTTATAGGCGTTCTCTCTTGGCGTGGCGATTCTTAAATTTGCCTTGCGGTTGTCGAGGCCATCGTGATTGCGATGGTCAACGAAACGGCGGGGCGGGAAACCCATAATCTGCTGGTGCATAGCGATAGTAGTTTGACGGCCGTTTTTATAGCCCTGCCGTTTGGCGTAAAACGTATCGCGCTTCGGAATCGCGCACCATTTGTGCTTATTCAACTTCTCAAAGTCCTCTACATCGACTTTGGCATATTGGCCGCGCGAGAGACGAATGCGCCTGAAGGTATAGCCATAGCGCCAACGGCGATATCGAAGCGCAACGGCAATAAGCCAATCAGCCAAAGGCGGACGGATTATAAGATTAAATTTGATGGGGATTAAGATTTCGATGGGAACACCTCTAAAAAAAATTTAAAATTGAAGATTGAAAAATTGAAGATTTACAGCATCGGCCAATGGCCTAATTTGTTTTATTTAATAAAAATTAACTTTATGCTTAATTTTACGTGTATTATACCATATTATTAACAAAAATCAAGTAAAAAATGGGAAAAAATAGATTTAATGATGAATGGTGTTTGTTTGGCGTATATAATAAATATGAGTTTTCGAGAGGGATATTTAGTGAAGCGATTTCTATATTCATTGCTGATATGGGTTGTTTTGCCGGCGGGTTCGGCTGGGGCGGATACGTTTGTGCATACTGAAACCGGTAAAACTTATCACGGTTTTGCGGTTCGCAATCCGATTGACGGCGTGGCGGATGTCAATACCGTAGAAAAGGGCGTTATTACATTAAACTTAACTCAATTCAATATAACACGAGACAGGAAGGGCAGAAATAATACGGTTGCTCTTGTGTCTGTGCCGAGCGCTATCGAGTACGGTATGGAGACGCGTGCATTCGAGACTGCGCTTGCGGATGCGGCGGCGAAAGGGCCTTTGTTTATTCTGATTGAGATAGATTCGCCGGGGGGCAGAGTGGATTTGGCGATGAGGATGAGTACGGCGATTCAGAGAATTTCGAATTGCGATGTTTACGCATATATAAATGACGGGGCATATTCGGCGGCGGTAGCGGTGTCGCTGGCGTGCGATAAAATTTTTATGGCGCCGGTATCGGTTATAGGCGCGGCGACTGTGATTACTATGGACGCTTCGGGCAAACCGATAGAGCTTAGGACAGTGGTGGGCGAAACAATCGGAGAAAAAATCGGCTCGGCGTGGCGGAATTATCTGGCGTCGATGGCGGAAAATAAAAACCGGCCTGCAGCTCTGGCAAAGGCGATGGAAAATAAAGAAATTGAAGTCGTCGAAACTAACAAAAACGGCAAAAGGGTTTTTGTAGAGTCAGAAAATAAAAAGCCTAACGATAACGTTGTGAAAGTCTGGTCGAAGAAAGGTTCGCTGCTGACGCTGACGGCGGAAGAGGCGGTCGATTGCGGGATGGCGGATAAGATTTATGAAAACAGGCAGGCTTTGCTTAAGGACCTTGACGCGCTTTCGGCAAAGCTCATTCCGGATAAATCTACGGCGGAGGCGAGGAGGCTTTGCGCAAGAATCGAGAAGAGTCTCGACAAAATCAACGCTTCTGTTGACCTCGGCATAAAACAGGTTCAGGCGACGAAGTCGCGGGGGCAGGCGATGCGGGCGATGAAGAGCCTTATGAACGATGCACAGTTTGTGCTCGGCCTGAAAAGAAAATTCGGAGACGATGTGCCGGTCGATGAGAAAATGGTTCAGGATTTTTTGAATACCGTTCAGGCGGAATATGATGCGCTGAGAACTATGCGGTAAAATTTTCCGGCTCGTGAAGCTGCTTGATTATCATTTCCGTAATGTTTCGCGAGGTATTAATGCCGGCGAGCGGTTTCGTCAGTTCGGCAAGGGCAACGCTTATTTCGGCCAGCTTTTGAGGGGTGTTTAAAAGTTTTTCGCAAATATCCACAATCGGGGCGATAGACGGGAAATAAGGCATAAACTCCGGCACAAGTTCTTTTTGCGCGAGGATATTAACGAGCGAAAGATATTTTGTTTTTACGATTCGTTTTCCGACCAGACGCCAGAGATATTTATTCGACTGGTACATTATCACCATCGGACAGGCGGCGGCGGCGACCTGTAGAGTTGCGCTTCCGCTGGCGACAAGTGCGAAATCGACTTTTTGGGCCGTTTCGTGGACCGCGTCGATTGCGTAATTACAGCGAAGGATTTTCATTTCGGTTTGCCGCAGCTTCGCTTCGACCTGCTCGTTGGCAGCGACGGCGGTAAATCGAAGGCTCGGATGGCGGGCCTTGAGGCGTCTGGCGATGTGCTGCATCGCGGGCCAAAGCGTTTCGATTTCGGATTTTCTCGAGCCGGGGATAAGGGCGATATGTGCGCCGGAGACGAAAAAGTTGGTATATTTTTTCGGGGCGATTTGTCTGGCGCTGATATCTTCGAGCAGGGGATTGCCGACAAACTGACATTCGAGTCCGCGGCCTGCGAACCAGTCCGGCTCGAAAGGTAAAATCGCTGCAAGACCTGCGGTGCAGAGTTTTTTGAGTTTTTCAATTCGCCAGGCTGCCCAAGCCCACAACTGCGGCGCGACATAGAAAAGAGTTTTTATGCCGGCAGCCTTGGCGGCCCTGGCAATGTGAAAATTGAAACTCGGCGAATCACAAACAATCACAAGAGCGGGTTTTGTCTGGGCAAAATGGTTCTGCGCTTTTTTGACGGCCTTGTAAAAAAAGAGGATATGATTGAAAGCATTATAAGTCATTGCCGCTTTTTGCGTTGTGTTAATAAGAAGCGTACAGCCTGCATGAGCCATATTTTGGCCGCCGAAACCGGTGATTTCCATTTTATAACCTGTTTGTTTTAGGGCGGTTATGAGTTTGGCGCAAAGTTTGTCGCCGCTCGGCTCGGCGGCGCTGATGAAAATCCGATAGGTTCGGTCAGAATCTGTCATAAGGCTTTAATAGTATATAACCCTATAAAATTCAAGGAGAAACGGTGCGGCGATTACGGCGGACTGCATCGGCTGCAGGGAGTATAGCCGCGAGCTTTGGCGTCCTGAAGTTTGATGGGAATAGCACTTTTGCTCAGATACTGACAGTTAGCGCGATGATATTTGCTGCCGCTTTTAGTTATATATACCATTATATCCTCGTCTTTCGCCGGCGGCGCAGTAACCACAGGCAAAGTTAGCGACGGCGCAGCCTGCGCGGGAGGCGCGATATCTATTGTGTTCCAAAGACCTTTGTTTCGTTCTTTGGCAAATTCCTGAAGCTGCTTGAATTGGGCTAAATATGCAGATTCCGAATCCGTATCGACTCGGCCGTAGCCCTGCCGAATAATTTCAGCGTTCACAAATAAACCATCCGGCGCACGATATACATATTTCTCATTAGGGTCGCCGAGAATATAAACGTTCTCTCCTTTCAGCAGGTTTTCCACAAATACCGCAGCCTGTTCGCTGTAAGCCTTGGCGGGCTTGAGCGCGGCCAGTTTGATTTTTACCTCTTGATTGTTGGCCTCGGCAACGATTGTACAGCAGTCGATAATCCGAACGACCTGATGAGGTGCCGCGTTGTCAAATGCAGGTTTTTCAAAAACCGGTAATTCCGTGCTGAATTTGTAAGACGAAGCTGTGCAAAATGACAGGGTGGTTATTGTAACGATTAAAAGAAAGATGTTTTTATTTTTCATAAATCCCTCTTTATCCAAAAAACACAGTTTGCTTATAATTGCCAATTATACCGCATAATGGCGGCGTCGGCAAAAATTTTTATATGTCAAAACCGCTTATTATCCTTGAAAATCGTTCGTTTTGCGGTATAATACGGCGGACAAATCACGGCGATGTTATTTTTTAGTGAGGCAAATAGGTGAAGCACGGCAGGGTCGGCAGAATTGTCAACATTTTAACCTCGCTGCAGTCGGGGCAGAAATATTCTCCGGTTGACCTTGAAAAGCTGCTCGGCGTCAGCAGGAGAACGGTCTTTAGGGATTTAAAAGAACTTCAAAGCATCGGCGTGCCTTATAAATATGACACCCGTACAAACAGCTACAGTATCGACCCGAAATTTTTCCTGCCGCCGATTGATTTTAATTTACAAGAGGCGCTTAGTCTTTTAATGCTCGTACACAAGATGCGAAATCATCTGCCGATGCCGTATAAAAACTCCGCACTTTTGGCGGGTCTGAAAGTCGAAAACAATCTGCCGGTCGATATTCGGCGATACTGTCAAAGCTCGCTGGCGAAAGTAACTGTAGCATCGGAGCAATGCGCCGCCATAAAACTGCTCGATAATATATATAACATCGTCCAACGAGCTGTCCGGAAAAAAATTATGCTCCAGATTTCTTACGCTTCGTTATACGAAGACGGCGACATAGACACCGTTTTGCATCCTTATCACCTGTTATACAAAAAGCGAGCGTGGTATGTAATCGGCTATTCAGGGCTGCATCGCTCGATTAGAACCTTTCATCTCGGCAGAATTCAGCTGGCAGAGTCGCTGGATAAGCGTTTTGCTGACGGAGAGGGTTTTGACGTCAATGAATATCTCGGCAGGGCGTGGTGTTTGATCCCGGAGGGCAAGCTGTACGATATTAAATTAAAATTCTCTGCGCTTGTCGCCCGTAATGTCGCGGAAGTTCAATGGCACAGCACGCAGCAGGTTCAGTGGAATGAGGACGGCTCGGCAACGATAACTTTCCGCGTTGACGGGCTGGGGGAAATCGGTTGGTGGATATTGGGCTACGGCGACCAGGTACAAATCCTTGCCCCGGCGGCACTGCGCAAAAGAGTCCTCGAAAAGGCACAAAATCTCCTCCAGCTCCATAAAAAATATTAGGTTTGGCCTGTTGGATGTCCTGTGCAAAACCTGTGAGTTTTACAAGCATTTCTGTTAGTGCTTCCGTCCTCCATTAGCCCTTTTTCGCCGGCCCGGTCAAACCCCCAGCAGGAGCAACCTGTTTTTATGCTTTCACTAACAGGTTTCCCACTAAAACCAAATCGCATAATTGTCTTATAACCGCTTTATTTATCAAGGGTTGTGTATATCTGCTTCTGTCGGCCTCACAATTTATCCGGCCATAAGACTACTACTATTATTTTAATATCTTAATATTAAAAGTAATAACGGCGGTGCAGTATTTCAGGATATAAAAACCACCTAATTACAGAGAGAAACTTCTTTGCTAAAAGAAAAATTTTAGTGTAAAATACCGGATTGAAAAGTTATGGGAAACATTAAAAATTCAGGTAAAGACAGAGGGAAGAAAAATGAAAGTCAAATTTAACCGAGCGGCGTTGGCTGAAACATTGGGGCTTGTTACGACAGTTGTGCCGGCAAGGACGACCAAGCCGATTTTGCAAGGGCTGAAAATCCAGGCGCAAAAAGACCAGGTTTATATCAGCGCAACAGATTTTGAGATTGGAATTACCTGCCTTGTTCTACAGGCGCAAGTAGAAGAAGAGGGCCGGGCAGTTGTTCCTGCGGAAAGACTTGCGGCCATCGTGCGCGAAAGCGTAGATGAAGTTTTGGCGATGGATGTTTCAGAGGCAACCTGCCGGATAAAGGGCAATGACAGCAACTTTACAATCTACGGTTATCAGCCGGAGCAGTATCCGGAAGTGCCTGGCTTTGACGGCGACGCACACATCGAAGCGGATTTACTAAAGCTGCAGGAAGGTATTGAGCACTGCCTTTTTGCCACAGCAAAAGAAAACACGCGTTATGCCCTGAGCGGGATTCTCTGGGAACCGTCAGGCAAAAAACTAATCCTTGTCGGAACCGACGGCAGACGGCTTGCGAAGTATAAATTAAACCTGAACGCCGAAGCGGATAAGAAAATAGAGGCGGAAAAGTTTATTGTGCCCGCCAAGACAATGGCGCTGCTCGACAAAGTCGGGGCAGGCGAAAAAGATAAAGTGTCCGTCAGGTTTGTTGACGGTAAAATAATTCTTGCCTGCGGCAATGTTGTCATCAGTTCTAATCTGGTCGAGGGAACTTTCCCGAAATACGAAGATATTATTCCGGCCGATTACAAGAACAAGGTGCAGCTTAATACCGCGGCGACGTTAAGCGCGGTTAGAAGAGCGGCACTGATTACGAATGAAGATTCCAAAGGGGTTAAACTTTCGCTCGGCAAGAAGTCATTGGTTTTCACAAGCAGGGCCCCGGAGATGGGCGACGCTGAAATCGAGATGGAAGTGGACTATAAGGGCGAGCCGATGGAAATCGGATTTAATCCGCAGTTTCTTGTGGATGTTTTGCGGGTAATTCGGGAAGACTCATTTGAGCTTCAGCTCGGTCAGTCGGACAGGCCGGGGCTGCTCAAGAGCGGCGCAAACTTTGTGTATATCGTTATGCCGGTAAGTCTTTCCTAAGAAAAGGCTGTTCCATGGATGGTGAATTTATACTCGAACAGGCAAACAGTAAAATCGTCGCAAGCAGGTCGCCGGCGGAGGCGCCGTTCGGACAGGACATATATAATTGCCTTGGCAGGTTCGTAAAAAACACAAAGAGAAATTCGCAGGTGCTGGACGTTTTTCAGCAGGCTGTAGGCGATGAAATGGCGGCCCATTGCAAGCCGGATTCCGTTAATTCAGGAGTGCTGAAAGTAAACGTCAGGCCGGGTCCGTATATGTTTCATTTGCGAAACAAAACGGGCGAAATATTGAAGGATTTACAGGCGGCCTGTCCGTCTGCCAATATAAGAGAAATCAGGCTTTCGTGCTCTAAATAACGACCCGCAAGGCGTGTTTAACGTTTTAGCAAGGAAATCAAACAAAGATATGAAAGACCATAGTTACGATGCGAGCAGTATAAAGATTCTCGCCGGCCTCGAGGCGGTTAGGAAACGGCCGGAGATGTATATTGGTAATCGTCAGCAGGGCGGACTCCACCATTTGGTTTACGAGGTTCTGGACAACTCTATCGACGAGGCAATGGCTGGCCGATGCGACTCTATAAGTATTCATGTTCATGTTGACGGAAGCTGTACGGTCGAGGACAACGGCGGCGGAATACCGGTCGATATGCATAAAGAAGCCGGCAAAAGCGCACTTGAGGTTGTCCTGACCACACTTCACGCCGGCGGCAAGTTCGACCACGACGCTTATAAAGTTTCCGGCGGGCTGCACGGCGTCGGCGTCAGTGTCGTTAATGCGCTGAGCGAATGGCTCGAAGCGGATGTTTTTCGAGACGGCAAACATTACCATTTCGAGTGTGAAAGAGGAAACGCTAAAGGAGTGGTAAAGGAAGTCGGGCCGACAAACAAGCAGGGAACGGCGATTAAATTTTTGCCGGACGAACAGATATTCGGCGATATAGAGTTCGATTACGAGACGCTTTGTAAAAGGATTCGCGAAGTCGCCTATCTCAACGCGGGCGTTAAAATCGGCTTTCAGGACGACAGGAACGATAAAAAAGAGATGTTTCATTTCGAGGACGGATTAAAAGCATTCGTCAAACATCTCAACGAAGGCAAAGAGGCGCTGCATTCTGATGTGATATATTTTTCAAAGGAAGATGCGCAAAGCAAAATGGTGTGTGAGATAGCGATGCAGTACAGCTCGAGCTATGTCGAAAACGTGCTTGCATTCGCGAATAATATCCGGAACATCGACGGGGGGACACATTTGAGCGGTTTTCGGACGGCGCTTACTCGGACGATGAATTCTTACGCAAGAAAAGTAAACCTGCTCAAGAACGGTCAGGCCCCCAGCGGCGATGATGTTCGAGAGGGTCTTACAGCCGTTATATCTGTCAAGCTGTCCGACCCGCATTTTGAAGCTCAAACAAAAGTCAGGTTAAGCAATCCTGAGGTGGGAACTTTTGTCGAGACGACGGTTAATGAACAGCTTAGTAATTATCTCGAAGAAAACCCCTCACAAGCCAAAAAGGTTCTTACAAAGGCGATACAAGCCGCTGCAGCCAGAGAGGCGGCAAGAAAGGCCCGTGAGCTTACCCGCAGAAAAGGCGCGTTGAGCAGCGGAGGTTTGCCGGGTAAACTTTGGGACTGTTCGAGTAAGGATGTGGCGTCAACGGAGCTTTTTCTTGTCGAGGGCGATTCGGCAGGCGGTTCGGCCAAGGGCGGCAGGGACAGAAATATTCAGGCGATTCTGCCGCTGCGGGGCAAGATTCTTAATGTCGAAAAAGCAAGGCTCGATAAGATGCTTGCCCACGAAGAGATACGAACGATAATAAGCGCGCTTGGCACGGGTATCGGCTCTGATGATTTTAATTTCAGCAAATGCCGATACGGCAAAATTGTACTTATGACCGATGCCGATGTTGACGGCGCACATATAAGAACGCTGCTTTTAACGTTTTTATTCAGGCAGATGCCGGAACTTTTCGAGAAAGACTCGGTTTACATCGCTCAGCCTCCGCTTTATGAAATTTCCATCAAGGGCAAAAGGGGTTCGGAATATGTACTTGCCGAGCAGGAAATGCGGAAGCGTATGATATCGCGCGGCATTGACGGTACGGAATTAGTCATAACTGATGCGGCTGGAAAGAAAAAAATAAGCGGAGCCGAATTAAAAGATATCGTTAAACTGCTTGGCGACCTCGAACGAAATATAGCGGTGCTCGAAAAACGGGGCGTTATATTCAAACAGTTTATTCAGACGCATTATAACGGCGATAAATTGCCGGAGTATCATATCCGTTTCGAGGGACAGTCAGAGTTTTATCACGACAAGGGCGAATATGAAAAAAGACGCTCGGAAATCGAAAGATTAATCAGTCCGGAAGAGACGGAATCGGCCGAGAGATTATTTGCTGAGGAATTGCACGAAGTAACGCGTGCGAACGAAATCAACGCCAAATTGAAGAAGAAATTCGGACTCGATTTTAAGGATTATCTGCTCAAGGCCGAACGTAAGGTATCGGGCGAGACAATTCCGACGAAATTTAAGCTGATAAACGGACAAGATGAGTACGAAATAGCCTCGCTGGACCAGATATATTCCGGCATAAGGCATATCGGCGGCAAGGGTGTGGAAATCAAGCGGTTTAAGGGTCTGGGCGAGATGAACGCCGAACAATTATGGGACACGACGATGAATCCGGAGAAGAGGACGCTGCTTAAAGTTACCCTTGAAGATGCCGGCGAGGCCGACAGGCTGTTCAGCATCTTGATGGGCGACGATGTCGAGCAGAGGCGGGCCTATATACAGGAACACGCCCTTGAAGTCCAAAATCTCGATATATAAATTTAATGCTTGAAATTATCGACAGCAGTATTCATACTGATACTGTACTTAGGGAAACAGAATGGAAAGGATTGAGAGATGAAAATGATTTTCAATATCCTGATTATAGTATTGGTTTGCACTGTCATAGGCGGCTGCGGCGGAGGGCAGAAGACCGTAACCGGTGAAAAAATCAGCGATAAGGAGCTCACCAGCCAAAGCGACCTCCAAAAGGCAGACCTGCTTAAGCAGCTCGACAAAAAATACGGCGACGCCCAGACGCATTACGAGCTGGGCAAGCTTTATCACGCCGAGGGCCAGTGGGATAAAGCCGAATGGCAATATAATAAGACCCTTGCGTTCGAGCCGATACATCACGACGCACAGGCTTCTATCGTAAAATTGCTTGTCGATAAGGGCGATACGCAGAGAAGCGAAGTAATCGCGGATATGTATATGAGCCAGGCCAGCGTGAGCGCAAGACACTCGCTGATGCTCGGTCGGGCGTTTCAGGCAAGAGGCATAGAGGAATACGCTCTTTCCTG
This sequence comes from uncultured Planctomycetaceae bacterium, assembly GCA_964449435.1. Classification (GTDB taxonomy): domain Bacteria; phylum Planctomycetota; class Phycisphaerae; order Sedimentisphaerales; family UBA12454; genus UBA12454. Next base: position 65,424 of record CAYUYR010000005.1, on the reverse strand, counting down.
TTATCTGCAGGCTCATAGGCTTGCGCCGAACTCGGTCGTTCTAAACAAGCAGTTGGGCAATTTTTATCTGATGAAAGGCGACAGGGCCAACGCCGAGATGTATCTTCGCAGAGCGTTCGATCTCGACCCATATCAGCCCGAAGTTGCCGGCCAGTTAGGCAAACTCGGCGTACAGGTGCAAATGCCGCGAAAAATGCCCAAAGAAGCCAAAAATATCGATAAGATGAAAGAACAGGAAGAACTGAAGTAGAACGACTGATAGTTAAGCGGGCGCATCTTTGCCGCGATAGATAATTACACCTGTCGGACATTTCTTTTTGGCGGTCTCGAAGGTCTCATCCGGCTGGTATTTCGCGTAATCAAGCTTTGCGAAATTGTTCGCCATTACGAATGTCTCGTTTTGTTTCGTACACAATTTACATCCTATACAGCCGACTTTGCAGAAGGCCTTTGTTTCTTTTCCGCTTTCCTGACTTCTGCAGGCGACGGTCATCATAACGGGATGAGTGAACGGAACCATTTCGATAAGCCCTCTCGGACAGGCCTTTGAGCAGGCCGTGCAGCCGGTACATTTTTCATAATCGATAGTCGCAAGGCCATCGACGATTTTAATTGCGTCGAATTTGCAGGACGCCTTGCAGTCGCCGAACCCGAGACAGCCGAACTTGCATCCCTGTACGTTTGCAAGGGCGTTTGCCGCTGTGCAGGTCGGAATACCGTCATATTGACCGAAGAATGTTTTGTCGTCTTTATGTGCCGTGCAGTGAACGATTGGTCTTACAGGGATATTGGAGCCGCTTGCCGAAAGGCTGAGGATTTCTGCTATTTTTTCTGAGACTTTGCTTCCGCCTGGCGCGCATTTTCCGATAAGTTCGGGATTTGCCACAACAGCTTTTGCATAAGACGAGCAGCCTGCAAAACCGCAGGCTCCGCAGTCGATTCCCGGCAGAGCTTTTGTCACCTGTTCTATTTTCGGGTCTATTTTAACCTTGAGTTTTTTATCGGCGATTAGCAAAACGATGGAGAAACCCGTTCCCAAAGCGAGCATAGTTGCACCTGCCGGCCAGGAACTGTTCCACAATGTTATTATATCAGCTAAAATCATTTACAATTTTCCTATTTAATCATTCCCGCAAAGCCCATAAACGCGAGCGTCAGCAGTCCTGCCGTAATCAGCGTAATCGGTGCGCCTTTGAGACTGTCAGGTACATCCGCGACGTTGAGATTTTCACGAATTCTGGCCATTATACATATTGCCAGCGTAAAGCCGATGCCTGCTCCGAAACTCAAGATGACCGTCTCGAGAAAATTATCGATGCCCCAGAGGTTGATAAAAAGACACAAACCGAGAATTGCGCAATTAGTCGTAATCAGCGGCAGGAATATGCCGAAACTTTCGTACAGCGGCGGGAAAAATTTTCTAAGGTACATCTCGACAAGCTGAACGGCGCCGGCAATCACGAGAATATAGCAGATATACCGCGTTACTTCGAGGCCGTAGGGTATTAAGACAAAGTGGTCGATGAGCCAGGTGAGCGTTCCGGCGAGCGTAACGACGAAAGTTACCGCCATTCCCATTCCGAAAGCCATATCAATTCTGCCCGATACGCCCAAATACGGACAGATACCGAGAAATTTCGTAAATACGAGATTGTTTACGATAACGATTGAAATAAACGCCATTAATAAAACGTAAATTTTATCCATAACAAAATCTTTCAGGATTTTTTGGCTGTTATAAGATTAACAAGGCCGAGTATAAGTCCGAGCGTAATGAATGCGCCGACCGGCATTCTCATCGCCGCCCAAGGCACGAAACTTTTCCACATAACCGGAATGTCGAATATCATACCGGTTGCGAGCAGCTCTCTTATGCCGCCGAGAATGCAAAGCACAACCGTAAAACCGATACCCATTCCGATAGCGTCGATTATACTTACGAATACGCCGTTTTTGCTCGCGCAGGCCTCTGCCCTGCATATAATTATGCAGTTGACGATAATAAGCGGAATATAAGGGCCGAGCACTGTGCTCATTTCAGGCTGAAAGGCCTTGAGGAATAAATCCGCTATGGTTACAAATGTCGCGATTGCGAGAGTGAACATCAAAATCCGCAGGTGCGGTTTGAGCAGTTTTCTCATCAGGCTTACGACGATATTGCTGCAAAGCAATACGAAAATCACGCTCAGTCCCATCGTCAGCGCCGGCTTTACCGCGGTTGTAACGGCAAGCGTCGGGCACATACCGAGCAGGAGCCTGAGAATGGGATTTTCCCGCCACAGACCCGCTGTGAAAACATTCGATATGTCAGGCGTTTTATTTTCCATCCGCGAGTTTTCCTTCGGCTGCGAGCTTTGCTCTTATTTGTTCGAGATAATTATTGAATATATCTACCACAGCGGTACTGCTCACCGTCGCTCCGCTTATGGCGATAATTTGGTCGTTTATTTTTGTCTCATCGCCTTTTTTTGTCAGATTCAGAACTGCCGCCGGTGTGCCGACGAACTGATTGCGGAAATAATCCTCCACAATCCTGTCGCCGAAGCCGGGCGTCTCATTGCTTGACAAAACGCTGTAGCCCTTAATTGTCTTAAATTCCGAATCGACGGCGATGACAAGCTCAATCTTGTCGGCAAAGCCGGAACCTTCGGCTCCGAAACAGAAACCGACACAATTACCATCAGCGGCTGTCGCCTTGTAAATGTTGCTTTTGGCGGTTTTGCCCCTGCCCAAATCGACGGAAACATCGGAAATAATAAGCTCGAATTCCGCATCGGCTATCAGGGCATTCATCAGGCTGTTAAGCTTGGCGATTTTGTTTTCGATTATTCTCGGCTGCCAGGCGCTGTTGGTAACGGCGATTAAAAGGCCGAATATGAAAGCCGAGACTACCAGCAGCCAGCTCTTTTCGATGTATTCTTTAATCGCCTTAAGCATTTGGTTTTCCTCCTGCCGGCGTGAGCTTCGTGAAGCGGTCAATCAGCGGCGTTACGGAATTCATCAGCAATACGGCAAACATTACGCCTTCCGGATATTCGCCCACCAGTCTTATAAGCATCGTCAGTGCGCCTACGCCTGCTCCGAAAATCCACATACCTTTTTTCGTGAGCGGCGCCGTTACCGGGTCGGTCGCTATAAAGAAGGCGCAGATTAGAAGCCCGCCGCCGGCCAGATGTATCCACGGCGCGACATAATGATTAGGGTCAAGCTCAAAAGCGATAAACGCGCAGATAAAAGCCGAGCCGAGTACCGCCGTCGGTATAATCCAGCTTATTGTTTTTCTTATCAGTAAATACGCTCCGCCGAGCAGCAGTGCAAGCGTACTTGTCTCGCCCAGGCAGCCGCCGGTAGAACCGATAAACATATTTTTTAAGATGCCCTTAATAGCGACGATGTTTTCATCCTGTTCGGATGATTTATTTTTAATTACTTCCTTGATTAGCGCAAGCGGCGTTGCCTGTGTAATCGCCGCCGGCGCTTCGGAAATAGTGCCGATAAGCGGCATATTCGCGTCAAAGGTTGCCGGAACCATCCACGTCGTCATCATAGTTCCGAAACAGGCGACCAGAAAACACCTGCCTGCCATAGCGGGATTGAAGATATTCGCGCCGAGTCCGCCGAAAACCATTTTGCCGATTGCGATTGCAAATACGCTGCCGATTATCGCCGCCCAGTACGGCAGGGTCGGCGGAACGGAAAAGGCGAGAATCAGGCCCGTTATAACGGCGCTCAAATCGCCCAGCGAATTCGATTTTCTTCTGGCCAGATTGCACAGCCATTCCGTCAGACAGCAGGACGCTACGCAAACGAGCGTGAGCATTATCGCTTTTGTGCGGAAAAATATCACAGCGGCGACCATCGCGGGCACAAGAGCGATGATAACATCGAGCATAACCGACTGCGTCGAATGCCGCTTGTATATATGAGGCGAATGCGAAACTGTTATATTTTGTGCCATTTATTTTTCCTAAAGCGTTATTTAGGCATAAGTTTTTTCTGTCTTGCGACGAGAATTTTTCCTGTTTTTATAAATCCTGAAAGTTCGATATCCGCCGGGCAGATATAACTGCAGCAGCCGCACTCGATACAGGCGGACATATAATATTCCTGCGCCGTTTCGAGCAGATTGTGCTTGACCGCGTGGGCGATTCTTGTGGGGTTCAGATTCACCGGACAAGCCTCGACGCATCTTCCGCATCGAATGCACGGTGTTTCTTTCCGTTTTACAATATCTTTATCTGTCAAAACCGTAATTGCGCCGCCCGTTTTTGTGAGCGGCGTCGATAAATCCGCGATGGAAAAGCCCATCATCGGTCCGCCGAGTATGATTTTAACCGCGCTGTCGTTAAGGCCGCCGGCAAGGGCGATAAGATGAGATGCGTTTGTTCCGATTGGTGCGTAAAAGTTGCCGGGGTTTTTGATTCCGCCGCCCGATACGGTAACAACTCTGTGCGTGAGCGGACTGTCAAGTAAGACCGCCTCGGCTATTGCTGCGGCTGTAGCGACGTTGGCCGCAAGGACGTTTATCATCGGCGGTATTCCGCCGGTCGGGACGTCTTTGTTGATTATGGATTTTATAAGCTGTCTTTCGCCGCCCTGAGGATATTTCGTCTTTACCGCAACGACTTTCATCTCCGCGGCGCTCGGCATTTTTCGGATTGCCTGCTCGAAAGCTGCGACAGCGTCAGGTTTATTGTCCTCGACGGCGATATAGATATTCTTGCAGTTCAGCGCCCTGCCGATTAGAGAAACGCCGGTCAGAATTTGAACCGTCCATTCGAGCATAATTCGGTAATCGCAGGTAATAAAAGGCTCACATTCGCAGCCGTTGATGATAATTGTGTTTATTGGTGATTCGGGATTCAGCTTTATTTTTACGCTGGTCGGGAAACCTGCTCCGCCCATTCCGACGATGCCTGCTTTTCGGACGGCGTCGAAAATCTGTTCCGGCGAAAAACGAGTGGGGTCGAAATCGGTGCTGAATTTGTCGCGGCAAGGCTGCTTGAGCGGATTATCCTCATCGGATTCTATGATGATTGCCTCGGCTCTTCCGAGCACGGGATGCGACTGCAGAGCGATATCCTTAACCGTTCCGTTCACAGGCGAATAAATCGGGGCCGATACGAACGCCTCGGCGTTTCCGATAAGCTGGCCTGCGGTTACGCGGTCTTTCTTATTAACGACAGGTTTGCATATAGCGCCGATGTGCTGACTGAGCACTATGGCAAGCTGCTTGGGCGCAGCAATCGCCTTTATGGCGCATTGCGAGCTGAGTTCTTTATAATCCGGCGGATGAACGCCGCCGTTGAATGTAAATTTGCCCGGCGTACTAATTTTTTCGTCTCCAGAGTTTCAAAATTACAAGATAGAGCAAAATAACCGAAACCGATATCGCAAGGGCGGCAAAGGTTTTGCCTGCCTCGCTTTGCAATTTTTCGGCCAAAAACTTTTCAGATACAGCCAGAGCGATAATAAATATAATCAGCGGCACAACAAAGGCCTGTATAACTTTTGACAGGACATTCGGAGCCTTTGAGTTAGACATTTGCCGGTAAATTTCCTGGCAATTGTGCCTTTGACCGCAGGTTTGACAGTGCTGCTGGTCTGTCATAAATCTGTATCCGAAAAGAAAAGGAATCTTATAAACCGGATTGGTACATTTTTCAAGCCAATTTTATATTGTCCCTAAAATCCCCGCCGACAGGTCAAACACAAAAATTACCAAATCGCTAAAAAATTTGATTGCCTAAACCAAAGGCAATGTCCGATAAATCTCAAAACCATAACTTTATATCGTGTCTAACCGTTGGAATATAACACATTTTAAAACAAGAAGTTGCGATAAATACATTTTTAAGTCCTATAAAACCATAACGGAATGGCAAGAAAATAGACATACAAAATTCCCCCAAAATACCATTTTTGCCTTGGTTTACATTATAGGACGTGGTAGAATACACAAAGTTGTATATATAGGAGTTTGGAGGAACGGAGAAAACGTCGATTCTTTCCCAGACTCCCCCAAAAAGTATGTATAGCGTACCGAACAGTGATAATTCCAAGTACGCTATGAAAAAGGTGATGTATTTTTCTGCGCGTATGGTGGAAAAAGCAAAAGGGAAAATTGTGCTGGGGGCTGGCCTCGTAAAGGGTGATGCTTCGACTGCGACCGGCGGCCGAATCGTGCGCGACGAGTTCGTCGTCGGTACATCGTCCGCATTTGAATCCATTCTCGAAACAATCCATACCGTCGCCGCAAGGCAGTGTTCTATGATAATCAGCGGCGAAACCGGCGCGGGCAAGGAAATGGTCGCCCGCAGAATCCATTTTTGCAGCGACAGGTTGAAAGAGGTCTTTGTTCCCGTCGATTGTACGACGCTCACCGGCCAGCTATTCGAGAGCCAGTTGTTCGGCCACGTCAGGGGCGCATTTACCGGTGCCGTCAGCGATACGCTCGGTTTCTTCAGGGCCGCCGACAAAGGGACGATATTCCTCGATGAAATCAGCGAAATACCGCTCGATTTGCAGGCGAAACTTTTGCGAGTTTTGCAGGAATCGACTGTTACGCCGGTCGGCTCGGTCAAGTCATATCCGATAAACGTCAGGGTGCTTTGCGCGACGAACCGAAACCTGAAACAACTTGTAGATGAAAACAAATTCCGGGCAGATTTGTTTTACAGGCTGAATGTCGTAACCGTTCACGTTCCTCCATTAAGGGAAAGGCCGGAGGATATTCTTTGTCTTGCGGAGTATTTTCTTACCCGTCAGGCGGTTCTTTATAACGAACCTTATAAGATTTTGAGCGACGAGGTCAAAAAACTTCTTGTCGATTATCATTGGCCGGGCAATGTGCGTGAGCTTGCGAATGTAATGGAAAGGGCGTATGTTCTTACGGATATAGAAACGATTACCCCCGCTTCGCTGCCGACCGAAATTCTTGTGGCTGTCCCTGTTCAGAACGGTCAGGCACGTTTGCCGACGCTCGATGAGGCTCAGCGGAAGGTTATTATTCAGGCCCTCAGCGCCACCAGCGGCAGAAAACTGGCGGCTGCGAAAATTCTCGGCCTTGAACGGCGCAAACTTAACCGCCTGCTTGAAAGATACAGGATTTCGCTTCCGAAGAGCGAGTAATGAGCCGCATTTTCATTTCGCGATAAACTTTTCAGCGCCGCTGCTTTTTATAAGTGCGTTTTTATTATCAGCGGAAATCAAAATTGCCTCGGTATCATTGATTTTTTCAATCAATCCAAGTCCTTTTTGTTTTCCCAGTACGCTTACAGCGGTTGAAAGCGCATCGGATTGCGTGCCGTTCGGGCAAATAATCGTAACGCTTACGAGCTGAGCGACGGTTTTTTCCGTTGCGGGGTTGAAAATATGACTGAATCGATGTTCTCCTATTTTGTAAAATCTTTCGTAATTGCCGCTGGTGGAAACAGCGGTATCTGATAAGACGAGTCTGGCGACAATCGGATTGTTTTTCGATTTTTCAGGATTGCGGATGCCGATGAGCCATTTGCCGCCTTTTTCTGTTGTGCCGAAACAGCCGATTTGACCGCCGATGTCCACTAATCCTCCTGTTGCGCCGTGCTTTTTCATTTCTTCGAGCGTTTTATCAGCCGCAAAGCCCTTGGCGATTGCGCCTAAATCCAGACTGACACCCTTGGTTTTAAAGCGAATGGAAAAATCGTTTGCGTCGAGAATAAGTTTATCGCAGCCGATAGTCTTTTTCACTTCGGACAGTTGCATTTCTGTCGGCATAGAATCTGCCTCTGCGCATTTTTTCCACAAATCAACCAGCGGGCCTACGGTAATATCAAAAGCGCCGTCGGTTAATTCGCTGTAATAAATTGACTGCTGCAGGAGAGCGAAGAGGTCTTTATCGATTTTTATCGGTTCATCCGCAGCCAATAGATTAGCGCGAGAAATCTGCGAATTAGGGTCGTATCTGTTCATCAGTTTTTCGAGGCGATATATCTCTTTAAAGGCGGCGTCGATACTTAATTGTGCGGTTTTTTTGCCGGGCCCGATTGCCGTAATTTTCGCGATAGTGTTCATTACAATTTTGTTCGGACTTTCGACGCAAACCTGTCTTTGATTTTGGAGTCCGTTTATCAGCAGATAGAAAATCAGAATCGCTGTGAGGATGACCAATATAAATTTAAGTTTCTGATTTTTCATATTTCGTATTATAATGATAAAATACTTATGGTGAAGAATAAAAAAATTACAATTTTGACAGACGCAGTGGAACAGCAATTTTTGCCGTTCGTCAGAACGCCGTCGCGCTATATCGGCGGCGAGGTCAACCAGATAAAAAAGAACCTCGATGCCTGCGATTTGAAGGTCGCCCTGTGTTTTCCCGATGTCTATGAAATCGGAATGAGCCATACGGGTATGGCGATTGTGTATGAGGCGTTAAATCGGCTGCCGAACGTCGCCGCCGAGCGGGTTTTTCTGCCCTGGCCCGATGCGCAGGAGATAATGAAGCAAAAAAACATACCGCTTTATACTCTCGAATCGAAAGCAAAGGTTGCCGATTTTGATGTTCTGGGCTTCAGCCTTACAAATGAGTTGTGTTATACCAATGTCTTGAATGCCCTCGACCTTGCGGGCATTCCGCTGCGGAGTAAGGATAGAGATGAAAACCATCCCTTTATATTGGGCGGGGCGGGAATGGCGAATTGCTGCGAACCTGTCGCGGAATTTTTCGATATGTTCCTGCTCGGCCAGGCCGAGGAAGCCGGGGTTGAAATTGCAAAATTTCTGCTCGAAAACAAAAATACTGCGAAAAAAGATATTTTACAGAAAATCACGAAAACGTTTCCGTTTATTTATGTACCGTCGCTTTACGGCAGTTCGCGCCCGAAAATTTCCGATGCTGTTGTTGACGACCTCGATAGTTCGGTTGTTCCTGAAAAACCGCTCGTGCCTTTTACGGAAGCTATTCACGAGCGGATAAGTATCGAAGTTATGCGGGGCTGTCCGGGCAGATGTAATTTTTGTCAGGCGAGTTTTTGCCGCCGGCCTGTGCGGTTCCGAAGTCCGCAGCGGATTTTCGAGATTGCGAAAAAGGCCTACGCGGCGACAGGATTCGATACAATCAGCCTTTTGAGTCTTTCGACTGCCGATTATCCCTATCTTGAGGAAACAATAGCTTTGCTCAAGGAATATTTCGAGCCTCGCAGGGTCGGAATTTCTCTGCCGAGTCTGCGGGTGGACGTTCAGTTAAAACTTTTGCCCAAACTTGCCTCGACTGTTCGCAAGAGCGGCCTGACAATCGCGGTCGAAGCGGCAAGCGAAAGACTCCGCAAGATTATTAATAAACCGATAACGGACGAAAATCTTTTCGCCGCTATCGAGGAAGCGTATAAAAACGGATTTGAAACCATAAAACTTTATTTTATGGCGGGCCTGCCCGGCGAAACAGAAGAAGATATAAAAAATATAGTCAGGCTTTCCTTCGAGCTTGCGGTATTGAGGAAAAAAATCTGCGGTAAAGTCGCCGGTATAAATGCTGCGGTAAGCTGGTTTGTTCCCAAGGCTCACACGCCTTTCGGCTTTCTTGCCCAGCAAAGCGAGGAGTATTTTAGAAATGCCAAAGATATAATTTTTGCCGAAAAAAGAAAATTAAACGCAAGATTTTTAAATTTCAGATTTCATCATATCCAGAGAAGCCTTTTGGAATCTGCCATCGGCAGGGGAGACAGAAAACTGGCCGATGTGATTGAATATGCCTATAAGAGCGGAGCAAAGTTCGATTTATGGGATGAGCATTTTAATTTTTATGTGTGGCAAAAGGCTTTTGACAAATTCGGTCTTGATTTATATCAGCTTGCGGCAAAGGAATTCAAGCCTGATGAAGTTTTGCCGTGGGAACATCTCGGCGGGCCTGATAAGCAATATCTGCTCAAACAGATGCAGGAGTCGAAGACTTATTGAGAGGAACTTGGGAATTTTTTCAAGCCTCCCGGTTCCTGCAAACCGCCTTTCTTGCCGGATTTCTGAAAATCGATAATTATCTTCGCCGCTGTGGCAGGGTTGTCGCAAACGGAAAAAACCTTCAAATCCTCCGCCTCGATAAATTTGTGCTTGCCCAGCATATCTTTTTTAATCCAGTCCACCAGTCCTGCCCAGTATTCGCTGCCCATCAAAACCACGGGGAAATAGGCTTGTTTGAAGGTTTGTATTAGGACAAGAGCCTCGGTGAATTCGTCCATCGTACCGTATCCGCCGGGGAAAACGATAAAGCCGTTGGCGTATTTTAAGAACATCACTTTTCTGCAGAAAAAATATCTAAAGTGCAGTGAAAGATTCTGATGTTCATTCGGCTTCTGTTCCTGCGGCAGTTCGATGTTCAGGCCGATGCTTTTTCCGCCGACCTGGGCGGCTCCTTTATTTGCCGCCTCCATAATTCCGTTGCCTCCGCCGGTGATAATCGCAAAGCCTGCGCCTGCCAGAATCGCCGCGGTCTCTTCTGCCATTTTATAATATTTATCGTCCGCCGGCGTTCTTGCCGAGCCGAAAAAAGAAACGGCAGGTCCTGTCGTGGCCAATTCCTCGAAACCTTCGACGAACTCCGCCATAATTCTGAATACCCGCCACGTTTCTTCAGTTGCCACGCCGAATCTTGCTATTTTTTCGTCCATTTTATTATCACCTTTCTTTTACCACAATTTAGGTTCATTCGCTGCCGGACAGTATTTTGCAATCTGACAACTATCACACTTCGGTTTTCGCGCCTGGCATACGCCCCTGCCGTGAAAGACGAGCAAATGGCTGAAAAGAGTCCAGTTTTTCTTCGGAACAATTTTCATCAAATCGAATTCGAGCTTTACAGGGTCGCTGTTTGCCGAAAGCCCCAGCCTTCTGCTCAACCTTATAACGTGCGTATCGCAAACGATGCCGGGGACGCCGAACACATTGCCCAAAACCACGTTTGCCGTCTTCCTGCCGACCCCGCCAAGCGTCAGCAGCTCGTCCATTGTATCGGGAACTTTTCCTTTATAATCGTCAATTATTTTCTGACAGGCGTTTTTTATATTGGCAGCTTTATTTCGATAGAATCCTGTACTTTTTATATCCTGCTCGATTTGTGCCGGCGGCGCCTTGGCCCAGTCTTTAGCCGATTTATATTTTTTAAAAAGCGTCTTTGTTACGATATTAACCCTCACATCCGTGCACTGCGCCGAAAGAATCGTCGCAATTAAAAGCTCAAGCGGATTGCTGTGTTCCAGTGCGCATTTCGCCAGCGGATAGGCTTTTTTCAGTATCGGCCAAATAGCCGCGGCTCGTTCTTTCGCTTTTTCTTTATCGATTTCAACGGCAGCTTTTTTTGCCATTACTTTTCCACGTCTGTAAGACTTTGCAGGTTTTTCATCAATTCGCTTTTTATCAGGTTGCCGCGAAGTTTAACCGGCTCTTCTTTTCCCGGCAAAAGCAAAACGCTCACCGGAACCGCAGGCTCGTTATAAATCTCTTTCATCGCCTTTGCCGCGGGATAATCATAACCTGTCGTATCGGCCTTTATCGTTAGAACGCCTTTTTGTTTGAGCAAATCGGCAACCTGTTTGCTCGAATAAACCGTCTTATCTAAAATCTTGCACGACAGGCACCAATCGGCGGTAAATTCTATGAGGAGCGGCTGATTATTTCGTTGTGCCGAGGCGATGATTTCAGCATCGTATTCCTGCCAGTCGATAAGCTCCTTTTGCGGTTCGGCAAGAAGAGCAAAGCCGAGGAAAACCGCAAGCCCGACCGCTATTAACCTTGTGAGCCATTTTTTAACGGCAGGCGTATTATAGTTTACGCATACGCTCCACATCCAAATACAGACGGCAAGTACGACAGCGTAATAAAGTACGTTTATGATTTTTTCCAGCGGTACCGCTTCGAGCAGTTTGACGCCGATAGCCAGCAGGATAAAACCCGCAGCGTGCTTGAAAAGCTCCATCCACCTGCCTGGCTTCGGTATCGCTTCGAGCAACTTCGGAATACTTGTCAGTATCACATACGGCAAAGCCATTCCGACGCCAATCAGCAAGATTGTAATTGTAGCGAGCGGAATCGGCTGTGTCTGCGCCCAGGCGAGGACGAACGTCAAAATCGCGAAACTGCAAGGCGTACTCAAAACCGCCGCCAAAAATCCCATACCGACCGAACCTGCGAAACCGCCGCTTTGTTTATTGCCGCCCACCGATACCGGAATGCTGAACGTAAACAGACCGAACATATATAATGCCAGCACAACCATTAGAAGAGCCATACCGATAACGAAGGCGGGATTTCTGAACTGGTCGCCCCATTGAAAAACCAGTCCGAAGCCCAGCTTTAAGATTATATTCACTGCCGCAAGAGCGGCGAAGAACAGAACGATACCTAATGCGAACGCAAGGCCGAGCAGGATACTTTTGCCTCGGTTTTTCTCCGCCTGACTTACGAGCCTCATTACGATAATCGGCAAAATCGGCCAGACACAAGGCATTACATTCAGCAAAACGCCCGCCAAAATCGCCAGCGGCAAAACCGCCGCGGGATTAGCCCCCGCACCTGTGGCGGGGGTTTCAGAGCCGCGACCGTGAGGGAGCGGTAATTCAAACGCGGCTTTATCCATCTTCACTGATTTTGAAATCGCCAGTTTTTTTGAGAGTTCGTAAGAGGCCTTGCTGCACAATTGCTGCGAGCAGGAAAGGCCCTCTATCGAGACTTTTATTTCAACGGTTTGTTCGGCGGGGCCTGTTTTAAACGGAACGTAGACACTGAAATTACCGCCGTAAACGGCCTGTTTTTGGTTTGTAAATTTATCGAAATAGATTTGTGCCTCTGGGAAAACAGGCTCGGAAAAAACAAGTCCTTTGCCCCTGGGCGCCTGCCCTGAGCTTGTCGAAGGGATAACTTTCAGGCTCATACCGTCCGGCGTTGTCTTTTCATCTGCGTAAAAATGCCAGTCGTCGGCGAGTTTGAATTTTATTTCGATTGCATTGTTTGAATCGGGCAAAGCCTGTTCGTATTGCAGAACGAGTTTGAGCTCGGCGAAATCATCTTTAATTTGGTTAGCCCCCGGACCTGTGCCGGGGGTTTCTTCCGTTTGTTTAGCCGTCGAGCCTGCCCTCGAGAAATCGGGGGGCATGGCGATGCATACCAATCCCGCACAAATCATCAACAATAATAGAAATTTTCTGTTCACATTTCCCTCATCAGACAACTATATCGTACTTTACCCAGATTTTCATTTGTTATAGGTTTCCGAAAGATAAATAAATGTTCGTGCATAATAAGGTAAAATTTATCTGCCTTTGCTTTTTGTACCCATCTATTTGTTGAAGAACAATTATGTTGAAGCTTGATGATATGTTCTTTTAGAATAAACCCGACTCTTAGAAATAACTGCATAATATTATAGGCAAGCGGTATAAAATGACCGCTTTTTCGTGTATCTCCCATAAGTATCGCACAAAACTTATTGGGTTTCAATATTCTGTAAAATTCCTTTGCTATTTTTTGCATTTCATCGCAAAATTTTGACATATTGCCGATATTCGATAAGTCGCCTTCAATTTGGTCATTAGAATATTTAATAATATTCATATATGGAGGATGTGTAAGAATTAAATCAATACTATCGTTTTTGATAAAAGATAAATTTCTTGCATCACCTATTTTAACAGCCTGATTGCTTGCAGGGTGATGGTTGAATTTTAATGCCTCTTTTGCAATTTCTATCGCTTTGGGATTAATATCAAGACCAATTGCGTTCCTGACAAGCAGTTTTGCTTCGACTAGTGTTGTTCCGCCCCCAACCATAGGGTCGAGTACGGTTTCGCCTTTTTTCGAGTACATTTCGATAATATTTCTTGCAATCTGTGGCGCAAAATTACCTCGGTACTTGGGATTATGCGTTGCCCAATTTCCTCGTTCTGGAAATGTCCAAACCGTAGTATGCTCAGGAGTATATTCGAAAAGCTTTTTCATTATTGCTTTATTATAAATCTGCCCGATTTTACCAATTCAATGCTGTTATAATTGTCTATATCCTTAAAACGGAATTGCCACATCGAATAAGTATTACCTGTACTCTCAAAAAATAGAGTTATCACAGGCTTTAAAGTATGAGCCTGCCATTGTCTGTAAGGATAATAAAGCTGGCGAATTATTACATTCTTGGCAGACGTATTTTTTGCTTCGATCAAAACAACTTGTCCCTTTCCTTCGTAGCCGGCATCGACTTCCGTTTGAACACTTTTTACTTTAATGGTGTTCCGCCCGGCTTTGAACGAAAACTCAGGAGTGTATTTTCTTCCACGGATAGTTAGAACCAACGAATCGTCATTAACAAAAGTTCTAATTAAACTGGATGCATAGGCGAAATCAAGATGTTGCATCTCGGAGTTTCCTATGAGTGAGGTGTCCGGCTTAGAAGCCAACTTTGAGATATATACTTCTTCTGTTTTTTGAACGGGAGGTATATCTACGTAACCTTCACCCTTTATTATAACATATTTCTTATTGACAACGGGCAATAGAAACAGCCCCATTTTTCTGAAAATCTCCGGGCGGTCTTCTCTCGTGTCCTGTTTGCATAGAATTCTAACTTCTTTTTCCCCGGTTTCCTTAAAATCCTGACAACTTCTTTTTATTTGTGTAGCAGTAATGCAAAAAGGCTCATTATCAAAATTGTGCTCATATATCTTATAATCGCTAAAAATCTTCTCCCATGATTTATCTGTTGCCATCAGAAATATCCTAATTTGTTATGATAAGTTCTTTTATGGTACCTCTTTTAGAGCCTATGCAGTTAATCGCTCTAATCGCATTCACTCTTTCTATTCTAAAAATTCCTCCACCGTAAGTATCCTCGAAAAAACGGTCTTTGGGATTTTCGTTTTTAGGGTCGGAATTGCTTAAAAGAAATTGAGCTTTTCTTCTATCGATTGTTCTGCAAAATTCGGCGAGCCTCACTTGATCGGTTTCCGTAAAATTATCTTTTGAATATGAGGTAAAACCTGCCGTTGCATTTAGTGGACGATAGGGCGGGTCTAAATATACAAATGTATTTTCATTTATATATCTTGCGCAGTCGGGAAAATCACCGCAAAATATTTTGGCTTTCTGCAAAACCGCCGAAGCCGCCAGTAAATTTCTGCTGTCGCAAATGGCAGGTCTTTTATATCCGCCGAAAGGCACGTTAAATTCGTTTTTACTATTTACCCTGTACAAACCGTTAAAACAAGTTTTGTTGAGGAATATCAGTCTGGCACAAATTGCCGCAGAAACCTCTCCGTATTTCCGCGAGTTAAATTCTCTGCGGATTTTCAGATAAAAATCTTTCCTGCTGTTTTCATTTAGAGATAAAAATTTTTCCTCAAGTATTTTTAGAAGTTTAATAAGATGGTAAACGTCTGATTGTACCATTTTATAGCAATTTACAAGGTCTTTGTTAATATCGCATAGATAAAACTTTTTAATATGAGGGTAATTTTGTGCTATATGAAAAAATACAGCGCCACCACCAACAAATGGTTCAACATAAGTTATAATCTCTCCGGCTTCCATTTCTTTTGGCAGGCGTTTTTCTATCTCGTCTAATAGTTGAGTTTTGCCCCCTGCCCATTTAACGAAAGGTTTGGCGACAATCCGTTTTTCTGCGGTTGTTATCATTATCTTAGTCACCGGCAGGCAAATTATCTTGTTTTTCCTGTTCAGCCTTGAGCAAATCGCCGACAGTGGGCTTATTCAGGCTTCCACCTTCGAGTATGATTTTCACCTCAGCGGCGTCGAGCGTCTCGTATTTCAAAAGCGCATCGGCTATCGTCATCAGTTTCTCGCGGTTGTTTTGAATTATTTCCTTCGCGGCTTTATAGGCAATATCGATAAGTTTCTTGACCTCGATATCGATGGTTTCCGCCGTCTTTTCGGAATATTCCTGTCCGCCAAGTCCGAAATATGATTCCTGTGTCTGCGGGCTGTAATCAATCGGCCCAAGCTCGGCGCTCATTCCCCACGTTTGAACCATTTCTCGTGCAAGCGATGTCGCCATTTTGATATCCGCCTGTGCTCCGCTCGAAATATCGTCGCAGAAAAGCTCTTCCGCTATTCTGCCGCCGAAGCATACCTGTAATTCGGCCATACAGTATTTTTTCGTATAATGCGTCCTGTCCTTTTCCGGCAGCGAGAATGTGGCTCCGCCCATCGGGCCTCTCGGTATAATGCTCACCTTATGCAGAGGGTCGGCGTCTTTCAGCATCGATTGAACGAGCGTATGTCCCGCTTCGTGAAAAGCGGTCAATTTCTTATCCGCCTGGTCAACCGCTCTGCTGCGTTTCTTTCTGCCCCATCGGACTTTATCCCGCGCCTCTTCGAGGTCTTCGGTCTCGACAAAGTCTTTATTGCTCATCGTGGCCGATATCGCCGCCTCGTTTATTATCGCTTCGAGGTCTGCGCCGCTGAACATCGGCGTGCCTCTCGCTATCCTTTCAAGTTCGACATCAGGACTCATCTTGACTTTTTTGGCGTGAATCTTGAGTATTTCAGTCCGGCCCTTTACGTCCGGCAGCGGAATATAGACTTGTCGGTCGAATCTGCCCGGCCGTGTCAGTGCTTTGTCGAGTATATCGCCGCGGTTCGTTGCCGCCATTACGATAACCTGGTCGTTCGTATCGAAACCGTCCATCTCAACTAAAATAGCGTTTAATGTCTGTTCCCTTTCATCGTGTCCGCCGCTCACGAATCCCGGCCCGCGTTTCCTACCAATCGCGTCGATTTCATCGAGGAATATGATGCAGGGTGAATTGTCCTTTGCGCTTTTGAACAGGTCGCGTACTCGCGATGCGCCTACGCCGACAAACATCTCGACAAAATCGCTGCCGGATATACTGAAAAACGGCACATTCGCCTGTCCTGCGATTGCTTTCGCCAGCAGAGTTTTTCCGCAGCCCGGCGGCCCTACTAGCAGTACTCCGCGAGGTATTCTGCCGCCGATTTTCTGGAACTTTTTCGGATGTTTCAAAAATTCGATAATTTCCGCTACTTCTTCTTTCGCCTCGTCAATGCCCGCGACATCGTCGAAAGTTACTTTCATTTGTTCCTTGCCGTGCATCTTGTGTTTGCTTCTGCCGAAGCTCATCAGCATTCCGCCCGGCCCGTTGCGTACATTTCTCACGAAGATAAAGTAAAAGAACGCTATCATCAATACGAGCGGCAGTATCCAGCTCAGAATCGACAGCCATATCTGCGGCTTGGCGACCGTCCACTTTACCTGTGCCGCCTGAAGTTCCGGAATTAATAACGGCAGCATATCAGGCCGATAGCCTACCGTAAATGTCTTGGGAGCTTTTGGCTGACGCGAGCTTATGCCCGCGGCGTTAAATTTGCCGCGTATCTCGCTGTCCGCGATTTCGACGCTTTCTATCTTGCCCTCGGCGAGGTATTTTGCGAATTCGTCGTTGCTGATTTCGTTGCGTCCCTGATAGCGGTCGAATATCTGTATAAGCATAAGAAACGCAAGGCCTATCAGCAGCCAGCTTAACGGACTTGAACGGGGCCTAAGAGGCCCTTTGCCCGGCGGCCCCGAAGGCTTTTTTACATCTTGCCTTTTTTTAGGAGTCTGATTCATTATTTATTAAAACCCTGAAACAATCACCATTGTATCTGCATTAACTCTACGATTCTTTCGGCCAGTTTGTTTGCCGTCGTTTTGGACGTGTAATCGAGTCCCTGCTGCTGAAACTGCGAATATGTTGCCGTCGCAGAGGCCGAGACGTTCTCAATAAGATACTCGCCCGTTTTAAGGTTTTTCCAGCTAAATACCGCCGCAACTTCCGCTTGATTCTCCAAAGGCCTGCCGGTTTCTCTCTCCAGCGTCAAGGCGGCACTGCTTATATTGGTTATTTTACCGCTCAATACGGTATCAGCCCTGCTCTTATCTGAAACTATCCTGTAAGGCGTTTCCGCATTAATGCGTTTGACAATAGCGTTCGTAAGGTCGTATTCGAGGTCCCTTTGAAAGGTCGCATTATCGAACATATCGACATAAATGCTCTGCACCGAATCTGTATATAACGGCTGGTTGATATATCCGCGGCAGCCGGCAAAGAAAAATATCGCCGGCAAAGCGGCCAATATCACGACTCTTATTCTCATAAGAACAGGCCTTTCCAATTGAATTTTTTCTTTCCGGCCGGCAGAGCCTGCCTCTCAAGCTCCTTTTTGATTTCGGGCAGCCTTTCACGCGCTGTTTGGGTCGCCGCAGACGCCGGCCAGTCGGCTATTATCTGCTCATAGTAAAAATCGGCCGCCGCCGTACTGCCAGTTTGGGCATAATAATCAGCAATCAGCAATTCCTTTTGAACGAGCTTCTCATCCAGTTCCATTACTTTTTCGGTCAACTTAAGCTGCTGCGCCGATTCCGGATATCTTTTTATATATTCGGAATAATAACTTTTCGCGCTCGCCAGAACCTTGCCGTCGAACGCAGGGCCTTTATGGGCCGATTCGAGACTTCGAGCCATTCCCATCAAAGACGTTCGCCCCATCTCGCCGGTCGGCCATCGGCTCGCTGCGTTCGACCACGCCTGATAGGCTTCTTCGTAAACGCCTCTTTGCTCTCTCGACAGTGCCAAAGTTTCGAGCGCCTTTTTAGCGGCAGGCGAATCGCCCGCCCTGTCAGCGATATTATTCGCTATCTCGGCGCCCTCTTCATAGGCGTTCATTTTTATCACTTTTAACGCGACTCTTTTCTGTCCGTATAGAAAAGCGGTTGATATCTGCTGCTGCCTTTCAAGAGCAGACTGATAAAATAAACTTGTCGGATAGCGTTCGAGAAAATCATCGTAGGCCCGCGAGGCCTCGATATATTTTCGTCTGCTGTACAGCAGCTCGCCTTTTACGAAAGCATCGAAATCAGCGTCTGCAAATTCCGGATAACCCTTTTTCAGATTATCGAAGGCTCTTTTTGCCTTTGCCGTCTCGCCTGTCGAGACGAACTGTTTTGCCTCGGCGACAGATGCGAGCAGTGTCCCGTCTTTTGTGTCCGCCAGTTCCTGCCATTCCTGATTTTTACTCAGGTGCCAGGTCTCGGCGAAACAAATAAAGGCCAACCCTAATACCGCTAATAAAATAACTCCGTTTTTGCGCATAGTTTTACGCTCCAAATCCGTTTAGCCCATCATTATATACGAACCATTCGGCGTTGCAAACCTTAAACCTCGACCCTGAGCTCGTTTGTCCGGCCGGAAAATAAACAATCAGTCCGTAAAAAAAGTCGTCTCCTAACACTATATTTGTTAGATATTTATAGAAATTAAGAAAAAATTAGCAAAAATCGCTTGATTTTTTAGTGTTTTATGATAAAATACTTATAAATTATATGTTTATAGAACAAATATTGAATAGCAATTTTTCAGCATTTTAGAGGAAAGGAAGTTATGAAAACAACAAGTTCAAAAAAGTTGGAAAAGCCGGATATGGGAACGCTGAGAAGCCAGAAAATTTCCGGCAGATTGGCGGAAATTCCGAAAAAATACCGCAAAAATTACAAAAAAGCAGTAAAAGACAACAGCAAAGCCGCAGCCGTCAAAGCGTTCTGCCTCGAATGCAGCCTTTGGCAGGAAAACGAAATAACCGACTGCAAAGCCGTAACCTGCCCGCTGTATGCAGTCAGGCCTTTTGCAGCGAAAAGGCTCAGCCTTGCCGAACTTGCGATGGCATTATTCAGGATACCGGAATTCTGAGTGGGGATTGGGCGAAGAAGTGAGTTGGGTAGTGAGGATTGGTCGTGAGGAATTCTCAGAGCATCATCCTTCTATGAATCTATGGAGGACAGGTAAGGGCAAAAGAAGTAAAGACGCAAAGAAGCAAGGAAATAAAAACAGAAAGAAGGTGCGGAATGAACGATACAGAGCAGGAAATTTTCGGGCTCGAAGAGCCGTTCGGGACGCTGCTCGTTGACGAGGATATTTATTACCGGATAGTTAAGGACGAAAACAGACGGCCGTTTTCCAAATATAAAGCCATAGGCGGCGTACACTGTTCACATGGAAGGGTTCGTTGTAATATCTCGTCTCGTAAGAGTTATATGCTTTCCCGATTGTTGATGGGACCTAAGGAAGATGAACTGGTTGACCACAGGAACAGAAATCCGCTTGACAATCGAAGGTTTAATCTGCGAATCGCCAGTCCAAGGCAAAATTCACTTAACAAAATATCTAAAAACAACACCGGTTTGATAGGGGTCAGCTTTACGATTGATGGCGTCAAGAAGCGGTTGCGCACCGCTTTTAGAATGGCAAGTGGCAGAAGATTGACTTTTTATATATGCGACAGTTCTGACAATCGGATTATTTGCGCTTTGGTTCACGATAAATTTGTGTTCGAGGCGGGCGATGATGAGTATGCGCCGCTGAACTGGCCGATTTTGAGAGAAGAGCCTTTCAGGGGCAGATTGGGCGAAATGGATATAAGCGAATTTAGGGGAAATAGTCTCGAATCTATTGCCGTTCGATTAGGAATAAGCGGATTATGCAGGTAGGCGTATATGTTATTGCGGCTGATTTGCGAAAAGACGGTTTTATTAGTCCTATAAAATTTTGAATTGGCCGGTATGAATTTTTCACTATTCAAAATTCGTCATTCATTGTAAACTACTGTTTATGGAACTTAGCTGGTTGATGAGAATTAGAATAGCAGTCGCACTTGCGGTCGGCATAGCGGTGTTGGGCGTTCTGCCTTTGGATTTGCTGCGTCCTCCCGCTGACGGTGTACTGGCGATTTTCTCGGGCAGTATAAGCATTGGCGATTTAGTGATTTGCGCGGGCCTTTCATTCGCCGCCGGCTTTATTGCATCGGCTCTTTGTACGCCTTTCGGCGGGCAGATAGGCATTTTGGCGGCTCCGGCGGGTATGGCTGTCTGGGCACTTAAAAGCGATGCGTTATCAATAGTCTTTCAGCGTGATCCTGCCGCGGCGGACAGATTGAACGTTTATGCGAGCCTTCGATTCGAGGCGTTTGTATGGCTTGCTGTCGCGGGGTGCTGTTTTGCCGGTGCGCTTGTTGCTGATAAGATATTCGGGGAAAAATCATTGCCTCGCGTAGATAAATTCGAGGCTGATTTCAAACTGCCGAGCTTTGCGGCGATTGCGATTGTCATTGTGGCGACGGTTGTTATCGGCAATATTCTTATCAATGTTCTGGCCGGCGATGTTAGCTATCCGGACGCCAAGCTGGGCAAGGTAACGGGTCAGCCCGCTAATCTTCAGTTGGCCTTTGCGGTAACGGTCGCGTTTATGGCGTGCGGGTTTTTAGGTAAATTGTTTTTGGGCGTGTCATTTGTTTGGCCTGCGGCAGCGTCTGCATTTTTAAGCTCGTATTCGATGATAGCTTACGGCAAAGAGCCGATTATGGAGCATCTTGCCGGCGCCTGGCCGGCGGTGTTCTTTGCAAGGCCGGTTTTGGCGGTTCTGCCAGTTTATATGGTCGCTTTCGGCTGTTTGGGGGCAATATGGGGCTATTGGCTGGCGGTCGATTATCACCTTTGGCGAAAATACGAGAGCTGATTTTCGCCTAACATCATTATTTAAAGACACTTAAGTAAAAAACCATCAAAAAACACAAACTTTCCGAAAAATGGACAGAATTTTAGTGTTTCGACCCCTGTTTATTGCCGAAAACATACAAGGACAACCTCTTATGCGTATGGCAGCCTGATAAATAGTCTTTTAAAACAGAAAATGTCGGGAAACACAGGCCCTGAAGTTTTCGTATTAATTATAAAGGGAATGCTTCCTGAACCCGGAGAAAGGAGTGCCGGACAATGCTGGTACTGAGCAGAACACGAAATGAATCGATAATGGTAGGCGACGACGTGGAAATAACGATTGTCGATGTACGAGGCGATAAGGTTCGCCTCGGCATCACCGCGCCAAAAACAATATCCGTTCACCGCAAAGAAGTATATCTTGCTATACAGCAGGAAAAAGCGGGGCAAAAACCCGTTAAAAATCATTCCGAATCTTAAACGAGCCGAACGGCTTAAGAACGAATAGCCGATAAGTTTAAACCGAAAGCCTCCATGCAGGAGGCTTTTGTTATGCGCGTTTGAGGCCGCATCGCGAAGAGGCATACCTTCTTATAGTCAAAATTCCCTTTTGCAGAAATCTTAAAAGGCCCATCCTTCTGATATGTCTGAAGAGGATTTTCGGATTGAGATTGTACAGCAATTCGGTTCTCTGTTTGAGTTTCAGTTTTTGCGGCCAGGTGAGACATTCGCTGTTGGGCAGGATAATGAGGCCGACCTGCTTGTAAATCAAATCGTGCTCTATAATATATCTGTATAAATCTGTGCCGGGCAGACCCATAAAGACATTAAAATAGACCATATCGGGGTCGAGCTTTTTTATGAAGCGGATACTTTCATAATTTTCGGCGAGAGTTTGCTGGGGGACGCCGAGCATTATCGAGGCAATGGGTTTTATTCCGGCTTTTTTGCACAATTTGACGGCAGTTTCGTTCTGCTCGACGGTGGTATCCTTTCGCAGCAGGTCGAGGATTCTCTGCGAGCCGCTTTCGATGCCGAAATAGATTGCGCTGCAGCCGGCATTTTTCATCGCGGCAAGCATTTCCTCATCGACTATGTCCACCCTGCTTTCGCAGGTCCATTCGATTTTGAGATTCCTTTGATTGATTAAAGAACATATATCCAGAACTCTCTGTCTGTTGACGGTAAAATTGTCCTCTCTGAAATTTATTGCTTTTATGCCGAAGTTTTCGGACAGGTACTGCATTTCATCGACGACCCTCTTATCCCCCATACATCGGTAATGTCTGCCCCAGACGAGAATGTTCGAGCAGAAGCTGCAATTCCACGGACAGCCTCTGCTGGTACTCATCCAGCCCAAAGGAGACGATTTGAGTTCAGGCGTGGTTTTCTGATAATCTTTATACGGGAAAATCGAGACGGGGATAAACGGCAGTGTGTCGAGGTCTTTTATAATCTCTCTGGGCGGCGTTGAAAGATATTGGTTTGTTTGAGTATCTTTAATGACAAGGCCGGCGATGTTTTTGAGATGTGAAAAAGATAATTCTTCTGTCCGGTCTAATGTTTTGCACAATTCGAGGAGTGTATTTTCGCCTTCGCCGACAACGCCGATATCGGCGCCGAGGAGTTTCATAGTTTCAACAGGAGCGATAGTGATTTGCGGCCCGCCGGCAACGATGGGGATATTGTCATTTTTCATAGCCGCGATAATTTCTGCGCAAACCGATACTGTTGCGACGGATACCGTAAGGCCGATTAAATCGGGTTTTACAGCGCGGATGTCCTGCGCAAGTTCATTTGTGTTTTTTTCGTAAAGATAATTATCGAGGATTAGAACATTAAAACCCGCTTGTTTTAATACGCCTGCCAACTGGCCAAGACCCAAAGGCAGAAAAGGCGGCAGCTTGCCCATAGGATAATCTTCGGGCAGGTCCGGGCGGATTAGCAGGACAGTTTTCATCGGCGGATTCGCAGTTTAAAATGCGCTTACTTTTTTTTGGTTTTCTTTTCGAACGGGTCTTTTATTTCTTCAGCGGTCTGCTTCTGCATTTCGAGGGCGTCTTCGATTAACTCGGCCTTGTTCGGCTCCTGATAATGTTCGAGCTCGAACGTCCAGGTATATGCGTCGGTTCTCGTACGGAACATATCGTCGAGCAAATCGAAAGGAGCGACGTCGCGAAGCGGACGCTTGAGATTTCTATGGGTGTTCAGGGTTTGATAGCCGTCCTTTGTAATTCTAACGCTGTAATCGCCGTACCACTCGAAACCGACCGTAACGGGGGAGATGCCGATTTCCTCATCGTTGAGCGCGACAAGGGCGCCGGAAGGCTCGGTTATTATAGTGAGCTTTCTTTCCACACAGCCGATGCAAAAACAAATCGAGACCAAAAGCATTATCAATGCGATATTTTGCAGTTTCCGTACCGACATAACCGTCTCCATAATAATTGACTTTGACGGAAAGATTATCAGGTAAATATAAAAGATTGTCAATGGAGAAGATACGTGCGGAATTACAACCCCGTTGCCCCGGAAGCTCATTTTAAGCGGCTTAAAAACAGTGTATTAACTAAAAGTCAGACATTTTCGCAATGATATGGGCCAAGAAACTTGAGCAGGAGAACAGGAGAGCTATTTTTTTGCCTAACGGCAAAAAAATGAGGGTGTTGGGATTCGAACCCAAGACCTACGCATTAAAAGTGCGTTGCTCTACCATCTGAGCTACACCCCCTGGACATCGTATATCGTAAATCGGCTGCGAAACTCGTTATCCAGAGAAAACTGAATTGGGCTAATTTACAGGGAATCCGCGTTTTTTGCAAGCAGGAATTAGGATGTCCCTATTTTTGAGATAATTCACGCAGAATAGACATTTTGACGCGGATTTCGTCGGCCATCCTGCTGTTCGGAAAGCCTTTGATAATTTCCTTGCCGGTTAGAATAGCATCGGCCCATCGTTTTTCGCTTACGCAAAGTGCGAAACGAACGCCAAGGGTGTGAAGTTTGTTTTTGAAGACCTCGCTGGCGGCTTCCTGCAGGGCAAGGCCTTCGCTGGGTGTCAGATAGAGGTCCAGCTCTTTTAAGACGGCCAGGCTTTTGTCGGTGTCCTGACGTTTGACGGCATTGTCCCATTCGGCGAAGAGCTGACGTTTACGCAGCTCTTTTTTGTCGGTGAGTTTCTGACGAAAGGAGAGAGCTTTTTCGGAATCAGGGAATTTTTTGATGAAATTTTCGATATAAACAGAGGCGGTCGTCCACTGGCGCTGGTCGAGAAGTTTTTCGATGTAGGCGGCGATTTGATTAATGCGTTCCTGCTCCGTGGCGTCGCGGTAGTTGTCGGCAATCATTTTTAGTTCTTCGGCGAGGGTCTGGTAATCAGTTTTTCGGGCGATGTCCTCAATCATCGCATAAGTTGCCTTGATTTCCTGCTGATGAAGTTTCTGCATAACAGCGGCGCGAAGCTGCTGGCCGTCTGTGTCGCGATAAAGAACGACTTTTGCCGCATCGCTGAGCTTTGCGGATGAGACGGCCTGTTCGAGCATTTCCCTGTTGATAAGAATAGACTCGCTTATCTGAACGAGCCTTTGCTGATGGGCAGTTATAGTTGCAATAATGTGATTCAGCAAAAGTATGATTATGAATATGCCGAGCGCAGCGGTAAGAAGCAGCAGAACGATAGAGATAATTTTGAAAGCCGGAATTGCCGCGGCGATAAGCAGGGAAGCGAGAGCGATTGCGGCTAAGACGGCAAGAAGCAAGTGCCAATGCGTGAGCCAAATTGTTTTAGACGGATTTGCCTTCATATTCGGTACTCCATAAGTTCAGCATTGAAAATAAGACGGGATTATATTACCAAAAACACGGCTGTTTGTCATCTGGGAAATCCGAGAAGCGGTTTTATGTATAATTTTTGCAACATCACTGCAAAATTGGCACAATAGGCAATGTTTTCCATCTCAAAAAACAGATGTGCTGAAAGGGTGCAAACGGGCGTTTTTTGAGCAGTTGAATTAAACGAAGCCTGCCGAAAGGCAAATGGCATATATTTTGCAGTTATAATTAGCAAGGACACGCTGCAATCGCAGGATGCTGAAAGAAGAAGTTATGATAGGGTGCTAAAATGGATACTGCCGCTTTTGAAGCAAGACTGAATGAACTTCTTAACGAAATTTCGGATATACCAAACGGTAAGGGCAAAAAACTTTTACTGCTGACACAGGAGAAAAAACCCGCCAAACAAAAGCCCCAAACAAGTGACAATCTCGATGAATCCCTAAATTATCTTAGGCTGGTAATCAAATATCTGGTTTTTGATGTGGAGGCGACACGTCGGGAAAATTCATATCTGCGCAGGACGCTTGAAGGCAGAGACTGATAGATTTTCAGGGGGACGGAATAAATAAACCGCAGAGACCGGTAATGCGGGGGTTTTTTTATTCAAATATTTGTTTTTTTTGATTTTGCCGCTTAAATCACGCCTGTTTTTTGACGATATTTAAAGAGTATATGTCTGCGCCGCTGAGCGGATTAAATGAACAATCGGCGGGCTTGAGCATATAGAATATCAGAATATCTTTACAGAATAAGCAACTGTGCTAAAATAGAGACGGCAAAGAATAGAAAAGGAACATTTATGTTTGAACGTTTTACGGACAGAGCAAGAAAAGTAATGGCGCTTGCGAATCAGGAAGCGCAGAGGTTCAACCACGAATATATCGGGACAGAGCATATCCTGCTCGGACTTGTTAAGGAAGGTTCTGGAGTCGGGGCGAATGTTCTGAAAAATCTCGATGTCGATATAAAGAAACTTCGGCTGGAAGTTGAAAAGCTCGTAAAGAGCGGGCCTGATATGGTAACGATGGGCAAACTGCCTCATACGCCGAGAGCGAAAAAGGTTATAGAATTCGCAATTGAAGAGGCGAGGTCTCTTAATCATAATTACATCGGTACCGAACATCTGCTGCTCGGTCTTTTGCGGGAAAGCGAAGGCGTGGCGGCACAGGTTCTGATGAATCTGGGTCTTAAACTCGAAGAAGTCCGTCAGGAAGTATTGAACCTGCTCGGTGCGGGGGTTGAAAACAGTATGCCGTCGCTCGATATGAAGATGGACCCGATGAGCGCCAAGCAGCAAAAAAGCAGAACGCCTGCGCTTGACAGCTTCGGCAGAGACCTTACGGCTTTGGCAGCCGAAGGAGAGCTTGACCCTGTCATAGGCAGAAAAATCGAGATTGAAAGACTCATTCAGATACTCTGTCGAAGAACCAAAAACAATCCGGTTCTTATCGGCGAGGCTGGCGTGGGCAAAACGGCAATCGTCGAAGGTCTTGCCCAGCGGATTACTGACAAAAAAGTACCTGAGCTGCTTCGCGACAGAAGAATTGTGTCGCTTGACCTTGCGATGATGGTTGCGGGCACAAAATACAGGGGACAATTCGAAGAGAGAATCAAAGCGGTTATCAATGAAGTCAAACGCGCGAAAAATGTCGTTCTTTTCGTCGATGAGCTTCACACTTTGGTCGGTGCAGGCGGAGCGGAGGGCGCTATAGATGCCTCGAACGTCTTAAAACCCGCGTTGAGCAGAGGTGAGGTGCAGTGCATCGGCGCAACGACGTTCGATGAATATAGAAAATACGTCGAAAAAGACGCAGCGCTTGAGAGAAGATTTCAGACGATAATAGTTGAACCTCCGAATAAAGACGAGACGCTGGAAATTCTTAAGGGGCTTCGCGACCGCTATGAGGCGCATCACAGGGTTAGCTTCAGCGACGAAGCTCTTGGTCAGGCGGTCGAACTTTCGAGCAGATATATCACCGGCAGATGTCTTCCGGACAAGGCCATCGATGTTATCGATGAGTCGGGAGCGTGCATAAGGCTGAAAAATATGACGGCTCCGCCTAATATATCGGAGATAGACAAAAAAATCGAACAGATGCAGATGGAAAAAGACGAAGCGGTCAAAAGCGCCGATTATGAAAAGGCGGCGGCCCTTCGCGATGAATGCCAGAAACTGCTGGACGAAAAATCCAAGATTCAGCAGGCGTGGTACGACCAGAACAAAGACAGCACCGGCGTTGTGGACAGCGAGACAATCGCCGAGGTTGTCAGCAAGATGACGGGCGTACCGCTCACAAGACTCGAAAAACACGAGACACAAAGACTGCTCGAGCTGGAAAGCGAACTCCATAAGCGTGTTGTCAGTCAGGACGAGGCTGTTGTGGCAATTGCTAAATCGGTGCGCAGAAGCCGAAGCGGCTTAAAAGACCCGAACAGGCCTATGGGCTCGTTTATATTCATCGGGCCAAGCGGCGTCGGCAAGACATTGCTTGCCAGGGCGCTGGCGGAATTTATGTTCGGCGACGAGGACGCTCTTATCCAGATAGATATGAGCGAATATATGGAAAAACATAACGTCAGCAGGCTCGTCGGCGCACCTCCGGGATATGTCGGGTTCGAAGAGGGCGGACAACTTACCGAGCGAATCAGACGCAGACCTTATGCCGTGCTGCTGCTGGACGAAATCGAAAAGGCGCATCCGGACGTCTATAATATGCTGCTGCAGATTATGGAAGAAGGAAGACTGACCGACAGCTTCGGCAGACATATAGATTTCAAGAACGTTATACTGATTATGACGAGCAATATCGGCGCCGACCTTATCAAGAACCAGGCGGGCTTCGGATTCGGCAAACGTACCGCAGAGGCGAACTACGAAAAGATGAAAGATATGCTGCAGAAAGAGGTCGAGCGGCACTTCAGGCCGGAATTTCTTAATAGGCTCGACGATGTGATTGTATTCCACGCATTGACTCGGCATGACCTTGTTACGATTGTCGATTACGAACTTAACAAGGTGTTCAAACGTCTTGTCAAACAGGGATACAGACTCGATATTGCCGATTCGGCTAAAGAGTTCCTTATCGATAAAGGATATAATCCTGAGTTTGGCGCAAGGCCGCTGCGGAGAGCGATAGAAAGATATATCGAAGATGCACTGAGCGAAAATATTCTCAGGGGCGAATTCAAGGGCAAAAACGTCATCAAAATCGAGGTCAAGGACGAAGACAGCCTGAAGTTCGAGGGTCTGCAGGAAGAAAGGCCGAAACCAGAACCTGCCCCTGTGGCGGCAGTGCCTGAAAAAGAAGATAAACAGGAAAACATATAGAAATAGATGTAAAAAACCCGCACTTAAAATAGTTTTAGGTGCGGGATTTTTTTGTTTTTATAGTTTTTCGTACTTGATAACGGCGCGGTACAGGCCGTTGATTCGAGAGCCTTCGATAATCAATGGTGCGTAATTTTCATTTCTCGGCTGGAGTCTTACCATTTCGTTCGACTCGAAGAATACCCGCTTAAAAGTCGTTTCGTGCGGAGCGGCAAGTCTGACGAAGCAGTCGTCGCCGCTGCGGACTTCGATAGCGGGCGAGAAAATCACGATATCGTCCTGACTGAATTTCGGCTCCATCGAATCGCCGATGACCCTGACGCCAAAAGCGTGCGGGTCTTCGATGTCGGGACAGCGGACGTAATCGTCGGCAAAACCGGCAGGATACTGGAGGTCGTCGAAATCGACGGGGTAGCCGGCGGCGACGCGATTGATAATTGGTATCAGTCTGCCGGGCTCGGTCTTGGAAATGTTTTTGTCTATTTCGAGCTGACTCTTTTCGAGCAGGTCGTTGAGTTCGGCGCCCTTGACTTTTTTATCTTTCAGCTCCTGTACGAGTTTTCGCCACCGCTGATTCTCCGCTTCATAAGCCTCGAATTGCTGGCGGACATCGGTAGGAGTTCTGTCGAGATTCGCCGCCCGACGAAGTGTGCCGGGAGGAAATTCCAAAGCCTCTTCGAGCTGACGCAGCATCTTGTCGCTTGGCGGATTTTTTACCTTGCCCGTTTCGATAGTGGAAAGATAAGGTTTTGAAAAACCTATTTTTTCACTCACTTCATCGAGCGTTACATCTAATTCGTGTCGTCTTTTTCTGATTATTTCGCCTAAAGACATATTTATTTCCTTAAAAATATACCGTATAAATTTGTTTTTTAATTATATAACTTGGCTTTATTATTTACAAGAATTTTTGTTTTTCAAGTAAATTTTTCGTAAAAACGGCGTCTTTTGGCTGATTTTGAGGGTTTTTAATCGCTCGTATCG
Source organism: uncultured Planctomycetaceae bacterium (assembly GCA_964449435.1). GTDB lineage: Bacteria > Planctomycetota > Phycisphaerae > Sedimentisphaerales > UBA12454 > UBA12454. The sequence goes on along the minus strand of CAYUYR010000005.1, from coordinate 35,752 downwards.
AGGATGCTCATAAAGGCTTTTTGCGGGATTTGCACGCTGCCGATACTCTTCATTCTTTTTTTGCCTTCCTTTTGTCTTTTGAGGACTTTCATTTTTCGCGTTACGTCGCCGCCGTAGAGTTTTGCTGTAACGTCTTTTCTGAAAGCCTTGATGGATTCGCGCGCGATGATTTTGCTTCCGATTGCCGCCTGCAGCGGAATCTCGAACTGATGGCGCGGGATTGCTTTTCTGAGTTTGACGAGCAGTTTTCTGCCTCTGGCCTCGGCGTTGGAGCGATGAACGATAAGACTCAGCGCATCGACAGGCTCTTTATTAATTAGGATTTCGATTTTGACAAGGTCGGCGGCCTCGAAGCCGATAAGTTCGTAATCCATCGTTGCGTAGCCTTTGCTTATACCCTTGAGCTGGTCGTAGAAATCGTAAACAATCTCTGCCAGCGGGGCGCGAAACTCCATCATCACGCGGGTAGTGCTTATGTAATCTGTTTTCAACAGCTGGCATCTTCGCTGTTCGGCAAGCTGCATAATCCCGCCGATGCTGTCTTTAGGCGTTATGATTTCGAGTTTGACAATCGGCTCGCGCAGTTCCGCTATCTTTGTGCGTTCGGGAAGCTGGCTGGGCGAATCGATTTTCAGTACCTCATCGGATGTTGTAAGGACTTCGTAAGTTACGGTCGGAGCGGTTTGGACAACTTCGATATCGTTTTCTCTTTCAAGCCGTTCCTGAATAATCTCCATATGGAGCATTCCGAGAAAGCCGCAGCGGAAACCGAAACCCAATGCGGGACTGTTCTGCGGAAAGAAAGAAAAACTGGCGTCGTTTAAGGCAAGTTTATCGAATGCCGAGCGAAGCTGCGAATATTCGGTATTGTTGCCGGGATAAAAATCGCTGAAGACCATTTGGAGCGGTTTTTTATAGCCTGGCAAAGGCTTCTCGGCAGGGTCGGTCGCCAGCGTAATCGTATCACCGATTGTAACGTCCGACAGATTTCTTATACTGGCGATGACGTAGCCGACTTCGCCGGTGCTGAGCGAATCTGTTTTTTTCATAGTGGGTGTGAATTTGCCAAGCTCTGAAATCTGGTATGTTCTGCCGGTGCCGAGCATTTTGATTTTATGACTTGCGGAAAGAGAGCCTGAAAAAACCCGAACATAACAAATAACGCCTCTGTAATCGTCGTAATGGCTGTCGAAAATCAGGGCCTTTATATGTTCGTCGCCGTCCGGCTGAGGAGGGGGCAGAAATGTAATTATCGCGTCGAGCAGCTCATCGACGCCAAGTCCGCTTTTTGCGCTGATGTGGAAACATTCGTTTTTATTTATGCCGAGAATATGTTCTATTTCTTCTGCGACGACTGTTGGCTGGGCGGCGGGCAGGTCTGTTTTGTTGATGACGGGGATAATCTCAAGGCCGCAATCGACAGCCAGGTATGCGTTGGCGACGGTCTGAGCCTCGACGCCCTGAGTGGCATCAACGACGAGAATCGCGCCTTCGCAGGCGGTCATCGAACGGGAAACCTCGTAATGAAAATCGACGTGGCCGGGCGTGTCAATCAGGTTGAGCATATATTCTTTGCCGTCGCGGCTGTAATTCATCGTTACAGCGGAGGCCTTGACGGTTATGCCGCGTTCGCGCTCGATGTCCATAGTGTCGAGCATCTGTTCCTTAAACTGGCGCTGGTTGACGGTGCCGGTCATCAGCAGGAGCCTGTCGGCCAGCGTACTTTTACCGTGGTCGATATGAGCGATAATGCAGAAATTTCGTATATTCTCTATATTCATTCGTCTTTTCTGGAAATTATCAAACCAGCATTATAAGCCATTTGCCGGTTTAAAGCAACTGCGATTGGTTTCGTTTAATCCGGCTGGGCGAAATCACATAAAATACTGTCGGCAATTGGCAGGGCGTTTTGGGTAAGACTTAAGCAGTCATTTTTCAGCCGCAAGAGATTTAATTTCAGGTTTTTGTCGAGCGAGCTCTTGAAAAGTTCAAAGATGTCAAATCCCATCTTTTGCTTATATTCTGTAAGGTTAATCCCTTTTATTAATCTTAAACCAAGAACTGCTGTTTGACAGGCTTTTTCCTGCGGACTTATTTTTATTGCCACAGGTTCTTTTTGTGCGATGTATTTTTCGATGTCGTTTATGTTTTCAATTCGCCTGCCTTGGAGGAAGCCTGCGGCGGCTGGGCCGATGCCGAGATAATAATCGTTTTTCCAATAAGCAAGATTGTGTCTGCACTCAAAGCCGGGCTTTGCGAAATTCGAAATCTCATAATGTTCAAAACCTGCCTCGGCAAGAGCCGCAATCGCTGTTTCGTACATTTTTCTGTCGAGTTCTTCGCCGACGGTTTTTAATTTGCCCTCAGCTTTGATTTTTTGCAAAGGAGTGTTTTTTTCATAAGTGAGACTGTATGCGCTAATGTGCTGCACATCGCTTTCAATAGCTTTTTTTAGAGTATGTCGCCAGTTATTTAGATTTGAGTTGGGAATAGCGAAAATTAAATCTATACCGATATTTTTAAAACCGACGATTTTTGCGGTTTCTATGGTTTTTTGAGCGTGTTGGGCAGTATATCTTCTGCCCAAAAAAATGAGTTCTTCATCGTCAAACGATTGGACGCCGATGGAGATTCTATTTACGCCGAGAGCGAAAAGTTTTTTTAAAAAAGTTTCATCGACATCGGCGGGATTGATTTCGACTGTAAATTCTTCCGGTTTGCCGGTCAATTTAAGAATCTCTGAAAGAAAACCGCAAAGGGCATCGGCGCCAAGACAGGCGGGACTGCCTCCGCCGATGTACAAAGTATCGACAGGTTTTTGAAAAGCGGAATTTTTGAGTTCTTTAATTTCGGCGTCTAAAAGTTTTTTGATATCGAACTGTTGCGGCGGCATAGAGTAAAAGCCGCAGTATGCGCACTTGGTTTTGCAGAAAGGAATATGGACATAAACAGATTTTGGCAACATATTAATCATAACTTACTTACGCGATTCTTCACTGCGCCGCGCTCCGTTCAGAATGACAGGAGCGGCAAATAAAAAGGGCAGCGATTTTAATCACTGCCCTGAATTTTCAAACGGGTGAGAGACGGGATTTGAACCCGCGACCCTTAGAACCACAATCTAATGCTCTGCCAACTGAGCTACTCCCACCGTGAACATCGTAAATCGTTTATCGGCTGCGAGGCTCGTACCTAAGGCGTAAATTTCGTCAGACGTTTGACGTTTTACGAAACGAGTCGATTATAGCATAAACCTTTCGCAAACCGAAGATATTATTTATTCTTAAGTACGGCCTGAGCGGCTGCGAGCCTTGCAATCGGAACCCTGAAAGGCGAGCAGGAAACGTAGTCCATACCGACTTTATGGCAGAATTCGACGCTTGCGGGGTCTCCGCCGTGTTCGCCGCAGATACCGACTTCGAGGTTTTTACGGGTCTTTCTGCCGCGTTCGATGCCGATTTTAATCAGTTCGCCGATGCCGAGCTGGTCGATACTCTGGAACGGGTCGCCCGGCAGGATGCCTTTTTCGATATAATCCGGCACGAAGCCGCCTATATCGTCGCGCGAGAAACCGAAGCCCATCTGCGTCAGGTCGTTAGTGCCGTAAGAGAAGAACTCGGCAACTTTGGCGATTTCGCCTGCGACCAGAGCGGCACGCGGAATTTCAATCATTGTGCCGAACAGATGGCGGATTTTTTTAACGCCGGTCTTTTTGCAGACTTCAGCGTAAACTTCCCTGGCGAGCTGTAGCTGGAATTCGATTTCCTTCACATCGCAGACGACCGGAATCATTATTTCCGGATACGGTTTTTTGCCTGCCTTTGTCAATTCAGCGGCGGCCTCGAATATAGCCTTAATTTGCATTTTGCTGACTTCCGGATAGGTTATGCCGAGCCTTACGCCGCGGTGTCCCATCATCGGGTTGGATTCGTGCAGAGAATCGGCACGTTTGTTAAACTCATCAGCGTTAATGCCAAGCTCTTTGGCGAGATCGGCGCGTTTTTTAGTATCCTGCGGAACGAACTCGTGCAGCGGCGGGTCGAGCAGCCGAATTACCACCGGCAGATTATTCATCGCTTCGAGCGTTGCCTTTATATCTTTCTTTACGAAAGGATAGAGCTGGTCGATAGCTTTCTTTCTCTCTGCTTCGGAGCCGCTCATAATCATCTTGCGGAGCAGGAATAACGGCTGGTCGGAACCTCTGCCGTAGAACATATGTTCTGTCCTGAACAGGCCGATGCCCTCTGCGCCGAACTGTCTTGCGTTCATAGCGTCTGCTGGTGATTCAGCGTTGGTGCGGATGCCGAGTTTTTTGAACTTATCGCAGATTTTCAGGAAGTCGTTAAGCTCTTTGTTTTCCTTTGAAGCGTCCATCATTGTTAATTGGCCTTCGTAAACAAGACCCTTTGTGCCGTTAAGAGTAATCCAATCGCCTTCGTTCATAACCTTGCCGTCAATATGCAGTTTCTTTTTTGCGTAGTCAACTTCAATGGCTCCGCATCCTACGATGCAGCATTTGCCCCAACCGCGAGCGACCAGAGCGGCGTGGCTTGTCATTCCTCCGCGAGCAGTTAAAATTGCCTGAGCGGCACGCATCCCTTCGACATCTTCCGGATTTGTTTCTTCTCGGACAAGGATAACTTTCTTGCCCTGTTTTGCCCATTCGACCGCATCGGCGGCATTGAAAATGATTTGTCCTTTTGCGCCGCCGGGGCCTGCGGGCAGACCTTTTGCAAGCGGCTTATGCTCTTTTTCTGCAATCGGGTCGATAATCGGATGCAAAAGCTCGTCAAGCTGAGCAGGTGTTACACGCATAACAGCCAATTCCTTTGTGATGAGTTTTTCCTTGAACATATCGACGGCCATTTTAATAGCGGCAGGACCGTTGCGTTTGCCGACTCGGCACTGGAGCATAAAAAGCCTGTTGTTTTCAATCGTGAATTCTATATCGAGCATATCGCGATAATGTTTTTCGAGCCTTTTCTGGATAGCGTTTAATTCCTTGTAGGCTTTCGGCATTTTCTTTTCGAGTGAAACTTCGGTTTTGTTGTGTTCGCTTTTCGAGGATTCGTTTACCGGCCCCGGCGTCCTTGTACCTGCTACGACGTCTTCGCCCTGTGCGTTGATAAGATATTCGCCGTAGAATTTATTTTCGCCGTTGCCCGGATTTCTGGTGAAGGCAACGCCTGTTGCGCTTGTCTGGCCCAAATTGCCGAATACCATTGTCTGGACGTTAACCGCTGTGCCCCATTCATCGGGAATATTTTCGATTCTTCTGTACGAGATGGCTCTTTTACCGTTCCACGATGAGAACACCGCGTCGATGCCGCCCCAAAGCTGCTTATCGGCATCATCAGGAAATTCTTTTTTAAGCACTTCCTTAATCTTCGCCTTGAATTTTGCGCAGAGACCTTTCAGGTCTTCAGCGGTCATTTCAGTATCTGTCGTATAGCCTTTCTGCTTTTTGAGCTGGTCCATAATTCTTTCAAGCTGTTTGCGGATGCCCATATCGTCTTTAGGCTCGATGCCTGCGGCTTTTTCCATAACGACGTCGCTGTACATCATCATTAGTCTTCGGTATGCGTCATAGACGAATCTTTCATCGCCGGACAGAGCGATAAGGCCGGGTATGGTTTTTGTGGTAAGACCGACGTTAAGAACGGTCTCCATCATACCGGGCATACTGCTTCGCGCTCCGCTGCGTACGGACATAAGCAGCGGGTTTTTGGCGTCGCCGAATTTCTTGCCCATTATCTTCTCGACTCCGGCCATCGCCTTTTCGACGTCGGCCTTGAGTGTGGAAGGATATTTCTTTTTATTTTTGTAAAAATAAGTGCAGACTTCCGTCGTGATGGTGAAGCCCGGAGGTACGGGCACGCCGAGACTTGCCATTTCGGCAAGATTCGCTCCCTTGCCGCCGAGAAGCTCTTTCATTTTCGCGTCGCCTTCGGCCTTTCTGCCGCCGAAGAAGTAAACCATTTTTTTAACTTTAGCCATTGTTATAAGTCTCCAAAAATAAACAAATTATCATTACAAGCAGGTGAAATAATTGCAATTAGAACGCAACCCGCATTCACCAGAGCTACGGCGGATAAAAAAAGAGGAGCGTAAGTATAAGGACAGACAGGAGAACTGTCAAGGCCGCGGGAAAGAAATATTGCTTCAGCCCTGAACGGCAGGCTTTAGTTTTCTTATGCTCAATAGGCCGTTTATGATGGTAGTTATGTATTTTGAAGAAAGATTTTGGCCCCTTCGATAAGCCATATCAAAGCAGGTAATAGGAATGTTGATATAAATTGAATAATAGTTCTCAAATCAAAAGGCCAAGTTGGGATATTTTCAAGCGATTTGTAGAGGTCTTTCAATCGAGACTCTTCCTCGTATTCTTCTTTTACTTTATTGCACGTATTAGCTGAATTTATATTATCTGCAATTTTTTGAATAAGGGCATTACTTACACGAGAGTAATGTTTTGAGATTTCTAAAAGGAGGGATTTCTTTTTTAGCCTCATTGCGTTATGTGCCTGGAATAACGGGAGAAAAAACACTACAGAAAGAAGCTCCTATCGAATGCGGCTCCTAAATAGGGCAATAAGGAAATAAATAATAAAAATAGAAAAATAGGCCATAGGGACTTTTCTTTGCTTTTCATTAGGAAAATAAAACTTTTTCTCAAAGAATTCCGCTCTACCATACTTATTTTCTCAAAGAACAAATTTTTTTCCATCTAATGTGGTATGTTAAGCCAGAGATTATTGTTACAATTACCATAATTATTAGTGTAATCGTCGTAAACCAGTAGCCCCAAAGAGCAGTCTGGACGTGGGCCATCTTAACTACAATAGTACCGACTGTAAAATAGTGCAGAAACACCTTAATCTTTCCGGATAATACGGCACCAAAGTTGATGCCTCTGGATTCGGCAATGTGGCGTAATATAGTCACGTAGACATCTCGAAATATTATTATACCTACTATTAGCCAGTGAATGAAAAACAATATATATTTATTGAAGTGGAAAAGTTTCGGCTGGCCGATAATAGCAAAAACAATGAAAGCGCCGCAGATGAGAATTTTGTCTGCCAGCGGGTCAACGATTCTGCCGAATTTACTAGCGACATTTAGTTTCCTGGCAGCATAACCGTCAAACATATCGGTCAGGCTGGCGATGACGAAAATCACAAAGGCAAGGTCAAGATAACTCGGGAAAGACATATCTCTGTCGGCGGGCAATTTCGGTTCAAGGAGAATCATCACCAGAAAAACAATCGCCAGTACAAGTCTGCCGCCGGTCAGGATGTTCGGTATCTGCTTAAGCATAGTACCGATAAAGATATTGAGAATGGGATAAAAAAGCAACAATTTTTATGTTCCATTTACAGGCTGCGTCAAGCGGTTATGGTTGCGAGGCTCGAATCGGTTGCGTAAAACGATAAACGTATGACGAAACGAGCGTCGAAACCGCAGCCGTATAACGAAACCATTACCTCTTTTGTGCAAGCAAATCGTACCCCTCAAAGCCGGTGATTTTCGCCTTTACAAAACTGCCCGGTTGAGCAGTACAGCCTTCTATAAGGCAAATGCTGTCAATATGGGGGGCCTGGCCGTAAAATCGGCCAACGGCTGAGCCGTCGGGCTGGTTTTCGTCGATGAGACATTCGACGATTTGGCCTTTTAGAGCCTTGTTTTTCTCGAAGACGATTTTTTGCTGGGCGAGCATAATCGCATCTCTTCTTTTGTTCTTCATTTTCTGCGGTACCGGATTCGGCAGCTCGGCGGCCTTTGTTCCCCGTTCCGGCCAGAAAGAAAAGCAGCCCAGGGCGTCGAAACGAACCTGTTTTATGAAATCGGCAAGCTCTTTGAATTGCTGTTCGGTCTCGCCCGGAAAGCCGACAATTACTGTCGTCCGCAAAACGACGTCGGGAATAGCCTTGCGGACTTTTTCGATAAGGGCGGCAATTTTCTCGTGCGTGTCGGGCCGATGCATAGCTTTGAGAATTTGATTGTTAATGTGCTGGAGCGGCATATCTATATAATGGACAACCTTTTTGCTTTGCGCGATTGTTTCTATCAGCCGCTCGGTTATGCCGGAAGGATTGAGATACATTGGTCTGAGCCACCGGAGCTTTTTGATTTTGTCCAGTTCTTTGATGATTTTTACGAGCCCGTCTTTCTCGCCGAGGTCTTTCCCCCAACTTGCGCTGTCCTGAGCGATTATAGAAAGTTCCGCAACGCCCGAATCGGCAAGCTGCTTTACCTCTGCGATAATTTCATTGAGCGGTTTACTTCTGAATTTTCCTTTTATCGAAGGGATTGTGCAGAACGAGCAGGTTCTATCGCAGCCTTCAGAAATTCTCAGGTATGCCCAGTGCGATGGATTTATTAAAAGTCTGCCGTCGTCTTTTTGTATTTTGTTTACCCAGTCGGCGGGACTTTCGTAAAATTTCGGCACAGGGTCGCTGAAAGTATTTTCGATTATATTTACGATATTGTCTCTTGCGCCGAGGCAGACAACGGCGTCGATTTTCGGGAATTTTTCGAGCAGTTCCTCTTTTGCTCTCTCCGGCAAACAGCCGGCGACTATGATTTTCTTTATTTTTCCCTTGCGTTTATCAGCGAGAACCTGATTTATTACCTCGTTCGCTTCGTCAATGGCAGGCTGTATGAAGCCGCAGGTATTGATAATGACAATGTCGGCTCTGCCGGTATCGGCACCGACGACAAAACCGGCCTCGGCTATAAGCGCGAGCATCTTTTCCGAATCGACCGTATTTTTCGGACAGCCCAGCGAAATAAAGCCGATGGTTATCGTTTTATTGTTTGTTATCAAATTTTTTCCTTAAAGCAAAAATTATACCTTTTTAAAGGCGAGAGTGAAAACGTTTCTTTTTTCTTTCAGATATTTTCTCTCGTAATTTGTGCCGACAAGTTCATTGTCTTTTGCGCCGGCAGGTTTTATAAATTCAACGGGTTTTAATTTTTTCGCGAAGCCTTTGAATTCGTCCTGCATCCATTGGAAATAGCCGGCGTGGTCGGTGGCGATATTAATCAAACCGTTTTTTTTCAGACATCGAATCATCTGCGTTATGTTTTCTGCGCAGACGAATCTTCTTTTGTGATGTGCTCTTTTCGGCCAGGGGTCGGGAAAATAAATGTGAAAACAATCGACGCTTTTATCGGGAATGTGTTTAAATAAAAAGAGGGCTGCTTCGGTTCGTATAATACGCACGTTCCCAACAGCCCTTCGCCCAATTCTATCTACGGCGTATCTATAGTATTTGTTCGCCCATTCGATACCTAAAAAATTTATCTGCGGGAAAGCGATGGCCTGACCAGCCAGAAAAGTGCCTTTGCCGGAGCCTATTTCAACGTGCAGCGGCGCAGAACACCCAAAAACGTCCGAAAAATCGGTTTTTTTACTTAAATTTTCGATTTCAAGCGAGATATTCGGATAATCTTTTATTTGTCTTTTTGCCATAATCTTCCGTTTTTTTCAATAAGCTTTCTGAACGGCTGATTTTTTACGCAAACTCATATTAAGTCAAGTCCTTAAAAAAACGATACAAATTCTATGGAACTATCGAGCTCGTATTTGCGTAATAACTAATGAAAGAAGGAATATTTTCTCGGACTAAAGGTTATGATAAGGCCAATAAAATTACGACGAAAACGCGTGCTGGTTGATGTTGACACCCAGAAGGATTTTTTGATTGTCTCCGGCACATCCTGCATAAAAAATCATCGCCGAGTCCTGATGAATATCCGAAGAGCTTATGCCTGGGCCAGAGCGAAGCATATCAGGGTGATTTCAACCGCACTGAGCAAACCCGGGAAAAACGGTGATAATTTCTGCATCGCAGGTACGGACGGCCAGAAGAAAATTTCTTATACCCTCCGCAACAGGAGAATTGCCTTTGCAGCCGACAATTCCACAGATTTGTCAAGAGACCTCTTTGCTCACTTTGACCAGATAATCCTGACCAAAAGATGTGAGAATCCGTTCGAGGAGCCGAGAGCTGAAAGACTGCTTACCGAATTAAAAGCCGATGAATTTATCGTAATCGGAGCGTTGGGCGAAGGTGCGGTATCGTCAACGGTTCTGGGCCTTTTGCAAAGAGGAAAAAGGGTAGTCGTTCTTACCGATGCGGTAGGCGTACTTGACAGACACGCAGCGGATATCGCGTTTCGGAAAATGAAGGCAAAAGGAGCAATTCTGTCGGAGACCAAAAATATAGCCGGCTCAAGCCGTCTCCATACCGCCGGCGTTTGCGACTGCAAACTCTGCAAAGCCGCTGAAAAAGAGGGAAAACTCAAGGCTCACGCCAGCGCATAAAACTAACCTGTATGTGCAGCTAACAGCCAAATACCCAGCTTGGACAAAATCTCCGCAATAATTAAACCTGCGATAAAACTGCCTATAGCCTTGCCTCCTTTTATGTTGCACGATACGCTGTAAGCGCGATACACCAAGGCCGCCATCCAGATTAGCGCCAAAAGACTAACAATAACCATAATTACAAAAAACAGCGTATCGGCGCTTTGGGGTTTAACCGCAACCGGCTTTTGTAATAATTTGGCCATTAGGTATTCACCAAATCTTGCAACACCTTTGGGAAGTGCCGTCAAAACCGCCAAAAGATAAGGGGGCTCTTGCCAAAGCCTTGGTTCCAAAGACGTCGATTATTCTGAAAGACGAATGTGATACGACAAAAGCGGCAATCAAAATCACCAAAGATATGCAGAGCCAGTCGATTAAAACTTCTGTTAAAAAAAACCATAACGGCATCGCCTTGCCAAAATGCAGGTCAAGCACTCCGTCAAAATGGACATTACTCAGCGAGCCTAAATATGCTGATGCCAGCATAATTATCAGTCCAAGCAGCAACGCGCTTCCGCCGGCGATAAACTGAAATGGATTGAACAGCCATTGTTTTAAAGTTCTTTTTTGGTGATTATTGGTTTTTAATTCTATTATTGACTATGTGAAATTTTGATTTTTTCGATTAACTCATCGAGTTGATTTCGCACGGTCGGATAGCTCAATTTTTGCAGCCGGGCCATTTCTTTTAGCGAACCGCTGCATCTGACGAATTGCAGGACAAATTCCTGGTCTTCAATAGATAATTTTGCCAATGCCGGCAGTTCAAACAATCCCTCTATTTCCGTGTCGCATTTCTGACAGGACAATTTTTTGATATTTAACTGGCTCTGACAGGCAGGGCATATTGAGGGTAATTTTTTCATAATTTTATCCTTTTTAATAGATAAAAGTTGCTTTTTATTAGTTAATATTAATAAGTATTTTAATAATGCCAAGAAAAAAATAAATAAAATTTAAATAATATTTCATATTGTTTATTTTCCGGATATTTCTGGATAACCCTCGTAATTCTGGCAGAGAGGCGGTAAAAATGAAAAACGACTCCTGACACCATTTTTTTCTTGGCATTTTACTTCTATTATTTAATATTGTCTCTATGGCGCGACCATTAAGAATAACACCGGCAGGTTTCGCTTACCATGTCTTTAACAGGGCTAATGCGCGTGTTCCTATCTTTATCGACGAGAAAGATTATCTCCAATTCGAAAACATCCTCATCTATGCCAGCCAATTGTTCGATATGCCTATATGCACATATTGTATTATGCCGAATCATTGGCACCTTGTACTTTGGCCCAAGGAAGATAACGCACTTTCAAAATTTGTCGGCTGGCTCACTATGACGCATACGAAAAGATGGCATGCGAGCCATAAAACTAATGGTTATGGCCATCTTTATCAAGGACGCTTCAAATCTTTTCCTGTTCAGGATGATTATCATTTTTTAACACTTTGCAGATATGTTGAGCGCAACCCTGTTAGTAGCGGTTTTGTTGATGAACCGCAGGATTGGAGATGGTCTGCGATATGGCATCGTTACACAAGCAAGGATGGGACATTGCCGTATTCGAATTGGCCGGTCGATATGCCCAAAAATTGGTTGGCTTTGGTAAATCAATCGCTTAACGAGAAAGAGGTTATAGAGATTAGGAGATGCGTTGAGCGTAACAGACCGTTTGGAGAAATGGTTTGGATGCACAACACAGCTTCGTCGCTTGGCTTGGCTTCGGCCATAAAGCCAACCGGCAGGCCTCCTCGAAACGACTCCTGACACCGTTTTTCTTTTTAATACTGTCAATTTGGCAGAAGTAGAAATAAAAACGACTCCTGACACCATTTATCTCCTTTATTTAAAAAATGTTAGGAGCAAAAAATAATAATGAAGATGATGGCACATTATTTGCTTATTTACAGGCAGACAGAGAAACTCTATGACTTCAGATAGTATAAAGGTGCTTATAAATAATTCGGACTGGGCCTGGCCGGATGCGGTCAGACAGATTTTTAAGGCTCGCTCTGTCGAACTGTTGGTGGTAAAACAGACAGATGAGGCCCTGAACGTCCTGCAGCAGAGGCGGATTCATACGGCCATCGTCGATATGGACTCGAAAATATTAAACGGCCTGAGTATGATAAAGGTAATTCGCGGCTGTTATCCGATGCTGCCCTGTATCCTGCTGGCCGACGACGCGGAAGAAAAACTGCTTTCGACGGCGCTGGAACTGGAGGTGTTCAGCGTTATGAACAAGCCGGTCGATATACCGCTGCTCCAGAATCAGCTTCACAGGCTCTTTGTAAAAAGATACAATAGCAATTTATTTAATAGTTGAAAGGAATTAGGAATGAAAATCAGACCATTGGCCGACAAGGTGCTTCTCGAACGCATCGAGGCCGAGAGCAAAACCGCCGGCGGAATCGTACTGCCGGATTCGGCAAAAGAAAAACCCCAAAGGGGCAAAATCGTCAGCGTAGGCGAAGGGAAACTGCTCGAAGGCGGCGAAAGAAGCAAAATGCAGGTTAAAAAAGGAGATGAGGTTCTCTTTACAAGCTATGCCGGCTCGGAAGTAAAACTCGACGGCAAAGAATACCTGATTATGGACGAAACAGACATTATGGCAGTAATCGAAAAATAGCCGCGAAGACACAAAGGCACAAATAATTAAAGTTAAAAAATATAGAAATAGGAGTTCATAAAAATGGCAGCAAAAAAAATTGCTTATAATACCGAGGCCCGCGAGGCGATTCGTCAGGGCATAAAGAAACTCGCCGCCGCGGTTAAAGTTACGCTCGGCCCGTGCGGAAGAAATGTAGTTCTTGAAAAATCTTTCGGTTCGCCGACTGTTACAAAAGACGGCGTTTCCGTGGCAAAGGAAATCGAGATCGAAGATTCTTACGAAAATATGGGCGCCCAAATGGTTAAGGAAGTCGCCAGCAAGACAAGCACTGTCGCCGGCGACGGCACGACAACAGCGACGATTCTGGCGGAATCGATTTTCGAGGAAGGACTTAAAAATATCACCGCCGGTGCAAATCCGATGCAGGTCAAACGCGGCATAGATATGGCCGTCGAGAAAATCGTCGATGAGCTCAAAAAGATGAGCACATCCGTCGAGTCCGGCAAGCAAATCGAACAGGTAGCCACCTGCTCGGCGAATCAGGACGCCGAAATCGGCAAGACAATGGCCCAAGCTATGGAAAAGGTCGGCAAAGACGGCGTCATTACCGTCGAAGAAGGCCAGAGCCTTGAAACTATGGTCGAACTCGTCGAAGGTATGCAGTTTGACAAGGGCTTCATCAGTCCGCACTTCATCAACAATTACGAGAGTATGACCTGCGTACTTGAAAAACCTTATATTCTCATTCACGAAAAGAAAATCAGCTCTATTAAATCGCTTGTTCCGGTACTTGAAAAGGTCGCCAAAGCCGGCAAGCCCCTGCTTATCATCGCAGAAGATATCGAAGGCGAAGCCCTTGCGACGCTCGTAGTTAATAAACTTCGCGGCGTTTTGCAGTGTGCCGCGGTAAAGGCGCCGGGATTCGGCGACAGACGCAAGGAAATGCTCGCTGACATCGGCGTTCTGACCGGCGGCGAACCTGTGTTCGAAGACCTCGGCGTTCAGCTTGAAAAAGTCGAACTGTCCCAGCTCGGCCAGGCAAAACGCGTTACAATCGACAAGGACAACACGACAATCGTCGAAGGCGCAGGCACAACGACGGCGATAAAAGGACGCATCGAGCAAATTAAAAGAGAAATCGAATCTACCACGAGCGAATACGATACAGAAAAACTTCAGGAAAGACTTGCAAAACTTTCCGGCGGAGTCGCTCAGATTAACGTCGGCGCCGCGACCGAAGCTGAAATGAAAGAGAAAAAAGCACGTGTCGAAGACGCTCTGCATGCTTGCAGGGCCGCTGTCGAAGAAGGCATTCTGCCCGGCGGCGGTGTCGCGATGCTGCGGACTCTTAAGGCTCTCGACAAGCTCAAGGCAAAGGACGATGAAAAAATCGGCATTGATATCGTGAAAAGAGCAATCGTCGCGCCAATCAAGCAGATTGTGATAAACGCAGGACTTGACGGCTCAATCGTCGCGCAGAAAGTTATGGAAAACAGCGATGTGAACTTCGGATATGACGCGCTCAGAAAAGAATACGGCGATATGATTGAATTCGGCGTCATCGTTCCGACAAAAGTCGAACGCATCGCTTTGCAAAACGGCGCTTCAATCGCTTCGCTGCTTCTGACAACGGATGCTATTGTGAGTGAAATTCCCGAAAAGAAGGAAGCTCCTCCGATGCCTCCTCACGGCGGCGGAATGTACTAACGAAAATTAAAAATCAAAATCTAAAATGAAAAATTGAGGTATCCCGCACCTAAAAAAACTTTAGGTGCGGGGGATTGTTTATATGTTATTTAATTTTTATTCGAATTCGTTTAATCAGGTTACAAAAGGTTTCGCAAAGGGACTTTTCGTAATTGGTTTATTGCTCATCGGCTTTGGAATTTTAGTGTGGATTTTTAAGGAAATCCTGGCGATTATCGCGGCGGCGATTTTTATGGCTGTCGGTTTTGTCTGCTGCTTCAATGCTGTCAGGGTATTCATCGGCACGATGAAATCCGATAAACACGGCGATGACGGAAGAGACAATGTCAGAATTCGAATTGAGTAATGTAATCAAATGTTTTGAAGCTTGTCTAAAATCGAACACATCACTTTGTTTATTTTGTCAAAACGGGGCAAGTCCGAAAGTATTTGCTCTTCGCTTTGGACATATTTATCGCTATTGAGCTCATCTGGAAAGTTATCAATCATGTCCTTTGCTGAATTTAAAGTTGTTTCGAGATGAAACTGAAACCCGATTACGCGGTTGTCGATTATGAATCCCTGATTTTTACACGCATTGCTCGATGCGAGCCGAATCGCGCCATCCGGCAAATCGAAAGTATCGCCATGCCAGTGAAAGGCTTCCATTTTTTTAGCGAAACAATCCGCAAGAATAGTATTTTTTGCTTCTTTAGTCGGGGTCATATCGAACCAGCCGATTTCCCGATATTTATTTTTATAAACTTTTGCACCCAGACTTGCTGCGATTAACTGAGCGCCGAGGCAGATACCGATAACGACCTTTCCCGAATCAATCGCTTCCTTGATGAAGTGTTTTTCAGCGGTCAGCCACGGATATTCAGCATCATCGCTTGCGCTCATCGCTCCGCCCATAATTATCAGCCAATCGAAGCTGGCGATACTCGGCAGTGATTGATTAAGATAAAAATGCGTCGATGCCGACGGGATATTTTCCCGCTGAAAGTATTCTGTCATACTTCCGAGCCCTTCGAAAGACAGATGTTGAAGCCAGTGTACCCGCATATTTTATACCTTTAACGTTAAGTTAATTTTGATGATATAACTTGCTATCCTTTGAGTCAATACGTATATTTAATCCTTATGGATGAACAGTCAGGGAATAAAGGGATTTCGGGTTTTTTCAGGACATGGGCGGCAAGCCTTATTGTCGCCGGCGCAATTTTCTGTACACTTGCCGTCAAACTCTACTGGGCAGTTCATATAAACCGATTAAATGAATGGTTTGGCTTGGTGGAATCCGACGTTTTTGTCCTGCTTGCGGTTGAATTATTAATTGTGATTGTCTGTTTCATCTGGCCCGGGAAAGCCGTCGTAAGAGTTATAACCGTTTTTGCCGCCCTTGTCTGTACATGGTCGGTTATAAACGCCGGCTGGCTCATCGCGACAGGAACACAGGTTTTGCCCGCCGTTTTAGCCCCGCTTTTTTATGACCCTGTCAGCAGATTTGTAATCGTCGGTCATCATCTGGCGATGAGACCGATTGCCGCCGTTGCCCTTCTTGCGCCGAGCGCAGCGGCGCTGGCGTTCTTCTTTTATATCCTCGCAAAACCGATTGTGCCGGCTGTTAGTAAAAACCACATTCGCGTCAGAATTGTTATCTATATCGTATTGTTTGTACTGGCGGCGATTTTTGCCCTTGTCGCAAAGGACGGTGCTGAAGCGACCGTGTTGGCCGAGCTGCGCTATAACAGCCAGCTCAAGGCAATCAAGTCGCTGTTTTACAGAAATTCGTCAAGACAGAACCACATTAAAAATCCAATAACTCGCCGTTCGCTTCTCGATGACGGTAAAAATACAGCGCAAATGCCGCTGCGGAACCGCAAAGACGCCGGCAAATTCAGCGTGGTCATTGTTGTGCTCGAAGGTATTTCTCCGCTGCAGACAAATCTGTTTAATAGCGGCAGCGTCGATATGCCGTTTTTGAGAAGTCTCGCTAAAAAAGGAACGGCCTTTACCAACTGTCATACCGTCGCGACCCACACGACAAAAGCGCTGTTTGCTATACATACCGGCAGATACCCTTCCGTTACGCAGGATTATATCGAGGCAGCGACGGCAACTTATCCTTATCAAAGTATCGTGACTATTTTGAAAAATTCTTTCAACTATAGAACGGCGTTTTTCCAGTCTGCCGAGGGCACTTTCGAGGCAAGGCCGGGCCTTGTGCATAATCTCGGATTCGACAAATTCTTTTCACGGGAGAATATCGCCGATACGAATTCATATCTGGGCTATCTTGCCGCCGACGAATTTACACTTATCGAACCGATACGCAAATGGCTTGAACAGTCAGAAAATCCTTTTCTTTTAACAGTTCTCGGCTCATCGACACACGACCCGTATGAAATTCCGGATTGGTATCTTTCCGGCAAAGCGGCCGAAGCTGACGAACTTAAAGAGCCTCTGCAGCGATACCGAATGCTTATAGCATATACCGATGCGTTTCTCGAAGAGCTTTACAATAAAATCAGCGAAGCGGCCGGAAACAGAAAATTGATTTTCTGCGTCGTCGGCGACCACGGCGAGGCGTTCGGCCAGCACGACAGATACGGCCACGCACGAGTGCCTTACGAAGAAGCGACAAAAATTTCCTGGATTATGAGCGGAGATAACGTAAAACGCGGCAGGAAAATTAATCTGCCGACAAGCAGTCTCGATGTAACCCCGACACTGCTGAATCTTATGGGCTTCGATATTTCAAAGGCGGCACTTGACGGAGTAAATGCGCTGGGCAAAATTTCTCCCGACAGAAGAATTTATTTCTCGACGTGGATGGATAATGGCCCGACCGGCTATATCAGCGGGAAGAAAAAGCTTATATACGACCCGACCAATGAACTGATTATCAAATTCGATTTATCGCAGGACCCTGCCGAATTGGCAGGACAGATTTTCCAGAAAGAGAAATTGCAGGATTTACAAAAAAACATTACGGAGATTCTCAACTGGCAGAGTCAGATGTTTATCAATCTTGACCGTGGTAAAATAGAGAAGTATCAGCGCGTTTTTGACGACTGGCTTTGCCAAACTAACAGCAGGGAGCCCAAAGCCGTCTATGACGAGAGGTAAAAGAGGCTTATTGGGGGGAATTGATGTTGCTTTTTTTCAACACCTTTTTAGGTTCGTATTTTTAAAGACCTTAGTACCCATAAAATCTTCGATATCAGTATTTCTAAAGGCCCCGATGTTGTCAAAACACAACACGGTGATAAAGTTTATCACAGAGCCGTTGTTATTTCACTGTTAGGATAGCGTGCTAACTTTTTCTACAATATAATGTTGCGGACGCATAGCTCCTTATGCGGCGAAATGGGAAACTTCTGGCACAAACTTTGCTCAACAAATGAATACTTTATACTTTGCCGGGTGGGCTGAGTATCTTTCACCTTGGAGGAGGAGAAGATAGGTAAGCCCGCCTGTAAACGCAACCAGGGCTAAAAATATATAAATAGAACCCTGTTGAAATATATTGCGTACTATGGAGCTGGCCGGGAGGAGGCAGCTCCATTTCTTTTTGCGATGAAAAAAGAAAAATACAAATCCACAATGTATCTTTCGCCTCGTTGTTATTCACTTAATCCACAAAAAACGTATTGACGAAGATTTTGCGTCGAAAGGGCATAAAAGAGACTTACAGCAGGAATGGGCGATACAGGACTCGAACCTGTGACCCGCTGATTAAGAATCAGCTGCTCTACCAACTGAGCTAATCGCCCGGCAAAAGACTGATACTTTATAATTATCAGCCAAATTTTGCAAGAAGTATTACCAGTCGCTTATTTAACCCGAAAAACCACCGCTAAAATGAGGATTTCTGCTTAAAAAATATAACCGACACTAAAAGTCCTTTAATCTGCAAAATTTTTTTTAAATTAACATCCGATAAAAGTCCTACCCTGATGTTAAGATAGGCAATATTCAGGTGCTTTCCCAAAATTCGTCATTTTCACTAAATATTCTATTTTACCCACTTTCACATTGTCGATAAGATTTATAGAAGGTTGGACCGAGTTATTTTTAAAATGGAGTTTATTATGACACAGGTATTAGAAACAGCAGTAGAGAATCGCAGATTTAATCGTACTGACCTTAGCTGGCCGGTAAGTCTTTGGCTGCCGGAGGCAAACAGGTTCTTCAACGGCAGAACAATCAATGTGGCAAAAGGCGGCACGCTTCTGTCGCTGCCGATGTCCACACCGGTAAGGCCGGGACACGTCGTAGAGCTTAATTTCCCGCGTACCGTTAATCTTGCCAAAAAGAAAGGCCAGTTTGCCAGAATAAAGACCGGGAAGGTTATAAGGGTACAGCGAGACTCCCTTATCAGCGATGCTGCAATCGGCGTAGCAGTTCAGTTCGCCTAATGGCAAAAAGCCATTTATCATAAGTTCCTGCCCAAATCTGACTGCGGGCTGACTTTATTGCCAGGATAATGTCGGCCCGATAGTCCGGATACGGATAAACGCCCTAAATCCGGTCAGCAAAAAGGATTAACCACCTCTTCTTTTCATATAAGAATTTTCATATAAGAATTTGCTTTACATAGATACCCCGAGTTTCTATAATACGCCCCTTAATTTTGGTTAAACTTTTATAAATACCGGAGATAAATCGATGTACGCAGTAATAGAACAGGGCGGCAAGCAGTACAAGGTCGAGCAGGGCGATGTTATAAAGATTGAACTGGCCGATGTTGCTTCTGACGCCAAAACGATAGAGATGGATAAAGTTTTGCTCGCAGGCGAAGGCAAGGATGTAAAGATAGGCACACCTTATATCGAAGGCGCAAAGGTTACAGGCAAATTTGCCGATACGGCAGGCAATTCGGTTGTGAAAGGTCAAAAGTTATATCCGACTCATTTCAGACGGCGCAAAGCGAGCAAGAGACGTATCGGCCATCGCCAGAAATATATGCAGGTAACTATCGAGAAGATTAAAGCTTAATCTTCTGATTCGCTGATGATTTTTTCGGCCCAATCGCCAAGAGCTTTTGGGCCGTTTTTTTTGAACACTTCAAACGCCTTATCGCCGGCGAGGATGCCGAGAATGGTTTTTCTTTTATCTGCATTGCTTATCCGGCCGAAAACTTCCTGCCTTAGTTTTTCGAGTTCCGTTAAAAACCGGCCGTGGTCCTCGGTTATGAGTTCTTCGATTTTTTGTCTTAAATGTCCCGCATAAGCGGGGCAGTTGCCTTCGGTGCCGATTGCGATTTGCAAATCGCCGCGTTTCACAACCGCAGGCAGCAGAAAATCGCAAAGGTCAGGCTCATCGGCCACGTTGCAAAGCACCTCAAGTTCCTGACAGTCCTTGTAAATTTGCTCGTTGGTTTTCCTGTTATTTGTTGCCGCAAAAGCGATTGTCGCGCCGACCAGATATTCCTTCGAGTATTTCGCCTCTACAAATTCGACATCTGCATTTTCACATTCGGCTTTGAGGACATCGTCGATGTGCTCGGCAACGACAACAATTCTGGCCTGCGTCCCAAGCAGACTGAGCACTTTTCTTGTTCCGACAGAGCCGGCGCCGATTACCACCGCGCGCTGTAACTTCAGGTTTAAAAAGATGGGATATTTCATAGCCGTATAAATAATAACATTCTTTCAGGTCTGCGGCAACAAATTATTTGACGTGCAAAACGGACGTTTTTATGTAAAATAGGCCTATATGAAGAAAATAACGACACCATTAACAGATGAAATTGTTCGTTCGCTTAAAGCAGGCGATGAGGTCGCCATAAGCGGCGTTGTTTATACCGCCCGCGACGCGGCTCATAAACGGCTTTGCGAACTTATCGAGCAGGGCAAAGAATTGCCGATACCGATTAAGGGTCAGATTTTTTATTTTGTCGGCCCGACCCCGGCACCTCCGGGCAGAATCATAGGTTCGGCAGGCCCGACGACATCGGCTCGAATGGACAAATTTTCGCCGCTCCTTATCAAGGCCGGCCTGAAAGGAATGCTCGGCAAAGGCTATCGCTCGGATGCGGTCAGGGATGCGTTGAAAAAACATTGCGCGGTTCACTTGACCGCAATCGGCGGGGCGGGGGCGCTTTTGAGCCAATATATAATTTCCGCCCAAATTGCCGCTTATGAAGATTTGGGCACGGAGGCGATAAGGAAACTTGAGTTGAAAGATTTCCCTGCGATTGTCGCTTACGATTGTTTCGGCGAAAGTGTTTTTGAAAAGGCTGGCGGATGAAAACTGCATTTTTAGGTATAACAGGTTCAGGCAAGAGTACATTGCTTGCGGCGGTAAGCGGCAGAAAAGTCGGTCAGCCCGGCGCTGCGCAGATTGAAGAGGTAATCGCGAAAGTGCCGGACGACAGGCTTGACTGGCTTTTCAATTTATATAAGCCTAAAAAAAATGTCCACGCGACGATAGACTGCATCGATTTGCCGGGATTATCTTTCAGTGATGACCATACGCGCTCGGCGGCAAGAAGGCTTCTCAATCAGGTCAGAACCGCTGAATTGCTCGTGCTTGTCGTTAGGGCGTTTGACAACGCAGGAATCAAGGTTGAGCCTTTGAAGGAAATTTCCGAATTGATGACGGAAATCCTGCTTGCCGACCTCGAGCTTGTCGAGACGCGGCTCGAAAAACTCGAAAAGCAGGTCAATAAACCGTCGAAAGAACAGGCAAAACAAAAAGCCGAGCTTGATATTCAGCTAAAACTGCGTCAGACCATCGAAGCTGAAAAACCTTTGAAGACCGCGATAGCGGAACACGAACTTGAGATTGTAAAGCCTCTTGGTTTTTTGACTTTAAAACCAATGGTGGTTGTCTTTAATACTTCCGAGAATAATCCCGCCCAGAGTTTCGATACGAAAGATATTATCGATTCGAGCATACCTGTAATTTCTGTTTGTGCTGAGATTGAATATGAAATCAGTCAGCTTGACGAGGAGAGCAAAGCGGAATTTATGAAGGATTTGGGTCTGGCCGAATCGGCGGCGAGTAAGTTCGTCAGGAGCTGTTATTCGGCGCTTGGGCTGATTAACTTTTTTACGGTCGGCGACGATGAGACGAGGGCCTGGCCGATTAAGAAAGGAACAATCGCGGTTGAAGCGGCTGGAAAAGTTCACAGCGATATAGCGCGCGGTTTTATCAGGGCTGAAACGATGCATTTTGAAGACTTGAAACAATTCGGCGACGAAAAAGCGGTAAAGGCCGCCGGCAAAGTGCAGCTTGAAGGCAAAAATTACGTCGTCCAGGACGGCGATATTATATTCTTTAGGTTTAATGTTTAAAAACAAGTGAAAACGCTGTAATTTAAATTGACTCCAGCTCCTCAATTATTTTTTCAACGACTTTTTCATGGGTAAGGTCGAGACAGTTAATAATAACATCGGCCCATTTTTCATAAAGAGGCGAACGCTTTTTATACAAATTGTCGATAGTCTGCCCCCTGCTCATTACAACGCCTCGAATATTCAGGTCTGTAAGTCTCTTTTTTATTATTTCGAGCGGCAAGGACAAGTAAATAATTGTTCCGTTTTCTTTTAAATGGTTCATCGCCTCATCGCTGTAAACCACGCTTCCGCCTGTAGCGATAACACAATCTGTTTTATCAATACAAAGAATATGCTCGGCCTCAAGTTGGCAGAATTTTTCCAAACCGTCAGAGTCGATAATTTCCTGAAGAGCCCTGCCGCTGACGGCCTGTATAAAAACATCGGTATCGAGGAAATATCTGCCGAGTCTTTTTGCAAGCAGCACGCCTATAGTGCTTTTTCCGACCGCGGGCATACCGATAAGAACGATATTTTTGCTTTCGCTCATATTTTAAGATTCTTTAGTTTCATCAGGTTTTCGAACGCACGCTTGAGAAAAACGTCCGGCGATTCCGCTTCCGGATTGCCTACGACTTCGAGCATGAGCGGACCTTTGTAATCTTTCGGCCAGGCGGAAACTATTTTCTGCCAGTCGATTTTTCCTGTCAATGGAATTAAGTGGTCGTCGTCGTCGCCTTTGTTATCGTGCAGATGCGTCATTATGAGTTTATGACCCCATCTTTTCAAAACGGCAATCTGCTCATCGCTCCAGATAAAATCGTGCCCGCTGTCGTAGCAGAACCGCAGATATTCACAGTCAATCCGCTCGAATACAAAATCGATATAATCGCGTCTGCGGGTATTCTCGGCAGCGAGAATTACATCGGCCTGCTTCGCAAACTCGACCATCTCGGCAACGCTGTCCAAAAGCACGTCTGCCGGCGGAGGCGGATTTTCGTATGCCGGACAAGTATGAAAAACAAGTTTCGGTATTTTGTGCCTTGCGCAGTCCTCAATCCATTGTTTATGCATATCTACCATTCCTCTGCGCTCCGACGGGTTTTCAGATGAAAGCAGATGCGCCTCGGCAAATGGAACGTGAACATTATCAATTTCAAGACCGTTGTCTCGGACAATCTTCGGCAAATCGTCCAGCGAACCTGTATTCGCTCTTTCCTCCGCCGCCCACCAAAGACAGGTAGTATCGAAACCCGCGTCTTTTATAAGTCTGGCTCTTTGGCTGATGTGCAGCCGCCAGCCGAACCACGAAAAAATACCGAGTTTCCCGTTATATGTTATATTTTCATTTGGATTCATTTTTTTTCAGAGCCGCCTCAAGAAGCCGGCGGGCATTCGCATCATTAGGATTTATTTGTACCGCCGTACGATACGCCTTTATCGCCCCGGCAATTTTACCTTTTCTTTCGAGAAGAATGCCCAAGTTGAGATACATTTCAACATCATCAGGCCTTACGCTCAAAACAAAACGTATTTCTCTGAGCGCTTCATCGGTTTTCCCCATAGCCGCCAGCATCAGTCCGAGATGGCCTCGTGCAAATACGTTATTGCGGTCAATTTCGAGCACTTTATTAAAATACTCAATGGACCGGTCGAAATCTTTCATTTCATTAAAAGCTATGGCAAGATTCAGCCATGCACCAACGTAGTCCGGCTCGATTTTAATTGCCTGCTGATAATAAGAAACAGCTTCCTTGTATCGACCCTGATTCTTCAAGGCGTCAGCAAGATTACAATATGCCTGTGAAAGGTCGGGTTTGTATTTTATGGCTAATTTGAAATGTTCGATACCCTGCTGTGTTCTGCCAATTTTCAACAAGGCGCTGCCGAGATTATTATGAACCTCAGCGGAATTAGGTTTAATTTTCAGTGCCTCGTTAAAATACTTAACCGCCTGGTCAAGCCTGTCCAGTTCACTCAGATAGGTTGCGTAGTTGACGAGGGTATAGAAATTATCTCCGGTAACCTGGAGAGTATGCTCAAACAGTGTCAGGCTGTTTTTCCAATATCTTAACTGCTGCCGGGCTGTTATTGCCGAAGCAAGTAATACTATGACAGCCAGCCACATCAGGATAATATTTTTGTTGTGAATAATCTCTTTCGCGCCCCAGCCGATAATAATAAACAATCCGGTCAACGTCATATATGTATATCTGTCCGCCATCGCCTGCGAACCGACCTGAACCAAGCCGATTACGGGAACAAGCGTGCCTACATACCATAACCATCCGACAGCAAGGAACTTATAACGCCTGCCGAAATATATAACCCCCGCCGTAATCAGCAAAAGCAGTGTCGCGCAAATTATAACTTTCACCGCCGGCAGACTACTGCCAGGATACGGATAAAGCACCGCCAGCCTGCTCGGCCAGAACATCTTTACGATGTACATAATATAAGAGACGATGGCATTGCCTATCCTGATGGCCGGACCATAAAGCTCAAAATCGCTCAGCGCTCCGCCTTTCTTCTGGACGATAAAGGTAATAATACTCGAAGCGAATGAGCATAAAAAAAACGGTATTTTCTCTATTATAAGTGTTTTGGAAAATTTCCGCTCAAGAGGCCAGTAATCCAGCAGCAACAGCACAAATGGCAATGTAACCAGCATCGGTTTTGACATAAGGCCGAGAACAAAAAATACAATCGCCAGTAAATAATACCGTTTAGCCCCCACCCCTGCGGTGGGGGTTCGTTTAGCCGTTGCCGGAACGGCAACGTATTGAACATAAGCCCACATCGTCAAAAACCAAAAGAAGGTACTTAGCACATCTTTCCGTTCGGCTATCCATGCAACGGATTCTACGTGCAGAGGATGGAGCGCAAAGGCCGCCGCGACAAACGCGCTCGGCCACAGTGCCTTTGTCATCTTTCCAAAAATAGAAAACAGAAGAAGGGTATTTAATATATGAAACAAGACGTTGACAATGTGATGGCCGCCGGCCCAGTCGCCGAAAAGCTCCCTGTCGAGAATATGGCTCAGCCATGTTAGCGGATGCCAGTTGCTTGCATAACCTGCGGCGGTAAAAGCCCAATGAAAACTTTTCCAGTTCAGTCCCGACTGTACATTTATATTATCGGTAATATAAATATTATCATCATATCTGACAAAGTCGTAACTATGTACCGGCAAATACACCACGATTATCACCGCAACAAGACAGATACTTATCAGCGAAGAACTGTATCCGTGAGGTTTTTCAGGCATTTTTTAACTCTTAAATGAGAATTTCCTGCCTGTAAGCTGTTCGTAAGCCTCGATATATTTTGCGCTCGTCTTTTCGCAAACATCTTTAGGCAGTTCTATACCTTTTCCGGACTTGTCAAAGTTAATACTTTCGAGATAATTTCTGACGAATTGCTTGTCATAACTTTCCTGGTCTCTGCCCGCCTCGTATTTATCCGTAGGCCAGAACCTCGACGAATCCGGCGTAAGTGCTTCGTCAATCAGGATGATTTTACCGTCGATTTCGCCCCATTCGAATTTCGTATCCGCAAGGATTATCCCTTTTTTCTTGGCGTAAGCGGATGCCTTTTTGAATATTTCAATGCTTTTGTCCCGCACATATTCAGCGTTCTTTTTGCCTATTATTGTGACGCATCGGTCGAAATCTATATTTTCATCGTGTGCGCCGAGCTCTTCCTTGGTCGCAGGCGTAAATATCGGTTCCGGAAGTTTGTCGCATTGTTTCAGCCCCGCAGCAAGTTTGTGCCCGCAAACCGTCTGATTTTCCTTATATTCCCGCCAGCCTGAACCGGCAAGAAAACCGCGGACTACGCATTCAACAGGCAGGACTTTTGTCTTCTTTACGAGCATAGTTCTGCCGAAAAACTGCGAAACATTGTCGCAAAACGGCTCCGGAAAATCCTTTATATCGTCGCTTATCAGATGGTTTTCAACAGTGTCTGCCAGGAACTCGAACCAAAACTTCGAAATCTGCGTTAGAACAATGCCCTTATATGGAATTCCGTTTTTCATAATCACATCGAACGCACTGATTCTGTCCGAAGCGGCTATGAGCAGTTTATCGCCCAAATCGTAAATATCCCGAACTTTGCCATGTTTAGGCTTCGTGCCGCCGATATTCGTCTGTAAAACAACTTCAGCCATTTCGTACCCTTTCAGATTTTGCCGTCATATTAAGCCACAACACCTGTACTGTCAAGACGATACAGTTCTTGCAAATATCCCGCTTTTCCCCCGCACCTTCAAAATATTCGAAAAATTGTAGAATAACAGAAAGTGCGGGATTTATCTTTTATTCCAACGGCGAAAACGATATACTATTACCCTTATTAAACTTACGTCTAAACACTCTATAAGAAAGGAAATTTATGAATAGTTTTAAAAATATTTTACTAATAACAGCCGCGGTTCTTTTAATCGTCTCCGCCGCTGAAGGCAAGAAAAAAACAAAAGAAAAAGCTCCCCAGGCCCCCGCCCCCGAGACAAAAGCCCCTGCCGATGAGCCGGCTCCGGTTAAAGAAACGGCTGCGTCTGAATCCGATACCACTGCCGCGGCAACCGTCAACGGTACAAAAATTACCGAAGGACAAATCGCAAAGATTCTAAACGCTCGAATGGAACAGCTCGCCGGCAGAATACCGCCGAATATGAAAGAACAGTACACCCAGCAGATGCGGAAACGCATTATGGAACAATTGGTAATCGAAGAAATACTGGCTCAAAAGGAAAGAGAGAAAAACATCTCCGTCAGCCCGTCCGAACTCGAAGAGCAAATCAGCAAACATCTCGCCCAGCAGAATCTGACCATCGACGAATTTAAGTCGCTTCTGAAAGCGTACGGCACAACTTACAGCGATTACGAGGAGAATATGCTTAAAAAGCTTATGTTCGAAAAACTAATGGAAGGCGAGTTCGTCGGCAAGATAATCCCTCCCACGGACGAACAAATCAAGGCGTTCTATAATGAAAATATCCAGACGTTCAGTGAGCCGGAAAAAGTCCATACAAGGCATATACTTATAATGCCCGCAAAAGATTCCAACGACCCAAATCAGGCAAAAGCGCAGGCAAGAGCCAAGGC
This sequence comes from uncultured Planctomycetaceae bacterium, assembly GCA_964449435.1. Classification (GTDB taxonomy): domain Bacteria; phylum Planctomycetota; class Phycisphaerae; order Sedimentisphaerales; family UBA12454; genus UBA12454. Next base: position 8,673 of record CAYUYR010000005.1, on the reverse strand, counting down.
CCAAGAACTGCTCAAGCAGTTAAAGGAAGGCGCCGATTTTAACGACCTTGCAACAAAAAACTCACAATGCCCGTCCGCTAAAGATGGCGGCGACCTCGGCGAAGCGCCCAAAGGCTCTTTCGTTCCTGAATTTGAAAAGGCCGCTTACGCACTTAAGCCGGATCAAATTAGCGATGTCGTGGAGACCCAGTTCGGCTTCCATATCATACAACTCGTCAAGCACATTGACGCTAATACTACGAGCTTTGAAGATGCCAAAGCTCAAATAATAGAAAACCTCACCGACAAGCAGAAAAACGAGGTCGTTATCAGCTATATCAAGCAGATAAAGGCCGAGTCTGATATTCAGTTTGCCAATCCGGCAGACGGCTTTGAAATGAACGGCCCCAAACCAACGGCTCCATCACGAACCGAAAGCAGCGACAAAACCGAGCCAAACAGCAAAAAATAAACAATTAAATCCAAAACCCCTCAATATGGTTTGTTGAGGGGTTTTTTATGCGCAGTTTTTAACCACGGATTACACGGAGGCGGGTAAATTCCATATATTTTTTTCGTTGGTTTTTATGTTTTTAAGGATATAATTTGGCAAGATACTAAAACAGGGAGACACAACAAATCAAAAATAAAAATGATAGAGTTAAATTTAAAAATAGGTAAACGTGGGGCTGTTGAAAAAGTCGCTTAATTTTTTCTTCATACTGCAATTTTCCGAATTGAACAAATTTTTTGCTGCAAACCTCGAACGTAGCTAAAAATTATTCTTAGCAAGTTCAAATTATCCCGGTAATGCCATTCATTTTTCCCGCCGACAAAAAATAACAAAAGAAACGCCGCAAGGCGTTTCAAATTCATCACCATTGCAGTAAGATAAACCTGTATCGATACATTTGCCAATCCTCTACGTACCGCACGCCTTAAACCGTGTTGTGTTTTCGCCTCTCCATGGATACCCTCAACCCTCCACTTATGACGTGTATATTTGTCCCTGATATTTTCGTCCCGCTTCTGCCATCGTCGTCTTGCGCGAAGCAGGGATTCGTAACCATCCGTTATCAAAATTATCCTGACTTTCGCTGTTGAGCTTATACAACCAGACCTCAAAGGGCAACCGGCACAGTCCTTATTTGTCGCACGATATATCCAGCCTCTGTCAGTCTGACTTGAACGCTTCATTATTTTGCCTCGCGGACATTGTACAATTTGGTTTTTAGCATCATACTTAAAACGACTGAGCGGAATATTTTTAGATTTGGCAGGTAATGTCTGGAGCGGAATGACCGCTTCAGTTTGGCGTTGTTCCAATCGGCTGTAGTTTTCGGTATGAGCGTAAGCCATATCTGCCGTAACAGTCATTATTTTCCTGCCCGTGTTATCTTCTATTCGGTTTATCTGTTCCAATAGTTCCTTGCCTTCACTGGTTTCTCCAGTGGTTGTTTTGACATCAAGAATAACTCCGTTCTTATCATCTACTGCCGTGTGCTGCTTAAAAGAAGGTTCCATACGGCTGTTACAGTTTGATGTCGTTAATGTCGCATCAGGATCAGTAGTACTGCGTTTCTTGGGCTTGCCTGTTCTGCTGACCTGTTCGTTATCATCGCCTTGGAGGCGATTTTCTTTGAATACCCTGTCTGCGTATTCTGTTGTTAAACTTTCCCAGCTCACATCCGCCCGTATAAGAGTCGAATCTATATGAACAGTTTCGCCGCTTACTAATCCGGCATCAATACACATTTTGACCGTTTTCTGAAATATCTTTTTAAACCTCTCTACTCCCCATCGCTGCCGTATCTTTGTTAACGAACTGTGTTCCGGAAGATTTTCATGCAAACGAAACCCGGCAAACCAGCGAATAGCCAAGTTTACCTGTGCCTCTCGCATCAGCTTACGATCATGGACAATGCCTTGAAAATAACCAGCCAGCATAAGCCTTAAGGCCGATTCAGGATCGATACCAGGTCTGCCCATCGTTTCACTGTAGCAATTAGCCACTTCTCGACGCAGCCATGACAGGTCAAGCACTTTATCGACGCGTTTGAGGATATGGTCGTTTGGGATAAGACTTGATAAAGGGCCTGCAACGAATAAATCCTCCTGCCAGCGTTCCTGATTGCCTATCATCTTATTGCCTCCTTGCTATCGGGTGGAATATTAACTACAATGTATGTATAATTTATATCGGATAGTGAGGACTTTTTCAACAGCCCCACAGCCACCTATTTTTGAAATCCCAAATCACTTTATGATTAAAACCTCTCATAATGGTTATTATATAGCAACAATCGCTATTTGCCAATAAGTAATAGCGAAATAATGGGGATATGGGTAGCCACTTGTCAAAAGCTCTTTTTCGGTTTATAATTGGTGCCTATATGCAAATTAACGCCGCGATAATCAGTATCGGCAATGAGCTTTTGAACGGCCATACTGTGAACACAAACAGCACTTGGCTTTGCGGCAGACTGCTTACCGTATCGATCCCCGTAATTTATAACTGCGATATCGGCGATGATATCGAGGAAATTAAAAACGCAATCGAGTACGCATCAGGCAAGGCGGACATTATTTTAATCACCGGCGGGCTTGGCCCGACGGATGACGATTTGACGAGAAACGGAATCGCAAAATTTTTAAACGTCGAACTCGATTATCATCCTGAAATTGAGGAGAAAATAAAAAAGTTTTTCGCGGCCAGAAACTACCCGATGCCCGAAAAGAATAAAGTTCAGGCGTATCTTCCCGCCGGGGCAGGCGAAATCGAAAATAATCTCGGCACCGCGCCGGGAATATTTTATGAAAACGGCAAAAAAATCATCGCGGCAATGCCGGGCGTGCCTTCCGAGATGAAGCAGATATTTGATGAATCGATTTTGCCGAGGCTGAAGGAAATTTCCGGCGGCGAATTTTTAGTCGTAAGAAAAATCAGGTGTATCGGCGCCGGCGAATCCACAATCGCTGAGATGCTCGGCGATTCTATGAACCGCGACAGAAATCCCCTTATAAATTGTACCGTTGACTATGGAATTATTACACTGCACATCGTCGCCAAAGCAAAGGACAAAAAAACCGCTGAAAAAATGGCGCAGGCAGATGTCGAAAAACTTTGCGGCATTCTCGGCAGGCTTGTTTATGGTCTTGATGAGCAAACACTTGCCGAAGTTATAGGCAAAAAACTTTTAGAGAAAAAAAAGACTTTAGCGACTGCTGAATCCTGCACGGGCGGGCTTATAGCCAAAATGATTACCGATGTTGCCGGTTCGAGCGGATATTTTACTTACGGCTGGATAACATACAGCAACGAGGCAAAAATATCGGAGCTTGGCGTGGAGAAATCGTTAATTGAGCAATTCGGCGCGGTCAGCGGCCAAGTCGCAGAGGCAATGGCTGTCGGGGCGAGGAAAAAGGCCGGTTCGGATTATGCAATCGCTGTAACGGGAATTGCCGGCCCTGATGGCGGAACCAAGAAAAAACCTGTCGGTTTAGTCTATATTTCCATAGCTGACGAAAAAGGTCTCGATACCGAGCAATTTTTGTTCGGGCCCAGAAACAGAGATTTTATCAGACTAAGAACTTGCCAAAACGCACTTAATTTACTCAGATTGAAATTGGGCGATTGAACAATTTTGCCGATAATGGTATAGTTATGGTAATTATGACTGTTGGAGTGTATCTATAGATTTATGGCTAAAAACCGGAGAAAATTAGGCGAGATTCTCTACAAAAGCCAACTGATTGGCAAAGAAGCCCTTATTGATGCTATCAAGACCAGTCAGAAAAACAATAAACGGCTTGGCGAGACGCTGATTGAGATGGGACTTGTCTCGGAAGATAACATCTGCAAGGCGATTGCCCATCAGTTCGGCCTTGCCTATGTGGACCTCGACAAGCACTCGATTCCGCAGGAAACGATGAAGCTCGTACCAGAGGAAATCGTTCAAAAATACAATGTTCTTCCGCTGGGCAAGGAAAACGGCAGGCTGAAATTGCTTATCAGCGACCCGCTCGATTTGGATATGCTCGACACGCTGCGTTTCAGGCTCAGCAGCGAACTGGATTGTTCCATCGCCAGTCCGACGAAGATTCGCGCATTTATCAACCGCAGTCTCGACAACGTCAGAACAAGCATTGACGCCACCGCCGCCGAACTTGCCGAAGAAGGCCATACCCTTGAGGAAGAAATAAGAAAGGCAGAAGAGGCTGAAGAGGATGATGAAGGACCAGTTATCCGTCTGGTAAATATGATTATCGACGAAGCGTTTCGTATGAGGGCAAGCGATATTCATATTGAGCCGATGACCGACCGTGTAAGGGTTCGCTATCGTGTGGACGGCGTTTGCAGCCAGAGAGACAATATTCCAAAACATATGCAGGCCTCGGTGCTTGCTCGTTTGAAAATCCTGTCCGGTATGGACATTTCCGAAAGAAGGCTTCCGCAGGACGGCAGAATTCAGAGGGAAATCGACGGCAAAAAAATAGACTTCCGTGTTTCGGCCCTTCCGGGCTATCACGGCGAAAGTACAGTGCTTCGTATTTTGTCTCCGGAATCTATTAATATCGGTATTCAGGCGCTGGGCCTTGGCGATGAGGACAACCAGAAATTTTTGAAAATCATCAAAAGGCCGAACGGCATATTCCTCGTTACAGGACCGACAGGAAGCGGTAAAAGTACGACGCTTTATTCGGCTCTTAAGGAGCTTAACAAGCCGGACAAGAAAATCATTACCGCCGAAGACCCGGTTGAATACAACGTGGCGGGCATTAACCAGTGCCAGGTAAAAGAGGAAATCGGGCTGACTTTTGCCAGAATCCTAAGGTCTATGCTTCGCCAGGCGCCGAACGTGATTCTCGTCGGCGAAATTCGTGATGGTGAAGTTGCCGATATCGCTATCCAGGCGGCACTTACAGGCCACCTTGTTTTCAGCACGCTGCATACAAATGACGCTTCCAGTGCGATTACGCGTTTGATTGATATGGGCGTAAAGCCGTTCCTTGTCGCAAGCTCGATTCAGGCTATTATGGCACAGCGTCTTGTCAGAAGGATTTGTCCGGCCTGCAAAGTCGTCGATGAACATCCAGACCCGCATTTCCTGCGGCTGCTTAATATCAGTCCGGACGACTTGAAAAAACATCCGGTATATAAAGGCGCAGGATGCAATAAATGTCATAATATCGGTTATAAAGGCAGGCAGGGTATTTTTGAGATACTTGAAATGAATACTGAGCTGAGGGAGCTTGCCTTTGCAAGGGCTCCTGCGACGGAGCTTCGCAAAGCGGCAAAGGCCGGCGGAATGAGAACACTGCTTGAGGACGGCAGAGAAAAAGTATTCAAAGGAATAACAACGCCTGAAGAGGTCTCGAAACATTCACAGGCGGAAGGTCTTGTTTTGGATTGATTTTGATAGGATTATAAAATGGCTACTGTACATATAGACAGGCTTCTTGATGCGTGTATAAAAATGGGCGCTTCGGACTTGCACCTTACGGTCGGCAGGCCGCCGGTTTTAAGAATAAACGGCAGGTTGAGGTCGCTCGAAACAAAGGTACTTGAACCAGAAGACACAAACTCGCTCATGAAAAGTATCACGCCTGAGAAGAACCAGCAGGAGCTGCAGGAAATGGGAGGCACCGACTTTGGTTTTGCGTTCGGGGACAAGGCACGGTTTAGAACTGCTATTTTTAAGCAAAAAGGCAATGTAACGCTCGTATTGCGGCAAATTCCGTCTGAATTGCTGACTTTTGCGAAAATAGGTCTTCCGAAAATTTGTGCCGCGCTGTGCAGAAGGCCGAGGGGTCTGTTTCTTGTTACAGGCCCGACCGGAAGCGGTAAAACCACTACTTTGGCCAGTATGATTAATTATATTAATGAAACCCTTGACCATCATATAGTTACGATTGAGCATCCTATCGAATATTATCACCCTCACAAAAAGTCGATTATTAACCAGCGGGAAATAGGAGTTGATGTGCCGACATTTTCCGAGGCTTTGAGAAGGGTATTGCGGCAGGACCCGGACGTGATTCTCGTCGGCGAATTGCGAGACCTTGAGACGATGGAAAACGCTATCAGGGCGGCGGAAACCGGACACCTTGTGTTCAGTACAGTTCATACTACGGGCTGTCAGGGTACGATAAACCGTATTGTAAACGTTTTTCCGGTTGACCAGCAGGAGCAGATTCGGGTTCAGTTGAGCACAAACCTTATTGCGGTTTTAAGCCAGGCATTATGTCCCTTGAAGAGCGGCAAAGGCAGAGTCGCGGCCTATGAATTTATGGTTGTAACGCCCGCTATCGCCAACCTTATCCGTGAGAACAAAACTTATAGAATTGATTCAAGTATCCAAACCGGTAAAAAGCTCGGTATGCAGCTTCTCGATGACCATTTGTGGGAACTTTACGAAGATAACAAAATAACGCTTGCCGAGATGCTCGACAAGTCAAGACAACCAAGTTCACAGCTGGAAAAAGCGGAAAAGAAGGCAGGCGGCCGGAGCGAAGAGATCAGAAAAGAGCTCGAAAATATCGGGCCTGTTATTGGTGGTTCCGAGTAATTTTTTTATCGGTCAAGTTAATATTGAGGGAAAAAGGACTTGCCGCATCTTTAATTTTGCGGGTTTTACCACACTCTGCAAAAATGCATATCAGGACGATATTTATATCCCAAAGTGTCATATTGGGGTGGTTTTTTTAGCATTTTTAGCTTTAAATTATGTGCAAATAAAAGACCTGTTTTTGTTATATTATCTTAAATACCAGATGTCGTGTCCATAATTTTATTGATTTAAGGGTTTTATGGACGTATACTGTTATTGGAAGGGTGAAAAAGATTTTGCCCAAGAAAGGTGAATTGGAGGTCTAATATGGCCAAAGACATTCCAGTTGAACAATTGCGGGGAAGAACGTTAGGACGAATCCTTGTTAAAATGGGGATTTTAACGAGAGATAAAGTTCATCGATGCTTAGCCGTCCAGAAGAAAAAAGGCGGAGGAGTTCTACTCGGACAGGTAGTACTCGAGTTGGGTCTGATAGATGAAAAGCAGGTGAGGAAAGCACTGGCCGCACAGAGGGGAATGGAATTTGTGGACCTTGCAGGGATAGATATCGAAAAGTCTATTATCGAGCAGGTGCCTGCCCAGATGGCAAACGCCTACAGGGTAGTACCTTTGGAATACAGCAAGACGCATAACATAATGACAGTTGCTATTGACAATCCTGACAATTTTAAGGCCACAGACGATTTAAATACCCTGATGGGTTATAAGATAAAAGCCAAAGTTGCCTCTCCGGCCGACCTCGACGAGGTACTTAAAAAATACTACTCCAAAGAAGAAGAGAGTATAAACGACCTGATAACCCAGCTCGAAACTGATGAATTTTTAGATGAGTTTCAGGGCAGAGACCAAAGTATCGACCTTAGCGAGCTTAAAGAGCTTGCCGAGTCGAATCCCGTGAAAAAACTTCTGAATCTTGTGCTTTTACAGGCCATAAAAGACAAAGCGGCAGACGTTCACTTCGAGCCTTTCGAGGATGAGTACAAGATGCGTTATCGAATCGACGGCGTGCTTTATGAGATGGTGCCGCCGCCGAAACATATAGCCGTGGCTATCAGTTCGAGAATAAAGGTTATGGCAAATCTTGATATCGCCGAAAGGCGGCTTCCTCAGGACGGCAGAATTCCGCTTACGGTTCAGGGCAATCAGGTTGACCTGCGTGTAAGTATTTTGCCTACGATGTTCGGCGAAAGCGTCGTGCTTCGTATTCTCGACCGCTCACAGCTCGATTTGAAGCTCGAAAAGCTGGGCTTGAGCCAGGAAGATATGGATATGATTCGAATCCTGATAGAAAGACCCAATGGGATTTTGATTGTAACGGGCCCGACGGGAAGCGGCAAAACGACGACACTTTATTCGGCCCTGAAAGAACTTAACACCATCGACAGCAAGCTGATTACCACTGAAGACCCTGTCGAATACGATATCGACGGTATTATTCAGGTGCAGATGAAGCCTGATATAGGTCTTACGTTTGCCAGTTGTCTTCGGTCTATATTGCGTCAGGACCCTGATGTGATAATGGTCGGTGAGATTCGCGACCTTGAGACGGCGGAAATTGCCGCCCAGGCATCGCTTACAGGCCACCTTGTGTTTACGACGCTTCACACAAATGATGCTCCGAGCGCAATCGCGAGACTTTTGGACCTTGGTCTTGAGCCGTTTTTGATTACGGCGACGCTCGAAGGCATAATCGCCCAGAGACTCGTAAGAAAGATATGTCTAAATTGCAAAGAGGAGTATGAGCCGACAGAGGAACAGCTTTTAGAACTTGATTTGACGCCTGATATGGTGCAGGGCAAGAAGTTTTATTACGGCCGGGGCTGCGACCAGTGCAACCAGACAGGCTACAGGGGCCGGCTGGGCATATTCGAAATAATGACATTTACCGACGAGATGCGCGAGCTTGTGATGAATCATGCCTCGACAAACGTTCTGCGAAACGCCGCCAAGAAGAACGGAATGATAACGCTTCGCGAAAAGGGACTTAAAGCGATATATGACGGCCTGACAACAATAGACGAAGTTGTCAAAGAAACGGTAATGGAAGAACAATAACGGATTAAAGATTTAAAATTGAAGATTTTTGCGTCAATCGGCTGCGGTGACGCGGCTCGTATCGGTT
>CAYUYR010000004.1:0-131881 GCA_964449435.1 uncultured Planctomycetaceae bacterium | reverse complement strand
TATCATAAGTGCAGCGAACTGCACGAAATTTTGTTAATTTTTAGAGATACCCTTATTTTTTATATTTTATTTTGCAACTTCGTTTGCCGCTAAATCGCCGACTTGCGATGTCGAATATCCCATTTTGCCTGCCGCCATACTCTTGAGCTTATTTGCGGTTACGAATCGCACGGCTTCGTCGATTTTCTTGGCAGCTTTTTCTTCGCCGAGAGTTTCAAGGAGCATTTGACCTGCGCAGATTGCCGCCAGCGGATTGATTACGCCCATTCCGGTATATTTCGGTGCGCTTCCGCCAATCGGTTCGAACATTGAAACGCCTTGCGGGTTAATATTTCCGCCCGCCGCGATGCCCATTCCGCCCTGAGTTATCGCGCCAAGGTCGGTGATGATGTCGCCGAACAAATTTCCGGTAACAAGAACATCGAACCATTCAGGACTCTTGACCATCCACATACAGGTTGCGTCAACGTGATAATAATCTCTGCGGATATCGGGATACTCTTTCTGGCCCATTTCGTGGAAAGCCCTTTCCCACAGGTCGTAAATATATGTTAGAACATTTGTTTTGCCGACAAGGCCGAGCGTGTTTTCTTTTCCGACGCCGCGGGCTTTTTTGCCGTGCTTTTTGGCGTATTCAAAGGCGTATTTCAGACACCTGTCAACCTGGAATCTGCTGTAAACCGCAGACTGCACCGCGATTTCGTTTGGCGTTCCTTTCATAGTAAATCCGCCTGCGCCGGTATATGCATCGCCGGAATTTTCACGGACGACGACATAATCGATTTCTTTCGGCCCCTTATCTTTCAAAGGCGTCTCAACGCCCGGAAACAACCTTACAGGCCGAAGGTTTATATACTGGTCGAGCGCGAAACGGGCTTTGAGCAGGATTCCTTTTTCAAGAATTCCCGGCTTCACATCGGGATGGCCGATAGCGCCCAGCAGAATCGCGTCGAATTTGCGGAATTCTTCAATTGCGCTATCCGGCAGAGTTTCCCCTGTCCTTTTATATCTTTCTCCGCCGAAATCGAAATCGGTCAGAGCGAGTTTAAATCCGAACTTTGCCTCGGCAGCCTTTAAAACCTTTACTGCTTCGAGAGTTACTTCCGGCCCTGTCCCGTCGCCGCCCATCACAGCAATCTTGTAAGTCTTCATTTAAAAATGTCCTTTCGTATAGTAAATTCTTCTTTTAAAATAAGTTTGTTTTCGTAGCAAAATTAAAAATCAAATATAAAAGATCAAAAATACAAATCAAAAATAAAAAATTATCGTTCGCCTTTGAGCGTCAAAATACTGGCAGCAAAAATATTAGCTATTTCATTCAATTCTGCCAAAAGTTTATTTGCTTCATTTGGTTCGGCTCTTTTTGTGTCTCTAAGTAATGCCAGCCATAATTTGCTTTCATTCGCAGATTTTAGAGAATAATGGAAGTATTGAGTATATTCCTTTTTGCCATTTGCAGCCTGGCCTTCAGCAAAATTTGCTGTAATGCTTGTCCCGCTGCGCAGTAATTGGTCACCAATTCGCTTTGAGACATTATCATTAGGCAGATGGTCAAGAAAACCTATAAGTCGAAGCGTAAAAGCATATAACCTTTTTTTAAACTCATTATTAGACTGCTTTGCCATTTTTAATTTTTTATCTGTATCTTTTATTTTTTATTTTTAATATGATTTAACAGTCCGCCGTCGTTGATAATTTCAATCGCGAAATCAGGCAGCGGCTTAAACTTTATTTCTTTTTTCTGCGTCTTGTTGTTAATAACGCCTTTTTTGTAATCTATTTCAACCTCGTCGCCGTCGTTAATTTTTTCCGTTGCTCCGTCAAGCTCAATCGGATAAAAGCCGCAGTTGATGCAGTTGCGATAGAAAATCCGAGCAAAACTTTTTGCGATTACCGCTCCGACTTTCGCGCCCTGCAGCGCCCAGACAGCGTGTTCACGGCTCGAACCGCAGCCGAAATCATCGCCCGCAACGATACAATCGCCCGGTTTGCATTTCTTGACAAAATCCGTATCAAGGTCTTCCATACAGTGCGTCGCCAGTTCAGCCGTATCGTCCGTATTCAAATACCTTGCCGGTATAATTTCGTCTGTGTTTATATGATCCCTTTTATATACATGAGCCTTTGACATTTGTTTCCCTTTTATTTATCGCTGATTACGCTGATTTATATGATTATCATTTAATTCATTTGGTTTTTCTGTTTTTGTATTTATTAACCTATTCCATTCTAAAGAAGTGCTTCCAAAATTAAATAGTAAACCTATTTCGAATCCGCTGGCCTTAAGATAATTAATGACCTGTAATTTTTCAATTTCACCAATTTGTTTAATAGCTTTGAGTTCTACAATAACTTTATCGCCAACTACAAAATCACAAATAAATGGTTTTATGTATTTGTCTTTGTAAAAAACCGGCAACTCTCTTTGTCGCTGGAATCTAATTTTCCTAAGCTCGAATTCATAAGCAAGAGCTTCTTCATAGACGCTTTCAAGAAAACCCGGGCCAAGTTGTGTATGCACCTCCATTGCTGCGCCTATAATATCGCCTGTCAATCCACTGGCCACATAACTATTTTTTATTACAAAAACCAATTAATAATCCTTTTTAAATCAATCTAATCTGCGTAATCTGCGATTAAAGAAAACGTCTGCAATCAGTCAGCTTTCCTTCAATCGCCGAAGCCGCTGCCGTTGCCGGGCTTGCCAGATACACTTCACTTTTTGGGCTTCCCATTCTGCCGATAAAGTTTCTGTTCGTTGTGCTTACGCATTTTTCGCCCGCGGCGAGTATTCCCATAAATCCACCCAGACACGCTCCGCAGGTCGGTGCGCTGATTACGCAACCAGCATCGTAAAAGACATCGAACAGACCTTCTTCCATCGCCTGTTTCCAGATTTCAGGCGTTGCGGGAACGATAATTGTCCTGATTGCGACTTTTTTGCCTTTCATAATTTTTGCAGCAATCCTTAAATCTTCGATGCGTCCGTTCGTACAGCTTCCGATATACGACTGGTCCATCTTCATTCCTGCACACTGGCTAATCGGTTTTCCGCCGCTTGGCAGATGGGGCAGCGCAACGATTGGCTCAAGTTTCGAACAATCGATTTCGATTACCTGCTCGTATTTTGCGTCTTTATCTGATTCATAGACTTTATACTCTTTTTTGTCTTTCAGATGCTCATCGAGATATTTCTTTGTTGTCTCGTCGAATCCGATAATGCCGTTTTTGGCGCCCGCTTCAATTGCCATATTCGTAATGGTCATTCTTGCTTCGAGCGACATTTCTTTCAGCGCCGGCCCGACAAATTCCATCGCTTTATAGAGCGCACCGTCCGTGCCGATTTTCGCTATACAGGCTAAAATCACATCTTTACTGTAAACGCCTTTCGGCAGACTGCCGTTGAGGACGAATTTCATAGATGCCGGAACCCTAAACCACAGTTTTCCTGTGGCGAGCGCCGCCGCCAAATCAGTCGAGCCGATACCTGTCGAAAAAGCCGCAAACGCGCCATAGGTGCACGTATGACTATCACCGCCGATAATTACTTCGCCCGGCCTGATATGCCCCTGTTCAGGCAGCAGGGCGTGGCAGACGCCCGCTTTGCCGAGCGGATAGTAATTTTTTATCTTTTTTTCTTTCGCCCAGCTATCGAGCCTTTTGTGCAGTTCCGCGCTCTTGATATCCTTTGCCGGCTGAAAATGGTCGGGAGTTACGACAATTTTTTCGTTGTTGAAAACCTTGTCGATTCCCTTTTCCTTCAGCATTGAAATCGCCGCCGGCGTTGTTACATCGTGGCACATTATGCAGTCGATTTTGCCGTCGATTAAATCGCCGGGTTCGACATTTTTTTTACCTGCCGCCGCGGCAAGTATCTTTTCTGTTATTGTCATTCCCATTTCAAATGTCCTAAAAAACGCTTTTATTTTATCACAGATTACGCCGATTTCACAGAGAGGAGGTAAGGAAGCAAGAAGTAGGGATGTAAGGGACCGAATCGCCCGTTTTTCTTACTTCTTTGCTTCTATTCAATCAATATAATCTGCGAAATCAGCGATTAACTATTTCTTCGCAACCATTCTATTAATTGCGTCGACGTACGCCTTGGCGGACGCTTCGATTATATCTGTCGAGACGCCTCTGCCGGTAAATCTTACGCCGTCTTTGTCGATTATTTTTACAGTTGCTTCGCCCAGAGCTTCTTTTCCGCCGGTAACGGCTTTTATAGTATAAAGGTCTAATTTCGGCGACTGCCCCGTTGCGATTCTTATCGCTTCGTAAGCGGCATCAATCGGCCCGTCTCCGCAGGCTGCCGCGGTTACGGGAGCATCTTTGCCTTTCACTTTCATTTTCACGCTTGCCGTCGGCAAAGTTCCCGTTCCACAGGCAACGTGCAGATATTGCAGCTCGAAAACCTGTTCGACGGTTCTAATTTCATCGCCGACAAGGGCGGCTATATCTTCATCGAAAACTTTCGTTTTCTTGTCTGCAATATCGAGAAATCTCTGATAAATGGTTTCAAGCTCTGACTCAGAGACTTTATATCCGAGTTCGGTCAATCTGTGTTTAAGTCCGTGTCTTCCAGTTCGCGCTGTAAGTACGACCTCGCTTTTCGGCGAGCCGACATCTTCCGGCCGCATAATTTCATAAGTGAGCGGATTTTTCAGGAAGCCGTCAACGTGTATTCCGCTGCTGTGCGCAAACGCGTTTGCGCCGATAACAGCCTTGTTCGGCGGAACGAATATTCCGAGCATTTCCGAAACCATTCTGCTTGTCTTGTACAGTTCTTTGGCGTTTATTTTCGTATCGAGTCCGAAGAAATCCTTTCGTGTTCGGAGCGCCATTACAGTCTCTTCGAGCGATGCGTTGCCCGCGCGTTCGCCGACGCCGTTAATGGTGCATTCAATCTGTCTTGCTCCGTTGCGGACGCCGGCCAGTGTATTGGCGACCGACATCCCCAAATCGTCGTGGCAGTGAACGCTTATCACCGCTTTTTTGGCGTTCGGCACTCTTTTAATAATCTCCGCGATTAGCTGTCCGAACTGCTCCGGTATGGCGTATCCGGTCGTATCGGGAATATTTACCGTAGTAGCGCCGGCGTCAATTACCGCTTCGACGATTTTGTACAGATATTCCTTGTCCGCTCTGCCGGAGTCTTCGCAGTAAAACTCGACATCATCGGTATATTGTTTGGCTCGCTTGACGGCCTTGATTCCCATATCGAGAGCCTTTGCCTTTTTCTCTTCGAGCGTCTTGCCGTACTTGGCGTCCTTGAATTTGCTTGCGATATGGATATCGCTGATGCCCAGACCCGTATGTATCCTTGCCTTTTTGGCTTTTTTCAGAGCCTTGCCCGCCGCGTCGATATCTTTATCGGCCGCTCGTGAAAGGGCGCAGATTGTCGGCCCGCTCACTTTTTGCGATATTAATTCCACCGCCTCGAAATCCTGCGGCGAGGAAATCGGAAAGCCTGCTTCGATAACATCGACGCCGAGCCGGGCGAGCTGGGTCGCCAGTTCGAGCTTTTCGCGAACACCGAGCCTTGTGCCGGCGGCCTGTTCGCCGTCCCGCAGCGTTGTATCGAATACTATTATTTTTTCTTCAGCAGACATAACTTGTCTCCTTTAATCTTATTTTGCCGTCATTCCCGCGAAAGCGGGAATTCAGAAATTATGCAATAAAAAACTCTTAATTTCTACAATAAACAAAAACAATATAGGGGATTTTGGAAAGGAATTTTTTGCGCCTAAGGGCGCAAAAGGAGGGCTAACAGACTAATTGCTGTTGAACGAAAAACGACCTGTGCTATCCATTTATCCATAAACAACCAATTATATAGGTAATATTGACACAAATCAATAGAAAAAACGAATTTTTGACCAAAACCGCAGTCTTTGCTTGACTTTGCCGCCGCAAGTTTGTAGTATGTCTCGGATTTTAAAAGGTTTAGGAAGTATAAGGAGTCAGGCAAATGTCAAAAAACATAGCTATCGCAGGTATTACCGGTGCCGTAGGACAGGAATTTATCAAAATCCTCGAACAGCGGAAATTTCCCGTAAAATCGGTGAAAATGCTCGCTTCTGCCCGTTCTGTTGGTAAGACAGTTAAATTTAACGGCAAGGATTATCCCGTCGAGGAGCTGACCGAAAACAGCTTTGCCGGCGTTGATATAGCCCTTTTCAGCGCGGGCGGGGCGCGAAGCAAACAGTTTGCTCCCGCCGCCGTAAAGGCCGGCGCTGTCGTCGTTGATAATTCCAGTGCGTTCAGAATGGACCCTGAAGTTCCGCTGGTAATTCCCGAAATCAACCCTCAGGACATTAAAACTAACAAAGGCATTATCGCCAATCCGAACTGCTCGACCATAATCGCCAACGTCCCGATTTGGCCGCTGCACAAAGCCAATCCCATTAAAAGGATGATTGTCAGCACTTATCAGGCCGTCAGCGGAGCAGGACAAGCCGGTATGACCGAGCTTATAAATCAGACAAAGGAAATCCTCGAAGGCAAAAATCCGACTATGAACAAATTCAAATATCAGATTGCCTTCAATATCTTCAGCCACGATTCTGCAATCGGACCTAATGGCTACAACGAAGAAGAAACCAAGATGGTGAAAGAGACAAGGAAGATTTTCCATTGTCCTGAAATCGCGATTACCTGCACTTGTATCAGGCTGCCGGTTCTGCGATGTCATTGCGAAAGCATAAATCTTGAATTCAAGGATTCGATTACGCCTGATGAAGTCCGCAAATTGCTCGAGCACGCCCCCGGCGTCTCGCTCATCGATGATGCGGCGAATAATCGCTTCCCGATGCCGCTCGATGCCGCCGACCGCGACGATGTCTATGTCGGCAGAATCCGTCAGGACGAATCTGTGCCGGATAATAAAGCGATTAACCTTTGGGTTTCGGGCGACCAGATTAGAAAAGGCGCAGCCCTTAATGCGGTTCAGATTGCAGAGAAATTACTCTAACATTCCGGCAGTTTAAAGATTACAATAGGCCCTGAAATTCAGGGCCTTTTTTATTTATGACTGAACGAAACATAAAATTGACAATCCAATACGACGGCAGCGGCTATTCCGGCTGGCAGAAACAGCCGGACAGAAAAACCATCGAGGCCGAACTTGTCTCAGCGCTCGCAAATCTGCTTTGCATCGACGATGTCGAAGTCAACGGTT
Source organism: uncultured Planctomycetaceae bacterium (assembly GCA_964449435.1). GTDB lineage: Bacteria > Planctomycetota > Phycisphaerae > Sedimentisphaerales > UBA12454 > UBA12454. The sequence goes on along the minus strand of CAYUYR010000004.1, from coordinate 124,701 downwards.
CGAGCCGAACCGACGCCGGCGTCAGCGCTCTCGGTCAGGTCGCAAATGTCAGACTCGATACGCCGATTCCTACCGACAAGCTGGCAAAAGCCATCAGCCAGCATCTTCCAAAAGAAATTGTCGTTACCGAAGCCGTCGATGTGCCGGATGATTTCGATGCAATCAAAAATACAAAAAGCAAACTATATCGCTATTCTATTTACACCGGCAAAACCCGTCCCGTGCTGCAAATCAACCAATGCTGGCACAGACCGGGAAGGCTCGATGTTGCACCAATGCAGGAAGCGGCAAAGAAACTTATCGGTGAAAAGGATTTCAAATCCTTCGCCACCGCCGCCGACAAACGCTCAAGCTCGGTCAGAACGATTTACAACTGCAGGGTATCGCAGAAAGACCAGTGGATATATATTGATGTCGAAGCGAACGGTTTTTTGTATAATATGGTAAGAAATATCGTCGGCACGCTTGTCGAAATCGGCCGAGGCCGCTGGCAGCCGGATATTATTGAAAAAATTCTCGAAGCAAAGAGCCGCACCGCCGCCGGCCCCATCGCCCCGGCACAAGGCTTGTGCCTGATGTGGATAAAGTATTAGCAAAAGTTTAATCGCTGGTTACACTGATTAAAATGATTTTAAAAATATATCAGAAAAATCAGCGAAATCTGTGATAAAAAAAATATGAAAATAATACATATTATTACACGACTAATATTGGGCGGGGCGCAGGAAAATACGCTGATAACCTGCAAAGGTTTAGCCGACCGCGGCCGCGATGTAACTTTGATTACAGGTCCCGCTCTCGGCCCTGAAGGAGAACTTTTCGAGCAGACAAAAAATCAAAAATACAAAACGATTGTAATAAACTCACTCCGCAGAGCGATAAATCCGATTTATGACATACCGGCTTATAGGGAAATCAAAAAAATTCTTGCCGAATTGCAGCCCGACATCGTTCATACCCACTCGGCTAAGGCAGGTATTCTTGGAAGATACGCCGCGCATCAATTAAAAATTAAAAATCCAAAATTAAAAATTGTTCATTCTGTTCACGGTTTATCTTTTCACGAATACCAAAACGAGCTATTAAATAAGTTTTATATTGCCGCTGAAAGAGCCGCCGCCAAAAAAACAGATGCCTTTATATGTGTAGCCGACGCTATGACACAAAAATCTCTCGCAGCGGGAATCGGTAAAGCCGCTCAATATACAACCGCCTATTCTGCTATTGATGAAGAGCCGTTTTTAAATCCGATTCAACAGCAGCAGCGTAATAATTTTCGCAAAACATACGATATTCCTGAAAATGCGATTGTTTTGGTAACGATTGCCAGACTTTTTCACCTCAAAGGTCATAATTACATAATCGAATCTGCTAATGAACTTGCCAAGCGGTTTGAAAACTGTATCTGGCTTTTTGTCGGCGATGGAATTTTAAGATACCGCCTGCAAAATCAAATTACTGAAATGGGCTTATCCGATAAGTTCCGTTTCACCGGCCTTTTGCCTGTCGAGCAGATGCCGCTTGTAATCCAATCTTCAGACATTCTGGTTCATTGTTCACTTCGTGAAGGGCTGGCCAGGGTTTTACCTCAGGCGTTTCTTTGCGGCAAGCCTGCGATAACTTTCGACATCGACGGCGCAAACGAGGTTGTAAATCCCGACACCGGCAGACTAATCGAATCTGAGAATGTCGAGCAGATGGCCGATGCCTGCGCAGAGCTTATCGCTGATGAAAATTTGAGAATGAAATTAGGCTCAAACGGCAGAGAGTTCGTCAAAGAAAAATTCTCGCCGAAAACAATGGTTACTCAAATCGAAAAAATTTATGAGGGCCTGTTATGAAAAGCTATAAAAAGGAACTTTATTTTAACACATCGACAAGACGTCAATTCATCAACATCACGCCGCAGGTAGCCGAATGCCTGTCCGAAAGCGGCATAAACGATGGGTTATGTCTGGTCAATGCGATGCACATTACCGCCAGCGTTTTCATTAACGACAACGAGATGGGCCTTCATCAGGATTTCGAGACCTGGCTCGAAAAGCTCGCCCCTGAAAAGCCGTATTCGCAGTACCATCACAACACCGCTGAGGATAACGCCGATGCCCATTTGAAGCGCACGATTATGGGCAGGGAAGTTGTCGTTGCCGTAACGAAAGGCCGGCTCGACTTCGGCCCGTGGGAACAGATTTTCTACGGCGAATTCGACGGCAAACGAAAAAAACGCGTCCTCGTTAAAATCATCGGCGAATAGTAAGAAAAAATCAGAATTTCTTTCTGAACCTTGCCGTTGGGATATTCATCAATTTGCGGTATTTGGCGACGGTTCTACGCGCGATATCTTTGACGCCGAGCTGTTCGAGTTTTTTGCGTATCGCCTCATCGCTCAGCGGCCTTGTCTTGTCTTCAGAATCGACAATCTGCTGCATCTTAGCCCGAATTGCCTCGAAACTTTCGCTTATGCCGTTGTCAGTCTCCATACCTCCGCCGAAAAGCTCCCGCAGCGGCATCAATCCCTGCGGCGATTGTATATATTTCCCCGCAACCGCGCGGGAAACAGTTGCGATATGCACGCCGACCTTGTCCGCAATCTCCGACATCGGCAAAGGCTTCAAATGCGCTCTGCCTTTCTCGAAAAATTCGCGCTGACTGTCCACAACCGCCCGGCTCACTTTCAAAAGCGTCTGTTTCCTCTGTTCGATTGCGTCCATCAGCCATCTCGCCGAACGTATATTGTCTTTGAGAAACTCCCGCGTCTTCGTATCGGCCTTTTTATCTCTGGCCATATCCGAATAATATTCGTTTATCCGAATCGCGGGAATATTCTTGTCCGCAAGATAAACCCTGAATCCTCCTTCTTCTTTTGCTTCCGCTATCACATCGGCCTTGACGGCCGGGTTTTTCACGTTGCTTATCTGCAGTCCCGGCGATGTATCGAATTTCCGCATCCGCAATATCGCCTCGTTAATCCGCTCGATGCCGCAGTTCATTTTCTTGGCGATTTCAGGCAGCTTATTTTCGAGAAGTTTGTCCAGATACTTCGATACAATCTCCATCTCGAAACTCATATCGTCGCCGGATTGCGACATCTGAATCAAAAGGCACTCTTTTACATCGCGCGCCCCGATGCCCGCAGGCTCAAGCTGCTGTACAAGTTTTAGTGCGCGTTCGAGGTCTTCAATCCCAAAATTGTGCCTGTCTTTATTGTGAAGCTGTTCGAGCCGGATTTTCAGATACCCTTTTTCGTCGATGTAATCGATAATTTGCTCGCCTGCCTGTTTGACTTTTTCATCTGCGTCCACGAGCCGCCACTGTTCCTTGAGATAATCGTTCAAAGATACTTCCAGTGCCGGCGTGTTATTCATCGCTTCGAGTTTCTTGTCGAATTCTCCGTCGTCTCTTACCCGTCCGCGTACTTCCGTCCGGTAGAAATAATCGTCCGAATGTTCGGAAAAATCATCCAGTTTCCCGAACTCCTGCGATTGATTTTGGTCAGATGTTCTGACTTGCTGTGTTTGGTTCTGTTCATCCTCGTTCTCGGCCTCGTTAGGCTCTTCTGTTTCGAGTACCGGATTGCTGTTCAATTCCGCCTCTATCTTTTCGAGAAGCGCCATCATCGGCAGTTGAAGAATTTCCATCGACTGAATCATTCGCGGAGCAAGCTTCATCCGCTGTTCGAGCCGCATCTGATTGGTCATATCCATTTTCATACTTGTGCCGAAAAAAACAGAGTATTACGCAAATTCTGTTCCAGTTCACCTTAATATAGCAAATTGAGGTTAAAAAAGCAATTTAATGTGCAAAAAACCGGAGAAAAATCGCCTATTTTTCACAAAATACCAGCCTAAAGGCTAAAAATGTTTCGGCTTGTTACGAGCATTATCATTATCCTATCTGGCTCACAAGACAGAAGCCGTCAATGATACAGGCTAAATCCCGCTTGCGTATCGCGATGGGGTCAAGTTATTTGTTGGGGGGTTCTTTGACAGATTGGCGGTATATGTAATTTGCTGTAAATCCCTGAAAATTCTCCCACAATCTTTAGGACAATTGCGCGAATAGAGAATAGTTGCGAAAAAAATTATAGGTGGTAAAATAATTGATAAATGGGAAAGAAACCTGAAGCAAATGACAGAATAGTCGTTCTTAAGGGCCTTACCAAAAGGTTCGGGAATACAGCCGTGTTGGACGATATATCACTGTCGTTCGAGAAGGGCAAAACGACCGTTATAATCGGGCCAAGTGGGTGCGGGAAAACAGTTCTGATAAAACATATAATCGTACTTTTGCGGCCGAGCGCCGGCGAAGTATATTTTCATAACCAGAGAATCGATAACCTCGACGAAAAAGAACTGCAGGGCGTGCGGACGCAGATGGGATTTCTGTTTCAGGGCGGGGCGCTGTTCGACAGCTTCAGTGTTTCTGAGAATATATTATTTCCGGTAAGGCAGCATACCGAAATAAAGGACCAAAAGAAACTGGATGAAATTGTAAAGACGAAGCTGGCAATGGTTGGAATGGACGGATTTCAGGATTATTATCCGGCGAGCCTTTCGGGCGGACAGAAAAAACGCGTCGCACTTGCAAGGGCAGTCGCACTGAATCCGGAAGTGATACTTTATGACGAGCCGACGACGGGACTCGACCCGATACGGGCGGATATAATTAACGAATTGATTTTGAAGACGCAAAAAGAGCTGGGCGTTACGAGTATCGTTGTAACGCACGATATGAACAGCGCATCGAAAATAGGGGACAGGATAGTAATGCTGCATAACGGCAAAATACTCATCGAAGGCGACGCTGATACTATTAAAAACAGCAAGCTGCCCGAGGTTCAGCGATTTATCAAAGGAGAGGTAAGCGATACAGACCTGCAGTCGATGCAAATTTCATTCGAGGATATAAAAGTTAACGGGAAACAGTAAGGACGCGTTTATCGGTTGCGGTTGCGAGGCTCGTTTCGTATTACGTTTAACGGTTGCGGATAAAATTTAACCACAGATTACACAGATTTTTTGCTGCGCAATTACGCCTTAAAGCAGTAAAATCTCAATAATTTAATATGGCGAATAGAGATTCACAACAGATAGCGGACGAGCTTTCGCGGCTGATTGCGGGCGATTGTATGGCGGATATCTTTACCCGCGTCATATACAGTACCGATGCGAGTATATATCAGATAATCCCGCAGTGCATTGTTATGCCTAAGGATGCGGAAGATATTTGCGCGGCGGTGAAATACGCCGATGAGAATAATATACCGATTGTCGCGCGGGGGGCAGGAAGCGGACTTGCGGGCGAAGCGCTGTCGAGCGGAATCGTGCTCGATACGACAAAATATATGAACAAAATCATCGGGACAAACGACGACGGCAAGACCGTCTGCTGCGAGGCGGGAGTCGTACTGGACGATTTGAATAAATACCTGGCGAAATTCGGGCGGAAAATCGGGCCCGACCCGTCAAGCGGCAATCGCGCGGTCATCGGCGGAGTAGTCGCAAACAATGCTACCGGAGCGCATTCGCTAAAATATGGATATATCGCAGAATATATAGAAAAGATAAAGGCGGTGCTTGCGGACGGAAGGCTGGTCGAGTTTGTAAATGATATAGATTCCCGCTTCCGCGGGAATGACAAAGGGGGAGAGAAAAAAATCGCAAGAGACTGCTTCGAATTACTCAATGCAAAGGCAGCGGTCATAGAAAAGACGCAGCCGAAGACTAAACGAAATCGCAGCGGATATAACATCGCAGGGGTTATACATAACGGCAGAATCGATATGGCAAAACTTCTTGCGGCATCGGAAGGAACGCTGGCGATATTTACGGAAATTACGCTGCGGACGGTGGAAATTCCAAAAGTCAGCGGAGTTGTGCAGTTCGAGTTCGATACGCTGGAGAAAATGGCGACGGCGGTGCCGCTGATTGTCGATTGCGGGGCGTCAGCGTGCGAGCTGATGGATGATAAATTTATCATAATCGCGCGTGAGGCATTCGAGCAGTATCACGATATTTTAAATCCGGTCTCTGCGGCGAGCCTGCTTGTCGAGCATACGGGCGACACCCAGCAGGAGGTCAGGGAAAAGATTGAAAAGACGGCGGCGGCGGTCGGCGGGCTTTGCTTCGATAAGGAAATTGTGTTCGAGCCTGCTTTACAAAAAAGATTGTTCAAATGCAGAAAAGACGCTGTGCCGCTTTTGAGCAGGCAGAAAGGGCCTAAACAGCCTGTGCCTTTTATCGAAGATGTTTCGGTCGATAACGCAAAACTTGCCGAGTATGTTCGGGGGCTGAAAAAAGTCGAGGAAAAATATAAAGTCGATATGACATATTATGGGCACGCAGGCGACGGGGAGCTGCACGTCAGGCCCCATCTGGATTTGTCGGACGCTGAAGATGTCAAAAAAATGACGGAGATGGCAAACGAAGTTTTTGCCCTTGCCTGGTCGCTGGGCGGCTCGATTAGCGGAGAGCACGCGGACGGGCTTGTTCGGGCGGCATTCATAAAGAAACAGTACGGCGAAGAATATTACGAGGTGCTGAAAGGGATAAAGAAAATTTTCGATGCGAAAAATATTCTCAATCCCGGCAAGATAATAAATGAAAATCCGGAGATTATGACGCAGGATCTTCGCGGCAGGAACAAAGTTATCGACGAAAGGGTAAAGCCGGTGCTGAATTTCGGGCCTGATGAGTTTAAATTCGATGTTATTCAATGCAGCGGCTGCGGGGTTTGCAGGAGTAATGAATCTGCGCTGCGGATGTGTCCGGTGTTTCGGGCTACGGGCGAAGAGAAATACTCATCGCGGGCAAGGGCGAATCTGCTGGCGGCGTGGGCAAAGGGATTGCTGACGGAGCAGGATTTCGAGTCGGAAACTTTCAGGGAAATTTTGGCGACGTGTCTGAACTGCGGCGCCTGCGAGGTGGATTGTCCGTCGGGAGTGAACGTCTCGAAGATGATGATGGAGGTGCGGACGAGATTAAAGAAAAACCGAACGGCGAAAATCCTGTCGTCGAACCGATATATGAGTATTTTCGCTTCGGCGTTTGCACCTGTCAGCAATTTCTTTATGAGTCTTACGCCTGTAAGAGGGGCAATGCAAATCGCAACGGGAATCGACAAAAGAAGGACGATGCCGAAATTCGGATTTTCGAGCTTTTTAAGAAAAGCGAACAAATATCTTGCCGCTCAGCCAAAATTAGAGAATCCGAGCGATAAGGTCGCGTATTTTACGGATACTTTCGCCAATTACAACGACCACGAGATTGGCTTTGCAGTCATAAAGTTTTTGCGGCATAATAATATAGATGTAATTGTTCCAAAGCAAAGGCCTGCACCGCTGCCTGCGGTTGTTTACGGCGATATAAAAACCAGCAGAAAGGATTTGCGGTATAACGTCGAACATCTGTCCGAGGCGGTAAAGGCGGGATATAAAATTGTCTGTTCCGAGCCGAGCGCGGCGATGTGCCTCAAGGAGGATTTGAGATTTTTCGTCGATAGTCCGGACGTAAAAACAGTTTCGGAAAATACGTTTGAGCTTTTCGAGTATTTAAGGGGTCTTATAAAACAAAATAAAGTTTCAACTGTACCGCTCACTGACGTTCACGGCTCTGATGAGAAAATTTTTGTTCACCATACGCCTTGTCATTCGATTGCGCTCAAGCCCGCTACGGTTGAAATAATGGAGAAACTCGCGGGGATTAAGGTAAAAGAGCTTGACGGCGGGTGCTGCGGAATCGCTGGGACGTTCGGGATGCAGAAGAAAAATTACGAGCTTTCGATGAAAATCGGGGAAAAACTCGCTGAGAAAATAGAGAATTCCGGCGCCGACATTGTTTTAACCGAATGCTCGACGTGCAAAATGCAGATTGAGCAGATGACGGCCAAAAAAGTAATTCATCCAATTAAGGTTTTGGCACAGGCTTTCGGTTTGTTATAATACCGGTATGGCGGAAAACTTTAAAGAAGCCGTTTTGTACGAACCGCTCGACGATAAAAAGGTGCAGTGCAATCTTTGCAGTTGGCGATGCGTAATAAAAGACGGCGATTCGGGGCATTGCCAGGTACGCAAAAATATCGACGGCAAATTATACTCACTCAATTATCATAAACTCTGCTCGGCCAATCCGGACCCCATCGAGAAAAAGCCGTTGTTTCATTTCCTGCCGGGCAGCAGGAGTTTTTCCATCGCTGCGCCTGGGTGCAATTTCCAGTGCGTGTTCTGCCAGAACTGGCAAATCAGCCAAATGGCACTCGATGAAGGACAAATCGACGGGCAGTCAATTACGCCTGCGAGGATTGTGGATTTCGCCGTTAAGGCGGACTGCAAAAGTATGGCATATACCTATACCGAGCCGACGGTTTTTATGGAGTTCGCCGCCGAGTGCGGAAAAATCGCAAAACAAAAAGGGCTCGCCAATGTTTTTGTTTCCAACGGTTTTATGACGAAAGAGGCGCTCGATTTTGCCGCTGACTGGCTCGATGGAATCAATGTTGATTTGAAAAGTTTCAGCGAGGACTACTATAAAAATCTGTGCAAAGCGAAATTGAAACCTGTTCTCGAAACAATTGAATACATCGCCAAACATACGAAAATATGGATGGAGATTACGACGCTGGTTGTGCCGGGACAAAACGACTCTGACGAGGAATTGAAACAGATTGCGGATTTCCTCGTCAATACCTGCGGGCCGGATACGCCTTGGCACATCAGCAGGTTTTATCCGCAATATAAATATACCGAAACACCTCCGACGCCGGGGACAACTCTGCAGAGAGCTTATGACATCGCAAAGGCGGCGGGACTGCGGTATGTTTACATCGGCAATTTACGCTCGGCAAACGCGGAAAATACGTACTGCCCGAAATGTCAGCACCTGCTAATCGAGCGGGAAGGATATTATATAACCAAAAACGAAATCCAGAACAGCCTCTGCAAAGATTGCGGAGAAAAAATCGCCGGATTTAAGCTTGACGGTTAAAAAAAGATATTTGTTGTCGGCGGAGCGGATTAGTGTTAGAATGACAATCAATATGTATTTAAACTGAAAGCGGCTGTTTAAAACGGTAATCTGCGAGATAACGCCTGCAAACAGCGATATCATTTCTATACATATCTTTTTATAGCTGTTTTTGTATATCGCTAACATTGTTTGATTGAGATACTTATGAGCAAAAATGTTGTTCCCTCCTTAAAAATAGGGAATTTAGAAATTTACCCGCCGATAATCCAGGGCGGAATGGGAATACGAATCTCGGTGGCAGGCCTTGCCTCTGCGGTCGCTAATACCGGCTGCGCGGGAGTTATCGCCAGCACGGGAATCGGTCTATTTGAAAACCTCAGGGGCGGAGAGTTGTGGGCCTTTAACGGCGAATCACTAAGAGCCGAAATCAGAAAAGCGAAAAGCATTACCAAAGGAATCATCGGCGTCAATATTATGGTCGCCCTTACCGATTATGAAAATCTTGTCAAGGTCTCTGTCGAGGAAGATGCCGATATGCTCATCTGCGGCGCGGGACTGCCGCTGGATTTGCCGAAATTTCTCAACGGAAAAGATATTAAGCTGATTCCCATTGTTTCATCGGCCAAGGCTCTTGCGCTGATTTGCAAAAGATGGAAAGGCCGATACGATAAACTGCCCGATGCCGTGATTGTCGAAGGCGTCAAAGCGGGCGGCCATCTCGGATATTCTTTCGACAGTTTGGCCGACGGAAGCGCAATGACGCTTGAAGAAATAGTCAAAGAAGTTGTTGCCCTTGCCAATTCATTCGAGCCTAAGTTTCCGGTTATTGCGGCGGGCGGAATATTCGACGGAGCTGACATCGCGCGTTTTCTCAAACTCGGCGCATCCGGCGTTCAAATGGCGACGCGGTTCGTATGTACGAACGAATGCGATGCCCCTGAAAAATTCAAGCAGGCTTATATCGACGCCGGACCAGACGATATTACGATTATCAAAAGTCCGGTCGGACTGCCGGGCAGAGTTATTAACAGCCCGTTTGTGGAAAAAATCAAACAGGGACTGACTATGCCTTTCACCTGCGTTTACAAATGTTTGCGAACCTGCGACCCTGAAAAGGCGCCGTACTGCATAGCCAAAGTTTTATCCAACGCATCGAACGGCAAACTGGACGAATCCTTCGTGTTCGCCGGCTCAAACGCTTATAAATGCACCGAAATCATACCGGTAAAAGTGCTTGTCGAAAAATTAACCGAGGAACTCGCACAGGCTCTCGGCGCAGCTCAAAACGCCTGCGCAAAATAGCATATCATATTGGCATCACAGGCAATATCGGATATAATGTCGTTTTTAAGCAGGATGGAAATATGCTTATTATCGCGGACGAAAATATACCGTTTGTAAAAGAGTGCTTCCGCTCTGTCGGAGATTGTTTAACAATTCACAGCCGGAAAATTACACCCGATATTCTGAAAGACGCCGATGCGCTTCTGGTCCGCAGCATTACGAAGGTCGATAAGAATCTGCTCGAAAGAACAGGTGTAAAATTTGTCGGCACAGCAACAATCGGATTCGAGCATATTGACATTAATTATCTTGCGGATAAAAACATCGGCTTCTCATCTGCGCCCGGCTCGAACGCAAACTCGGTGGCTGAGTATATCGTCTCGGCACTTTTAAATTTGGCCGATAAATATAAATTCGATATCTCAAAAAAATCAATCGGCATCATCGGCGTCGGCAACGTCGGAAGCAAAGTAGAAAAAAAAGCAAAAGCACTCGGAATGAAAATCGTTCTCAACGACCCGCCCTTGAAAAGACAAACGAACGACGAAAAATACCGGCCGCTCGAAGAAATTCTCGATTGCGATATCATAACACTCCATACGCTGCTCACTTATGAAGGAATCGATAAAACTTATCACCTCGCAGATGAGAAATTTTTTAAGGCATTGAAAAACAATGTAATTTTTTTCAATACCTGCCGCGGAGGCGTACACGATACTGCTGCAATGAAAAACGCTATAACTGACGGCAAAATAAAGGCTTGCGTACTCGATGTTTGGGAAAAAGAGCCGGATATAGATGTTGAGCTCGTTGAAATGGTCGATTTCGGCACGCCGCATATCGCGGGCTATTCCTACGATGGCAAAGTCGCGGGTATGATTATGATTTATGATGCGTTCTGCAAACATTTCGGAATCGAGCCGAAATTTACCGCGAAAAATTTTTTGCCGCCGCCGGTTCATCCTGTCATTTCCGCGCAAGCGGGAATCCAGAGCCTACTTTCTGTAGTGAATACTCTCTACGATATAAAAATGGACGACGCCAAATTAAGGCGCATAATAGATGAGCCTGCCGAGATGCGCAGCGCGTATTTCGACAGCCTGCGGAAAAATTATCACATCCGCAGAGAATTTCAAAATACGCACGTTTCCATCGAAGATAAAAAACTAAAAAAGGTTTTTGATGGTTTGGGTTTCAAAGTTGCATAATAAAAACTCCGATATCCTGAGCTGGCCGGGCGGAAAACTCGATTTTTCCGCAGGCTGTATCGCAATGGGCGTTTTGAATGTTACCCCTGATTCGTTCAGCGACGGCGGGGACTTTTTCGCTCCTCAAAAAGCAATTGAGCGAGGTCTTGAAATGGCTTCTCAAGGCGCAGCGATAATCGACATCGGCGCAGAATCCACACGTCCCGGCTCAAAACCAGTCGGTGCGGCAGAGCAAATCGAACGGGCGATACCCGTAATCGAAAAACTCGCGTCAAAAATAAAAATCCCAATCAGCATCGACAGCAAAGACTATGAAGTTGTCGAAACGGCCATTAACGCGGGCGCAGCGCTCATAAACGATATTACTGCCCTGTCGGATGAAAGGACCGCGAAGCTGGCGGCTGAGAAAAAAGTGCCCGTAATTTTGATGCATATGCAAAACAGCCCTGCCGCGATGCAAATCGAGCCTGAATATAAAGACGTCGTCAAGGAAGTTCTCGATTATCTATTACAGCGGGCAGAGGCCGCTCAAAAGGCGGGCATTGAAAAGGAAAAAATCTTTATCGACCCCGGCATAGGTTTCGGCAAGACTTTGGAGCATAATCTTGCGCTTTTGAAAAATCTGAATGTCTTCGTAAACAGCGGATACAGGGTTTTGGTCGGGCCAAGCAGAAAGAGGTTTATCGGCGAATTAACAGGCAAGGAGAATCCGAAGGACAGGATTTTCGGCACGGCGGCAGCGGTTGCTCAGGCCGTACTTGAGGGCGTTTCGATTGTAAGGGTCCACGATGTTGCCGAGATGCTCGACGTGGTTAAGGTGGCAAATAACCTGCGAAAATAGTATATTTACATACTCCTGTTTTTTTGCAACTCATCGGATTATATTGTATAGTTTATATGGAGCGGGTAATCCCTGCGGTGGTTGTCCTGGGGGCTGGCTTCCGGTAGGTCGGACCCAGTGAACATCGGCATCACAGGCGCCGCTTTTTTTATGCGCTCTTTCGATATAAAAAAACCCGTTCTTTAAAACGGGTTTTAAATCTTAAGGCAACCTCTAAAAATTGTCATTGCGAGAAGTTTTTGTGGCGTTTTCGCCCAAAAACGACGAAGCAATCTCAATTTCCTGAATTATTAGAGGCTCCCTTAAATCTATAATCTGCAATCTGCTTTATTTCGGCAAATACATTACCTTTGCCTGTCCGACGAGGTAGAAGCTGCCGGTGATACAGATTAAATCTTCTTTGCCGATTGCCGCCGAAGCGATTCGCAGCGCTTCTCTGAGGCTCATCGCCGTCTGGCACATCTTGCCGCAAATTTCCGTGTACATATCCGCAAGGTCCTGCGGGTATATCGCCTTGGGCGAATTGCTGCGGGTAAATATCACTTTATCGGCTCCGTACTGGAGCTGTTCGAGCATACCTCGCACATCTTTGTCCTGTCCGCATCCGAAGATGACAATCATCGAATCGTAAGGCACGTGCTGGCCGATGGCCTGAATAAGCGCTCGGATACTGGCTGCGTTGTGGGCGCCGTCAATCAGGATTCGCGGGTCGGTATGTATAATTTCCATTCGGCCCGGCATCTTTATATCTTTCAGGCCTGCGATGGCCTTGGCGTCGTCGATTTTATACCCGCCTGCCTTGAGGGAATCGAGCATCGCGATTGCAAGTCCGCAGTTCATCGCCTGATGCTCGCCGGGCAGCGGAACTCTGAGATGTTCGAATTTGCTGGTCGGCGTCGTCAGGCATATTCTCGTATGCGGGCCGTATTCGCGGGACGACTCGAATCTGTACGAAAAGTCTATGTCTTTGCCGGTAACCGAAAGCGGAGCCTTGACCGCAAGCGACTGTTTCTTGATTTCCTTCATCGCCAAAGGCTCCTGCGGCACGGTTATTATCGGGATGCCTTTCTTAATAACGCCGGCTTTTTCTTTCGCTATACAGTCGATTGTCTTGCCGAGCAGATTCTGATGGTCGATGCTTATGCTTGTTATTCCTACCACGGCAGGTTCGAGCACATTTGTGCTGTCCAGTCTTCCGCCCAGTCCCGTTTCGACAACCGCAATATCGACTTTCTTATCCACAAAGTATAGAAACGCCATTGTCGTGAATATCTCGAAGAATGTCGGCGGGTCTATTTTTGCCATTTTTTCAACGGGTGCGTATATGCGATTAACAAGAGCCGTCAGCTCGGAATCTGATATTCGTTTTCCGTTGATTTCGATTCTTTCGTGCAGGTCAACTACATGCGGAGATGTATATAGTCCGACTGAATAGCTATTTGCCTGCAGCATTCTGGCCAGCATCGTCGCCGTTGACCCTTTGCCTTTCGAGCCGGCAATATGGGCTGTGGCGAGTTTCTTGTGAGGATTGGCGACCAATGACAATAGCTTCTCCATCCGCTCAAGACTGAACGTTGTTACATTATAGCGGAGGCGAGACTGCTTCTCGTAGTCGGTACGAGTAAATAAATACTCCAATGCCTGCTTGACAGTGCGAAACTGCTTTGCAGTCTTGACAGGCGCAGTCTTGCCGGACTTTCTACCCGCTCTTCTATTTGTGCTTTTCTGTAAAACCATAAGCCCCTTACAATAGCAAGAAAAAGACCCTGAGTCAATTTATAACCGATTATTAACAATAACAGCGTTGTCTATCCGTTTAACCTTGTTTTATAACGTCTTATAAACCATACAGTTACGGATGGAATTTGGCCTAAAATTTAGACCAATTTTCTTAATAGTTTTCGGATTCGCCATATCGGTTTTTACCGAGATTCTGTTACTTTTTACGAAAAAACTGTAAAATCTTCATTGATTTTAGGCCTAATTCGGATAAAAAGATTACAAAACATTCCCTTTTTTAGAGAGAAAATTTGGCAACTCATACAGAAAATATACGCGATTGGCTCGTAATTGTTCATTTTTAAGGGATAACGGTAGTTATTTTCGGGCTTCCTTCACCACGAAGTATTGGGTTTGATTTATGAGGATTTAGTGATAAAATTGAGGAGAATTAGCACAAAGGAGAAATAAAGGAATGGCGGAAATCGTTATAATATTTAGCCGCTAGAAAGAGCAGAACAAATAGAAGACATTGATTTGTTAGAGTATGTTGTTAGAATCGCGGGAATGGTAGAATTGTTCGAATAGATTGACATAAAGGTTTCACATAATGATTCATGGAGGGAATATTGGTTTAATGTCGAGGCTTCAATTAAATAAAATATACTGCGGTGATTGTTTGCAAATAATGAACGAAATCCCGCCTAGCTCCATAGATTTGATAATTACTAGCCCGCCGTATTTCAAGCAAAGAGATTATGGTGGAATAGGCATCGGAAATGAACAGACCCTTGATGAATACATCTATAATTTAATGAATGTTTTTCGAGAATGTGTGCGAATTATAAAAGATACAGGGTCTATAGTTTTTAATATTGGTGACAAATACGTTGACGGCAATTTATTGCTTGTGCCTTATCATTTTGCATTGCAAGCTCAAAAAGAACCCAAAGTTCGATTGCTCAATGAAATAACATGGGTAAAACCTAATCCCGCTCCCAAACAAGATCCGCGGAAATTAGTGCCGTCAAAAGAACCTTTTTTTCTTTTTGTCAAATCAAATAAATACCATTTCAACAGAGACGCTTTTTTGGCACATAAGGACAGATATATCAATGGTAATGGAAACAGCAAAAAAGCAGGAAACGATATTGGGAAAAAATATTTTGAAATAATAGAACATTCGAATTTGTCTGATTCTGAAAAAGTCCACGCAAAAGAAGAACTTCAAGAAGTGATTGATGAAGTAAAAAAAGGGAAACTTGAAAGCTTTAGAATGAAAATAAGAGACATTCATGCTTTGCCATATGGCGGGCAAGCTGGCGGAAGGTTAACACAAATAAAGAAAAAAGGATTTACGATTATTAAAATTTACGGAAATTCAATAAGGAGAGATATCATTGAGTCAAACGTAGAGACCCTAAAAGGAAATATCCATCCCGCAGTGTATCCTGAATTTTTGATTCAAGAACTTATTAAACTGCTCACAAAGAAAAATGATATTATACTTGACCCTTTTTTGGGTTCCGGAACAAGCGCAGTTGTTGCAAAAAAACTATCCAGAAATTATATTGGTATAGAGATTTTTGATGAATACGTCAGGTACGCAGAGCGAAGATTGCGAAATACTATAGTAGGGATGGAGGAATTATTTGTATGAAAGCAGAGGACGTTTTAGAAAAAGCATTTTCAGAAGCTAAAAGTGTAATAGCCGCTAAAAAGTCTGACCAATTTCCAACCATTATTTCAGGCAATATAGATAATTTGATTGCAAAAATCGATAGTAATAAATCATTATTATCTGCAATGGTAACAAGTCTTATAAAAAAAATAGATACGCCAAAACAAGATGTCCGTTTACATAGAACAGATTTCCGCGGTGGATACTCTGCTCGAAGTCTTGATACAAGAGTAACTACTCCTTTCTTCAAAATACATTTCCCACGATATGCAAATAAAGAATCAGCCTTTTTAACTCTTGCAACACGTGAGAAAATAAAATGGGATCTAAAAGAAGGGCCGAAGTTAAAAATTAGAGATAAAACTATTAAAAATAGTTATCTTCTAATCTTTGATGCAGTGCAGAAAGGTAATATCGAACCATTCGATTGTCTTGTGTATATTTTTGTGAAATTGCAGGCACTTACGCTCATAGAGGATGTGATTTTCGATGAAAACATCGAATCTGAAAATTTTAAAAATATTATCAACATAAATACAATAATAAAGATGCTTGAGACTCATTTTGAAAATGATCGAAGTTCAAGATTGCCTGTTATTGCGATATTTTCTGTTTATCAACTTTTAATGAAAAATGTTAAACGTTATAAACAAAAATTATTGACATGTTTGAATGTGCATACTTCTTCTGACAAACATGGTTTTGGGGATGTAGAAGTTTGGAATAGCGACAAAACGCCCTTCGAAATGGTCGAAATCAAACATAATATCCCTATAAGCCGCGATATGATTTTTGACATAGCAAAAAAGTCTAAAGATACAAATATTGAGCGTTATTATATACTTACAACCTATAATGAAACTTTTGTCTCAAGCAAAGAAGCTGAATTTGTAAATCAATTTATTTTAAAGATTAAAAAAGATAATGGGCTTGAAATAATAGTTAATGGTATTATTGGAAGTTTAAAATACTATTTTCGTTTTGTTGATGATTATGCAGCTTATTTAGAAATCTATTCAAGGAATTTACTTGAAGATTTTCGGAAATCAACTGAGGTTAAAGACTTCCATATCGAAAGTTGGAAAAACATATTGAAAGAGCATGGCATTACTTCAAAAGTAGATTGAAGAACAAAATATAAATTTAATTTACATAGTATGAAAAAAACAAGGAAGATTCCGGTCAAAATATCCAAAGACAAGAAAATCATGTTGTCGCCCGGAGAGCCTAATAAATTCATAAAGAAAATTATCGAGGGCTGCTGTAGGAGGTTCACTCCAAATGGGAAAATTTTATATGTTGGAGATACCGGCCTTAAATTTGGCTACTGTGACGAAATAGCTTTTGAAAAAATGGGGGTAAAAATTGATATCCACGGCAAGATGCCTGATGTAGTTGTGCACTATAAGAAGAAAGGCTGGATTGTATTGATTGAAGCGGTAACCAGCCACGGCCCAGTCGATGCAAAACGGCGATTGGAATTATCAAATTTATTTAAGTCGATCAAATCCAAATTGGTTTATGTAACTTGCTTTCTAAAGAAATCAGATTTAGCGAAGTATATTTCTGAGATATCATGGGAAACAGAGGTATGGGTTGCTGATAATCCAAGCCATTTGATACATTTCAACGGTGAAAGATTTTTAGGGCCTTATGATAAATAAAGACATCATAAAATAGAGAAATATCACCAGTAAAACGATTTGATAGGTGCAAGATGGGAGAACATTCGGAAAATGTAGATAAGTGGCTTAAACTTGTTCATTCCGAGGGGGTTGGGCCGGTTATTTTCGGGCGTCTGCTTGAACGCTTCGGCTCGGCAGAGGCAGTCCTCGCCGCTTCGGCGAACGGCCTGGCACAAATCGACGGTATAGGACAGAAAACGGCTGAAAAAATCGTCAATTCGAGGAAAAATTTCGACGCTGAAAAGGAACTCGCACTGGCCGACAAATCCGGCGTCTGCATTATCAGCCTTTTAGACGAGCGGTATCCTGCGCTATTGAAAAAGATTTACGACCCGCCGGCAGTGCTTTACGTCAAAGGCGATATCCGGCCGAGCGATAATCTTGCCGTCGCTATTGTCGGGGCACGCCAATGCAGTCATTATGGAAGCGAACAAGCCTCACGATTCGCACACCTGCTCGCATCGGCAGGATTCACTATTATATCCGGTATGGCAAGAGGAATCGACTCGTCAGCTCACAGCGGAGCATTGAGCGCAAACGGCAGAACTATTGCAGTACAGGGGTGCGGACTTGCAAAAATATTCCCACCTGAAAACAAACAGCTATTCGAGAAAATTTGCGAAAACGGGGCGTGCATAAGCGAATTGCCGCTCGAGTACGAACCATTAGCGGAGAATTTCCCGCCGCGCAACAGGATTATCGCAGGATTGAGTCTTGCGACAATCGTTGTCGAAGCGATGCCGAGGTCTGGTGCGATGATTACAGCGCGGGCGGCGATGGAAAACAGCAGAGAAGTAATGGCGGTCCCGGGCAGAATCGATTCGCCGCTGTCGAAAGGGCCGCATAAACTTATTAAAGACGGAGCCAAACTCGTCGAGTCGGTCGAAGACGTAATTGAAACGCTCGAATTTCTGCAAAAGGATTTTGCCGAACATTTAACTGAAACGACAAAACAGGTTGTCCAAAAAGCAGAATGTCCCCTTTTTCCAGCAATGAATCTGACCGATATCGAGAAAAGGATTTATGATTGTCTTGATAGTGAGCCTGTCCATATAGAGCAGATAATAAACCAAACTTCTCTTACAGCCGCCGCAGTCAACGCAGCGGTTGTTTTGATGAGACTAAAGGGGATAATTAAGCAGTTGCAGGGCAGCTACTTCACAAAACGAATATAATGTACTTGTTGTGGATTGACATCAGGCTTGCCCGCCGTAGGCATGGGGCAGGGAGCATGCAAAACTGCCCCTCGACAGCCCAAAATAAACCTTGCAAAATAGGCGATTTGGGGGTAAAAGTAGAGCCTGAAGGTCGTATTAAACGGTTGCGGCTGATAAAGGAAGTAAAGAGGTAAAGGAGTTAAGGAAGCAGGGAAGAACGTAAGGTTGCGGTTGCGCGACTCGTCACGGTTACGTTTGACGTTTACCGTAAGACGAAACGAGCAGCGCCGCCGTTCAACGAAAAACGTTCTCGGAAGGTTTCCTTACTTCTTTTAGCGAAGCGAGCAGCACAACCGTTCAACGAAAAACGCGTATAAACTTAATTTAGGAGATTTTAGCGATGGCAAAGGTATATTATCAAAAAGACGCCCCACTTGGGCCGTTGAAGGGTAAGAAGGTTGCGGTTATTGGTTATGGCAGTCAGGGTCATGCTCACAGTTTGAATCTTCGTGACAGCGGCATTAAGGTTGCGGTAGCGGAGTTGAAGGGGACTGCTAATTATAAGCTGGCACAGAAGCACGGCTTCAAGCCTGGCGATATAAAAACGGCGATGAACGGAGCGACACTGATAATTATTACACTGCCGGACGAGATGCAGGCGAAGATTTATGAGACTCAGATTAAGCCTAATTTAAAGGCTGGTCAGACGTTAGGTTTCTGTCACGGTTTTAATATCCATTTTAAGTATATTGTTCCGCCTAAGAATGTGAATGTTGTAATGATAGCTCCGAAGGGTCCCGGCCATTTGGTTAGGGCGGAGTATGAAAAAGGCGGCGGCGTACCTTGTTTAGTTGCTGTCAAGCAGGATGCCACGAAAACGGCGAAGAAGATTGCTTTAGCCTGGGGCAATGGTATTGGCGGCGCAAGGGCCGGAATTATTCAGACCACTTATAAGGAGGAGACTGAGACTGATTTATTCGGCGAGCAGGCGGTTCTTTGCGGCGGCTTGACATCTCTCATCAAAGCCGGATTTGAAACTCTTGTCAAAGCCGGCTACCAACCCGAAATCGCCTATTTCGAGTGCTGCCACGAAGTGAAGCTGATTGTGGATTTGATGTATCAGGGCGGGATGAGCTATATGAGATACAGCATTTCAAATACCGCTGAATACGGCGATTTGACGAGAGGGCCAAGAATCGTTACAGATAAAACCAGAGCCGAAATGAAGAAAATCCTGTCGGAAATCAAGAGCGGAAAATTCGCTAAAGAATGGGTCGGCGAATATAAAGGCGGTATGAAAAAATTCAACGCACTCTACAAAAAAGACTATAACTGCAAACTCGAAAAAGTAGGTCGAAAACTGCGTAAAATGATGAAGTGGATAGACTCAAAAGAAGTATAAAAAAAACTAAAAACTAAAAATTGTGGAATCCGCCTGCGGCGGATGGGTTGTTTTATGGAAAGGGTCTGATTTGAAGGCTTGTAAATTTTTGGTATTGACGGCGGCGGTGTTTTTTGCCGGATGCGGAATAGAAGAGCCAATAGAACGAATAAAACCCGAACCGAAACCCCGTACAAAACAACTGCCCGCAGCCTATCAATCTATCCATATAAAACGAAGCAGCAGCGCTGAAGTACTCGAAACCATAAAACAATATGAAAAAGAACTGATAAGCCAAAGCGAAAGCACTGTTGCAAGCTGGGGCGAAAAAAAAGGAACATCGCAGCTTTGGCTGACAATGGCGGCATTCGATGAAGAAGATTTTACACTAACAAGAAAATACTTCCTCGCAGTCGATGAAAAACCATGGCACCTGTTGGCGGAAGGACAAAAACTGCGGTTCGACAGCGAAATCGTACTCGATGAAGCGACATTGACCGAGCCATACCCGAACGAAAACGAAAAACGAATCGCAATACTCCAAAAAGCGCTCGATAACTTCCGAGACGATATAATGCAGCTTCGACAGGACAGCCAAGTACTCGACACAGGCGCAATGATGGCCAACCAGACACTCGAAAGAATTATCTACATCCTAAAAGCATCGCCCGCAACCGCGGCAAAACTCAGCGAAGAAAACGGCCTCGACTTCGACCATATAACACTGGGCAAAGGCAGAGCAGGATTGACAGTCGATGATAATGTCGCGAAAATCAAAATAAGAATTGGCAGAGTAAAAAGACTCTGGAAAGAAGAATAATTTTTTAACCGCGGATGACGCGGATTTACGCTGTTTGTTTCAACGGCAATATCAATTGCCGTGAATTCAAAACCGTCGATCTTTGCTTACAAGTAAACTTGCCGCCAGCCCGCCAGAGGCGGGTAAACATCGAACACTGAACATCCAACTTTGCTTCCAATAAACGTTAAACGGCGGCGGGGAAACAGCGGGATTGACAAAAAGAGATGAATGGTAGAAAATAAGAGGGAAAGGAGATAGAATTGATAAGCAGTTATCAGCGAAGAAAGAATACAGGAGACAGAAAAACTAAAAAGCAGCAGAGGAAAATTTAAAAGGCTGTAATATTATGATAGTAACCCGAAAAATACAAATATGGCCATTAGATAAAACACATTACACAATCCTTGAGGATTATCTTCGAAATTGCAGGCTGATAGCCAATAAATCGCAGAGTATGTTTTACGTATATTGGCAGGAAATAATGGCCAATGAGCTTAAAGGCAAAAAAATAAATGAGTATTTCAAAGAAAAATATAAATACAGTTTTACGCAAACGGTCTATCACATATTAAGGCCGCAACACCCAGATATTCCATCGCGTATTACAGACGACACCTTGAACCTTGCATACGCAGATTTTCGCAATGATTTAAAAAACGGTTTGCTTAAAGGCGAAAGAAGTCTTCGGACATATAACAACGGCTGGATACCTGTGCGAAGCCAGTCCACAAGCATAGAGGAACAAGGAGATGAATATATATTAAAGTGGCTTAAAGGAATCCAACTTAAATTATGGTTTGGTCGAGACAAGAGCGGCAATCGAGCAGTCGTCGAAAGAATAATAAGCGGACAATATAAATTCTGCGACAGCAAATTTATAAAAAGAGATAAAAAGTGGTTTTTGCTTCTGTGCGTTAATATGCCTGAAAAAGAAAATAAACTGCTTGACGATATGACGGTTGGCGTTGATTGCGGTATAAACATACCTGCCGTATGCGCCGTCAATAAAGGCAATGCAAGGGCATATATCGGAAGCAGTGTTTTGCTTAAGAGATTTAAAATGCAAAGAGACCAGAGGCTTCGGCAAAGAGACTATATTCCCGCAAACGGCAGGCACGGCAGACAAAAGGTTGACAGGGCGATATATAAAATGCAGGACTTTGAACGCCGGTATATGCACACTTTTCATCATAAAATCAGCAAAGAAGTAATAAAGTTTGCTTTAAAACAACAGGCATCAAAAATTTTTATGGAAGACCTTAAAAATTTCGGCAAGAACGATAACGGGGACTATACAAAAGAAAAGAGTAAAATCATAAGATTTTGGGGCTATCAGGAACTTCAATCAATGATAGAATATAAGGCGAAGCGTGAAAAGATAGAAGTTAAATATATACCGCCGGCATATACATCACAGACTTGCAGCCAGTGCGGTTATACGGACGCAAATAACCGGAAACAATCGAAATTTGTTTGTTTAAATTCTGAAAAAAAATGTGGTTTTGAAGCAAATGCAGATTATAATGCGGCAATAAACATTGCCAGAGGCGGCATAAAAAAAGTTAATAATAAGAACGTTTAGTTCGGGGTATGTTGTGTCCCGATAAATCGGGATACCGCTATATTAGCGGGAAATACCCTAAGGTGAGAAAAAAACACAAAAATGGCGGTTCAGAATTTGAAAAAAGCCTGTTTTTTTACTCAGTCAATTGCCCCAAGACAAGGCGTGGTACAATGTTGTGAAACACAGGTTGTATGCCGCCTTGTTTTGTGAGGTGAACACAACCAGGTCGTATCGCATCATCGTTCCGCCGAGCGTTGTATGCCGCCTTGTTTTGTGAGGTGAACACAACCCGGCCGTCATTCTGGCCAGTGATTCGGCAGTTGTATGCCGCCTTGTTTTGTGAGGTGAACACAACAAGGCTCGCATCTGGCACTAATAAAAACGCGTTGTATGCCGCCTTGTTTTGTGAGGTGAACACAACCAGAAATGGCGCAGGTGCAGGGGCGGAAAAGTTGTATGCCGCCTTGTTTTGTGAGGTGAACACAACGGAAAGAGCGCAGCAGGCACGCGAAAATAGTTGTATGCCGCCTTGTTTTGTGAGGTGAACACAACATTGAAGGCAAAGGAATCGGCAAAACCATAGTTGTATGCCGCCTTGTTTTGTGAGGTGAACACAACCGCCGATAGCCTTTGCGCTGTTCGGGTCGGGTTGTATGCCGCCTTGTTTTGTGAGGTGAACACAACAATGCCGTAAAAGAGCAATCACACAGGACAGTTGTATGCCGCCTTGTTTTGTGAGGTGAACACAACCATGTAGCAACTACATAAGGCACAGTTTTAAGTTGTATGCCGCCTTGTTTTGTGAGGTGAACACAACTCGCCGATTGCCTTTGCGCTGTTCGGGTCGGGTTGTATGCCGCCTTGTTTTGTGAGGTGAACACAACCAAGGGCCCATAGCCCGCTTGCCTGCGATGAGTTGTATGCCGCCTTGTTTTGTGAGGTGAACACAACTTATTACATCGCCTTGGGATATTTTCACTGGTTGTATGCCGCCTTGTTTTGTGAGGTGAACACAACCCCCTGCACCATACTCCCCGCCTGTTCGGTGTTGTATGCCGCCTTGTTTTGTGAGGTGAACACAACTTAACAATACCTCTCATAGATGTTATAGCTGTTGTATGCCGCCTTGTTTTGTGAGGTGAACACAACATCTTAATACCGTTACAAATCCCGCAATCGTTGTATGCCGCCTTGTTTTGTGAGGTGAACACAACAATCAGCGATAGATTGACGGTCAGGGAAATGTTGTATGCCGCCTTGTTTTGTGAGGTGAACACAACTGCCCCCGCGAATTAGACCTTTCTATCTCGGTTGTATGCCGCCTTGTTTTGTGAGGTGAACACAGCATACTTGAAAATTCAAGCCATTTTAACTTGGCTGGGGAAGCCTCGGATTTGCGGGGTGATTACAGCAGAACTTTTTGTGCAGGGTCATACAAAATTCTGCTTTATATATTTGACGGCGTTGTCGAAAATTGTCCTTCCGTCAGCTCTTGATTTATCAGCAAGTCTCGTCCAGTGCGGATGCTGGGTAAATCTTACAAATCGTTCAGGATGAGGCATTAATCCCATTACCCTGCCGGTTGAATCGCACAGACCCGCAATCGAATCTGTCGAGCCGTTCGGATTTATCGGAAACGGCCCGAAATTGCCGTTCTCATCGACATATCTAAATGCAATCCGGTCGTCGGATTTGATTTTTTCAAACACATCATCGTTTTCGAATACAACTTTTCCTTCGCCGTGCGCTATCGGCAGGTAAATCCTTCTGCCCTGCTCGATGAAGATACATTTTTTACTCGAAGGCTCAAGATAGACCCACCTGTCCTCGAATTTTCCGCTGTCGTTATTGGTAATAGTAAGCTGCTGTTTGCCGCCCGATTCGACTTTGCCTAAAATGCCGGTCTTGACAAGAACCTGAAAGCCGTTGCAGATGCCCAGAACGATTTTGCCGTCTTCTATAAACGTATTGAGCCGGTCAGAAAGATGATGAATAATCTGGTTGGCCAGAATTTTTCCCGCCGCAACGTCGTCGCCGTAGCTGAATCCGCCCGGAATTACGAGAATCTGAAATTCATCGAGCAAACCAGGATTTTCGATAATCCTGTTGACGTGAATTCTCTCTGCCGCTGCGCCGCTAATCTCGAGTGCGTGCTGTGTCTCCACATCGCAATTTATGCCCGCCGCTCTTAATACTATTGCTTTTACCATAAAAAATACAACCTTAATAGAGCAAAACCCGCCGTAAAACGGCGGGCTGAATATTTTTTAAGTTACCATTTCAAAGGTTTTTGCCAGGCGTTTTTCAAATCGTCAATCGAAGCGTCGATAACCGTTCTGCTCGAACCGTCTTTGACCATCAGGCGTTTATCTTTGATTACTTGTCCGACTTGTCCGAATGCTGTGCCGAGCATAAGTTTCGCGAAATCGTTGAAATTTTCCTGCCGAACCTCAACAATGTATCGTGAGCAGGATTCGCTGAAAAGCTGCGTATCCGGTTTCGTACAATCCTCTGTTTTCGGCAGTCCTTTAAGGTCGGCTATTACTCCCAGTCCGCCTGCGAACGCCATTTCCGCAAGCGCAACGGCAAGTCCGCCCTCGCTGCAGTCGTGGCAGCTTGCGACAAGTCCGGCGTCTATCGCCTTGTGAATTTTCTCAGCGTTCAGTTTCGCCGCTCTCAAATCGACTTTCGGAACATTCGCTCCGAGCTGATTTTTGATTTTATAATAATGCGAGCCGCCAAGCTCGTTTTTCGTAAGCCCGACCACAAAGAGCAGATTGTCTGCCGACTTCAAATCCGCTGTTGCGCATTTTTTTACATCGTCGACAATGCCCATCGTACTTATCAACAGTGTCGCCGGTATCGATATTTCCGTTCCGTCGTCGCAGATAAAATTATTATTCAGCGAATCTTTGCCGGATATGAAAGGCGTACCGAACGCGACTGCGCCGTCGAAGCACGCCTGCGACGCACGGACGAGCGAGCCGAGCGTCTCTTCTTTTTTGCAGTCCGCCCAGCAGAAATTATCGAGCAGTGCAATCCTGTCCGGCCTTGCCCCGATGCAGACAACATTTCTTATCGCCTCGTCGATTCCCGCCAGCGCCATCCAATACGGGTCAATATCGCCGTATAACGGATTCATTCCGCATCCGATTGCGATGCCCTTGTCGGAATTAAATTTCGGCTGCACCACCGCCGCGTCGTTTGGAGCGTCATTCGTAATCCCGCCAAGCGGTTTTACAACCGAGCCGCCCTGAACTTCGTGGTCGTACTGGCGAATCACCCATTCCTTGCTCGCGACGTTGTAAGTCGAAAGAATCTCTAAAAGCTCGTCATTATAATTTTCTTTTTTCTCAAGCACAGGTTCTGAAAGTTTCTTTGAATTCCAGCTTGCTTTTCTCGAATATTTCGGCAGCCCGTTATGGAGAAAATCCATATCGAGCCGGCCTACCTGTGTGCCGTTATATTTTAATGTAAGTTTTTTATCGTTTGTGAATTTGCCGATGACCGTCGCCTCGACGTTTTCGTCAGCGAAGATTTTGCTGATTTTTTCGAGATTTTCCGGCTTTACCGCTACAACCATTCTTTCCTGCGCTTCGCTAATCCATATTTCGGTATATGAAAGTCCGGCGTATTTTAGCGGTACTTTTTCAAGTTCGACTTCGGCGCCAAGCTCGGCTCCCATTTCGCCAACCGCACTGCTGAGTCCGCCCGCTCCGCAATCGGTAATCGCGCTGTATAACCCCTGCTCTCTTGCCTGCAAGAGCGTATCGAGCGTTTTCTTTTCTGTGATTGCGTTTCCAATCTGAACCGCGTGCGAAAATACCGTTTCGTGTTCGTGCGTCATCGCCCCGCTCGAAAAAGTTGCACCGTGTATGCCGTCTCTGCCCGTTCTTCCTCCGACGACCATAATAAGTTCGCCCTCAGACGCCCCGCCGAAGCATTTATCCCTCGGCATAATTCCGACATTGCCGCAGAACACCAGCGGATTGCCTATGTAGCGGTCGTCGAAAAATATCGCTCCGTTTACCGTCGGGATTCCCATTCTGTTTCCGTAATCGCGAACGCCTGCGACGACTCCTTTTGCGATTCGTTTTGGGTGCAGAACGCCTCTCGGAATCTCGTCGAAACTTTTATCAGGCTCTGCAAAACAGAATATATCCGTATTCGCAATCGGTTTTGCCCCTAATCCTGTTCCCATCGGGTCGCGCAAAACTCCGCCGATACCTGTCGCCGCTCCGCCGTAAGGGTCAAGCGCAGATGGATGATTGTGCGTCTCAACTTTGAAGCATATAGCGTCCTTTTCGTCGAATTCTATTACGCCCGCGTTATCTTTAAAAACGCTTATGCACCAGTCTTTATCAAGCTGTTTCGTCGCGCCGAAAACTGTTTCCTTTATAAGATTATCGAAATGAATCTTTTCGCCGTCGAACTCGAAATCCACGCTGCTCTTGAGAGTTTTATGAACGCAGTGTTCGCTCCACGTTTGAGCCAGCGCCTCAAGTTCGATATCCGCAGGTTCTCTGCCGAGCGACTTGAAATAATCCTGTATGGTCTTCATCTCAACGGCGTTGAGAAACAAATCCATTTTTTTACTAATCTCGACAAGCTGCTGCTCACTGAGTTTTGTTATATTGACCGTCTTAAGTTTCAGTTCGTAAGGCGCAAGATGCGGACTTGGCGGCTCGGCCTCGGCACCGACAACAACCGTTTCGATACAATCGTTCGAAAGTCTGCGGACGATTTTTTTAAGCTGCTTGTCGTTAATTTCGCCGAACAGGATATATTTTCTCGCCGTTCTGACGCTTTGGCATTTTTCGCCCATATCGCCGATAGCCGTCATAACCGATTCGGCAACGGGGTCGGTAACGCCGCTTTTGAGGTGAATTTCTATTATGGTAGCTTTGGCAAGACCGGCCGCAGCTTTGCTTTTGCCGATGTAAAAATCCTCGCATACCGCATCGGCGAGCAATTCGCCCCCGATTCGTTTTGCAAATGCCTCGTCGAAATCGCCTTCAACCAAAAACACTCTGGCCGACTGAACCTGCTGTACGGTTTCTATCCTGAGTTCCTTGATATCGCCGAGAACATCCCCGCCGTGTACATCATTATGACAGGGCTTGTTGAAAACTTCAAAACGCCATTGTTTCACTGTAGTTCCTTCTTCGACACCTTGTAATCCATTAATCTCGCTCGCTTGTCGCGGGCAAGTGCAAGCAGCTTTTCAATCTGCTTTTTATTTTTAACTTTCACCGCCTTTTTAATTTTCAGCAGCTCTTTAATCGTCCTGTCGATTCCCTTGCAGATATTATCCGAATTCGTATGGAAAATATCCGCCCATATATTCGCCGGCCCCGATGCGATTCGGGACGTATCTATAAAACCTTTGCCGCAGGATTTCAGCTCATTCGAATCCGATGCGTTCAGCAGTGCCGCGGCGACAACGTGCGGCAGATGACTTACATTGCCTAAAATTTTATCGTGCTGCACCGGCGTCATTTCGCTTACCCGACAGCCAAGCCGATGCCAGAAACTTTTCAGCGTCTTTATCGCTGATGAATTGGCCGAGGCATCTTTTGTTATGATACAGCCCGTTCCCTCGAACAAATCGTCCCGTCCGAACTCGACGCCCCTTTGTTCCGAGCCTGCTATCGGATGAGACCCGACGTAATTTACGTATTTCGGCAGGACTTTTTTCGCCCACTTATGCGGCAAAACCTTCGTCGAGCCGACATCGGTAACTATACAGCCCTCCTTCAGAGCAGGGGCAATTGCCCTGAATATCTCTTCGAACGTGCATATCGGCGTCGCCAGTATAACTATGTCCGCAAGGGCGACGCTTTCCTGAATATCGTCGAAAATCACATCCGCAACGCCGAGCTTTCCGGCTCGCCTTCGGGTCGCCGCTCTATGGCTGTAGCCGGCCGTTTTTACACCCCAATTACCGCGGCTTACAGCCAATGTAACCGAAGAGCCCAAAAGGCCCAAACCTATTACCGTAATCTGTTGTAAGTTCTTCAAATTAAAGACCTTATATAAAGAAAATCCCTTTTGTCAGCTTTCTAAAAAGTATCCATAAACTCCTGTATTGTCAATTTTTTTCTTTGTTTAAGGCCCTAAATTTGTTACAATTTGATATAATATTAATTTGACAAAGCAATTCCAGTCAGCGGACGACTGTCCAATCAAGCGGTTCCGGCCCTGATGGGCAGGAATTTTTTTGTGCATATAGTTTTTTAAACAGAAAATTACGGTTATAATCTACGGTTCGATGGCAGATACAAAAATAAAAAACGGCGGCGATTACCTCTCTTTTGAAGAGAAAATCGTCGAGATAGACAGTCAAATCGCTGAGCTTACAAGATTAAGCTCGGTCAAGGGCATTGACTATTCGTCCGAAATACGAAAGCTTCAGAGAGAGCAGGTCGCCGAATTCAAACGAATTTATTCAAACCTTTCCGCCTGGCAGACCATTCAGGTCGCCAGACATCCAAAACGTCCGCTTCTCGGCGATTACCTTAATCTTATGGTAAAGGACTTCCGCCAACTCCACGGCGACAGATGTTTCGGTGATGACGCCGCTATCGTTTGCGGCACAGGCCATATCGGCAGGGAAAAAGTTATGGTCATCGGCCAGAACAAGGGCCGAGACACTAAGGAAAAAATAAAATGCAATTTCGGCTGCCCAAATCCCGAAGGCTACCGCAAGGCCCTTGCGAAAATGAAATTCGCCGAAAAGTTTAATATTCCGGTCGTAACTTTGATTGACACACCCGGCGCATATCCGGGCATCGGCGCAGAAGAACGGGGCCAGGCTCAGGCAATCGCTGTAAACCTTATGGAAATGTCCCGCCTGAAAGTGCCGATTATCTGTATCGTTATCGGCGAAGGCGGCTCAGGCGGCGCTTTAGGCATCGGCGTCGGCGACAGATTAGCGATTCTCGAATACGCTTATTATTCGGTTATTTCGCCCGAAGGCTGCGCTGCTATCCTGTGGCGCGACGGCTCAAAGGCTCAGGAGGCTGCCGAAGCCCTGAAGCTCACAAGCAAGGAACTGCACAGGTTAAATATCGCCGATTCGGTAATAGCCGAACCGCTCGGCGGAGCGCACAGAAATCTCCACGACGCCGTCTATAACGTCGAACAATACATAATCAGAACCCTGCGCGAACTGAAAAGATTGAGCGTCGATAATCTTATTGAGAGCAGGTACCAGAAACTTCGTGCCATCGGCACAGCCGCGACAACATTCAAACCGTTAAGCGACCACGCCCGAAAAATAAAGGCAGCGACAGAAAGAATCGTCGAAGCCGGAAAAGTTATCCCCACGCAAACAAACCCCGTCAAAGTTTAATTATTTTATCTCTGCGGCTAATGATAAAAGGTATTTACTCTGTGGCTAAAATTGTTATTCGAGTTCGCATCTTCCCAAAATAGCGTCAGTCAGCACAGCTCCGCCTGCGTATTCAATTTGGCTCCCGCCCGGCAGTCCTCTTGCCAGCCGTGTAACCTTAACGCCCATCGGCTTGAGCAGTGAACTGATATATAAAGCCGTCCCGTCGCCCTCGATGTTGGGATTGGTCGCCATTACAACTTCTTTGACTTTGCCGCCCCGGACTCTGTTTATAAGATGTTCTATCGTCAAATCCTGCGGCTCGATTCCGTCCAAAGGAGCGATATGTCCGCCGAGAACGTGATAGACCCATTTGCAAAGGCCGGTCTTTTCCAAAGCGACAAGGTCCTTGAACTGCTCGACTACACAGATAATTGTTTTATCTCTTTTGGCATCGCTGCAAATCAGGCACAATTCGCTCTCGGAAAGATTATGACATTCCTTGCATTGGCGGATGCTGTTCTTAAGTTTCGTTATCGCCTCAGCAAGCCCAAGCGCCTCGTCCTTTTCTGTTCTTAATATATGAAACGCCAGCCTTTCAGCGCTCTTTGTCCCAATCCCCGGCAGCTTCGCCAATTCATCTATCAGTTTATTCAAACTCTGTGTATATGCCGGGTTCATTTCGCGTCTTCCTTTTATATTCTGTCATTGCGAGCGCAGCGAAGCAATCTCAACTTTTGCTATCTTTCAAAGACTGCGATATTATAATCCCTGTCCCGCAGAATTCAAAGTCAAAACCAAATCTATGTTTAGCCGTCCGCCGTTAGGTGTCCTTTACGTGAGCCGGCATTTATCCGCCTTTGGCGGACGGCGACGGGCAAGCTCGCAATGACGGAAACGATAGCCCCCGGTACCCTGATGGGATAGTTGCGACATTCCACAGGGCAAGCAAGACCGGGGCTAGACACGAATCGATTTTTATTGCATCGGATTTGGGGGCGGTGAGGAGAGCTGCTGTTGGATATTCTCAAGTTTTCCAAAACAAATCAGTTCATCATCGAGCATAAACTTTCTTTCGGCAGAAGGATTAGGAATAGTTTCGTGGCCCCGTACAATCGCAAGAACGGTAATGTCCTGACTGCGAAGTTTCGATTCGATAATGGTTTTGTGCAGTATGGGACTGTCCGGACGGACGACTATTCGAGATACGCCATATCCGCCGGTAGTTATGAGCAGTTCCTCGAAAGTTACGGCTTTAATTATGTCCTTTTTCAGGATGAATTTTCTGAGAAAATTAGTGAGGCCCTGAGCCGAGCCGCCGCCTGTGAAAAGCTTGTAAAGAAGCCAAAACAGGATGAGAATAACGATAAGATTTACCCACGGCAGGATTTCCGAAGGTATGAAGTCTTTCAAAAAGGGCAACGATATTTTGCCTTTATCTACGGCGGGCCTTAAAGAATTGGCGGCAGTGGCAATCAAAGTGACGAAGCCCGCGTTTCCGAGGACTATGAGGACGGAGGCGATTTTTCGTCTCTGGAGATTCGAGACGATAAGCTCAGATTCCTTTGTGGTAAAACCAGTGCCGCTGAAACAACTTAAAGCCTGGAACTTGGCGAGGGACCATTCGAGGCCGGTGAGCTGAAAAGCGATAGCTCCGATACGAACGACAACAAACGATACCAAAAGGACAATAATAAATATAATAAGGTTCATAAATTACCCCTTATGCAGAAATCGGTTTGCATAATCTTTCATAAAAAAACTCAGGCAGCGATGTCCGAGCCGGTAAGGGACGCTTTTTCTTCAATCCTAACCTTTAAGCTTCGAGCGGGCAAAGTCCATTCTGCGGCTGCCTGAGACGAATATCCATATCCGTAGTATAAACTAAATCTGGTTCGGTCATGGTCGGGGTTTTCATATGAGCGGCGGCGGAAATAATAGCCTGCGCCTGGCGGAGAGCTAAAAATCTGATGAAATCTGTCGGGACAAGCCTGAAACCGGAATCGAGTATTTTTTCCTCGACCAGCGATGCAACTGTTCTTGCACAAACTGGGTCGAGATTGCGTTCGTTTATTAAATCATAGATAATTCTGGATTTGTTCCAGTCCGCATCGGGGGCTGAAGGGTCGATGGGAAGATTTTCGAGGGAGTTTTTTACCACTTTGACTCTCATTCTTAAAAGATTTCTGCGCTGGTGATGCTCTGTGAGGAGTTCGGCGGCGTAGCCGAAGCCTGTCGAGAGGAGAACGGCCTTGATAATGGATAATATTTCACTGCTGGAGATTTTAGAACTGCCGTTTTTGTTGTAGAGGTAAAAAGTAACGGCTTCGGCGAACTGCTGAGCGATGGATGTATTATTTTCATCGGGAACGGCGAGGGCGTTTACAAAAGCGGCGATAACTTTCGTATGGAAGTATTCTTCCTGCGTGCCGTCAGCTTTTATCACCCTAAGCTGCATATCCTCAACCTTATTTAAAAATAATTAGTCAGTCAGTAAAGAGTTTCGGTTGACTGGGTTCGTTCGGCTGTGAAATGGCCTGAGTTACCTCATCGAGGAGGTCGCCGGCGTCGTCGAACTGGCGGTAAACACTGGCGAAGCGGATATAAGCGACTTTGTCAACGTTTCTAAGATGCCTCATAGCACTCTCGCCAATAAACATTGCGTTTACCTCTCTGTCGGAATGCCTGAAGATGTCTTCCTCAATCCTGTCGGCCATCTGCTGGATTTGCTCGGCAGAAACGGGTCTCTTGTAGCAGGCTTTCTGCAGACCGGCAATAACTTTTTCTCTGTCGTAAGGAACTCGTGAATCGTCCTTTTTTACTACATTAAGCTTGAAACTTTCGCCGACCTTTTCGTAAGTAGTAAAACGTCTTTTGCAGGCAAGGCATTGTCGGCGGCGTCTTATCAGGCGTCCGCCTTCGCTGGAGCGCGAATCAATTACTTTATCCTTGTTCTCCTTGCAGTATGGACATTTCACGATTCTTTTTCACCGGAAAAAGTACAATATTTTGATTTGAAGTCATTTTAAAGGCTATATATAGTATGTCAATCAAAAATGTTTAAAATTTTTACTAACAGGCGGCGGGGGCTGTTGGTAAAAGTTTTGATGTGCCGCAAGGTATTGGAGCCAATAGGTTAGCGGCCGATTGAAAGGATAAATCACAGGCTTGGGCGGCGGGATTTGTTTGAATTGGAAAGATTTTTGCGCAAAAAAAGGCCTCTGCGTCCCCTATCGGCAGAGACCTTCACCTTGAATTATAGGCATATCCCCCCAAATATATAGTATCACAGAACGCGTTAAGTTTTTAGGCAGCCGGCGTAGCCGGACTTGCCTGATTTAGGTGCGTCCCAAAATATTCTATTTTCAAAGCTCGTCAGGAGCCTTTTTCAATCCAACCTGCCCTGGCATATCCCCCCAAGGCAGGAAGCACAAGTTAAAGGAGGAGAGAAGAGTCAATTTTAGTAAGCGATTATTGCCTTATCTGCTTCCATTAAAACCATAAGAAGTAAAATCGTCAAAAGCAAATCGAGTTGAAATTTATTTTCAAAGTTCCGCAGGGAACTTATAAAAATCCCTGCCCTGGTTATTCCCCCAAGGCAGGAAGCACAAATAGCAGAAGGAGAAAAGGAGTCCGGTTAGCGATATTTTTTTATCCCTCCAAAAGAAAATGTAAGAAATAAAAAAAGAGATGCAAAAAAGAAGGATGTTTTTTGGGGGAATTGCGAAGATGCCTGGCAACACTTAAATTTAAATTATAGGACGTATGTGAAGATTACGTTTTTCGGTTACGGTTGCGATGCTCGTTACGTCATACGTATAACGTCTTTCGTAACGAGTTGCGTAACCGCGACCGATAGACGAATTTTATCAGCCTTTTGCTTTTGCGTACCAGTCGGGGTCTCGAGCGAGTTTTTCCTTTGCCTCGGCGGTCATCATCGCAAAAGCAGGATGCGAAGACTGCCAAGCGCGTTTTTTGAAATCGCCGTCCCTCATTTTTTCGACTTCGGGAGCGGCATCCCTGAAATAACTGCCGTAAATGTGAAGCGAATCGGTAATATCGACGTATCTGCCGACTTTAACTGGTTTGCCGATTTTGGCGGAGATTTTGTCGGCGATGAGCTTCTGCAAATCCGTGAGGGCGTAAACATTCATAAACCAGGCTTTGTACAAATCCCTGCTTCGCCAGTGCGTATTCATATTAAGGGTGAAATTTCCGTCCGGGGTCTGAATCAGCCTGCACCATATTCTCTGGAGGCAGGGCGGGTCTTCGGTTTTGACATCGGCGGTCGGCATCCAGGTAATAGCCTGAGCGCGTCGGGTATAAGCGGTTTGAACCAAAGAGTCGATAATATATTGAATCTGATTGACTCTTGCGAAAGGCTTTGGGGATTTGGGATTTCTGATGTCTTCGACAGGGCAATAAGCAAACAGTCTTTCGTGATATGTGTAAGTCCATTTTCCCGCGGCGGGGTCAATCCAATGGTCGTGAATTCCATCAACGACTTCCTGACGGTACGCTTCGAGTTCTTCGGGGCCGCCTGGGAAATTTTTGTGGATTCGAGGCTCGGCAAAAGGATTGGCAACGGTAATCATTACAGTAGCGTCCCTGCTGGGCGGGTCTTCTGGTTTGTCATACTGGGTTTTAATTTCGATGCCGTTGTCCCAAACGGTCAGCACTGCGGCTTCCCAGGCTTCAGGCAGACAACTTGCTTCGATGCTGATTGTTGGTATGTTTTCCATCCTGCGACCTCCGTGTCAAATGATGATTATAAGCCCAATTCCTCGTCTGTAATATCGAAACGTTCACGAAATCTTTCCGGCACCTGCCTCATAAGAGTTCTGGCCTGCTCGGAATATTTGGTATTAGGATAGTCCTTTATTACGGTTTTGCACATTTCAACGGGCTTGGAATATGTATGATGCTGAAGCCTGTTTGCGATTTTGAAAAATGCCCTTGCGTGTTCGATAAGAGTTTCAGCCCTTGGGTCGAAAAAGTCCTCGTCGATTTGGTTTTCGGGCTGTGCGGGCGGAGCGGTTTCCTTTGGAGTTTCCTGAACATGAGCGGGAGTTTGCTCTGCCCGGCTTTCAACAGGACTCGGCTCGGGGGCGGCCTGTTCGATTTGCGGAGTTGTCTGCGGCTGGTCTTCATCATCTTCCGTTTGTTCTTCGAGAGGCGGAGCTTTCGGTAATTTCAAGGGCTGATTAGGTTCGTTGGGAGCGGCAAATTCCTGCAGGTTGGCTAAAATATTGCTGATGAGTATCTGCGGCAGAAAGCTGTCGATATTGCCGAGGTATCTTACGGCAGAGTCGGGACTGATAATCAGGAGTATCGGCGTGTCGGGAGCAGAGCCGATAAACGAAGTTGCAGTCTGCCGCAGCTGTGCAGAAGGAGGAACAGCCTGCCACTGCTGAGGATTTTCGGCGAGCCAGTTTTTGACATTCTTTGCCTTGTCAGGAGCGTTGAAATTGACAGCCGCAAAGACGACATCAGTATTTTTTGCGAACTGATTTTGTAATTGTGAGAATAAATCAATTTCGGGATTTTTTTTGTTGGTTTCCTGCTGCTCGGCGGTTTCCTCGAATTCACTTTCGCCGGACGGTACCGATTCAGCGGTTTTCTCTACCGGAGCGGGAGCTGCTGCCGTTGTGAATTTTTCGAGCTCGTTAGGGTCGAGTTTCCATAAAAATAAACAGGCAAGTTTTTTGCCGGACAAACTCGAATTGTAATCGGATATTTTGGAATGAATATCAAAAGTTTTACCGAGCAAATCGGTTCTGATGCGGCTGATGTCGAGATTCAATTCGGCACCTGACGGCTGCTGATAGGACGAGTCCTGCAGTATTGAAGGTTCTTCTACCGAGGGAGATACTTCCTGAGCGGCAATAATTTCAGCGAGCGGAGAATAGTCCCTGTAAATCAGGGAAAGAGCGAAATACGTTTTGAAGACGTTGGCATTTTGCGGCGTTAATTTATATGCGGAAACGATTTGCCTTATCGCCTTTTCCGGCTTGTTGTCGAAATAATAAACCCACGCAGAAAGGACACTGTAAGAATCCCCTTTTTGCTGTCTGTTAAGGATAGGCAGAAATTTTCTGTTTCTTGCGATGAACTTCAGGCCATCGCTGACGTTTGTATCGCCGGGCGTTTGAGCTGCATTGATTAAAGCAATCCATTTTGCGCACTCATCTCCAATTTCTTTTTCAGCATCAGCGGCTTCCTTCTCGAGCTGCTGCCTTCTTTCCTGCAAAGCCTGAGCCCTTTGGCTGGCAGAGCGAGGATACTGATCGGCAGCAAGAACAGCCGAAGTAAGAATAGCCGAGATAAAAATCAAAAAAACGAACTTTAAAAGATTATTGTATTCTGTCATAATTTATCCACTTTTTACCTTAAAAACATTATACTATAATACCAATTAAAGGGCCGTCTGAAAAGTTAAAAAACGGCAATAAAAAGGTATTTGACAATAGGATTTTAAGGTCGATAATAGCTGTAATTTGTTGAGGGTTCTATGTTTACGGGAATAATTGAATCTGTTTGCAGGGTAGTTTTAGCCGGTCGGCAGGGCGGCGGAATGAAGGTAGAAATAGACCTCGGCCAAGCTGTGAAATCAGGCGAGAGCGTTGCTGTCAACGGAGTTTGTCTGACAGCGGTCAACCCGAAAGGAAATACGGCGCAATTCGATGTGAGCGGCGAGACGCTGACGAAAAGCACAATGGGAAATTTAAAAACGGGTTCATTTGTAAATATCGAAAGGTCGATGTCGGCAAATGACAGGTTCGGCGGACACTTTGTTCAGGGACATATAGACGCAATCGGAAAGATAAAAAAAATCGAACGGCAAGGAGACTTCTGGCGGTTCGTATTCGAGGGGCCAAAAGATATTCTTGATTATATTATCGCCAAAGGTTCAATTGCGATTGACGGGGTCAGTCTTACGGTTGCCGATATGGAAAATAATAATTTCAGCACGGCGATAATACCGGCGACTTTCGAGAATACGATTTTCAAAAATTACAGGGTTGGCGATTCGGTGAATATCGAAACGGATATAATCTGCCGAATTGTGAAAAAGCAGCTTGAAAAAATCCTGCCGGATAAATCTAACCTTACAATAGATAAATTAAAAGAATTAGGATTTTAGAAAATAAAGAATAAAATATAAAAATGAAAAACGACAAAGAAAAATTAAAAAATGATTTTAAACGACGTCTTTACAGCTTCGTATTGCGTCTTATAGGCTTTCTTGAGCAGCTTCCAAATGATAATGTATCTAAACGTCTTGGCGATCAATTATTAAGAAGCGGGACGAGTATTTTGGCAAATTATATAGAAGGACAGACCGTAAGCAGCAAGAAAGATTTCACTAATTATTTTCATATTTCTCTGAAATCTGCTAATGAGAGCAAAGTTTGGCTGGCGCTTTTGAGGGATAGCAAACGAGTGAGTCCTGACAAATCAGAATGGTTTTTAGAAGAGCTAAATGAAATATCCAATTTTTGGTTCAAGCCTTCTGACTTTAAAGGGGAAAAAATAATTTTTATTTTTTTATATGTGTTTTTTATTTTTTATCTTTAATTCAAATGTTTCAGAAAAGTATTTGCTATGGCCGAAGATAAAAATAATTATGAATTGCCTTTGGTGATAGGCATCACGATGGGCGAGCCTTTGGGGATTGGGCCGGAGGTTATCGTAAAAGCTCTGTACGACCCGTTTATGCGGCGAGGTGTAAAGTTTATCATATTCGGGATGGATGAATCTCTCGAATACGCCGCCGATGTTGCGGAAATCGAGCCGTACTGGGGCAGATGCCAGCACGAAAAAATCAGCAGAGATTTGCCGCATAATATAATTGTTGCCGATTATGACGATTATTCAATGCCTGTCTGGGGCAAAGGGCCCAATAAGGCGGGCGGCGAGGCGTCGCTGAGGTTCTGTACCGACGCGGTCGAAGCGGCAAAGGCCGGTATAATCGACGCAATCGTTACGGCGCCAATAAGCAAGACGAGCTGGAAACTGGCGGGGGCGGAATGGCCGGGGCATACGGAAATGCTGGCGGCACTGTGCAAATCGCCTCGAAAGGCGATGATGTTCGCGGCAGGGCCGCTAAAAGTTGCACTTGCGACAATTCACGAATCGCTTTTTGACCTGCGCAACAAATTTACAATCGGGTGTGTTTACGAGCCGATAGATTTGATGAATGACGCTTTGCAGGAATTTTTTGGAATCAAAAATCCGCATATAGCGGTTGCGGCATTAAATCCGCACGCGGGCGAAGATGGACAGTTCGGCGATGAAGAGGAGCGGATAATATCGCCTGCGATTTTGATTGCGCAGGAGATGGGGATAAACTGCTCAGGGCCTTATCCTGCGGATACACTTTTCGTCAAGGCGGCGAAGGGCCAATTCGACGGCGTTGTTGCGATGTATCACGACCAGGGAATGATACCTGTTAAATTGCTGGCGTTCAGAGATGCGGTAAATGTTACAATAGGGTTGCCGATTATACGGACTTCTCCTGCACACGGGACGGCATTCGACATCGCGGGCAAAGGCATTGCAGACGAATCGAGTATGAAAGCGGCGATAAAACTTGCGGTCGAAATGGCAAGAACGAGAAAACAGAACACAGAACACAGGATACAGAATACGGAAGCAAGGAAGTAGAAATTTGCAATGACAGGCGAGGAAATACAAGACGAAATTTTAAGAAAGATGACGCCGACGCAAAAAGTACGGCTTGCGATGAGATTGTATTATTCTGCCTGGGGATTCAAAACGGCATGGCTGAAAGATATCCATAAAGACTGGTCGGATAATCAAATCGAACAGGAAGTTAAAAGGATTTTTACTAATGCAAGAAGCTAATCTTTTTCTGATATTTCTGGAACGCCTGAATAATAGCAGCATAGAATATATGACGACGGGTTCTGTTGCGAGTATTATCTATGGAGAGCCGCGTGTAACGCACGATATAGACCTTGTTGTCGAGTTGCATACTTATAATATAGAAAAACTTATCAGTGTATTTGACAGGGAAGAATTTTATTGTCCGCCGATGGAAGTTATAAAAGCGGAAACAGCAAAAAAGACAGGCGGGCATTTCAATATAATTCACCACAGCACCGGCTTTAAAGCGGATATATATCCTATTGGAGAAGACAAAGTCCATATATGGGCAATGACTAGAAGGAGAAAAATAAAGATAGAAAATTGTGATGTCTGGCTTGCGCCGTCGGAATATGTTATCGTGCGAAAACTTGAGTATTACAAGGGAGGCGGCAGCAGCAAGCATTTAAGCGATATAAAGAAAATGCTTAATATTTCAGGAAAAACCATAAACATCGCAGAAATGGAGCAAAAAATCAGCGAGTTACATTTAGCCGGCGAATGGGAAAAAGCGAAAAACTATAATATTTAATATGCAAACAAAAACGGATATACAAAGGTTATTGGCGGGGGCGGGAGTTGAGCCGAATAAGCGGCTCGGACAGCACTTCCTCATCGACCTTAATCTTCTGCAATTTCTGCTTACCAACGCGGCGATAACGGAAAACGATATAGTTCTCGAAGTTGGGACGGGTACAGGGTCATTAACAAGCGAACTTGTCAAAAGAGCAGGAAAGGTTATCGCGGTCGAATGCGACGATGTTCTTGCGGAGATAACGAAACAGCAGCTCGAAGACGCGAATAATTTTGAAATTGTAGTCGCAGATGTTCTCGAAAGCAAAAATACGATTAATCGAAGCGTAATTGAGAAACTTCAGGATGCGCAGCAGGAATTTTTCGGCAGGGTTCTGCTCGTGGCGAATCTGCCGTATAACGCGGCTTCGTGCGTGATGCTGAATCTATTAGACGGGCCGGTTGTCGCGGACGAAATGATTGTAACCGTACAAAAAGAAGTTGCTGATAGAATGGCGGCCGGGCCGGGAAGTGAAGATTATGGGATACTGAGTATTTTTCTGACGGCGATGGGACAGTGCAAAGTTTTAAGAAAATTGTCGCCGAAGGTTTTCTGGCCTGTGCCGCAGGTGGATTCGGCAATGGTACGGTTCGACAGGGACCAGAAGAAAGCGGACGAGATTCATAACGTCGAATTGTTCAAAGATGTCGTGGACCTTTTTATGGGGCATCGGCGAAAAATGATGAGGGCGTGCGTTAAATTCGCGGAGGGGAAACTTACCGGTGTTCATAGCTGGGAAGATATTTTCAGCAGAGCGTTTGTCGAGCCGCATCACAGGCCGGAAGAGTTGAGGGCTGTGGACTATATCGCAATCGCAAATCTGTGCAACGAGATAGTCGGCTGAAAATCAATATCCGCAATTCTTTTGGAATTCATCGAGCATAGCCATAAAGTTGTCGTAAGGCGTGCCGTGGGCAATCGAATGACTGGGGCCTAAAATGATTCCGCCTTTTTTTGCCTTTAAACAGGCCTGCTTTACGTCTTTGCGGACATCATCAACGGAGCCTGCCATCAAAATTTCCGAAGATATTCCGCCCCAGAAGATTATTTTGCTTTCGTATTTTTTTTGCAGCTCGGCGATTTCCATACCGGCCTGAGGCTGGAGCGACTGGAGGCAGTTTATTGACGCTTCGATGAACATATCGATAAGCGGGGCAGTGTTGCCGCAACTGTGGAGGAAAATATAATCGACGTATTGTCTTACGTTTTGGCATCTGGTTTTTATAATCGGCAGGCAAAATTGCCTGAACATCTGCGGCGAGATGAGCGGGGCGCGGGCGGTGCCGTAGTCTTCGCCGAAGAGGACGCCTGAAAAGCCGGAGCGGAAAATTTTTTTAGACATTGCGTTATCGTGAGTAAGATAATTTTCGGCGGCGGCTTTTACAAGGTCTGGATTAGCGATGTATTCGGCAAGACCTTTTTCCATTCCGCCGGGCAGTACCATCGCATATAAATAGCCGGGGGCGAGGACGAAACGCTCGTCGGCAAATTCGTCAATTACATTATCGAACGCATCGAAACAGGTTTTATCGAAGGTCATAGGGTCGATGTCTTCGGGAAAATTTTCCGGCCGATACGTTTTTTTTGCATCCGGATTATAAACGCAGACGAGTTCATTGCCGGCGGGGGAGAATTTGTATATTCCGCCAAGCTCGTCTTTCCACGTTGAGTCGTCCGTTTGTTCGGCTTTGGGCCATTGGAGGTTTTTCGGAGGAATAATAGAATCTTTGTGCGTTATTATATCGCATAAATCGATTTTACGGTAAAAATCAATAGTGTCTTTTTTGAGACTATCGACGATTTCGTCTCGGCGGTTCTGCCAGAGAGCAATTTGCTGAGCGGTTTTGTCGCGGACGAAAGTTTTTCTGCCGATGATGGCTGAAACGATGTCGCTATCGACGGTGAAAAAGGCGAGAGGGATTCTATCGGGCTTTTCGCCTTTGAGTAAAGCCGAAATTCGTTCTTTGCCGGTCATATTTCAACGCAGCTATGACGATGAGCGTGACATTCTATATTAACCGCGACAGGAAGCGAAGCAATGTGGCAGGGAGCGGTTTCAATCGAAACTCCCAGAGCGGTTGTGTCGCCGCCGAGGCCGGAAGGGCCTATGCCGAGAGAATTTATTTTTTGCAAAAGCTGTTTTTCCATTTGAGCGTAGAACGGCTCGGAGTTTTGCGAGCCTAATTTTCTTGTGAGTGCTTTTTTGCTCAAGAGGCAGCACTGTTCGAAATCGCCGCCGAGACCTACGCCGACAACAAAAGGCGGACAGGCATCTGCGCCGGCATCAGCGACAGTTTTTATGAGCCAATCCGAAATTTTTTCCGCATCATCGGTCGGCAAAAACATTTTGAACTGACTTTTGTTCTCACAGCCGCCGCCTTTAGCGAGCAAAGTGATTTTGATTTTGTCGCCGGAGACAATTTCAGTGTGAATAACGGCAGGGGTGTTTGTGCCGGTGTTTTTGCGATTGTTCAAAGGATGAGCGACGACGCTTTTACGCAAAAAGCCTTTTTCATAACCACTTGATACGCCTGTAGTTATGGCATCGATGACGGTTTTGCCAGCCGGTTCGATAGCAACTTGTGAGCCGATTTGCAGGAAAACGACGGCAAGGCCGGTGTCCTGACAAATAGGGATTTGTTTTTCTTTTGCGATTTTCGCGTTTTCGATAAGCTGGTTCAGGATTTTTTTTGCGGAATCGCTCGACTCTTTTTTTTCGGCCTGCCGTAATGCGTCAAAGACGTCCTGCGGCAGAACGACAGCAGCAGTTATGCAGAGTTTTTCAACTTCCGAAACGATTTTTTCAAACGATATAGTTCTCATTTTTTAATATCTATCTCAAAAGTTTTGTACATTGTATTGCCCTCAGCATCGGATATTCTGACGGCGAGGATGCGGGGGCCGGGTTCGAGTTTTTCCGCTTTTATCGTGAAGTTCTCCGTTTTTGTGTCGAAGACATTATCATCAGGCAGAACGGAAATCCATTTTTCATTACTGTTAATTGTATAACTGAAACTGTCAATAATGCTGAATTCGTCAACGGCTTTAATAGTCAAAGTCACCGAGCCGCCGCTGATATCAAGCTGATGACTTTCGATTGCCGGAGCGGTGTTGTCGATGACTGCCTGTTCGCTTATTCTCGAACCTGTAAGTTTCGTACTCTGATTATTACTTAATTCGTCGGAGGCGGTAACCCTGATTTCATAAATGCCGTCCTCGACGGTTTTGCTGTCCCAGTCAAAAGTCGGCTTGTCAAGCTCATCGACGAGTTTAATCCAGCCTGAGCGGCCTTTTTTCCTAAAGTCGATTTGATAAATAAGCCGGTCGTCGTTTTTGTCCTCAGCAATGAAGCTGATTTTCCGCACACTCGAGCCTGCGTTTTTATCGGCTTTGGCGATAGTAATTTGTGTTACTTTCGGGGCCAGATTCGGAATGACATAAGCGGCGGCGACCTGTCTGATTTCGGGAGCGGCGGTATCCGTGCCGGTTAAAATCAGTTTGTACTGACAAAATCTGCCGAGTGGGACGGTAAGGTCAACCGGCTGGGTTATTTTTACCGGCTCTGTCCAGGATGAAAAAGTCGGGTCGTTCGCATCGCTGACATTTCCGCTTCTTGCACTGAGCATTATTTTCGTATCGGCCGGAACATCGGCTTCAATCTGGAGCTTTCCCCAGTTCGCGGGCTGGCCGGCGTCGATTAAAGCGGATTCATAAAAGCCGAGCTCGGCGAAAGCAGATTTGAGCGTTATAAGCTTTGCGGGATTTGCGGTTGAAAATATTGCATCGCTTCCGAATTTTTTGATGTCGGTGATTTGCGAGGCCTTTTTGTCCTCGTAAATCATAGCCTCGATTTCGGTTTTCGGATTTATGCTGAACATCTGAGCCTTGTTTCCCGTGCCGAGCAGGATATTGCCGTTTTGCAGGTGCATCGCGAAAAACGCGGCTGTTTCGCGGAAGGCTTCAGTGACGAAACCGTCTTTGTCTATTTTATAGATACGGCTTGCGGAGCCTGCGGAACGTCTTCTTTCAATTTCCGGCGGAAGCGGTATATCAGTCGTCTTGGCGTCCTGCGGTGCGTTTGCGATTTCGAGCGAGTCGCCTTTAGTTTCGGCAGGGGCGGCTGATTCGGCCTGTTCTTGCTCGTCTTCAGGTTTTCCGAGCGCAAAGGGTTTTTTAAATTCTGGTGTGCCTTTTAGCTGAGCTTTTATGGATTGGTATGAAGTGGCGGCGGCGTAAAGATTTCCGCTGTTATCGAAAAGCAGGTCGGTAATCTCGTTTTCTTCGCTGTCGTAAAGGATGGAAGCGGTTTTCGCTTCGGGATTGATTTTGT
Source organism: uncultured Planctomycetaceae bacterium (assembly GCA_964449435.1). Taxonomy (GTDB): domain Bacteria; phylum Planctomycetota; class Phycisphaerae; order Sedimentisphaerales; family UBA12454; genus UBA12454. The sequence continues at coordinate 81,290 of CAYUYR010000004.1, read as the reverse complement.
AAACCAGACCTCTCGTATCAGTGCCTGCGAAAAGAGAGCCGTCTTTGTCAAATGCGAGGCATAATACGTTTTTGTCCTGACAGGTATAAACAAGCTGCGGTTTTTTTGCGTTGCTGTCGAGTTGCCAGATTTGTCCGTTGGGGCCTGTGCCGAGAAAAATATTGCCGGATTTGTCTGGAGTTACAGCGAAAATATATAAAACCTGATTTGGTTCAGGCTCGAAAACCGTTTCAAATTTTTTGCCGTCATATCGAATAAGACGGCACTTGTCGCCGCTTATACCGGCGATAAGATTGTTTTTAGAATCAAGAGCCAGCCTAAAGACGTGTTCGTTTGTCAGGTGCGTTCTGGCAGGGCCGTCTTTTTTCTGCTGATGAGGAGGATAAATACAAACGGTTTTACCGTTTTTATATTCGAAGATTTTTCCGTTGGGACTTGTGCCGATATATACGGTGCCGTCGTTTTTGCAGGCAATCGAGTTAATCGTCCATACATTGTCGAAATCGTCGGCAAGAGTCTGCGTTCTTGCGGCAAGGGTAATTGTGCCGCGTGAACTAATAACGGTGTTGTCCGTTTTTCCTGCCGAAAAGTCGTCAAAGGTTAAGTGCCTTGCAATTTTGCTCGTAACGGCGGAGCAGCTATAAGGAAGCAAGGAAATAAGGAAGCAAAGAAGTAATAAGTTTTTCCGGGACATTGGTTTTAAACCTCCTTTTAATAAGGGTTTAAGGTTTTTCAACGGTAATTTTAAAACTTTTGCTGTCGAGCACGATGGAATCGACTTCGATTGTTTTGCCGAGCCATTCTTGCGCGGGTGCTGCGGCAGCGGAGCGTTTTTCGTCGTTCAAAAGCAAAGTTTTAGTGAGCGGCAATTGCGGCAGCTCGGATTTTTCAATAGTTATTCCGCCTGCCGGCAGAGTCAAAGTTATATAAAGATTATTTCTTTTCGTATTCGCGATGTCGTTGATGATATTGATAAGGTCGGGCATATTTTCCGGCTCGTAGCGGTGCGGGGCAAGGGCTGCGCTGAACTGTCTGTAATCGGCGTTGCCGGAGGCGATGAGCGCATATTCGCCCGGAGCGATATTTTGCGGGATTGTAATTTCAGTTTTATATGTTTTATTGCTGGCCAGATACGATTCGAGCGTAATGTCGGCGGCGATAGTCTGGCCGGGCTTTACAGTTGTCTTTGAAACCTCGAAGCTCCATATACGCGAGACGGCAGTTTTGGGCAGGATTTGAATTTCAAAATCGAGCGAAGAAATTCGCGGTCTGTCGTAAGGATTATTCATAACAAGAGTTACAGCACCGACATTGTCGGCGAGACATTCGGCAAGGTCGGCGGAGCTCGAGAAGTTTTCCATTTCGATAGGAGCGTATCCCTCAATGCCGATTTTGGTTTTGTACCTGATGGTATGGTCGGTGGGAATAGAGCCTAACATCGTTGCCGTTCCTGAAAGACACACACCGGCCAGAAGAGGCGTGTAATAGCGGTGCGAAGCGATTTTGCAGTTATAAGTGCGTGCTTTTTCATCGTTAAATCGCTCGACGGTAATTTTCATCGGGATAGTAACGGCCTGTTTTCCGATGCTTCCGACGACGGCGGTGGACTCATCGGCGAACAGAGCGCCTTTGATGTCGATTGACTGGCCGAATTTGAACGACCGCGCGATGCTGGCGACGACGGTATGTATATAGCCCGTTGCCATAGGCACATCGATTGGGCCCTGGCCGAGAAAGCTGTGGCCGAAGGCGTAAACCTTATCATCGACGACCTCGGTAACGGTTCCAATTGCGGCCAGTTCAATATCGCCGGAAGCCAGCGGCAGGGCAATCGTGCCGCCCGGAATCATTTTAACATCGGTATATTGCGGGAAAGTTCCGCCGCTTGTGGCTGAGACGAGCATTAGGCCTGCGGATTCGAAAATTCCGGCAAAAGTAGAAAACGAACTTTGCGGCAGAGTCGTCGCCAGCGGACAGGGCAGGAACGTCATTGAGCCGAGGGGCGAAGACGAAGAGGGTCTGAAGTTTATGAGGCGATTATAAGCGTCTTTCAGGTCGATTGGTTTTGAAAAATCCAGAATCGAAACGACAGATGTTTCCTGCTGGCCGCTGTAAGTGCCCGTGCGAAGCATTTCTTCGATAGGCGTTACGCCGTAGAGCGGGTCCTTGCTTAATGTCCAGCCGAAAGCCAAAGCGCCTGCAAGCCTTCCATTTATATAGACCGGCGAGCCGCTGCATCCTGCGACCGGGCCTGTGTGGATGAAACGCTCATCAATACCCATAACGAGAATCGCGTTTTTGCCGGGGCGTATGTTTCTGATAACGTCCACGACCTTAAGACGGAATTCTTCCGGCTCGACACCCTTATAGACCGTAAGGCAAACGGCGTCCATTCCGGGTTCGATTTCGTCAATGGTGATATATTTCGTTTTATCAAGCTCGGCAAAACAGGTAAAGGCAAGTAAAGAAATAAGGAAATAAGCGGATAAGTATAGGCTTTTCTTGAACATCGGTTTTTCCCGTATTTTTTGATATAAACCCGTAAACAGGCTGAATTTTAGTGCCGTAAAAGAGATATTGCAAGTATAAAGGTAAATGGTTATAATATATGCCTTTAGTAATTGTAAATGTTGACTAAATAGAGAGGTAAACGATGAAATCAGAACGCCGGCACGAATTGGCGACGAACGAATTGGCCGACTGGATTGCGAATTTTCCAAAGTGGTTTAACGATAATCTAACGACGATAATTATCGGGGTGGTCGTAGTTGTCGGCCTGAGCGCCTACACGATATTCTATTACAGCAGGGAAAGCCGGGTATGGGACAAGAAAGAGGCACAAATAGCATCGATGTTGGATCAGCTAAGCTGGCAAAAACGGACAGTGCTCGAGGGCAAACAAAAAGGGGTAGGAGCATCGGATATTTTTATTAATATGGCAAGCGGTTATCAGTTGGCCGCTGAAGATACTCAGAACCAGCCCCTTTCGGCTCTGGCGATGATTAAACGCGCCGAGGCCCTTCGCACCGAGCTTCATTACAGGCCCAAACCTGCTGAACAGGACGTCCGCAAGTATCAGCTTCAGCAGGCTATGAAGATTTACGAACAGGCACTGGAAAAAGCAAAAGGTGTGCCGACGACGGCGGCAATGGCCGAGTATGGAAAAGCGCTTTGCCTCGAAGATATGGGCGATTTTGCGAAGGCAAAGGCCGCTTATGAAAAAATTGCACAGGCTGACGAATATAAAGGCACATTATATCAGGCAAGGGCACAGCTTCGGCTTAGTACACTAAGCGATAATCAGGGGACGGTTGTTTTAGTCAAGTCCGCAACGGCAGAGCCGAATGCTCCGCAGGCAGTAAAGCCTTTGAGTATCGATGAGCCGCTGGTTGACGTCGAAGGGGCAATCGGTAAAGAATTGGATTTCAATTCGGTTAAATAGCCCGCAATGGCTGACGAAAAACTCAATGAGCCGACAGATTTAAACCAGGAAAACGGTCTAAATTCGGCGGATGAAACCGAAGGGGCCGAACATATCAGCCTTCGGGTAGGCAGCAATATCACAAATCGCAGAGTCGATAAATATCTCGGCGGCAGATTGAGCAATTTCAGCAGGACAGTTCTTCAAAAACTAATTATCGAGCAGGCGGTGAAAATCAACGGCAAATACGCCAAGCCGAGCACGAAGATTTCGCCGGGCGATGTTGTCGATGTGATTTTGCCTCCGCCGCCAAGCAAAGAATTTATTCCCGAAGATATACCGCTGAATATTATTTACGAAGACGACGATATTCTTGTTATCAATAAACAAGCTGATTTGATTGTTCATCCTGCGAGGGGTTATAAAACAGGGACGCTGATAAACGCTCTTGCGTATCACGCCAAAAAGCTCTCGAAAGGCAGCGAGGATTTCCGGCCGGGAATCGTTCACAGGCTCGACCGCAATACGACGGGCGTTCTTGTAGTTGCTAAAAACGAGACGGCGCACTGGCGGCTGGCAAGACAGTTCGAGGCGCGAAAGACCAAAAAATATTATCTTGCGCTCGTACACGGCACGCCGGATCTTCACGCCGATTGTATAAATAAGCCGCTGGGGGTTCATCCGAGAATACGCGAAAAGTTCGCGGTTCTGCCGATGATTGGCAAAGAGGCCATAACTTTCTACGAAGTCATCGAGAAATTCAGGGGTTATACGCTTCTGAAAGTGAATATCAAGACGGGCAGGACACATCAAATCCGCGTCCATATGTCGTATATCAAGCACCCAATAGTCGGCGATGAGATGTACGGCGGAAGATTAGTCTATCGCTGGCAGATTGAAGACAAAGAGGCGATGCCGCAAGAGCCTCTGTTCGCCAGACCGGCACTGCACGCCTGGCAGCTCGAAATTACGCATCCTCAAACGGGGAACTTGATGAAATTCGAGGCTCCGCTGGCCGACGATATGCAGCAAATGCTTGAAGAGCTGCGGAAGTTCAGGAAGATGCCCGACTAAAGTTTTTATTCCGCAGGTAATTTAGCCAAGTCCACGTCCGAACCTGCGACCATTAAGGTATCGCCCTGATAAATCACGGTATCAGGAAGCGGAACATTAATTATTTCGCCTTTTTCCCTGACGGCTTTTTCACCCCGTTTTATAGAAACAAGGTTAATACGGTATTTCTGGCGAAGCTGCAAATCAAGCACAGTTTTTTCGTGGAAACTTGCCGTTGCGATAACGCTGGCGATGGAATAGCCGGGCGCGAAATCGATTTTTTCCGTTATCTGCGGTGCGATGAGCCTATACGCCCATTTCTGCGCGGATTCTATTTCAGGATAAATCACCTCAGTAGCTCCGATTTTTTCGAGAACCTGGCCCTGAGTGGTGCTTTCGGCGCGGGCGTAAACCAACGGTACGCCGAGAGTTTTTAAATTGACGACGGTTAGTATCGAAGATTCGAAACTTCGGCCTCCCTGACCTATGCCGACGATTGCGACATCGACTTTATTGATGCCCTGTGCCCGAAGCGCATCTTCGTCGGTACTGTCGATGCGGACGGCGTGGGTTACTTCGTCTCGGATTTCGTCGATTATATCCCTGTTCTGGTCGATTGCAATTACCTCGGCCTCGCTCATAGTAAGAGCGACGGCGAGCTTTCTTCCGAATCTGCCAAGACCTATTACAGCGAATTTTTTCATATCAGTCCTTTTTTAAATTATTTACGGATTTTCGGGTTTTTCAACAGAAGCACGAAATCTCGGAAGACTTTGGGGATAATTGTCCTTGATAAATTCGATAAGTTTTTCCCTGACATAACATCGAAGACTCCAGGCGGTCGATGCGTCCGCGGCACTCATTAGCGCTCTGAGCTCAATGGTTTTTTCCGTAGTATTCGTTACCTGAAGGACGCAAACCTTTTCGTCCCAAAGCTTCGAGTCCTGAAGAATGGTATGAAGATGCTTTCTGATTTCTTCGATGGGTACGGTATAATCGACATATATAAAGACGGTTCCGAGAATATCGGCGGTTACGCGTGTCCAGTTCTGGAACGGTTTTTCAATGAAATAAGTTATGGGGACAATCAGCCGTCTTAAGTCCCATATTTTAACGACAACATAGGTTAAGGTTATCTCCTCGATTCTGCCCCATTCGTTTTCGACAATTACGACGTCGTCGAGGCGAATGGGCTGGGTGAAAGCAATCTGCAGGCCGGCTATGAAAGTTCCGATGGTTTTTTGAGCGGCAATTCCGACGACGATGCCGATGATTCCGGCGGAAGCCAAAATCGCGCCGCCGAGCTGTCGAACCTTTTCAAAAGACATCAGCATAGTCCCGATTGCCACAATCAATACGACAGCTATGACAATCCGTTTGAGCACGCCGAGCTGGGTGCGGATTTTACGCGCCTTTAAGTTGTCTTTCGTGTCTATGGCAAATTTATCGAAAACAAAATCGTCAAGGATGTAAGTGAGTTTTATAAACAGCCATGAAATTGTTACGGTAAAAGCGATGCTGATGATACGGGCGACTGCCTCGACATAATTTTCAGGCGCAGTTAACGGCAGAAACCAGCGATATGCCAGCAAGATGACTGCCCATAGCGAAGGGGCGAAACAGTGCTTTAGAAAAGACTCGTCAAATCTGGTTTTGGTACGAGTTGCGATTTTCATAAGCAATCTGAATACAAGGAAATGTCCGATGAGCCACGCGATAACCGCGATGACCGAGAGCCAGACGAGCGGAATGACATCGTTCCAGGAATTCATCATTGTGATATTTTATAAAACTATTTTAAAAAACGCAAATTTAATGTCTTTACGCTGAACGTGAAATATTCGATTTTTATCCTACGGCCAGCGATTCAGTCGGATAATTGAAACGGGCCGGCGTTATATTAAAAGTCAAAGCGGCCAGCAGGGACAGCGCTCCGAGCCTGCCGATGAACATAGTAATAATGATAATTATTTTTCCTGCGGTTGTCAAAGACGATGTAATTGAGCAGCTCAGCCCGACAGTGCCGAGGGCAGAAGCGGTCTCGAAAGCTATCGCTGAAGTTCCGAAATTGCTGTGCCTTTCGGTTATGGTCAGCAAAAAGGCGGAGGTGAAAAACAAAACCGCGAAAAGCAATATGACGGTGAGAGCCTTTCCGACCATTACCAAAGGCACACATCGTTTGAAGATTTCGACTTCGTTTCTTTTTCGTATAGTGGCATAGACTGCCATAACAATCACGACGAAAGTAACGGTTTTGATGCCGCCTGCGGTTCCGCCCGGCGAGCCGCCGATGAACATAAGGAGCATCAAGACCATTTTCGCAGGTGTAGAAAGCGATTTAATTTCAATAGTGTTAAAACCTGCCGTTCTGGCGGCAACGGACTGGAAGAAAGCGTCGCCGAGATCTATTTTATGATTTCCGGTATTGTTCTGGATTGTGAGTATGCCTGCTGTGCCGCAGACAACAAGCACCAAAGTTATGGTAAGGACTATTTTTGTCTGGAGACTGATTCGGACAGGGGTTTTAAAATGACGTTTTTCATAAGGCCGAAATCTGTTTGTAAGAAATCTGATTTTATCGACAAGAACATTTACGAGATTAAAAAGCACTCCGAAACCGAGGCCGCCAATGATAATCATAGGACAGATAACCGAGTAAATACGCCAATTTGTTTTAAAGCCCGTGTAACTGTCGGAAAACAGGCTAAGTCCCGCATTGCAAAAAGTGCTGACAGAATGGAAAATCGAGCAGAACCATTTGCTGTGGATATGGCCGGGCAGCGGGGCGTAGGAATCCCACATATTATACAGGATTAAAGCGCCTAACCCTTCGATTACGACGACGGTTATAAAGATAAAGGCGATAATATGAGCTATTTTATTGACGGTTTGTGCGCTTAAAAGGTCCTGCATAGCGACGGACTGTCTGACATTTAGGGCCTGGCCGAAGAGCAGGCTGAAAACCGCGCCGAAAATAACGATGCCCAAGCCGCCAAGCTGGATGAGCGCAAGAATTACAGTCTGGCCGAGAACGGTAAAATCTGTGCCGGTATCCTTTACGGTAAGTCCTGTTACGCAGGTTGCGCTTGTGGCGGTGAACAGGGCGTCTGTGAAAGTCATCTGTTCGGTTTTATAGCTTCTCGGCAGCATCAGGAGGACTGAGCCGGTGAGAATGATAACTATGAAAGAGCCGACAAATGTTAGAGCGGGGCTTTTGCCTGAAGCGGCGAGATTTACCATTGTCCTGCATACTTTTGTAATAATCTGCAAAATCAGATAAATGCCCAGCGCCCATACAGGGCCCGCTGAGAAGCAGAGCAGTACGAACAGGATTATGAAGATAAACTCGAACCAGCAGAAAATCAGATAGTCTTTTTTGGAACGTGCGTTGAGAAACCTTACGAGTTTTTCCGCTATAAAGAAAAAGGCCGCAGCGATAAGGAGCGAATACAACTGATTGTCGGAAAGGAGCCGCTTGTAAAACCCCAATTTTAACAGTGTCGCCGCTATAACGACGACGGTAACGGCAAGGTTCGTAAAAATCAGCAGCCGTTCGAGCTTTTTATTTTTGTAAACGATATCCATATCAGGACTAATTTTATTGTTAAACGCGCCTAAAATCCAGAAGATTTAACGGCTGTAAGTATGAATTGATGCAGAGGTTATGAATAAGCGAAAAAGGCTGCATCTTTTGAAAGGTGCGACCCTGCCGAACGGTGTGATTTAACGTTTATAACACCTTTAAAACAAAGCGGTTAGGCGATAAATGCCGCCGCTTTATTGTTTTTTCTTAACATTATTACTAATCCTAATGCGAGGACTGCTGCGGAGGCGGGTTCTGGAATCGGCTCTGTGCAATTGATAGCCGAAGCGCTGTCGTCGCAGGGGCCGGGCAGAGACTGAATACGAATACCTACCCGAAGACTTTGCAGGCTGGAACTTGAGCCGTTTGAGATTTCGAGAATAATATCATCAATAGTTTTATTATAATTGAGTGTGAAAACGAGCTTCAGCCATTCGTTCGGGTTTATGCCGTTGTGAGAGACGGGCCGATCGGAATCTACGCTGTATTCCGGGGTTTTGTCGAATGTCGGGAAGAGTTCCTGGCCTCCGGGCAGAGATTTAGGGCTTGCGTTTTTACTGAAATTGACGCCCGGGCCCTCGATGCTCGAAACGTAGTGGAAATTCAGGGCGCTGTCGCCGGGGCGTGAGTCAAAATAGATGTCGGTGATTGACGAGGATGCCGTGCTGTTGTTGTTAAACGTAAAGCCTGCTTTTTGTCTGCCGTCATAGTTCAGACCTTCGTCGCTGACGGTCATAGTGAAGCTGAGCCTTGAATCGTTTTCGTATGCCGGGTTGTTAAAAATATCAAAATTGTATATCATTTCAGCACAAGCCATAGCATTAAACGCACAAACCATCGATAAAACCAAAACGTATTCTTTTAATCTTCTTCTCATCATTTTTTCTTCTCCACAATTCGGCGGGGTTATAATTATGACCCTGCCGGGTTATGGTTAGACTCCTTTATTTTTTTCTGCGAATAAGCCCCAAAGCGCCGAGTCCGAAGAGGCAAATTGTTGCCGGTTCGGGGATTGTGGTAAACTCCATCTCGTTGAGATATTCAATCCAAAGGCCGTATTTGAACTCATCGCTGCCGACAGTCATAGTAGGAAGAGCAGGTCCGTATTGGATGTCCTTGGCGTTGATGACCGAGAGCTCAAATCCGTAGGTATGATTAGGCTTCAGATGGCCGGGCTGCCACGAATCTTCATCCATTGAGGCAGGAACATTCTCGTACCAATCATCATCACTGTCCAGCCACATAGCCAAGGCGTCTCCGTCGTTGGGGTCTATAGTCCAGGTTAACGTTGGATCGAGAGGGACATCCGTTGCGCCATGAGCGGGATATGTGAAATTGACCGGGTTTAACGGCTCTGTAATTCCGCTGTAGTCCAGCGTTACGGAGTTGAGCAGTGTGTCGCCGGCGTCGATAAAATCGAAAGTATAGTTGCCGGTTGCATAGTCGGCCTGTAAAGCCGAAAGGGAGATATAATCTGTCGGCGAGTCGTAAGACCAGCCCTCGTCTTCTTGGTAGTAAATGGACGTAAACGGCGTCGAATCCCCGGGCCGGGTTACGTCAATGTGTTCAAGGCCGGATTCATCAACAAAATCCACCCATATCTCGAGAAGCCAGGGGTTGGAATCTGCTGTACCGTTGTGATAACTCTTGCAGGAAGTGATGACTATCGCATCAATGTCGAGGGCTGCCTGCACGGTGCAGGCGATGAACATCATACACAAGCTCGTTAAAATTAGTTTTTTCATAATCCGTTCTCCTTTCTAAAGTTTTGTTATTTTTTCTTTCCTATGAAAACTAACGAACCTAAAGCCAACAATCCGATTTGTTGCCGGTTCGGGAATCATCTGGATAGAAATGGTGTTGCCGACATCTTTTTTTTGTATCCATGCGATTGAGCCGTCTGGACAGGTGATTGTGATAAAATCGTTTTGCAGAACGATTTTCAGATATGTCCAGTCCGTCGAATTAGTACCAACCTGAGTTGATGCAGACCATATATCATATATATAGTCTTCTTCTCCGATTACGGGCATTAAAGGAGTAACTTGCAGGCTGTTGTTTAAGACGCTCGAAGTATAAAGGTTTTCGACGGATAAACTGCCCAAAACATCGACAGAGCCGGTGCCGAGAATTTCATAATCGCCGTTTTCGAGGACAGTGATGCTCTGGAAGTAATAGCCTGAATGTGCGATTAGTTCGATTTCGAGCCTGTCCGATAGAAAAGCAGAATCTCCGTCCGAAGATTCGGCTCTGAAGTTCGACGGTGAGAATACGAGCGTGTTTCCGCCGACAAGAGTGGGGTCGCCGAAAAGGCCTTTGTCGCTTCCGCCGTTTGCCCAGCTAAAGCCGTCGGCAGTGCCGCTGCTGTTGGTCCAGTAAACAGTAGCCTGCGCATCACCCGAATTAAATACAGGCTGGGCCAACTGGATAAAAAACAACGTCATCGCGAGCAAAATGAGAGTGCGGAAATAAAGACGGGGAATGTCTGTACAATTTCTTCTACATACTCCCTGTACAGTCAACATCTTCTCATACCTCAAAACTTATTAACTTCTTTCCTTTTCAAACCTCCGAGGACTTCTCCAAAAGTCCTTTTCGGCAACGCCGTCTTCGCCTACCCCCTGTTTTCCTTCTCCAAAATGAGCCCAACTTTATATAGAAACCTGCCCAATAAATTCAGATTAAGCCGGATGAAAATCAGATGAGCCAATAATCAGGTTTTCAAACAGCACAAGGCTCGCAAAGCGCACAGAATCAGCGCCAAAAAAACCCTGGTGTTTTCTCCAAATCAGCGGTAAATGCAGAAAAACGCGCAAAAACCGACTGCCTCCGGTACGCGTTTTCTTCCTGCTTCCCTAATGTGTTTTCTTCTCCCACCCCATTATGTGATAGATTATACCATAAATAAGCGGTATGTCAAGAAGAAAATAAGATATTTTTGGGTTGGTTGGATGTCTCATCACCGCACTTTTATAGTTTTACAGCATCGGCAAAAATGCCGATAAGCTCCTCTTTTTCTTCCCAGCCGATACAGCAATAAGACAGACTACGATTACAAAGTGGCTTTGACAACAACACAATGCAATTTTAGTGGTAAGAGGTACTGGTTTATTTGTCCTTTGAGTGTAAAAGGCAATAAGTCAAGAACCGGCCAATAAAGTTTTTATCTGGCTCTGTCTTCTGTCTTCAAGCTGGCGCTGTGTCAAATGTGGAACTGTTCGCAATGGTTGGCTTTTAATTTACCTAAGTCTTTTCTATTGCCAGCATTCCTCGGCGGGGATGTAAATTTATATTTGCCGGTATAAAAGTATTTGACGCCTCTTTAAAAAGACGATATTGTGTTGCCTTAAAATTCAGGCAACACCAATAATATGCTTACCGACAACATACTCGATTTAATAGGCAGCACGCCTCTGATAAGGCTAAAAAATGAAAACGTTTACGCCAAGGCTGAATTTCTCAATCCGGGCGGCAGCATAAAGGACAGAGTCGCTCTTTCGATGCTCGAAGGCGCAGAGCGAGATGGAAGACTAAAACCCGATTCTGTAATTGTCGAACCAACGAGTGGAAATACGGGTATCGGAATTGCTCTTGTCGGCAGAATAAAAGGCTATAAGGTCAAAATCGTTATGCCTGAAAATATGAGCGAGGAAAGAAAGAAACTTATAAAGGCCCTCGGTGCCGAATTGATTTTGACTTCTGCCCAAGGCGGTATCACAGGTTCAGTCGAAAAAGTAGAGCAGATGGCCGCAGGAGACAAGCGAGTCTTTGTTCCGCAGCAATTCGAAAATCCTGACAATCCTCGTGTTCATTATGAGCAGACGGCGGTCGAACTATGGCGGCAAATGGGCGGAGATATAACTTGTTTTGTAGCGGGTGTCGGCAGCGGCGGGACATTGCAGGGCGTTGGCAAATTTCTGAAGGAGCACAAAAAAGACATTAGAATCGTAGCCGTTGAGCCAAAAAACGTCAGTGCGCTTTTGGGGCACGAGCCAGGCCTTCACCAGATTCAGGGCATAGGCGACGGTTTTATCCCTGCTGTGCTGGACGTCTCGCTTGTGGACGAAGTGCTCGAAGTTACGGACGACGATGCGATTGATACAACGAAACAGTTAGGCACTAATTACGGTCTGCTTGTGGGGATTTCTTCCGGAGCGAATATATGGGCGGCCCGGCAGCTTGCGAAAAAATATAAAGGTAATATAGCGACTGTTCTGCCCGACAGAGCCGAGAGATATTTCAGTACGGCATTATTATAATTATTCGGATACAGCGTTATGCTGAAAGATAAAAAAGTTATTGCTGGAATATACGCTCATAAAGCGCCGATATTTGCAGCGGCTGTCACAGTTTTGTGTTTGGCTCCGTTTATAAATAAGGCATTTCATATAGACGACACTTTGTTTCTCTGGGCGGCGAAACAGATTCAAGCAAATCCTGTCGATTTCTATGGTTTTACTGTTAATTGGTATGGCACGGAGACCCCGATGTCGGTGGTTACCAAAAATCCGCCGATTGCCGGTTATTATATTGCTTTAGCAGCGTGGTTATTCGGCTGGAGTGAAATCGCTTTACACTTAGCCTTTCTTATACCCGCTGCGGCAGCGGCCTTGGGGACTTATTATCTGGCGGAAAAACTTTGTTCGAGACCTGTATTGGCGACATTAGCGGCCGTATTAACGCCGGGCTTTCTCGTCTCCGGCACTAATATAATGTGTGATACGATGATGTTGGCGTTTTGGCTCTGGGCGATATTTCTCTGGATGCAGGGGATAGAAAAGAGTAATTTTTTAAATCTATTCTTTGCCGCGGTATTAATTGCGGTTTGTTCCTTAACAAAATATTTCGGTATGGCCTTATTACCGTTGCTGTTTGTCTACTCAATTTTCAAAAAACGAGGTCTGGGAAACTGGGTGTTGTTCTTACTGATACCGGCAGCGATTTTGGCAGGGTACCAATGGCTGACTTATAATCTTTACGGCCGAGGTTTGCTTTCAGATGCGGCCGAGTACGCTGCCAACTATAATCCGAGACAGGATGTGCAATGGCTGTACAGAAGTTTAACCGGTTTGTTCTTCGCCGGAGGATGCATAATATCTGCGATGTTCTATGCTCCGATTCTTTGGTCGAAAAGGGTTCTAATCAGAGCGGCTGTTATTATATTTTTATTTATGCTTATCCTTAATTTTATGGGAAAAGTAGATAAATTTTCCATAACAAATATCGGCGATGACAAATGGGGTTTTCTTATTCAGGCCGGTTTAATGGCTGCGGCAGGAGTTAGTATCCTCTGGCTCACGGGTGCGGATTTCTGGAAAACCAGAAATGCTGAATCTATACTTCTGCTTTGTTGGGTAATCGGCACTTTTATTTTTGCCGCTTTCATAAACTGGTCAGGCAACGCCCGCAGTATCCTTCCGATGATTCCTGCTGTCGGTATTCTGATGATTCGTCAGCTTGACCGAACCGGCAGAAAAACAGCCAAACGCGCGGATACACGGAAATTATATTGGCCGCTGATTCCGGCGGCTATTGTTGCGCTGCTTGTTTGCTGGGCAGATTACAGTTGGGCAGGTTCTATGCGTTCTGCGGCAGAAAGCATTTGTAAACCGCCGGCAAACAGCGGCCAAACGGTCTGGTTTCAGGGGCACTGGGGATTTCAGTATTATATGGAGGCCGCAGGCGGCAAGGCGTTAGACTTTAAACATTCCCAAATTGCACAGGCGGATATAATTATTGTACCTTTGAATAATAGCAATATCAGGTTTGTATCGGAAGAAACGGCATATATCGGTGAAGTTTTTCATTTTACGCCATTTCGCAGACTGGGAGTTATGAATCACCGGTTGGGGGCAGGATTTTATACGGATATGTACGGGCCGCTGCCTTATGTTGTCGGCACAGTTGACCCTGACATATACTATGTTTATATAGTCAAATAATCCTGAATGGCAAAATAGGCTTCGACTTGTTGCTCTTATAATCTTACCGCATCGGCAAAAATGCCGATAAGTTCCTCTGTTTCTTCCCATCCGATACAGCCGTCGGTTAAAGATTGGCCATAAGCGAGGGTCTCTAATTTAGCGGGTTTTTGATTGCCTGCGGTTATGAAGCTTTCGAGCATTACGCCGGCGATTAGTTTTGTGCCGCCATTGACCTGCCGGACGACATCCGAAAGGGCGTTTTGCTGGAGCCTGTAATCCTTGTTCGAGTTGGCGTGGCTGCAATCTATAATAACGCCGTTCGGAATTTCCGCTTTTTTCAGCAGTATGCCCGCAAAAGCTACATATTCAGCCGAGTAATTCGGCTCGCTTGAGCCGCCCCGCATAACGATATGTCCGAATTTATTGCCGCGAGTCTCGGCGATTATGACCTCTCCGTTTCGGCTGATACCGAGGAAAGAATGGGGACTTGCCGCCGCCTTGACGGCATCGACAGCGGAGGTGAGATTGCCGTCGGTAGCGTTTTTAAATCCTATCGGCATAGACAAGCCGCTTGCCATTTGGCGGTGGATTTGCGATTCAGCCGTTCTTGCTCCGATTGCCGCCCACGAAATCAAATCCGCGATATACTGCGGTACAATCGGGTCGAGAAATTCCGTTGCGCATGGCAGGCCGATTTTGCCGAGCTCGAGCAGAATTTCACGAGACCTGTTAAAACCTTCTTCGATATTATCCGAGCCGTCGAGCTCCGGGTCGTACAGCATTCCTTTCCAGCCGAGGGTCGTTCGCGGCTTTTCGAAATAGGCCCTCATCACGAGCAGCAGCTTGTCGGCGACCTTGTCCTGAAGTTTTTTGAGCCTCTCGGCGTAATCATACGTCGCTTTTTTGTCGTGCAGCGAGCAAGGGCCTGTAATGACAATTCGTCTTTTGTCTTCATTCGTAAGGATTGCATTAATGCTCCCTCGCGACTGAGCTATAAGATGAGCGACCTGCTCGTCTTCAGGATATTTTTCCTTTAGCTGCTGGGGTGTTATCAGCGGCCTGAACTGAACAATATTTAGATTATCTGTAAGTTCCATAATCGATTATTTTAACATCTTAACCCGTGTATTGCAAAGGATTTATTGCCGGAGAGTTTAAATGCCTGATTTGTCGGTGTCTTTTAGCAGCAGCCAGACGAAGAACGGCCCGCCTAAAAGAGCGGTTATAACTCCGACCGGCATTTCCGCCGGCGCGATTATTGTCCTTGCTGCGCAATCGCAAAGTGTCAGAAACGCTCCGCCGAACAGTATCGCCGCCGGCGTTAGAATCTTATGGTCGCAGCCGACCAATAATCTGCAAATATGCGGCGCCATTAAGCCGACAAATCCGAGCGGCCCGCAAAAAGATACGACGCCGGCAACCATAATCGATGTCGCCAGAAAGATGATTTTCCTTGTCCTTTTTACATTTACGCCTCTGGCGGAGGCAATTTCGTCGCTGATACTCATCAGGTTAAGATTCAAACTCTGAGCCGCGATAACTATGATGCCAACCGCTGTGATTACAAACAGGACATTTGGCGTACGAAAACCGGTAACATCTATGCTTCCCATAAGCCAGTGAATGATTCTGAAAGACTGTGTAAAATCGCTTATGTATTGCAGGAACATTATCAGGCTCGAGAAGAAGAAATTTACCGCTACTCCTGCGAGCAGCATTGTGCCGACCGAAAATCCTTTTTTAATTCTCGTCAGGCCGTAAACCAGAATCACCGCTCCGAGCGAACCGGCGAACGAAAAAGCTATTCCGCCGTAGGAAATTATCGCGGATGCGAATATTACATAAACAGCCGCTCCGAAAGCCGCTCCGCCTGATATTCCCAGCGTAAAAGGCGTAGCCAGCGGGTTTTTGAACATTGCCTGCAGAGCAACTCCGCAGCAGGCAAGGGCGGCACCGGCCAAAAACGCCGTAAATACCCTCGGCAGCCGTAAAGAATAGAAAATTTGAGCCTCGCTCGTTATAAGCTCGAAATCTTTCAGCGCCGAAAACGGTATTTTTACCGAACCTATAAAAGGCGTGAACACGATGACCAGCATCGCGAAAATGATTATAGATATAAAAGCAATTTTTTTCATTCGAACACGTCTGGAACGATAATTTTCTGTCCTGTTGCAGGATGCTGCGCAAACTCGAATTTTTTGGAGTATATCTTTTCGAGAGTTTTTTCATTCATAATCTCTTCGGATGAACCTTTGAATACGATTTTTCCTTCCTTCAGTGCGATAATCTTATCTGCGCTCAGTACGGCGGAATTCAAATCGTGTGTTACGCAAATCATCGTCGTGCCGCAGGTCTTATTGATTTTCGCCAAAAGCGAATGTATGTCGCGCTGATGTTTATAATCCAGATATGTCGCAGGTTCGTCGAGCAGGAAGATTTCAGCCTGCTGTGCGACAGCCGCGGCGATACTTACCTGCTGCCTTTCACCGCCGCTCAAAGTTGCTATTACCCGCTCGGCAAAACAGGCAGTTTGAGTCATATCCATAGCGTCGGAGACGATTTTTTCGTCCTGCGGACTTATAACCGAAAACGGGCTTAAATGCGGATACCTCGCCATTAAAATAAATTGATGGGTCGTAAAAGGAATATCTGCGGGCAGAACCTGCGGGACGTAAGTCAGTATTTTCGCCAGTTGCTTTTGCGGATACGCCCTTATATTTTTGCCTTTTACTTTTATCGAGCCTTGCCAATCGCTGACAATCCGGCTCAAACACCGCAGCAGCGTCGTTTTTCCTGCGCCGTTGGGGCCGACTATAAAAAGCCTCTGGCCGGTAGATGCGCAGAAGCAAACCTGCTCAAGTATCCGTTTGCCGGAGATGGAAAAACTTAAATCTTCGATTTCAATTACTGTTTGGCTCATTTTCCTGATTTATTATACGGGCGATTTTTTCAAGTGTCAGTATAAATCTCGGGCCCGGTATTGCCGTGTAGTCTTCGGTAAAAACATATATCCTGTCGTTTTTGGCGGCGTCGATTTGAGTGAACTTTTTCCACTGCTGTATTGTTATTTGACTGTCTGTCTGCTTTGCCGCTGCCGGAGCTATATCTATAATTATCTGCGGGTTCATCGAAATTACCGATTCGGCTCCGATATTCGGAAACGGCAGTTTTCCGCTATAAGCGTTTTGCCCGCCCGCGAATTTAATCATCTCGCTGTAAAAACCGTCATTTCCGGCGATATAGATATTACGCGGTTTTGCCTCCGGGTCCTGCGAATACTCGTGTCCGAGGCTTATAAGCACCTTTGGTCTGTTTGTATCCGGAATCCGGCTTTGGATTTCGAGAATTTTATTTTGAATTTCGCCGACTATCTTTTCAGCTTCCTGTTCCCTGCCGCAATATCGGCCTATTATCAGAATCGAGTCAAGTATTTCTTCGAGGCTGTCGTGTTTTACCGCGAGTGTTTCGATTTTCAATGCCGCCAGTTTCCCCTTGATTTGCAGCATATCATCGAAGGCAATCACGAGGTCGGACTTTGCCGCGACAATTACCTCATAATTCGGATTAAGCAGTCCGCCGACTTTCGGTATATTTTTAGCCTCCGGCGGCCAGTCGCAGAATTCCGATACGCCTATAACTTTATCGCCAAGTCCCAAAGCAAACAGTATCTCAGTCGTGCTCGGCGCAAGAGAAATAATTTTGTTGATATGGTTTGGTTCCTGATTAACGTTATCGGAGAAAGATTTGTCTTTTTTTACTGCGAAAAATACTAACAGGCAGATGACCGTCAGGATTATTAGCGGAAGAATAAATATTTTTTTCTGTAAATCTTCAATCTTCAATCTTAAATCTTCATTTTTTCATATCAGGAAATAAGTTTTATTTTTGCGGACATCTGCTGCTGGTAGTTTTTGACCGATTCGAGCCATTTCTTTAATCCGTCGCGGTAAGCCTGCCCTGTATGCAGAAAGCCCTCGTTATGATTGCCGAAAATTTCGAGAAATTCTTTCGGCTCGTTTGCCGCCTGTTCGTAAAGCCGAAGGCCTAATTCGAATGGTATGATTTCATCGCCTCTGCTGTGAATGACGAGTATGGGACATTCCAGTTTTTTTACGTATTCGAAAGTATTAAAACTGTACTTTGCAACCAATTTAACAGGCATATACGGATAAAATTTCCGGCCGATATCGGCGTAAGATGTAAAACAGCTTTCTAAAATCAGCCCTTTTACTTTTACATTGTTTGCCAGATGTGCCGCGACGCTTCCGCCGATTGAACGTCCGAACAATATTATATTTTCAGGCGATATTTTCTTTTCGTTAATCAGCCAGTCATAAGCCGTTTGCGCATCGGTATAAACGCCTTCTTCGGTTGGTTTACCCTGACTATTGCCGTAGCCGCGATAATCGAAAATAAGACAGTTAACCCCCATCTCGTAAAAAATATTTAGTGTATCGAGCCGGTGCATCATATTTCCGGCGTTGCCGTGACAGAAAAGTATGGTAAATTCGGCATTTTTAGCCGGAATATACCATGCCGAAAGGAGCAAATTGTCGGGCGTTTTTAATTGTACTTTTTCGTATTCCAGTCCGATATCGCCGGGATTGTAAAGCAGTTGGCGGGTCGGCTGGAAAGTAAATTTCGACTGCATTAAATACAGTATCAGTCCAAGCCCCAGATAAACAGCCAATGCGATTCTAAGTATCGATAATAGCATTCGACGAACCCCGCGATAATTTAAATGGATATTAAAAGCCTTCAAAACCGCCGTATTTTAATTTGCCCGCAGCGATAAAACAAGATAGAATTTACGCCTATGATAAAAAGACGAAAAACACGCACAGTTTCCGCCGGCAAGGTCAAAATCGGCTCGAAATATCCTATTGTAATTCAATCTATGGTCAAGCTGGCCACGACGGACATCGCCGGCTGCGTAAAACAGATAAACGCTCTATCGGCGGCAGGGGCAAAGCTCGTCAGAATCGCTATCCCCACAAGGCAGGACAGCATCGCATTTGCCAAAATTGTTAAAAAAGTAAAAGTCCCGCTGATAGCCGATATCCATTTTTCACCTGAAAGGGCGCTCGAGGCTATTGAAGCCGGCGCCGCAAAAATACGCCTTAATCCCGGCAATATAAAAGACAAAAACGATATTTATAGAATTATCGATTGCGCAAAGGCTCACAAAATCGCAATCCGTATCGGCATAAACGAAGCCAGTATCCGAAATCTTCTTAAAGACACCCCGCAAAAAAAACGAACAAACCTTATGCTCAAGGAAATGGCAGGCTATGTCAGACTGTTCGAGAAAAGAGGTTTCGATAATATAGTTTTAAGCGTCAAAAGTTCGGACGTCGCAAGAACGATTGAATCGAACATTGCCGTTGCTGAAAGATTTCCTTATCCGCTCCATCTCGGCTTAACCCACGCAGGCCTTGCCGAAGATGCCGTTGTTCCGGCTTCGGTTGCTTTGGGCACTTTGCTCTGGCAGGGTATTGGCGATACGATTCGGATCAGTATCGCAGGCGGTCCCGTGCAGGAAGTCGAAATCGCCCAAAAAATTCTCGCGGCTGTCGGCCTTTATAAAAGCAGGGAGCCCGAACTTATCGTTTGTCCGACCTGCGGCAGATGTCAGTGGGATTTAATCGCATTTGCGCAAAAGGTTAAAAAGCTCCTTAAGGAAGTTAAAAGGCCTATAAGGGTCGCGGTTATGGGCTGCGTAGTCAACGGCCCCGGCGAGGCCGCCGATGCCGCTCTTGCCGTCTGCGCCGCCGCCGATAAAGGCTTTATCTACAAAAAAGGTAAAAAAATCGCGACCGTCCGACAGGCAAACCTTTTCACTGCCTTAGAAAAGGAAATTCGAAGCTTCAATAACGGGTAAATATCGCAGGCGTTAAGTCTTTGGCAATAAAGGGCTTATAAGGCCAGTGGTTTCGCGGCCCCGAAAGAAAAAGCAAATATACTTTGTTGTAATAATTCGCTTACAACGCTATACTATGCAATTTATAAAATTCTTGAAGGAACAGTTTTATACTCTGAAAACTGATGACGACAACGAATAATCATAATGTTCGGTTTTCTTCTCTTTTTACGCCGGAGCACGTAATTTGTCATACAGATACGACTGACCGCAATCAGCTTTTAATGGAGATGCTTCATAAGCTGGCGATGGTACAGGGTATCGGCAATGTCGAGCAGGCTTATAAGGAGCTGCTTGAAAGGGAGAATCAGGTTCCCACGGTTGTCGGCCCCGGTATCGCGATGCCTCATGTTCGTTTGACGGCGATAGACCATATTATCGTCGGCATTGCGACATCGAAAGACGGTATCCAATACGCGGGCAGTACCGGTATGCCTGTTAAGCTTATTATTTTAACCCTTGCGCCGAAGTCTGCTCCCGGTGCTTATCTTCAGGCGATGAGTTCGCTCGCGAAAATATGTCACGAGCCGGATACTGCCGATAAGGTTGCCGAGCTTGCCGCGCCGGAAAAAATCTGGGACTTTTTCGACAAAGGCGGCGTAATCCTTACCGAGCATTTGCAGGCCTGCGATATTATGAATCCGGTTACGGTAAAGCTTTATGAATACGACACCCTTGAACGCGCAATCGACCTGTTCGTCCGTCATCAGGTTAGAGATGTTCCGGTTATAGACAAAGACGGCGACCTTATAGGCGTCGTTTCAACGCAGGAATTGCTGCGGGTTTGCCTGCCGGACTATATCCTTTGGGTCGAGGACCTTACGCCGATAATCAATTTTCAGCCTTTCGAGGAAATTCTGCGAAAAGAAAGCAAAACCTGGCTCACCGAGATAATGACGTTCGATTATGCGACTGTTTCTGAAGATGCGCCTGCCGCTCAGGTGGCAAAGGAATTTGCCCGCAGGCGGGTTGACCACGCTTATGTTTTGCGGGGCAAAACGCTTATCGGGGTTGTATCTTTGGCTATCTTCCTGAACAAAATCCTGAGAGAATAGAAGATTATGGATACCGCCGGAAAAACTGAAGGAACACAGACATTTATCAGAACGGTTTTTATGCTCGCCGTCAGTTTCGCGGTCGGCCTGCTCACTCATCGTCTCGGGATGGACAATCGTCAGATGATTTCCTCTTCGATGTTCGTTATGATAGTAATTGCGACTCTCGTTTTCTGGCAGTTCCGGCTGGCCATCGCTTTCATCGGTATCGGCGTACTTATGGGGACGAATGTTCTGACGCTGCCTGTATTTCTCCGTGAATGTAAGCTGGATGTAATCCTCTTTCTGGCCGGTATGATGGTTATCGTCGGCGTGCTCAGAGACCTTGGTCTTTTCACATGGATTATACAGGGTGTAATAAAAACGCCGAGAATGACCGGCCGAAAGTTCGTTATAGTCATCATATTTCTCAGTGCCGGTATGGCTTGTACTATTGATGAGGTTACCTCTATTGTATTTATTGCCACGCTGATATTTCAGGTCTGCGATACTTTGAAAATTCGGCCGATGCCTTTCATAATTATCGCTGTAATGGCGACGAATATCGGTTCGAGCGGTACGATGCTCGGCAATCCTGTCGGAATCCTGATAGGGCAAAACGCCATACCGCCTCTTAGTTTTATGGATTTTATCATCTGGTCATTCCCGATTATGCTTATAACTCTTATAAGCACGATGTTAGTGCTTTTGTGGTGGTATCGCAAAGACATTAACCTGCTTTCGGAAAAGCTCGCTGCCCGCCGGGAAATGGGATTGGGTTTGGGCCCGCTGGTTAACATACCTTACAAAAGAAGTCTGGCGATAATGATTGGTATGATATCATTCATCGCTTTGCATCATTGGCTCGAAAGGAAGCTCGGACTTGCGCCTAATACGGTTCTGATTGTTGCTCCGCTGGTAATAGCGGGTTTTCTTATGCTCTGGCGGCATCAGCGGGCTCGGTATTATATCGAATCTAATGTCGACTGGTGGACGCTTTTGTTTTTTATGATGCTCTTTGCCAAGGCCGGCACTTTGCAGGAAACACAGGTTACCGAAAGAGTTGCCGATTATTTTCAGCAGGTATTCGGCAATCGCATCTCGGTTCTTATTCCCGCGGTTATCAGTACCACCGCCGTTGGTTCGGCTTTTGTGGATAACATCGTATTCGTAGCCGCTTTTATGCCCGTCGTGAATAAACTTGTTTATACTCCTCTTGTCTGGGCTTTGCTTCAGGGCGCCTGTCTTGGCGGTAATATTACAATGATAGGCTCGACGGCAAATATCGTAGCGCTTGGTATGACTGAGAAACGGTATCACAGTTCCATAAAATTCTTCGAATGGCTTAAAGTCGGCCTAATTGTCGGCACAGTTTCCTGTCTTATATCGTGGATGTCTTTATCGTTTCTTGCGGACTATATGCCGACAAGACAGCAGAGACTCGAACAGGCGGCAAGACATATGAAACACAATCCCGCTGAGCTTGCGGAAATGTATGATATCGCAGAACCGAACAAACCGTAGTGCTATTTTTTGTTTCTGTTATTATTGCCGTTATTTTCGATATTATTTTCTCGCACCGGACGCTCGTATTTGCCGAATATCATTCGTCCTGCCGATGTTTGCAGTGCGCTTGTAACGGTGATTAGGACTTTTTCGCCGATTTTATTTCTGCCTTCCTCGACGACTACCATTGTACCGTCGTCAAGGTAGCCGATTCCCTGCTGCGATTCTTCGCCCGGCTTGATTATCCGAACCTGCATCGTTTCGCCCGGCAGTACAACCGTTTTCAGTGCGTTCGTGAGGTCGTTTATATTTATTACATCGACCTGCCGTACCTGAGCGACTTTACTGAGATTGTAATCGTTGGTTATAAGTTTGCCGTTGCAGTTTTTCGTAAAGGCTACCAGTTTCTGGTCCACCGGCGAATGGTCGTCGATGCCCGGCGGGGGAGTGTCGTCTAATTGCACTTCGATGACAGGGTTATCCTGCAGTTTGTGAAGGATATCAAGACCTCTTCTGCCGCGGACACGTTTCAGTTTGTCGGCCGAATCGGCAATCAGCTGCAATTCGTTTAAAACGAATCTTGGTACGACCATCGGCGCATCGAAAAGTTTGGTCTGGCAGATATCCGCTATTCGTCCGTCGATTATAACAGATGTGTCGAGCACAAGCGGCCTTATGCCTTTCGTCTGCCGTGAAAACTCGACATAAGGAATGATAAAACGCACATCGTCCTTGGTTCGCATAACAAAGCTGATTACGAAATAGCAGATACATATACCCATAATCCATTTTGCAAGTTTCAGATTGTTGCCTACGAGACCCATTTTGAATACATCGTTGACCATATCCAAAACCAGCGACAATGCCCAGCTAAAGAATATACCGACTATAAGTCCGAAAAATATTCCCGCCAGTGCGCTGAGGGATTTTTTCGGCAGCAGCCAGTCAACGAACAGGACTACTACCGCCAGTGAAAGTCCGCCGACGAAAGCTATCCATATCTGGGTTTGTGTGAGTTTTTCAGTGTCGGTCGGGTTTTCAATTTCTGACGTAATAGTAACAAAAAGGGCGGCGAAAATAACTATGACAAAAATTCCTCTGATAAAATGCAGTAACATATAAGTGCTCCAAAAAATAAATATGTTCGATCGGTTTATTTACTTGATATACTTATAATATCGGCAGGTCAGCAGAAAGAATCTACGTTTTTCAGCCTTATATGGCATAATACGGCAAGTGCCCATAAAAGGTCTTTTCTTTCCACAATTTTCGTATCGTATTTTTCATTTATCGGAACAAGATGTACCGTCTGGCCTTCTATTCTCACGAGTTTGCAGGTTACGCCTATCGCCCCCGATATTCTGACAATGGCAGGCAGGGTAGAACCGGCCGGTATCGAAGGGCTTACTATAACTATATCGCCGTCGTTAATCCTCGGAGCCATACTGTCGCCGTCAATTTGCAGCGCAAAACAGTCCGGCAATAATTCCCGTATTTGCGGGCAGTCCACAAATTGAACAATTTGGTCGTCTCCGCCGGCGGTTTGAACGAGATTTGCCTGAATATCGCTTAAAGCCTGTATAATAGGTCTGGCGTGCGAATCGATTAGAAGAACGGTCGCCATAGAATTAACAATCGAAGCGTTAATATGCTTTTGAACCAGCTCTTCGAGATGCGTTTCGAGAACGTTGGAATCGGTGCCGATAACCTCTTCCCAAAGGCCCGCAACCCCGGCAGCCGTCCTGCCCAGAACTGGTATCCAGCCCGCCGAATCCTGCTGCGAGGTTTTAGGCTTGCCCTGGCTTGCCGCAAGAGCAAGAGAGGTTTCCTGTTCGAGAAGGTCTAAAAACGCCAATATTGCCTGTAAAGAAGCAGATTGTTTTTCGATAAGTTTCCGGATTTTTAGGGAAATCTGGTCGTTTTTCCCGCCTTTTTCGTCATTTTTGCCGGTCAAAAGCCAACCGATACCGACATTGCATATTTCGCATATCTTGAGCAGTATCGGAATTGGCGGAACCCTGTCTTTTTCGTAATAGCTGTATGTAGAAGGACTTATACCAAGCAAAGCAGCGAATTTCTTCCTGCCGCGTTTACCTGAAAAATCCTCACGAAGGGCAATTATCCGCTCTATCACCTTTTTTTCACTGTGGTCTATCATAAAATTTCACAATTATGAATTTTTAGGCTTGACTATTTCGCAAATGCGAATATTATATCCTAAAATTTCATAACTTTTGAAACAATAGCAGAATATTTGGATTAGTCAATGGAGTGATTGCAAATGAGAGAAAAGAGTTTTAAAAGACGCCGAACCGCACATAACAGAACCAGCACACAAAAAGAGAAAAAAGCGAAAGTAATGGAGCACATAAAATATCTAATTACTTTAGTTTCTATGCAGGAGATAATTCTTCGCAATCTCCAGCAAGAGTTCGAAAAAGGCGACAAATAAGCTCTTTTTAGGTTCTTGTCTGTTAAGCGGGTCTAAAATTCGGCCGATATAAAAAGGCAGAGAAAAGAGTGCTATTATGCTTACGGAAAATACGACACCCCCCCGGGGTTTTTTGAGCCGATTATTAGGCTCGGTGGTATCCAGACCGGAGTTTCACTGGTATCCGAGCAGCAGAGGAATTATAGGAGAATCCAGCCCAAACAGCGGCAAGACCGCCCAAGTACCTCCTTTAATGGTTCGCAAGGCGGCGTGGAGAAAATAAGTTAATCTGTCGCTGTTTCGTAAAAAACCGCAAAACCATCGGATTTCAAGCGATTTTAGGGTATCTAACAGTCGGAATCTGGATGTCTGAGATGCCGTTTGTGAGGATACGCTGTCAATCCGTTACTGGCCCCGTTAGAGACAGGCCGTCAGGAATGGCCGTTGCGCACGGCAGACAACTCGTCTCTAACGGGGCTGGCGGGCGATTAAGCGTTTCTCTTCTTTGTGTAGCAGGCTTTGCAGAAAACCGGTCTGTCTTCTTTCGGCTTAAACGGAACTTCGCATTCTTGTCCGCACTCTGCGCAGGTGGCCTTGTGCATTTCACGTGGTCCGAAGTTTCTTCTTGGGCCGCCTTGATTGAAATCTCTCACAGGATTGTCTCCAAATAGACATAAAATAAACGTTTAAAACATAAATACGAGACGGTAAGTATACCATAAGGCTTTTCATTAGCAAGCAGGATTTTTGAAAACAGAAAAAGCCTTTAAGTAAATACTTAAAGGCTTCTAATCGGAAAAACAGTTTTTAAGATGTTTTAAGCAACGTGCTTTCTGCCGTGTTTATTGCCGAAAATGAGAACAAAGCCAAGGCTCAGCATCGCGACAGTTGTCGGCTCAGGTATAATCTGAAGCGTGACGGCATTGCCGAGGACTTTCTTTTCTATAAACGCGACGGATTCTTCATCACTGAGGGCGTATAAGCAGTTTTCGAGTGTGATTTTAATGTGCGTCCAGTTCTGTTCGCTGATGTTGACGCCCGACCATGCCTGCCAGGTCAGAATATTGCCCGTCTGGGGCATTAGAAGGTCGCTGCTGAGTGAAGCGGTCAGAGATTCGGAAGTGTCGAGATTGGTAACGGTCAGGCTTCCGGAGACCTGTACGCAGCCGCTGTCGAAGATGCCGTAATCGCCGAATTCGGAAATAGCGATATTCTGAAAGCTAAAGCCTGAATGGGCGTTCAGCTCGAATTCAAGCCTGTCGTAGACCGAATCTGTCAGGCCGTCAAGGCTTTCAGCCCTGAAATTAGAGGGAAAGAACGCAAGGGTATTTCCGCCGATAAGCGTTGGGTCGCCGAACAGGCCGTTAAGGCTCTGGCCGTTTTGCCAGTCGAAAAAGCCTGCGGTTCCGCTCGGATTGCTCCATAAAATATTTGCCTTTACCGATGAAAATGCCAGGATAATGAGCGCTAAGGTGAAAATCTTCGCCTTTGTCATACAAATCCCCCAAAAAAGTATATAGTTCTCCCCTGTTCGGCCGCCGCTTACAGCGACGCCCTATAAACTGTTAGACTACAAGCCCTCCTTGCCGCACTTATAGTGCAGTTCGGCTGCAATCGGACCTTTCGCAGAAACCATAACAAATAAAACGCGAGATGCCAAAAAATGGAGGATTTTTTAGGGTATGTTAAAAGCAGGCGCAAAAAAAAGAGCCCCGATAAATCCAGGGCTCGATAGGTGTTTATATAGAATGCTTCTCCGCAATAATTATTTGCTGTTTTTTCTCTTTAATAAAGTCAAAGCGCCGAGCGTCAGGAGGGTAATCGTAGCCGGTTCTGGGATAGGGTCGTAGGTGTAAACCACTTCAACATATCCGCTGGCCGTTACCGGCGAAACGGCGTATTCGATACCGCCAATGCTGCCGTAATTCTGGTGCTGTGATACAGCGTAGTCAATATCGTAAGTTCCGGTTCCCGTATAACCATCCCAAGCGGCACTGCCGACGAGGTCTGATTTGCTATCTGTTTCTGTTCCGCCATCATATTGCAAGCCATCAGGAGAAGTTGGGTCATAGTCGCCCGGGCCGTCGTCGAGGTTGCCTGAAAGGCTGAACGCCTCGCTGTGATAAGCACCTACTGTGCCCGGAATAGCGATAAAGGAAGAATTTACCAGACCTACATCACCAGAAGTTATACTTCCGGTGGCACCGAATTCAAATGTTCCGGAAGCCGGTTCTTCACTATCATTGTCAAGTATTAACTGTCCGCCGCTCGACTGCAGGGATAGTATAATCTGGATAGATGTAAGGTCGCCGAGAGATTCGTCAAACTGGTCGAAAGTCAAAGAACCGGTAAGATTGGGTATGCCGCTATAAAACTGATTTTGTGTAATAGTTGCGGCAGAGGCCAAACCGGCCGTTAAAAAGAGAGCAACAGCAAAGGTGAATAAAAAACTTTTTGTCATACCTACCTCACTTTCTTGTACGAGGTTTATATTTTCGCTTTAAAAAGCGCGCAAACCAACAGCCAAAAAGCTCCATCCCAAGGGAAAACAAGAAAAACGAAAACTCAAATCAAGCTGTTAGATAATTCTGTACGTATGTTTTCTCCACCCCAATTCTTAACTAATTATATCACAACAGCGGTATGAATGCAAGAGAAAAATTCGGTTAATTGAAGATTTTTTTGCGACCGCAAAAATGTTCGGTATTTCAAAGAAATGCGGCAAAGGCCGATAATTTTGCGTAGGAGGGCTGAATCAGTAAATTGCGGTTAGTTGAAAAACAGGCGATTAGTGCGAAAAGAGTTTGCCGAAGAAGCCGCCTTTATGGCCGGCGGAGCCGTGATGGAGAGTTTCAAGGTGTTTTTGCACCATTTCGGGAATGAGAAAAGCGTTAAAAGGCTTTACGATATAGTCGATGGCGCCTTTGTTAGTAGCCAGGTCGATGTCCTGGGCGTCTTCCTTGGATGTAAGCATAAATACGGGTATGTACATAGTATTGCTGTCGCGTTTGAGCTCTGTGAGGACTTCTATACCATCCATTTCGGGCATCATCCAGTCGAGCAGGACGACATCGATTTCCTCTGAGCGGGCGATGTCGAGGCCGTCGCGGCCGTTAGAAGCACAAAAGACCTTGAACCCTTTTTTGCTCATAGAGGTTTCGAGCAGCGTCCTTATCGTCGCATCGTCGTCAATTACAAGAACAGATATAGCTTTTTGCATAACAAATCTCTTTTCGGCTAATCCAAGTCGTTCTTAATATCGGCACAAAACGGCGGTGATATTATCAAAAACCCAATAATATTATTAGTCGTTTCAAAAAATGACGAATCGAAATTTTTTCGAACAAGTCCTATAAAGTGTTTGTCTGTTATATACGGCGTTTGTTTGTCTTGCGAAAAGGTATTGTTTGCGCGAAACGGCTGGAAAAAGTTTGTTTTTTATGGTATAATAAATATTGACAAGGGGTTCATCCGAGAAATTAGACAATGCGAGCTTTTTAAGTTCCCTTTTGCCTTTTCCCGCATTGCGTTTGTCCGTATGAGGCGGACAAGAATGCGGGATTTTTTTTGCGCCGTTGCGGACAGGCCGGCCTGAGAACGCGATATAAAAATTAACGCTTTAACAGTTTTTCAGCCGAAAACGTTTAATAGGCACTATTGATTTAGCTTACGAATTTCAACTAAGGTATCTGGTGACGAATGAATATTAACTGCTGGGAGTTTCGCAAGTGCGGAAGACAGCCGGGCGGGACAGAGGCTGAAAAATTGGGCGTTTGTCCGGCGGCGATAAGTAAAGAACATAACGGCAAAAACGGGGGACTAAACGCAGGACGGTACTGCTGGAAAATCAAGGACACACTTTGCGATATTTCCACGAAAAACAATAAAACCGAGAAGATACTCAAATGCATAACGTGCGGGTTTTACAAACTGGTTCAGGACGAGCAAGGCTCCTGCATCGAAATGTAAGCTGAAACGCATTCAAATCAGTGTTGATTCAGAGCGGCTTTTGGTATAATATCACATCTTGATGTTTAACCATAAAGGGCATTTATGACGGATATAAAAGCGCAAATTGAACAGCTTAAACGGGGCACGGTCGAGATTTTCAATGAAAATGAGCTTGCCGAACGGCTGACGGAGGCGGCAAAAGAGAAACGACAGCTCCGAATCAAACTCGGTATGGACCCGACGGCGCCGGATATTCATCTCGGCCATACAGTCGTTATGCGGAAGATGAGACAATTTCAGGATATGGGGCATAAAGCTGTTTTAATTATCGGCGATTATACCGCGCGAATCGGCGACCCGACGGGACAAAACACAACAAGGCCGATGCTGTCCGGAGAACAAATCGATAAAAACGCGAAGACATATATCGAACAGGCAGGCAAAGTCCTCGATATGTCGAAAGATAAATTCGAAGTTCGGCCTAACAGCGAATGGCTGGCGGATTTGAGACTTGCCGATATTATAAAACTCACCAGCTCAACAACTGTAGCGAGAATGCTCGAACGGGATACTTTTGAAATCCGATACAAGGCGGGGGACGCAATCAGTATGCACGAATTTCTGTATCCGCTGATGCAGGGATACGATTCAGTTATGGTAAAGGCCGATGTCGAGCTCGGCGGGACAGACCAGACGTTTAATAATCTTGTCGGAAGGGATTTGCAGAGAATTAACGGGCAAAAGCCGCAGATTGTGATTACTATGCCGATACTCGTGGGTCTTGACGGCGTGGAAAAGATGAGCAAATCGAAAGGCAATTACATCGGTGTTACGGATTCGCCTAAAGATATGTTCGGCAAAGTGATGAGCATAAGCGATGAGATGATGGAAAATTATTATACGCTGCTGACGGATGTGCCGGCGGAAAAAATAAAAGAGCTTGTCGAGCCGCAAAAGACGCACCCGAAAGAGGCGAAGGTGCTTTTGGGCAAGACGATTATAAAGCAGTTTTACGATGAAGCCGCCGCCGAAAATGCCGCTGCGGAATTCGAGAAGGTATTCGCTCAAAAACAGATACCGCAGGATATACCGGCAGTCAAAATATCAAGCGAGGCTGTAACGGCGGCGAAACTGCTGGCTGTATGCAATCTTGTCGCAAGCGGCGGCGAAGCGAAAAGACTTATAGCAGGGGGCGGAATGACGATTGACGGCGAAAAAATTACCGACCCGAATAAATCTATAACGCCGAAAAACGGAATGATTGTCCGCGCGGGAAAACTTAAATTCGCGAAGCTTTCAGTGATTTAAGGAAGCGAAATTATGAGCAATATAAGAAAAGATATGGTTAGTAAAACTCAAAAAGATATGAAAGCTGAACCGATTATACGGAAACTGCAATTACACCGCAGGCAGATAAAAAAACTCGGTGTCAAACAGCTCGGGCTTTTCGGTTCTGCCGCAAGGGGGAATATGAGAAAAAACAGCGATGTGGACGTGGTAGTCAAATTTGACAAAACGACTTACAGGAGATATTTAGGTTTGAAAACACTGCTCGAAGATATACTCGGCAGAGATGTGGACCTTTTGACTATGCCGTCTGTTCGGGGAAGACTCAAAGAGCAGGTTATGAAGGATTATATAAATGTCTCGACATACTGAACTGCGGCTGCTCGATATACTTGACGCTATCGAAAGGATTTTTAGCTACGCGAAAGGTATGCGCTATAATAATTTTTTGACTGACCGAAAAACCCAGGATGCGATAGTCAGAAATATCGAGATTATAGGAGAAGCGGCCAGAGGCATACCTAAAACATTCCGTACCGATAATCCTCAAATTCCGTGGGATGAGATTATAGGTATGCGGAATATAATCGTTCATCATTATTTCGGCATTCTACTTGACGTAGTCTGGGACATTGTAAAAAAGGAACTGCCTAAACTTAAAAGGCAGATAAAATCTATTATAAAGGTTAATTGAATGAGATTGCCAGAGATAAAAAATCCGGATAAATATATCGACCTTTATATTGTCGATTTCGGCGGCCATAGCGGCGTCGGATTTACCGCTGACGAGGTCGCAGAGCTGCTCGAAAGCGAAAAATTCAAAGATGTAAAAGTTTACAGAATATACAAAGCATATCCCGACGGCAGAATGGAGCTGAAAGGTGTGCCGAGCGAGATATTTCAGCTCGAAGCGGGAATGTTCTTTTATGAATCAGATGAAACTGCTGCACGAAGCGATTATAAAAAACTGACGGGCTCTGCTGTGAAAACTGCTGCACCGGCAAAGGCGAAAGTTCATCTGGCAAAATACAGCGATGAAAAATTTGTTCTCGCTATTATCTATCCGGCAGAAAAGGACGAGCAAATAAGCAGATGGCTTTTGGCTCTTGATTATAAGACACAAGGCGCCGCTGAAGGAGGAATCAAAGCGGTTAAAAAATATTATGCCGATAAGCCGGAAATTTTAGAAAGACACCAGTTATTCGACCGGCAGCAAAATGAGAGCCTCGCAGGGGCAAAACTTTTAGCGGCGACAAAAATGGCGGTCGTAAGATAATGGAAAATCAAAAATCAAAAATCAAAAATCAAAATTGTGGAAGGGGACTGTTTTTATTTGGACTGATAGTATCGATTTGTTCATTATTCAAATCTAAAGTGAAGAATGATGATTTGAAGAAGATGGAGTTTTCGGCATCTACTCAAAAGATGGGGGTTAGTTTCACGGATAAAATCCGCGATATTTTTCGTCACAAGTGGATTAAGAAATCATAGTCAGGCGTTTTTGCCGCAACATTTTTTGTATTTTTTTCCGCTTCCGCAGGGGCAGGGGTCGTTTCTTCCGACTTTGGGCTGGTCGAGCTTGATTTGTTTGACTCTGGCTGCTTCGCCCTGCGGGGCTTGTGCGGCGGCTCTTTGACGCTCGGCCATTTCGAACTGACTTACTTCTTCGTGTTTTGTCTGTCCGGCCTGCCAGACGCTCCGTGTTCTTGCGCCCGCTTCGAGACGAACCTTGAATATCGTATCGGTAACCTTTTCCTCAATCAAATCGAGCATCTCGTTGAACATCCGGAAGCCTTCCTGCTTGTATTCGATTTTCGGGTCTTTTTCGGCGTAGGCCCGCATAAAGATGCTTTCCTTCAAATGGTCCATCGAATACAAATGGTCTTTCCACGCTGAATCGTAAAGCTGCAAAAGGACATATTTTTCAAGCTCGGTCAGCTCGGTTCTCAAAAAGTCTCTGCCGACTTCGAGTAATTTTTCTTTCAATGTCGATATACCGCTCCCTGACGGTCGCGGCTCTGATGCGAAATCATCGCACTGCAAATTTGTTTTAAATCTTTTATTTGCCCATTCAGCAACTTGCTCCGCAGAAGACGATGCGAGTTTTTCGTCAATTTCCTTTTCAAGGCCGATGGAATGATAATCTTCGCTGATTTTCAAAAGCTCTTTATGAATGGTGGCGGGAGGCGTGTTTTGCAGATGAGAGACGGAAATTTGCGAGTCGAACCTGTCGTTGACCCAGCCGGCAAGCTTTTCGAACGAATAGACATTTACCCCGTCGGCGCGATAGGTCATACTGAGCGCAAACTCGACCGGATACTCTATTTCGCGGCGCCCGTAAAGGGCTTGTACTTCCTGACACAGTTTTTCGTAAATCTGCTGGGACTTTAAGTCCTTTAGCTGGTTTATGTTAAGTTTTATGCCGAATTTATTGTCCGCCCAGCTGACAAGCGTTTTGATTCCGAAATCGCCGTCAAGAAACGTCGTCAGCATCGAGCAGTCTTTTTTGTCGATTTGCTCTGCGGCCGCTTCGATAAGGTTCTGCTGAATCTCCTCAGCGGTCATTTGCCGGATTTTACTGCCTGACAGATTTACGCTGAACGCGGTCATCGCCCACTTTACCAGCGATTCGATGTTCCAGGTATTTTTATCTTCGAAATCCTCGAGGTATTCTCCCAATGCTACGGAGATATTATTGGCCGCTTCGTTTTTTGTGTTTTTCTTTATCAGCTCTTCAATCCGCTCTGCGTTGTAATCAGCGATTCTGGCCGGGCTGATATCGACGCCGAAAGTAGTTTTCGCCCATTCCGCAACACATCTGAAACGATAATCCTTGTCGAGCATATCGGAGCAGGTTTTGTCGATTGTCGAATCGAGCATTGCGGTGATTGTTTCCTTAAGGCCGATGCCTTCGATTACCTGCCTTCTGCGGGAATAAAAGGTTTTTCTCTGATAATCCATCACCTCATCAAATTCGAGCAGGCTTTTTCTGGCCTCGAAGTTTCGCTGCTCGACTTTTTTCTGAACCTTTTCGATTTGTTTGCTGATTGTCGGGTGCAATATAGGTTCGTTTTCTTTCCATCCGACAAGGCTGAGCAATTTCGGAATTCTTTCCCCGCCGAAAAGCTGCATTAAATCGTCGTCGAAGCTCAAAAAGAACTGGCTTGAGCCTGCGTCACCCTGACGGCCCGCTCTGCCTCGAAGCTGATTGTCGATTCTTCTTGACTCGTGGCGTTCAGTGCCGACGATGTGCAGTCCGCCGATGTCTGCGACGCCGGGGCCGAGCTTGATGTCCGTGCCGCGGCCTGCCATATTCGTTGCGATTGTAACGTTGCCGCAGGTATTGCCGGCGCGGTCGGTGTATTGATGGCCGGCCTTTTCGACAATTAACGCCTCTCTTGCGTGCTGCTTGGCGTTCAAGACTTCGTGTTCAATGCCGTATTTTTTGGTAAGTGCGTTGGAGATTGCCTCGCTTTTTTCGACGCTGATTGTGCCGACAAGGACAGGCTTGCCGGCGGCGCTTGTATCGTGAATTTCCTCCGTGATAGCGTTGAATTTTTCCTTAATACTTTTATAAATCATATCATCTTTATCATCGCGGATGCAAGGCTCATTGGTCGGAATTGAGACGACTTCGAGCTTGTATATCTGCATAAACTCGTCCGCTTCGGTAAGGGCTGTGCCGGTCATACCTGCGATTTTTTCGTAAAGCCTGAAGAAATTCTGAAGCGTAATCGTAGCAAGCGTCTGGGTTTCCTCTTTTACCGTGACGTTTTCCTTGGCCTCGACAGCTTGATGAAGCCCGTCGCTCCACTGCCTGCCGTGCATAAGCCGGCCAGTGAATTCATCGACAATCACAACCTTGCCGTCCATAACAACGTAGTCTTTTTCCTTTTCAAAGACGATATGTGCCCGCAGGCTCTGCTCAAGCAGATGAGGCCATTCCATATTCGAGCCTGTAAAGAACGAGCCTACGCCCGCAAGCTCCTGCGCTGCGCCGAGGCCGTCGTGATTTAGATGGACGGCCTTGCGGTCATACTCAACCTCGTAAAACTGCTTTGCCGAGACCAGAGACGTTTCGAGAGTTTGGATTTCCGAGGCGGTTTGAACGATAACTGATTGAGCTTTTTCAATACGGACGTTGTCTTTTGCCCTTCTTGCGTCCGAAAGCTCGCCCTGAGCGTTGGCGAGGGTTCTTTGAGCAGAATCAAGCTGCTGTTTTGTGCGAGCGTAATTGCTCTGCATATTTATAATCTGCTTTGCGACGGCGTCTGCTTTTTTATATCTGCTTGTCTCGTCGAAAGCTGGGCCTGAAATAATCAGCGGCGTTCTTGCCTCGTCGATAAGAATCGAATCGACCTCATCGACAATCGCATATTCGAGCGGGCCCTGCGCAAGCTGGGCGGCGGAGACTTTCATATTGTCGCGGAGATAGTCGAAGCCGAACTCGTTATTTGTGCCGTAAGTAATGTCGCAGGCGTATTGAGCCTTGCGGTTGGCGCCGCTCGTTTCCATATCGGCCTGAATCGCGCCGACAGTCAGGCCTAATGCTTTATAAATCGGGCCCATCCATTCGGAGTCCCGTTTTGCCAGATAATCATTGACGGTAACGATGTGCACCTTTTTGCCGGTAATATGGACGAGATACGCCGCCAGTGTTGCGACGAGCGTTTTTCCCTCGCCGGTCATCATCTCGGCGATTCTGCCGTCGTAAAGGACGTTTCCGCCGACGAGCTGGACGTCGAAATGGCGCATATTAACGTTTCTTCTGGCGGCCTCGCGGACAACGGCAAAGGCTTCGGGCAAAATCTGGTTGGGATTTTCGCCCTGTGCAAGACGAGCTTTAAACTCGGCTGTCTTTGCCTTTAAGGCGTCATTATCAAGCGATTTGATTTGTTCTTCGAATGCTCCTGCCGCCAGCGCGGTGCGCATATAAGTCTTGACGAGCCTTTCGTTGCGTGAACCGAAAAGTTTGACGAGCAGTTTGTTAATTGTGCTTGTCATATAATAATTTCAAAAAATAATATAAAACCGCAAATGTCGCCCATAAGAAGCTGAAAGTCAAGAATGGATATGGGCAGGCACTTGCCTAATTTACAGACGTTTCTTTAGTATTTCACTTATTGGGGTTATGGCGAGTTCTAATACACCTTTGTCTAAATCTTTGTAGTGTTTTAAATTGTGGATTGGTTCATCCACTTTTCTCTCTCCTTCAAGCAAAGTGATGATGTGTAAATCCACATCGAAATACGACATTATTGTGTGAGTAGATGGACTGCCAAAAATAGTTTTATTGCGAGGCTTGCTATAGTCTCCGGTTAATTGACTCTCTAATTGACATAGAACACAGTCAACATCAGGAACAACAGTTTTCAGAAAAGTAAAATCAACCATAATACGTTTCAGCATTGCATTCTCTGTATAAGCCTTGCATTCAATGGCCATTGCGACATTACGATCAATTGAAATCAATACATCTGTTTTTAAGCCGTAGTAATAATCAGTAATATGGGAAAGAATATAATCCCTAACTTCCTTGTACTTAATCTTTTTAATATATGGTTTGTTTATTGGAATTTTAAACGTTTGCTTTTCAAAAGATATTCGTTTGGGATTTCCGCCAATCCTATTCCACGCTATTTCAACAAGGTGTTTAGTCATACTCTCAACGAGTTTTCCTTTTCCTGCGCGGATAATACCGCCGAAAGCCCTCTCTTCGTCATCAGTGGCATCCGCTTCAATGCCTTTAACAAGAATTTCATAGGCTTTCACGATTTCATCTACACTATACGGCATTACTTTCTCCCTACCACAAAGTTGAACCTAAACGGATTTCCGCTTTTTCACAATACTCTTTGGAAATATCAATTCCAATATATTTGCGACCAGTTGTTTTTGCGACAAAGGTCGTTGTTCCAACTCCATTAAATGGGTCTAATACGATGTCATTCTTAAAACTAAATAACTTTAATACTCTTGACGCCAATTCTTCCGGAAACATAGCAGGGTGTTTATAGTCTTTCATATTTCTTTCTGGCGCAATAGACCATTTGCCGACAACCCATTTTTTGAATTCATCAGCAGAAATATCAGCATTCTGTCTGTCGCCTTCTTTCTTCAATACACCCTTTGCGAATATTTCTACAAATTCCCATGTATATTTTAAATATGGATTACTTGGACTTTTCCAACTGCCCCATGCAGTGTATTTGCAATTATAATTATTTTTTTCCCAAAGCACTTCCCCTTTCCATATCATTTTTTTTGACATAAAATAATTGCTGATAATATGGTGGCTTGGGATATAATCAGAAAAAAGCGGCTGGACGTTTACGACTATTCTTCCGCCGTATTTTAAAACTCTTACACATTCATCAAAAATTAAAAAGAGTTTATCAAAATAATTATTCCAATGATGAGCATCTTCATTAGATTCGTAGTCAAGACCAAAATTATATGGCGGAGAAGTAAAAACCATGTCGATACAATTGTCCGGTAATTTCTTTAATATATCCGCGCTATCACCACATATTATTTTGTTTTCAAAATTATTTGGAATTGTATTGTTAATAGTGGAAAAATTATTGTTATTGGCATAGTAGTATTGATTCCTGTTAATTTCCTTTGCTTTTCTATCTTGTACTTTGCGTTCCTTATTATAACCGATATAGACTCTCTTGCTACCTTTCAAGCCATAACTTTTAATTGATTCTATATTTGCAACAATTGAATCCAGTAAGTTTGACATTCCTTGCGTTGATTGGTCAGCCTTAATAGTATTTATTGTTTTTTTAAGAAATTCCAGATCTATACTATTAACAAAAACAGTTAAATTGTCCCCCGATAAGACATACGCAAATTCTTCCTCTGGGAATTTAGCAAAAAGATTTTTAAGCGATAACTCGTCTTTCACGCTTAATTCATGGTCTATGCCAATGACTAATTCTTTATAATCAGTATCATTAATCACTTCGTCTAATATTATCTGATTCATTTGCTAACTTGTCCTTGTTTTAGTGGCTTTGCAGATAGCCATTTATTTTCTTTCTGTTGATTATAGATATTTCCTGTTACAAAACAACTTAAAATCGTTTCATCGCCGAGTACCCGTAAAACAAGACGTACAAACCGAAGATTTCTACGAGAAACTTGCTAATTGCGCTTTGAGCCATAATTAACCTGAAAATTCGAAATTAGAAATCCTAAATCCGAAACAAATTCAAAATTCAAATTTTGAAATGCTCAAAACAAAGTAGTTTTGATAATTTTAATTTTAGTAATTTGATATTGTTTCGAATTTAGAATTTCGTACTTCGGATTTTATCATTTTTATGCTCTCGTAACGTATTCGCCGGTTCTTGTATCGACGCGGACGACGTCGCCGACCTTTATAAACGCCGGCACATTGACGATGGCGCCCGTTTCGAGCTTTGCCGATTTTCGCTGGCCGGTTGCTGTTGCGCCTTTTATCTCCGGCGGGGTCTCGACCACGGCAAGGTCAACGGAGTTGGGCAGGTCGAGCGAGACGATTTTGCCCTGATAGCTGCTGACGGCCAGAGCGGTATTGGGCTTTAGATATTTTTTACCGTCGCCGAAAGCGTCATCGTCAAGCGTGAGCTGGTCGTAATTTTCAAGGTCCATAAGAATATGACCGCTCGAATCGGAATAAAGATACTCGTATTTGCGTTTGTCGAGCTCAGCCTCCTCGATGTTTTCCTCCGCTCGGATTCTTGCGTTATTTATCAGGCCGTCGGTAACGCTTTTGAGCTTTGTCTGATAAATAGCGCCGCCTTTGCCGCACTTGACGTGCTCGAAGTCTATAATTGTATAAAGCCTGCCGTCCATCAGAACGGTTTGCCCCTTTTTCATCTCTGCCGCTTTCATACGTCGATTATCTCCAAAAAAATTTAAACCGATAGTATCGCAGAAAAGAAGCAATAAGTCAAGGAAGACTCTTGTACGGAAGAATTTGAGCGGTTATACTATTTGAACTTTCCGCGGGGCGGAAAAATTAACCGTTATTTTTAAATTTGCAGGTGTGAAAATGGCAGATATTGTAAAGCCGGACATCGAAGGAATAATACCCGAAAGAACCCCGAAAGACCCTTTTTTGGTTAAGCTCTCCAGATTTGCGCGTCATAATAACCGGATACCTGCGGAGTTTTACGAGCAATTTGCCGTCAAGCGCGGGCTGCGAAACGCTGACGGAACCGGCGTATTGGCCGGCCTGACTGAAATTGGAGATGTGCACGGCTATATCGTGAGCGAAGGCGAAAAAGTGCCGATTGAGGGCAGATTGCGGTATCGCGGTATGGAAATCGAGGACCTTGTCGCAGGTTTTCAGAAGGAAAAAAGACACGGCTTCGAAGAGACGGCGTATCTGCTGCTGTTCGGCGAACTGCCGAAGAAAAAGGATTTGACGGAATTCTGCCGGATGCTCGGCAGGAAAAGAAATCTGCCGGAAGGCTTTACCGAGAATATGATTCTCAAATCGCCCAGCAGCAACGTGATGAACAAGCTGGCAAGGAGCGTTCTTGCGCTGTATTCGTATGACAAGACGCCGGAAGACCGCTCGATGAGAAATATTCTGCGTCAATGCATCGGATTGATTGCCAGATTTCCTATTTTTGCCGCTTACGGCTATCAGGCCAAAAGACATTACCACGACCGTCGAAGTCTTTATATACATACGCCCGACGAGAAGCTCTCGACGGCGGAAAATTTCCTTAGGCTAATACGCGCAGATAAAAAATTCACAAAAACGGAGGCGGCACTGCTCGATTTATGCCTGGTTCTTCATGCTGAGCACGGCGGCGGAAACAACTCGACTTTCACCACCCATGTGGTTACTTCTTCCGATACGGATGTTTATTCCGCTATTGCCGCGGCTGTCGGCTCGCTCAAGGGCTTAAAGCACGGCGGCGCGAATATTCAGGTAATTGCTATGATGGAAGATATAAAGAGGCACGTGAAGAATTATGAAAGTGAAAGTCAGGTTGCCGATTATCTCGAAAAAATCGTCAAAAAAGAGGCGTTCGACGGCACAGGCCTGATTTACGGACTGGGACACGCGGTTTATACGATTTCAGACCCGCGAACCGGACTGATCAGGAAACAGGCCGCCAAACTCGCCAAAGAAAAAGACATCGAATGGGAATTCGAGCTTTATGAAATGGTCGAAAGGCTCGCACCGGAAATCTTCCAGAGAGTCAAGAAATCCGACAAAAAGATTTGTCCGAACGTGGATTTCTATTCCGGTTTCGTCTATAGAATGCTTGATATACCGACCGAGCTTTATACTCCGCTGTTTGCTATGTCCCGAATCGCCGGCTGGTGCGCTCATATTATCGAGGAAACTATCAGCGGCGGACGGATTATCAGGCCGGCTTACAAGAGCATCGCTGAAAAACGGGAATATACACCGATGGCAAAGAGATAAATAAGTTTCGTTTTTCGTCAATCGGTTGCGCATCTCGTTTCGTAAAACGTCAGACGTAAACCGTAACGGGCAGCGTAGCCGCAACCGTTTAACGAGTTTGCCTACCATTCTCCCGGCATAAGCGCATCTGAAATCGGTTTATTCCACCAATCGGGGTCTCTTAGGTATTGTTTTGTCATCATCGCGGCGTTTACGCCGTCGCCTACGGCTGTTGCAAGTTGCATAGCGGCGGCGGTTCTGCAGTCGCCCGCTACGAAAACGCCGGGTACTTTCGTCCGCAGAAAGCCGACATCGCATTTTATAAAGCCCGCATCGGTCAAATCGACAAAACCTTTTAGAAAAGCGGTATTTGGAACAGTGCCGACAAATATGAAAACGCCATCGCAGCCAAGAGTTTCCTCGTAGTTTGTTTTTACATTTTTAATGCGGACTTTTTCGACCTTTTTGTCTCCTTCGATTGCGGTAACGACCGAATCGAGCTTTAATTTGACATTTGCGTTTGGGGCGTTGACTTTTTGCATAAGCTCTTCGACGAGCACTTTCGTGGCGCGGAATTCCTGACGTCTGTGGACGAGGTTAAGCTCGGCGGCGAACTTTGCGACGTGCAGGGCCTCTTCGACGGCGGTGTTTCCGCCGCCGACAGCGACTACTTTTTTGCCTTTGAAAAACGGAGCGTCACAGGTTCCGCAATAGCTTACGCCTGCGCCGGCGTTTCTAAATTCCGCTTCTCCGGGCACGCCTAATTTTCTGTAATCACTTCCGCAGGCCAGAATAACAGAACGGGCGGTAAAGTTTTCTTTGCTGCAATTTACCTGTATGTTGCCATTGTTAAGTCTTTGCATATTAATGACTTCTGCGCCTGTCTTGAATTGTGCGCCGAAAGTTTCGGACTGTTTTTTCATTCTTTCAATCAAATCCGCACCGGAGATATTCTCGAAGCCGGGATAGTTTTCGATGCGGTCGGTATTCATAATCTGGCCGCCGGGATAGAATTTTTCGAGTACCAGAGTTTGCAGTCTGTCGCGTGCGTTGTAAATTGCCGCCGCAAGACCGGCAGGGCCTGCGCCGATGATAATGCTGTCGTAAATAATGTCCGTCATTTTACGTTCCTTTATATAAAGCGATAATTCTTACTCGTTATCGGGTTCTGTTTTCCGGCCGGGCTCCTTGGACGGTTTGTACTGTTCCATGAGCTGAATTTTTTCGGTCCACTGCGGAAAGTCTGCGAGGATGTCGGCCTTCGAGGCGCGTTCGATTTTGTACGAGAAGCTGCTCTGGACTTCGGCGAAAATCGGTCTTGCTTCTCCGTCGAAGTAGACTTTCTGGTATATCGTATTTGCGCTGAGCAGTTCGATGCCGGCGGCGAATTTAGCGGTCGATTTCAAAGCGGGCGGAATATTGATTTTCGAGATAATTGCCGGTGCGATTCTGCCGTCGGAAATTATGAAGTCGAGCATTATAGTGTCCGAATTGCCTCTTAGAAACGCCGTGACGGCTGTATCGAAAAAAGTTTCCGGCAGCATAGTATCGGTAAAAGCGAAATTTTCGGTCTTGCCCTGTTTGTTTACAGTCAAACTGCCATCGCTGAGCTGAATAAAAACGGGCATCTCCCTGTTGGTCAGTAAATTGCTTTGTTTGACAAGCCAGTCGAATTTTGTCATCGAAATATCGGAATGGAAAAGCGATATTTCAGCGTAAGAATTGAGCCTTGTACTGACGAACTGCACACCTGCAGAAGAAAATGAGGAATTTTTGTTCAGATTTGCCGGGCGTTTTGCGGCGTTTGCCGTAAAGCCGATATTGTTGCCGCGAATATCCTTTACGCGGTAGTAATTTTGAGAACTGTCCGGCGGCAGAAAAT
Organism: uncultured Planctomycetaceae bacterium; assembly: GCA_964449435.1. GTDB lineage: Bacteria > Planctomycetota > Phycisphaerae > Sedimentisphaerales > UBA12454 > UBA12454. The sequence goes on along the minus strand of CAYUYR010000004.1, from coordinate 39,880 downwards.
CGGTGTATGATTTTTTAAAGTTTTTCAGGAATTCCGCGCCTTCGGCCAGCGGGCTGCCCTCGTAATACTTTGCCGAGGCAAGCAGGGCTTTGAAGACTTTCTCGGCAAGCTCGATTCCCAAACCTTTGTGTCCGACTTCAAGAGTGAGAATTCTTCCGTCCGGCAGAGAGGTTGTGCCGCAGAAAATAGTGATTTTTTCCGAATGGATTTTCGCGTAATCGTAGTTAAAGTCGCCGAATTTGGCCGAGTCTGAAGAGACCATATTACCATCTATAGTTTCGGCTTCGTCCTGAAATCTTTCCAAAGCCGTTTTTTCCGTCGGCAGCAGGGAATACCGCCATTGCATCGTAATAGCGGAATCGCTGCTTATGTGCATAAGGCAGGCGAATCTGAATTCATTATTCTCGTATTTGAAATCGTTCGAGATGCGTTTCCAGTGAACGCCGGCAGGAATAGAAATCTCAAGTCCTGTGCCTTTGAGCCGGATTGGTTCGGAAAGCTTAAATCCCGACCTGAAAGAAATTATAAGCTGTGCCGTGAGCAGGCCGAGCATAAGCAGTATTAAAAACGCCGCTTTGTCAAGTCCGCGTTGTCTGAAATATTCACTTCGCATCATTGTTTCTTTCCGCCGTTTTCTTTCTGGAGCAGACTTTCGGGCAAAGTCGAAATAAAATCCCTGATTTGGCCGCGAACTTTGCGATACGCATCTATTATCACTTCCTCCGAGCCGAACAGAACGGACGGGTCGGAAAAAGGCTTGTGCAGCAGTTTTGTCTTTCCGTGATATGTCGGACACATTTCCTTGGCGTTATCGCAAAGCGTAATTACATAGTCAAATTCGATTCCGCTAAATTCGTCCAGATGTTTTGAACGATGGCCTGAGATATCGACGCCCGCCTCGGCCATTATTTGTATGGTGCGTGCGTTTACGCCGCTCGGATAGACGCCGGCACTGAAAGCCTCGATACAGTCGGCTTTGAGCTTTTTTGCCCAGCCCTCGGCCATCTGGCTCCGGCAGGAATTTCCGGTACACAAAAACAGGATGTTCAATTTTTCTTTTTTATCTGTCATTTTTAAAACCCGCGGCTATTCTAATCGCTGCGAGGCGGATTTTCCAGCAAGAAAACCGCTCGAAAAGGCGAATTGCAGATTGTATCCTCCGCAGGGGCCGTCAACGTTAATCACTTCTCCGGCGAAAAACAGTCCTTTATGGAGTTTCGACTGCATAGTTTTGCCGTCAATCTCATTTATATCGACGCCGCCTCTTGTCGCAGTCGCTTTTTCAACGGATTCGGCGTCCAGCACGGTTAGCGGAAAATGCTTGAGTGTTTCGATAAGGTTTTTCCGCAATTTTTTGTTCAATTGAGCGGCGGTAATTTCAGGGATATTGTTTTCAGCTAAGATTGTCTTGACAATGGCCTTGGGCAGAAATTGTGAGAGTATAGAAGATATATTTTGTCTCGGATTGGCCTCTATGATTTTTTGAGCAAGCTCGTCTGGTTTCATCAGCGGTATCAGGTCAATGGAGATTTTCAGGCCTGCTCCGATTTTTTCGGCAATGTCTCTGCTCAAATCGAAGACAGCGGGCCCGCCGATGCCGCTGTGAGTGAAAATCATCGCGCCTGACGAGGATACTTTTTTGCCTGCGATTTTACAGCTAATCGAAACAATCGGTATTCCTATACCTGCCAGCGTCGAGCAGAATTTTTCGGCAGTAATCAGCGGCACAACGACGGCTGTCTGTTTTATGATTTTGTGGCCGAGCGATTGAGCGAATTTATAGCCGTCGCCGGTTGAGCCTGTCTGCGGCCAGCTTACTCCGCCGGTGGCGATAATCAGCGACTTTGCGATGATATTAAATCTTTGCGAATCAATAGAAAACGAACCCCGACCGCAGGGGTCGGGGCTAAACAATTTTATCGAATTTACCTTTGAGCCGTAGAGAATTTTTACGTTCAGTTTTTTAAGCTCTTCGAGCAGAGCTTCCTTTACATCGCTTGAACGCTGACTTTTCGGGAATACGCAGCCGGACGGTTCGACGACGGTTTTGACGCCTCGGCGGTGAAAAAAATCCATCACTTTTTGGGGGCCAAATTCGTGTATGCAGTGGCGGACGAATCTGTCGAAAGGCTTGTACGCCTTGATGAGTTCGTCGGGGGCGCCTGTATGCGTAAGGTTGCATCTGCCGCGTCCTGTGAGCAGGAGCTTTCTGCCTGCGGTTGTGTTAGACTCAAGAATAATTACCTTTTTTGAGTCCGCTGCCGCGGTAATGGCCGCCATCATACCGGCAGGGCCGGCGCCAATTATACATATATCTGTTTCGAGCATATTATTATTATTTTGAAAAAAATCAGGCTTGAGTTTAACATAAGTAAAGAAGTAAGGAAATAAGGAAGTAAGGATGTAAGGAAGTAAGGAGTGAGTTTGCCTGTTTTTCCTTACTTCCTTATCTCTTTACCTCCTTACTTCATAAAAATAATGAAAGAAAATCCTGAAAAAATCAATATAAACGAAGGCGGCGCAAAAGAGGTTCTCAAGATTGCGTTTCCGCTGATTTTGAGCACTTCTGCGATGACGCTGCAGATGTTCGTGGACAGGGTCTTTCTGATGTGGCTCGACCGCGATGCGATGAGCGCAGCGCTGCTGGGCGGGATACTCGGTTTTGTATTCTTCAGCTTCTTTCTGGGTACGGCAAGCTATGCCAATACTTTTGTTTCGCAGTACGACGGCGCCAAGCGAAAAGACAGAATAGGCCCGGCTGTCTGGCAGAGCATTTATTTTGCCGTTGCTGCCGGACTGTTCATGGCGGCGTTCAGTTTGTTCGGCAGGCCTCTTATTACTCTTGTCGGGCACGAACCGGAAATTGCGCGTTATGAACTCGTATATTTCAGGATTATGATGCTCGGAGCGATGCCGGGGATTGTGGACGCCGCGGTTTGCTGTTTTCTGACAGGCAGAGGCAAAACGTGGACGGTGATGTGGGTCAATGTTTTCAAAACGTCCGTCAATGTCGTACTGGATTATGCGCTTATTTTCGGACACTTCGGTTTTCCGAAATGGGGCATTGCCGGAGCCGCGGCAGCGACGATAATTGCCAACGCTGCGGCGTGTGTGATTTATTTTGTAATCTTTTTATGGCCGAGCTGCCGCAGGAATTTCTGCACATCGAATTATGCTTTCGACAGGGATTTATTCGGCAGACTGATGAAATTCGGCATACCGAGCGGCGTTCAGTTTATGCTCGATATACTGGGCTTTACTCTTTTTGTTGTTTTCATCGGCAGAATCGACGCTGTGTCCTTTGCGGCATCGTCGATGGTTCTTCAGATTAATACCCTTTCGTTTATGCCGATGATTGGTTTCGGAATTGCAACGACGATACTTGTCGGCAGGGCGCTCGGCGCCGATAAGCCGCACATCGCGCAGAAGACCACTATCACAGCGGCTAAACTCACTTTCGGCTATATGCTTACTATTGCCGCCGGATACTGGCTCTTTCCAAATGTGTTTATGCTCCCGTTCGAGGCCGGGGCATCAGCCGAGCAGATGGAAGCGATGAAACCGCTGGCGAGAACGCTGCTGTACTTTGTCGCTTTTTACTGCATTTTCGATACCGGCAATATCATTTTCTCCGCGGCGCTGAAAGGCGCAGGCGATACGAGATTTGTGATGTGGGTTTCTCTCATTCTCAACTGGCTGATTATGGTAATTCCGAGCTGGCTGGCGATAACTTTTCTGAGCGGCAGGGCTTCTTTATATGTCGCCTGGTCGGCGCTGACCGCTTATGTCTGCGCCTTGGCGATACTGTTTTTCCTGCGCTTTGCCGCGGGCAAATGGAAATCGATGCGGGTTATCGAAAAAGCGCCTGCACTGCCCGCCGCTATGCCCGCTGTGCCGACGGTTGAAACAGAGGCAGGATAGATGTAACCCCTTCATTTACAAAAAGTTAAAGAAATCTGCCAAGTTTGATTTTTTAACTTGTTTTTATAGGATGCCAGGGTTTAAATATATATCTGTCTTGACAAAGGCAAACAGAATAGCGGCGATAAAATAAGTATGAATGATAAATTAAAAATCCTGCTTGTAAATCCTGAAGTTCCAAATACATTCTGGAGTCTGAAAAGCGCATTAAAGTTCGTTTCCAAAAAAGCGCTTCTCCCGCCTTTGGGGCTGCTCACTGTCGCGGCGATGCTGCCGGAATCTTTCGAGAAAAAATTAATCGATATGAACGTAACCCCGTTAAAAGACAGGGATATCAAATGGGCTGACTATGTATTTATTTCTGCAATGTTTATCCAAAAGAACTCCGCCGGGAAAGTAGTAGAAAGATGCAATAAACTCAACGTCAAAGTGGTTGCCGGCGGCCCGCTGTTTACCTCGTTTCCCGAACTGATTCCTAATGTTGATTATCTTGTCCTTAATGAAGCGGAAATTACGCTGCCGATTTTCCTAAAAGACCTTGCGGATGATTGCGCAAAACCGGTTTATAGAACAGGCCAAAAAGCCGAGATGTCAGGCAGTCCCGTTCCGCTATCGCAGCTTATTGATATGAAAAAGTACGGTATGATGGGACTTCAGTATTCGCGGGGCTGTCCGTTTAATTGTGATTTTTGCGATGTTACGAATCTTTTCGGCCGTAAGGTACGCACAAAGACCACCGGCCAAATAATAGATGAACTTGAAAGTTTTTACATTAATAAATGGCGCGGCGATGTATTTTTTGTTGACGACAATTTTATAGGCAAACACCAACAGCTTAAAAATGAACTGCTTCCGGCAATGAACGAGTGGATGGACAGAAGAAACCGCCCATTCTCTTTCAATACGCAGGCTTCTATCGACCTTGTGGACGACGAGGAACTTATGACTCTGATGGCCAAAGCGGGTTTCGACGGCGTATTTATCGGCCTGGAGTCTCCGAACGATTCGAGTCTGGCTGAGTGCAATAAAACACAAAATATCGGCCGCAACATTGTTGAAGCTGTTAAAAAGATACAACAGTTCGGTATGCAGGTACAGGCCGGCTTTATTGTCGGTTTTGACAACGACAAACCAAATGTGTTCGATAAATTAATAAATTTGATTCAGGACAGCGGCATAGTAACCGCGATGGTCGGAATGCTTAACGCTCCTCCCGGAACGAAACTGTATCAGAAGATGAAGAATGAAAACCGATTGGCGGAGCAGCCGACCGGCGACAATATGGACTGTACTATCAATTTTATTCCGAAGATGGATATTCACGAACTTCAGGGCGGATATCTGAAAGTGCTGAATACTATCTATTCACAGAAATACTTTTGTAAACGCATCAAAACCTTTCTGGAAAACTATAATTTCAGCCATAAGACAAAATATAAACTGGGATTTCGCGACATCAAGGCTTTTTTCAGGGCAATGTGGCGTATAGGTATGGTAGAAAAAGGCAAATTGCACTATTGGATGCTGATACTGTGGTCATTTAGGGATTTTCGCAGAGTGCCGCTGGCTGTACGTTATTCGATATTCGGATTTCACTTTCGTAAAATGCTGAAAACCATTCACGCCCAAATGAAAAAACTTGCCGCAACCTCAGTGCATATTAACGAATATTAGCTCGGCGACAAACCATTATATACAAAAGCAGATAAGAGGAAGTAATCAATTTTTTTGTCCGCCGGGTCTATAAGCCGGGTTCTGTAATAAGCGACCATTTCTCTAAGGCCTGCCATTACTGACAGGCTCAAGCGACCTACCCGCCGGATTAGCGCTCGGGCAGAGCATGCCGGCATACTTGGTCTTGCAGGCGGTGGGGTTTGCCTTGCCGATTCTGTCGCCAAAATCGCGGTGCGCTCTTACCGCACCTTTTCACCTTTACCCCACACCTACTTTGCCCAGTCCGAGACGTTAAATCGAGCTGTATCAGCAATTCCAATTATTTGATTTTTATAAACCTTTGTTACTGAACAAAGTAGGTGCGGGGCTGTGTATTTTCTGTGGCACTTTCCCTTTATCTGAAATCTCAAATACGGTGGCAGTTAGCCATCACCGCGCCCTGTCCTGCCCGGACTTTCCTCCCAGCACCTACTTTAACCAGTCCATAAAGATACGTCCCCAAAGAGACACAGAATTATATTCACATAATCCCCAAAATCCGAAACTGAATAAAGTAGGTGCTGGGCGGCCGCCCGACCCGCCGGACAAAAAAACTCAAAATATAAACTTAAAAATGAACGATTTTATCTCAAACAATATCCGAATTATACGCCAAAGGGCGTTTTTATGCAAGTTGCGCAATAAAAAAGCATTAGAGACGAAAAAAACCTTGATTTTTAGACGGTTTTATGGTATAATACGCACAAAATAAGGGTTTTTTAAGACTTAAAAACCGAGGAGTTCCGACTGATTCGGAACTGCCGTTCACCATAATTTACACATTTTATTTCTACAATTTTTTTAGAGGATTTCATAATGAACAGTACCAGTCTATCCACAGAGCGTATCGTTAAGGCAAATGATTTTTATGAAACGCTGAGAAGGACAGGGCCGCAGACGAGAGCCGATTTGAAAAACTATCTCAAAGTTTTTCTCGGCATCGACATCGGCGATGTAAATATCTGTCCGGAACATAACAGTCCGCTCGATTATCTTTGGCACTGTTATGCAGAGCCTGGAGCGAAAGCGACAGGAGAAAGCAAAAGCGGCGATTGTGTTGTCTGGGCGGGCCGCGGCGGCGGCAAAACGCTTCTGGCTGCGGCGGCGACACTTTTAGACAGTGTTTTCAAGCCCGGCTGTAAAACGAGAATTCTTGCGGGCAGCGAAACACAGGCGCAAAGAATGTACGATTATATGCTTGGGTTTGTGAACAACGGTTTCGAAGATTTTCTTGCAGGGCCTGTCCGCAAGGATAAATGCCGGTTTCTGAACGGCTCCGATGTCGAGGTATTAACGCAATCTGCGGCGAGCGTGCGGGGCAGTCATATCCACAAATTGAGATGCGATGAGGTCGAACTGTTCGACAGGCAGGTCTTCGAGGCGGCAAAGTTCATAACCAAAAGCACGGACGAAATCGTCGGCGCGATGGAAACATTAAGTACAATGCATCAGCCTTTCGGGTTAATGCACGATATTGTCGGCAAGGCGCAGTCTGCAGGCGTGCCGATGTTCAAATGGTGTGTCTGGGAAGTGATTGAAAACTGCAAAGACCGCTCGTGCAGCCGTTGTCCTTTGAATAACGATTGTCGCGGCAGGGCAAAAAAAGCGAACGGGTATTTAAAGATTGATGACGTTCTGGCGCAGATGAGGCGAAGCAGCAGGGCGGCGTTTGAATCTGAAATGCTTTGTCTTAGGCCGTCGCTCGAAAATGTCGTCTTTGCGGAGTTTGCCCCTGATGTTCATATAAAAGAGGTTGAGTATAATCCGTCGCTGCCTTTGTATCGGGCGATTGATTTCGGATTCGTCAATCCGTTTGTGTGTCTTTGGATTCAGGTCGATGAAAAAGGCACTGTCCGCGTTATTGACGAATATGTCAAGAGCAGAATCACGATTGACGGCCACGCACAGGAGATTAAGAACAGAGAGCCTTTTATCGAGGACAATGTAATAGCGACTTTCTGCGACCCTGCCGGTGCGGGCGTTAATGACGTTACGGGCACAAGTCCTGTTTTCCAGTTAAGACAGGCCGGAGTCAAGCTGCGGTATAAAAGAAGCTCTATTCTCGAAGGAATTGAGCTTGTCAGAAGGTTTTTGCGTTCGGGCGACGGGCAAAGCAGTTTGTTTATCAGTCCGCGATGCGGCAGATTGATTGAGGCGATGCAGTGCTATCATTATCCACAGGCAGGCTGTGAGGAATTGCCGTTGAAAGACGGGATTTACGACCACCCGATAGATGCACTGAGATATTTCTTCGTTAATTACAACAGTTCAAGTTCGGCAAGAAGCAGGAAATACTGATATAAAAGCGAGAAGTCTTTTTCATTTCCGTTGTCCTCCTAAAGATAATCAATCTTCACAGAACAATTATGGATTCCAAGAAAGGATATTCAGCGAATTGCCGTCAGATGGGAACTTTTTACAACGATGATAAAAACGCCCCCGCCGTCTTTGCCGGATATACTCTCTATCTGACGTGGTGATTATTAGCGGCTTAGGATTTTTACCTGCTCGGCGGACATAACGCGGTAATGGGGGTTGTATTTTTCGATAAATTCATCGCTGTGGTGGACGACATACTCGTTTTTTTCAAGCAGCGATTCGATGAAATCCCTGTCCTTTTGGAAATCAGGCAGAGCGGGTTTTTGTCTTTCAATTTCAGCGAGGATTTTGGGCCATTGAGCCTTCCAGTTTTCAATATCGGTGCCGCTGACTGGCTTTGCGCTGTTGACAAAGGCGGCTGTGAAATCTTCGAGCGATACTTTGCCGTCTTTTATGAGTTTCAGATTTGCGCGGACGAATTTTCCGTCCGGCGGCAAAGGCTGATAATCGTAATCTTCAAAATCGGCTGACTGGGCAAGCTCTGCTTCGATGTGTTGGGCGGCGGAGGTTGAATCGGCGATTAAATGGGCAGGGCCCAGATGGCCCTGAAAGAAAGTTTTATAGATATCGACGAGCCTTTGAGCGGGGTATCGGTTAATTTCCTGTTTGACGATTGCTGAAAGAGAAGAGTTATCAGTTTTTTTACAGGAAGACATAAATAGAACCATCGGCAAAATAAAAATTATAATAAGACTATATGTTTTCATCCTGCCGAGTTTAACGCCTGATGTTTGAAACGTCAAGCTGTTAAGGCCCGCTGTTCTTATAAGGATTTAACAACCTTTTAGTTAATTTATCCGGCAATACCTTTCCACCCCCATAAGACGGTTTTACCCGACGGTTTATTGCAGAAAAATGGGATTTTTTGGGTTTTTCTGTCGGCAAAGTCCGCCCCAATTGCCTGCTTTTATGAAATATTCGTTTCTGAAATGAATTAGCCCTTAGGCAGTTTTTTGTAGATATCTTTTCTGTCGCCAATGCGAAGAATAAAGACAGTGATTTTCTGCCTGCTGACCGAGTAAATAATCCTATAATTGCCGCTGCGGATGCGATAAAAATTTGTGTTCAGGAGCTTTTTAGAAGCTGGGGGGAAAGGATTAACCGCCAATGCGTCGATTTTTGAGGCTATCTGACGCCGGAACTTGCCCGGCAGGGTCTGCAGAAAATCAAGAGCCTTTTGTTCGATGACAATCTGGTATTTCATCGGCTCACAAACCTAAATTCTTTTTTGCCCTTGACCAGGAAACGAACTTTTTGCTTTTCAGAGCCTTGAGGGCTTCATCGACGTCAATTCTGTCTTCTATAGCTTCGAGCAGTTGATTGTCCTGAAGGCTTACGAGGACGCAGGCGGGTTTTCCGTTGCGTTCGATGCAGATTTTCTCGCCCCCGAAGATTACCCTGTTTGTTATGTCCGATATGTGCTGACGAAAATCAGTTATATTTACCATTTCCATAGTTTTTCCCTTTAATTACCGACTATGTATAATATCGCATAAAAACAGGGTGTGTTCAAGTAAAATATTACAATTTTTACAAATTGTACATTTTGTACAATTCAGGACACACATTGCCCGTTTTCTGCCAAAACGGCGAGGATTTTCGAGGCGGTTTAGAGAACTTGTAATGAGAGGTTAAGAGTGCCCCAATTCCCTTTTTTTGCTTGGTTTAATCCTTAAAATTAAGGACTACCAAACGTTGTATATCCGTTAGCAAATCATCGGGAACACAACCGATATGAGCATAAATTTTATTTTTGTTTATTGTATGCAACCTGCAACAACGAACAGTGGTACTTTCCCTTAATCCTGTCAAATTAAAATCTTTGCGTTTATCGGATATTTCAACATCACAATTGAAGGGGTGCTTGATATTTAGACTACGAGTTGTAAAAGCTACGATGACATAAGGATATTTTTCATTATAGGATTTACTGGAAACGACTACTGGATATCTATCTGAACTATCTTGATTGTCGGTATAAGGCACACTTGTGCGGATAATATGTCCAGGCAAGGGAATCCATTCAGATGGTTGCATTGCTACTCCTCTGAGTTTTCAGACATATCCGACCATTCTTCATCTTCCGGCGCATCTAATCCTTCCTGAATTTCCTCTGCTCTTGTAGGGCCTACATCAAAAGTCAACCAGGCGCTGTCATCACGATTTTTAATGACGTTAAGGAATTTCTCCCAAACTTCTTGTTGGGTTGTACCATCTACGGTTATATTTAAACTGGGTGCCGACATTCTTATTGTAGAACCCAAATTTCCAATAATTACGCGAATATGTTTATTAGAGGGATAGATGGCTACGAATTCTTTTAGTGTATCAGACCAGCACGATAATCCTAGTAAACTGATAAGGTCTGTCCCTAAATTTGTGCGACTGTCAAGATATGTTAAATTCATTTAGTTCTCCGTGTTATAGATTTATTAACTAATTATCGTATTGGGTCAGTAGATTTAATACTTCTTCTTCCAAAAACTGCTTAATATCGACAATAGGTTTTGCGCCTCTATCTGAAGTAGCTGCATTAACTGGCGGTAAAAGCGGTGAATTGCTACTTACCTGAATCCAGACTCTTTTATTATCTGCCCAAGAATTAATACTTGTGTCAAATATAATTGGTATCGGCGGCGGAGACTCCGTTTGTTTTCTTTCACACGCAAAAGCAAAACCTATTTTAAAAGGCATATTTTTAAAAGTACTGTTAATACTTTTTCCCACATGGAGTATTTTGTCTCCGAGAAACTGTCTCGAATCTTTGGACTTGTTAGGTTGCACCAATGCCCTGATACAAGAACTTTGTGCTATAATTGCTGTTTGTGGAAAAAGATTAAACCATGCTTCCAATAATTTATTGCAATTTTTCTCAAAATCGTCAGGGGTTATTTCCGCCCATTCTTCTATATATGCGAGCTTATCATTGTTATAAACTAATTTACTGAAAGCATCCATGCCATCTGGAAGACGTCTTGCATTAGCCATTTCGCAGCGTGAGGGTGTTCTGTCAGAGAAATCTTTAAAATTAAAGGAGGTCCCATCGTTAATTTTATCCATTAATTGACGAAAAATTTTCCCTTGAAATAGGTTTTCAGGTGTACCTGAACAAACAAATTGCCACTGAATGCGATAATGGATATAGATTGGCGATTGGATCATAACAAAGCTCATACCTGACTTTACAAACAAACACCACGATTTGGAGAAAATATTATACATTATTTATCGTATAAATCAAGACAGAAATTAAGCATTTTTACGTATTTTGGAGCCGTTTATGCCAAAACCGTTTTTTTATCAGACTGGTCATAATTAAATTTGGTTTTCTGCTTAGTTGCTGTAGAATTTTTTTCTTATTTTTGGCATATTTCCTATATAGGAAATATGTGTAATTTAAGAAAATGGCCGTTTTTAGGCTAAAAATCAGCTTTCAGCTAAAGCGGCTAATAGTTTTGAGGCGGTTTCGGGGTCGAGGCTCGGCAATGGTTCGCCGGAGCCTGGAGCGACAGCGACAGGAGAGCCGGTCTGCAAATTCAAGATGTCCAAAGCGGCCTTGCGGGCCGTCTCCTGATTTTCACTCTCACATAACTGAATCAGCTTCGTAGCGGCGTAAGGGGCGTACTTGGACAAAATAATCCGACCCTGCCGCTTCGAGGATTCCATTCTTGCGGCCAATTCATCGGCAAAATCCTTTTCGGCGAGCTGCTTTTGCCAGTCGCTGAAAGTAATTCCGTGCCTTGAAAGGACGGCAGTCTCATCGCCGCCGGATTCAAATAATTCATCGATAATCTCTAATTGCTTTTTGGTTAATGACATAGTTTGTCTCCTTTAGAATTGAAGATTGGAAATTTAATATTGAAGATTTGCAGAACCGTCTGCGGCTGAATATTTTTCAGCCGGATTATTTATTTCTTGTTGGCGAAAATGACGACCGGCTTTTGAACCTCAAAGCTGCGGTAGTTTGCGGAAATGGTAAAGTGCTTTTCCGCTTTTTTAAGCTCGAATGTCTCGACAATTCCGCCGATGTTCAAAACTTTACATTCATCTGAAACGACTTTAACATCCGCATCTGCGGTAACTTCCACCTCTGAGCCGTCGTCATAGACAGCGACGACGCAGAAAATATTTTGCGTGTTTTCGGGAACAGAATCAGGGCCGACGATTTTAATTTCGAGCAGTTTCGGTTTTTGTGCCGGCGCTGCCGCAAATGCGTAAAAACTGACAACTGCCGGAACGGCAAACATCATAGAAAATAGCAAAGTCTTCTTCATAACCTATACCTGCTTAAATTTAAAAAGTAAGCCGTTGTGTCCTGCCCGCTGAATCTCCGTCATCCGTTACAGATACAAAAAGTATTGTATCAGAATTTCAGGAAAAATCAAGAAAAAACCGCTTATGACCTACTCAAATTGCGGCTTGGCGATGTCAATTACTTCAAAATGGAACTCGCCGCTGGGTTTGTTTATTACCCCCTTGTCTCCGATTGCCAGGCCGTGGATAGCGTCTCCTACAGGCGAGTGAATAGAAATACTTCCTGTATCGATATCGGCGTCATAAGGGCCCAGCAATTGATAGGTTGCCTTCTCCTGAGTATTCAGATTCAGCAAAGTTACTACGGTGCCAAACACGGCGCGGTCGCATTGAACTTTCGTGCAATCAACTTTGTCTGACAGGTTTATTTGCCCTCTCAATTCACCGAGCCGTCCTTCGATAAAGCCAAGTTGCTGACGGCCGTAAGTATATTCGCCGTTTTCCCTCAGGTCGCCCTGTTCACGAGCTTCAGCAACTCTTTTTCTCGTTTCAGCCGCTTCTTTCTCGAGCCGGGTCAGTTCCTCCTTGAGCTTTTCAAAGCCCGTTAGTGATATTGGCACAAGGTCAGACATCCTGATATATCTCCATTAAACACTTTACATTTTATCCCAGCGGCGCCGCTGGGCCTGATTTTCGATAGAGTACCAAACCTGTCCTGATAATTCAAGTTTTTATATTACTCGTTCTTTTTGTATCCTAAATCTTTTTTGACCTGCGCGAAGAAGACGGCAATCGGTTTTCTGCTGTTTCCGTTTTTGGAGTCCGCGGCCATATCGAGAACCCTCTGATAAATGTCCTTGGTGAAAATCCCTGCTGTGACGGAGTCCTTGAGCCAGCGGACAAGGTTTCTCAGGGCGGCAGAATCGGCAGGCGTTCTGCCGCCGAAAGTGCCTGCTAATTTGTCATAGAAAACAACCATACTCGTCGGGTCAGTTTCGTTGGCGGGACGAAGCGAAGATTTAAGACATTGAATCTGCGAAGCGATACTGGGCCTTTGCGGAGTTGGCAGCGGCGGCAGTAAGTCTTTGGCTATTGATGAGACATCCCTCGTATCGATATTTTCTCTTACCTGAACTTCGCTTCGCTGAACGTTACTTCGCTTGGCTATGCTTGGAGCATTGCTTGCGGGTATGCTTGGAGCATCGTTTTGCCAGCGTTTTGCTGCCGCCTTAACCGCTCTTTCTGATTGGAGTTGCGACATTTTTTTAGCTCTGTCTAATTCTTTGCTGACTCTTTTGTGAAAAATTCTGCCGTTTTTGATTATGAATTTTTGTTTGACGAACTCCCAGACCTTTTGAAAATCCGGACAGTTGCAAAGATGTTTTAATGCCTCGATGTCAAAGGGCAGTTTGCCGTTGTTTTCGTAGAGATAGAAAATCAGTGTGCAGTAAACGCCTTTTTCCTCGGCTGTCATCGTTTGGAAAATCAAATCTGAGATGAACGCTCCCGATTCGAGGGAGACATATTGAATCTTTTTACGTTTCATTTTTCACTCCTTTGAGATATGAGTTTGCGATTATAGTTATTGCTTTTGCCATTTTTTCGGATTTACTTACCGCTCCCTTACGGTCGCGGCTCTGCGGCGATGCCTTTTCAAGTGCGTTTTCGACGGTTTCAATCTGGCCGTCATCGAGGAAGAAAACCAATGTATTTAAAAACGCCTTTGGGTCTTCGGCAAAGTCCGCAGGCGGTTTTGTGATGTCTTTCAGCTTTTCAATCGTCTGTTTGTCATCCGGCAGGAGCTTAGTCAATTCCTGAACGCTGAATTTGACTGACAGGTTTTTGTATAGAGCCGCCTTTGCGCTTAGTTCATCTTTTCCGCCTAACCTGTTAAGTGTAGCAAGAAGCAGCCTTGCGGCATCGTCGTTGATGTCCCATTCTACACAGTCGGCAAATGTTTCGCCGATTTGCTTTAGGGCCTCTGCGCGGTGATGGCCGTTGATGATTTGAAAATGGTTTTCGATTTCAGGATGTTTGCGGACGATTAAAGGCTCGTAATTGTGAGATTTTTTTATATGCCTCTTGAGCTTTTCAAAGTTTGCCTTGCTCATTTTGTTGGGGTTTTCCGGATGCGGCAAAAGGCTGTCAAGCGGTATTCTGATAATTGTATTTTGCATAGGGATTTCTCCTTATAAAAAAGATTGATTTATATTTTGTTAAGGGGTAGATTTATGGCATAGTTGAATGGCGGTTATTCCATTAGGTATTGTGAGAAGATAATATGGCTAAACCTGTAAAATATCATTATGGTAAGTTCCCGCCCAAGAGTATTGACTGGTCAAAACTTGTTCCGTCGCCCTGCTTTATATGTTTTTGCCGAGCTTATGAATACGGCTGAAGGCAAGAAGGTTTTTTGAAAATACTATAATATCAACAAAATAGTTTGTTGATATTAAAATGGCATTTCAGTATCAACAAATCAATTTGCTGATATTTAAGTATCTGCAAGTTTTATCCCGTTAACTGCTTTAATCATAAGCGGTTAGATAAGAAATTTATAAAAAATAAGAGTACTGACAGGCCGGTCTTAAAACCGGCCTTTTTTTTATCAGTCTCTCTGCGCTATAAACTTGTAAAAGCAAAATTAATTGCCACTAAGGTACTAAGACACAAAGTTTTTAATATATATTTTCTTCGTGCCTTTGTGTTTTTGTGGCTCTTTTTATACTTTCAATTTCACATCAGCATTTCGCCAGATGTAATAAACGGGTCTGTCGGATAATCTGCTGATGAAAAATTCGGTTCTCTTTAGACAGTCGGGCAGGTTTTTTACCCTCCTGCCGTAAGCTGTAAGAAAATTGGTAATCTGTTTTTCGATAAACGCCTTTTGTTTTCCATTCAGGCTTCGCAGGATATTGTGCGTTCTTTCTATATCGGCAAGGTCGGACTGCTCAATGCCGACTGCACTTAGGGCTTGCGTGAGCTGAATACATCGCGGCGACTGACGGGCTTCGTATCTCATCATACCCGCCTTTTCAAAGAACGGATTGACCTTTCCCATTACCGCTAAAGCCTCGATATAAGGCATATTCAGCATCGGCATTGTTTTCTGCACTAATTCGTAAGCAAGGCCCAAAGCTCTGTATCGCGGCTCAATAACGACACGGGCGATTGTGCGGATATTATTGTTCACGAACTGCATATTTGCGTTTGCAGAGCCAAGTTTTGTGAACAGTCCCTTTGTCGCGATGTTCCGCAACTGTACTGAGCAGGCAGGCATAGAATAAACGATGATTCCAACGACCGGTTCACAATTATCGGTTTTCGTTGATAGGTTGCGCTGCTCGTTTCGTATTACGTCTGTCGGCTGCGTATTGGATGACGATTTACGTTCTACGCAGCCGATACGAGTCGCGCGACCGCAACCGTATAACGCGGCACGAGCTGGATGTGTATCTATAATTTTATAGATAGCTGATACAGGGCCGGTTTTGCAGTCGCGGTAATGAAATCTGCTTAAAGGCTTATAGTCGCCAATATTTCCTTCAACAATCTTTAAGTATTTTTTTATCGTGCAGTTCATAAGAAAATCCTAAATTCTAATTTCTAAATCCTAAACAAATCCGAATTACCAAAATATCAATTTTCAAAACCGTTTTGAGCATTTGAGAATTAGCATTTTGAATTTGTTTAGTATTTATGGTTTAGTGCTTAGAGTTTTATAAATCAGTTCCGCATCGCCTGCTAAATGTTTGATGACGATGACTTCAGGCAGCAAATCGCTCAGTAAATCGTCGTGTGAGCTTGCAAGGATAAATGCCTTTCCGGTCTTTGACGCGAATTTACGCAGGTTATGGCTGATTACCGCTGCGGTTACCCTGTCGAGATTCGAGCAGAACTCATCTGCAAAGATAAACTGCTTATCACTGCTGATTGCCTTTGCTATTCGGTATCGGTATTTCTGTCCTTCGCTCAAAGTTGCCGGTGAATTAAGGACGCAGAAAACATCCGTAAGGCCTGCGCTGCTTAATGTTCTGAGAGTCTCGAGAAAACTTCCCTCTATGCAATCGACGGTGGTTTTGTCGTCGGGCAGGGGTATATCGTCGATGTTGATTTTTTTATCGTTGTCAAAGGTGCTGAAAAACTCTCTCAGCAGTACGCTTTTTCCGCTTCCAGACGGGCCTGTGATATAAGCAATTTGGCCTGCGGATAATTTTATTTCGCAGCTATGCGTTATCGCGCCGCTTTTGAGTCTCTGTACCGTTATGCCGAAGGCTCTCAGCACATCGGCGGCCTTGTCGGTCAGGGGCAGATTCCAATCGAATTTTTTTTCTGCGGTTAATGTAGTAATCATAATGTCCTCATTTGCTTAATAATTTTTGTTATTCTGTAACGGGATAGTCCGGTTTTTTGTGCGATTGTTTTTATGCTCAGCCCTTTTACGAAATGGTCCCTGATTACCTCTATTTTTTTTCCGGACAACTTTTCCTGCGACAGGGCGGTTAGAAAATGAGCGTTGATTATTCTGCCGGCGATGCTTCTCAGTTTTCTTGCGACGGCGGCCTCGTTTGCATCTGCGGCTTTCGCAAGTATTCTGAAACTTCGGCTGCTGAGGAACAGCGCCACCAGCGCCCTCTGGGCGGCAGGAAGCAGAGCCACCCTTGCCGGATGTTTTTCAAAAATAAGCAAAAGCTCGTTCTTACTGATTTTTTGTGCGGACATAACTAAATTCACCGTACCTTAAGATGTTAAAAAAGCCTTGTCTTTTAAAGGCTTATAAGTTATATGATTATCAAATATACGCATATTTTAACATTTGTAATTAAAAAATCAAGGGAAAAATTCATAAAATCCAACAATTTTTTGGGAAGTTTTCTAAACACTTAACAGAAAAAGGGTTAAAAAACTTGATTTTATAAAAGGTTGCATTGTGGGCCGAATTGTGATAATTTGTAGGGTCGGCTAAAATTGCTAATCTTTAACCTTTTTAGTTGGGGCCAGATATGGCGAGAGTTTTACACGTAGTTGTAAAGAGGAAAGACAAGACTGTCAGCGAGCAGACGTTCGACAGCACGCCGATATATATAGGCCGAAAGCCCGGCCTTCAGATAATTCTTCCCGATATAGCAGTTTCGCGCGAGCATGCGATGATAGAGGCCAAAGAGGGCAAATGGACGATTGAGGATTTGAAGTCCGCCAATAAGACGTATCTGAACGGTCAGGCAATCCGCAAGGCCGCCATCAGGAACGGCGACACAATCAGCATAACGGAATTTTCCATAGAGCTTGCTTTCGAAGATTTGGAAGATAACATTCCCGTTTCTCCGAGCGATGATACTGTATCTCTGGCAGCGGCAGAAGAAGAAGGAGAAGAAGAAACAGAGGAAGCGGAAGAGACGTCGGCGCCGGCAATGCCGGCAATGCCGAAAATGCCGGTGGTACCGGCAGTAAGAGAAAGACCATCGAGGCCCATAAGAGCTACGGCTTCGGCGGAAGCCGCATCGCTGTCAACGCCGCGCGATGAGGTGATTGTCAGAAAACCCGACGGTGCGCATGCGCCCGCGATGAGGCTTGCGGCAAGGAGACTTACGGATTTTGCGCAGGCGGTTGAGTCGCTGGGCGAAGCAAATAATCTCGACGAGCTGGTACAGACGCTTATAAAGACTTCTATGCAGCAGTTCACGGCTTTCCGCGTATGGTGCGGACTGCGCAGCCAAAAAACAGGGCCGATTACATATCAGGCGGGCAAGAGACGCGACGGCAAAGATGTGCATATCGAGGAAATCAGGCTCGGCTCGAAGATTATGGAAACGTTCGAGAGGGGCCAGTCGCTGGTTCTGCCGCAGGTCTCGGCAAAGCTCGAACAGAGTGAAAGAATCCGCTCAGCTATGATATCGAGTATCAAGACCGCAAAGGGCTGCTTCGGCGTTATATATGTGGATAACTCTATGGTGCACAGTCATTTCAGCCTGAGCGATTTGGATTATCTGATGGTTCTGGCGATGCACACCGCGGCGGTTCTCAAGACCCATCTGTAATTAAAAAACAATCAGCAGCAGTATTGTCTGCACAGGGGAAGGATTCCAAAACAGGAAATTGATACGTTATCCTGTCTCGCTTGAGGCAGTATATATATTGGTCCGGCAGGACGATACAGCAATTATCGGCAGCGAAGTATGCACGGCAGCATCTAAACTGTTGGTAAAGTTCGTGGCTCCTGCCGGCCCGTTTTTTTATGGCAGAAAAAACAACAAATTCCCAGTTTGACACATCTCAGTCAAGAGTTTTTCAAGCAGATAATCTTCTATAAAATGTTTTATAGGCGGCACAGTTTTCCTGTCTTGCCTGCCTTAACATTTATTAGCACGATTTTAAAAATTTTATGCGCTTTGTTATTTTTTTTAGGAACTTTGCCGAGTTTATTCGTATAGGAAATAGAAGATTTCGAGTGCGTGTTTACTATGACATAGGCGGCTGGTTTTTTAGTTCAGTTGGCGCTTTGTTGAAAGGAGGCACGGCTATGGAAAAAGCACGAAGACTCGCAGATATTCTTGAACGCGTCCGCAGTGGGGAGGACCCGACAAAAATCCGGCAGGAAGCCCGCCAGCTACTTTCCACTTTAAGATTAAGCGATATCAGCAGGGCTCACAAGTACCTCGTAGGTTCGGGTGTATCTTTCGACCAGCTTCGCACGCTCGTTTACGCTTTTGCTTCTATTTTGGGCGACCAGTTTGCGCTTTTGCGGGCAAACCTCAGCCCCGACCATCCCGTACGCAGGATTTTAGCTGAGCACGAAATGTTCGAATGCTTCCTGGCCGACCTCGAAGAGGTAAATATGCTGATTCAGGAATCGACGGGACTGACGGAACTTTCGAGTGAATTCCGCAGGCTCGAACATATCGCAGGACACTTACAGGCAATCGATATTCATAATCAGAGGGAAGATGATTTGATTTTTCCGGTGCTGGCGAATTATCCCTGCAAGAGCATTTGTCTGGTTCTCGAAAAGGCGCACTGGAGAATCAAAAATATGGTAGGCAACCTGACAATGGCGGTGAACAACTTCAAAAATTTTGAGCCGGTACAGTTTAAAATTCAGCTTAATGCGTTTTCTTCAGCTATCGTTCCTATTATGCGGGAGCATATCTTTCAGGAAGACAATATTCTTTATCCTGTCGCTCTGGATGTTCTCAAGGATGAAAGGGTCTGGTGGCGCATAAAGCAGCTCGCCGAGGAAATGGGCTATTGCGGATTTGATTCACAGCCCTGTAAGTAAACGAAGGATTCCGGCTCGCGGGAGGAAGAAGATTTTTTGTATGGGGTATTTTCCCGGAAAGCCGGGAAGATTTCAGTTAATTCCGCCCAAGGCGGATAAAGCTCCTCTACTCCAGCGGGGGAGCTTTTTTCTTATTCCGGTTTTACTTGAACGAAAGTAAACAGTGACAAATGAACAGGATTCTGATAGTATGGGTTGCTGGGATATTCAATATTGTGAAAGAGATTTTCAATGTCGGTGACTATCAAGAGAAAAACCATTCAGTTCAATCCTAACCCTAAACGTGTCATCACCCGTTTCTTTTGGCCCGGAGACGATGAAAGAGCACGCGTAATCATTAAGATGGTTCTGGCTCTGCCCGGCGAGAAACGCAAACAGTTGTTCAGCCAGATATTGAGAGGGTTTTCAATCCGCCATCGCAATATCACGAAAATATTTGACCAAAATTTCAAAAGTGTCGAACACCTGCTTGCCGAGATGAATATCGCTGTCGAATCCTTATCCAAAGAAACCCAATATATTATTGGAGCCTATTTTACCAAGGAATACTCCATTGAGTCCGCCGCTTTCTTCAATCCTTCCATTGTGGAAGACCCTTATCAGGGTAATATCCGAAAGGGCCAGAAAAGAGTTATCCTGAGTTTCAGGGCTACCGGCGAGGGGCATCTGTCCTCCATTGTTTTTCGAAGCGGCATAATAGATGAGAATAACGAATTCCATTTTGAATCCGCCGGTGATTTTATCGATGTACCCGAAATCATCAGACGGCACATATACGACAAGAAGCTGTTTCTCGCAAAATTGGCCGAGATGAATATTAAAAAAGATGTAATCCCGCTGGTTATGGACCAGTTGGATGAGAAATTTAACTATGGCCAGCTTCAGGGGACCATTGCCGAAACGCTGAAAAAACACAGTCTGTCCTATACCCGCCAAAAGGTCATACAGACCATTAACTGGCTGGCTAAATCGCATTATGAGGTTACTTTTTCACTGGATACGGCACTGTCCGACCGCGTATTGTTTCCCACTTCCTTTGCGGAGAAAAACGGAATCGAAGACGCCCGGTTCGTTCGATTCAGTGATGAAGACGGTTCTATTACTTATTACGCTACCTATACCGCCTATGACGGATTTGCAATTTTACCCAAACTGATTGTAACCGAGAATTTTTATCACTTTCAGGTTAATCCGATACACGGGGAAAATGCACAGAACAAAGGATTGGCTCTGTTTCCCAAAAAAATCAAAAGGCAATACGCTATGCTCTCCCGTCTGGACGGCGTGAACAATTATGTAATGTTTTCCGATGACATTACGTTATGGAACGGCGCCCGAAAAATCCAGCAGCCGCAATATCCCTGGGAGTTTGTTCAGGTCGGAAACGCCGGTTCTCCCATCGAAACAAAACACGGCTGGCTCGTTATCACCCACGGCGTCGGCCCGATGCGAACGTACAGCCTCGGAGCGATGCTGCTCGATTTGGATGACCCCACAAAGGTGGTCGCACGGCTGAAAGAACCCCTGCTGACGGCCAACGAAAAAGAGCGGGATGGGTATGTCCCGAATGTCGTATATTCCTGCGGAGCATTGATTCATAATAACGAACTCATTATCCCCTATGCTGTGTCAGATTATTCTTCAGCCATTGCCAGTTTTCCGCTCGATGAATTGTTTGACGAATTATTATTATGATAATTACCGGAATAGCGGTCGGCGTATAGCAATAGGCCAACCTGTCAAAACTGCTATTCGGCCAAAAAGTTCATAATCAGATTTATCATAATATCTTTTTGTTTCGCTTCGCTCTCTGCGACTAAAAGTGCCAAAGCTACCAAGGCATTATCGTTTATTTTCCGCTCACCATTTTTTCTGAAAAGACAATTATTGCGTGCCAGAAAAACAATAAACAGAAAAGAGGCTATGCGTTTATTCCCATCGGAAAAAGGATGGTCTTTTATTATAAAATAAAGTAAATGCGCAGCCTTGTCTTCAACGCTCGGATACAGTTGTTTTCTGCTAAATGTCTGATAAAGACCGCTTACAATTTGGTCGAGACCTTTATGTCTTTCAATACCGAATAAATCTGATGCCTCTTTTTGAGCGAGCAGACGGTTTTTTAACTGGGCTATCGCATTTTGCGATTCATTATATTCAAGTTTATAGGTTGTCTTAGTGGTTTTTTCGAGACAGGCAATTTTGCCTTTGTCGTATTGCTGAAGCAGTATCCAGGAGTTGGCGTATTCCGTTATGACTTTTAAAAGCCCGTTTTCTTCTTTGGTTGACAGTTGCTTGGTTTCGATGGTTTTCTTAATCAGCGAAACGGCGTCGGCAAATTCAGAAAGCTGTTTTTCCTGTAATTGGGAAATTCTTTTGCGGTTTAGAGTGTATCCTTTAACAATGTGGTCTCGCAAAATATCTGTAGCCCAAATCCTGAACTGTGTAGCCCTGTGAGAATTAACACGGTAGCCCACTGAAATTATGGCATCAAGATTATAAAATTGAGTCTTGTAGGTTTTGCCGTCAGCAGCAGTATGTTCCAAAATGGAACTAACTGAATTTTTGGTTAACTCTTTGCTGTTAAAGATGTTATTCAAATGTTTGGTTATAGCAGGCCGTTGTGTGCCGAAAAGTGTTGCTATTTGCGCCTGGGTAAGCCAGATAGTTTGGCGGTACAGTTTGGCTTCGACGGCAATTTTATTGTCACCGCTTTGATAGATAATTATTTCATTACCGTTCTTTTTGGGCTGATTCTTTTTCATTATGATTTTCCTCAGCTTTTTCCTTAAGCACCGTGCTTTATGGCATACATAATCGATACAGTCAAGAGATTTTTGCTAATTGGGCCAGTTGACGGCTTCGGTTGGGACGCGGGCTAAATCTGGGGCGTAGAAATCGGCGCCGACAAGAATTTGGGGAGTGAAACTTGAAGTAATCGCAAGGCATTTTGCCCCTGCCGCCTTTGCGGCCTGAATTCCGCTGAGGGCATCCTCAATAACGAGACAATCCTTTGGGTCGAGGGCAAGTTTTTCTGCTGCGAGCAGAAATATATCCGGCGCAGGTTTGGTATGTTTGACATTATTGCCGGCAAGAACAGTGTCGAAAGTTTCAGGCGGGATTTTTAACTCCGCAAAGTTGCCGGCGGCCTTGCGCATATCCGCGCTTGTGGCGACCGCTGTTTTTTTGCCAAGCCGTTTGCACTCGTCGATGAATTCCTTTGCGCCGGGCAGGGGTTTGAGATTTCCTCTGATTAGCTCAAGATAAATATCGTAAGTTCGGCTTGTGGCTTTTTCGAGGTCGATTGAGAAATTGTGGTTTTTTGCCATTCCGCGGATACAGTTTATTTCGCCCGTTCCTGTAAAGGGGTGGAAATCCTCGGCTTTGATGTTCAGGCCGATTTCGGCCAACGCAAGTATCACAGCCTTTATTATGAAAGGCTCTGAATCGACCAGAACGCCGTCCATATCGAAGATTACGCCTTTGGGCAGAGCGCTCATAAGTCTTTCAGTTTTTTAATGGTTTTAAGCTGGTTGATTGCCTGAGCGTCTTTTTCGCGGTTCAGATTTTTTTTCGATTCGATAAGCGCATCTATGTTTAAAACCAAAACCCGAGTATTCTTAATTTTTATAGGTGTACTTTTGCTCTTGACCTGCTGAAAATTGCCTGCGCCTTCGACAAAACTTATGCAGTCAAGCTGTCCGATGTCGGTATCGAGATAAAGATTTTTATATTGTTTACAGTTTTCTTTTGTCAAACGCAGTTTGAGCTTCTTCGGAGTCATTCGATGAATAGGGTGTAAGCCGGCCAATGCTTTTTGAAGGCGCAGAAGATTGTCGGCATTAAAATCGAGACATATATCGATGTCCTGCGTGACGTAAGTGCAGCCGTGCGCTATGCAGGCAAAGCCGCCTATGACTGCATAATCAACCTTATTTTTAGAAAGTTTTTTTAGTAAAATAAAAAAATCGTCTTTCATATCATATCTTTTTAGCTTTTTGAAAAAGCCGGACAAGATTAAGAGCGGCCTGATGGCGTTCTATTCTTTCCGTTGCAGAACGTTTCAGATTGTCTTTCAGCATTTGTATATCAATGCCATAATCAATAGTTCTTTGTATTGCATCTTTATATCTTTTTCTCTTTTTGGGCATAATATCAATATAACCGCTTTCGGCCTGTTTTTCAACTGCGGGATTTATTCGGAATTCTGTCAGCGCCGAGCTGGCCGCAGGCGGCTTTTATGCTCCTGCCGCGTCGGTAACGGATAATAGTTTCGACGCCGGACTGCATCAGGATGTCCTTGAATGTTTTGATTCTGTCCTGCGGGCTCGGTTTGAAATTGCAGCCGGGATGAGGATTATATTCAATCAAATTGACGCTGACGTACAAACCTTTCAAAACCTGCACAAGCTGTAGTGCCAAATCGGGATGGTCGTTAATATCTTCCATCATACAGTATTCGATTGTGATTCTGCGTTCGGTTTTTCTCTGATACATCTTCATCGCGTTTAAGAGCTTGCCGAGCGGGTATTTATTCGCAGCCGGAACGATTTGTTTTCTTAACTCGTCGTCCGGAGCGTGCAGAGAAACCGCCAAACGCGGATAGATTTCCTCGTCGGCAAGTTTTTTAATTCCGTCCGGCAGGCCGACGGTCGAGATTGTCTGTCTTCGGATTCCTATATTTTTGCCCGCAGGGTCGGCAAGGATTCTGACCGTTTTTATTGTGTTTTCATAGTTGTCCAGCGGTTCGCCCATTCCCATAAAGACTATGTTGTTGATTTTACAGCCGCTGTCTGCTGATATTTTGATTACCTGCTCGGCCATTTCGCCGGCGGTGAGATTTCTTGCGAATTTCAGATAGCCTGTCGCGCAAAACCTGCATCCGAGCCTGCATCCGATTTGCGTAGAAAGGCAGATTGTCTTTCTGTCATTTTCGGAAAGCAGTACGGATTCGATATTCTGGGTGTCATAGGTCTCAAACAGATATTTTACGGTGCCGTCGGGGTCGGACAGCTTTTCGAGAATTTTAAGCTGTGAGATGAAAAAGCCGTTATCGATGAGCTTTTGACGCAAGTCCTTTGACAGCGTGGTCATAAGGCCGATGTCGTTTATGTCGTGCTGATGCAGAAAACTGAAGATATATTTGGCGATATACTCCTTGCTGCCTAATCCGGCGACAATAGTCTTTAATTGGGCAAGTGTTTTGCTTTTGAGGTCCATTTTAAGATTGAAAATTTAAAATTGAAGATTTAACATTTATAGCGTATATTCTACTCGTTATATTTTAATTTTAAATCTTAAACTTGGATTTTTTAGGGAGTTTTTTGATGGACCAAAAGATTTTCAAGGCTTACGACATTCGCGGCATTTACCCCGACCAGTTGAACGAGGATGCCGCTTGGAAAATCGGCAGTGCTACAGCGACGTTTTTGCGGTCGCTTCTTCGCGGCTATGACCGCGGGCTTGCCAACCGCCAGAGTCTCTGCGTCGGATACGATATGCGTTCGCACAGTAAGGGCTTGGCCGATGCGCTTATCCGCGGGATGAACGCGGTCGGCGCGAATGTCATTAACATCGGAATGATTGATACGCCTCAGATTTATTTCGCGATAAATCATCTCGGCACCTGCGGCGGAGTTCAGGTAACGGCTTCGCACAATCCGGCTCAGTACAACGGCTTTAAAATTTCCGGCCTTGAGGCAAAGCCAATTGGAGCTGATACGGGTCTGAATGAAATCAGGCATATATCCACCGCGCTGCTGCATACGAGGGGCGCGATGGACGGGGGGATTGAAAAATGTGACCTGACAGAGGCTTATAAAGGACACGTATTGAAATTTCTCGGTTCAAAGGTAAAGCCGCTCAAAATCGTCATTGACGCTTCCAACGGAATGGCGGGGAAAATGGTGCCATTGATTTTCGACGATTTGGGTATTGAAATAATAAAGCTCAATTTCGAGCATAAAGGAGTTTTTAAGCACGACCCCAATCCGCTGGTGGAGAAAAACCTGACACAACTTAAAAATATGGTTAAAAAACGCAAGGCGGACGCCGGGATTTGCTTCGACGGAGACGCAGACAGGATGATGATGGTCGATGAAAAGGGGGAAACAATAAGCTGCGATTTGCTGACGGCTCTTATGGTTCCGTACTTTCTGAAAAATTCGCCGGGTTCGGCAGTTCTGTATGATTTGAGAAGCAGCTGGGTTGTACGCGAAGAGATTTTAAAGGCCGGCGGTGTGCCGAGACGCGAAAGGGTAGGGCACGCGTTTATGAAAAAAACGCTGCGGATAGCAAGGGCGGTTTTCGGCGGGGAACTGAGCGGACATTTTTATTACCGCGACAATTTTTACGCGGATTCGGCGATGATTACGCTCGTTCATATTATAAATATTCTCAGCTCGTCCAATAAGCCGATAAGCGAGCTTATCAAGCCGCTGCGGAGATACTATGCAAGCGGAGAGATAAATTTTGTTATCGACGACAAAGACGCGATGATGAAAGAACTGAAACGCAAGTTCAGTCAGGGCGAAGCGGACGACCTTGACGGCATAACGATACAATTCAAGGACTGGTGGTTCAACTGCAGGCCAAGCAATACCGAACCGCTGCTGAGGCTCAACGTCGAGGCAAAGACGCAAGAGCTTCTGGATAAGCAGCTTAAGGAAATCGAGAGTCTTTTGGGCCAGCCTGTAGAGCATTAAGGTAAAAATTATGAGATTTTTTCGGCTGTTATTGGTTGCATCTGTATTCGGGCTCGTTTGCGGCGGCTGTTCGGTTAATCCTGTAACGGGAGAAAACCAATTTCTGCTCGTAAACCCCGAAGAAGAAAAGAAGATGGGCGAGGAATACTCCAAGCAGGTCGAAAAAGAGCTCGGCCAAAGCGTTAATGACGTACAGATACAAAAATATATAGACACGGTCGGACAGAAAATCGCCCGCATTTGTCATTCGCCCGAAATTGGTTTCAGTTATAAGGCCATCGACCATAATTCCGTAAACGCATTCGCTCTGCCGGGCGGATATATTTATATCACTACGGGCCTGCTCAAAGAACTTAACACAGAGTCGCAGCTTGTCGGAATATTGGCTCACGAAACGGCTCACGTAACGGCAAGGCACATCGCCCAGCTTATCACGAGGGATTATTTAATCGACATAGGATTTTCCGTTGCCGGCTCGCAGGCGCCGTCTTCCGCGGTGAGAATCGCCAGTATCGTAAGACAGCTCGAAAGTATGTCGTTCAGCAGGGCTCACGAACGACAGGCCGATACTGTCGGAATGGACTATATGGTAAAGGCCGGCTATACGCCTTACGGTATGATTGAGACGATGGAGATACTGCAAAAGCAGGATAGCGGTTCCCGGCCGATAGAATTTTTCTCAACGCATCCAAGCCCTGAAAACCGTATTGGATTGCTGAGAGAACATATTTTTAATAACCGCTATCCCAATACCGGCATAGTGGGAAAACAGGAATATGCCGACAATATAACAGAACGGCTTAAGCTGCTAAAACCGCTGCCAAAAGACAAAAACAACCAATAGTGTGAAGAAGAATTGTCGTTTTACTCAAATCAATATAACCATTCTGTGCTAATTTCTCCGCATTTGCGTTTTTAAAGCAAATTGCGCTGATTCCGATTGTAGGCATCAGCAAAATCAGCAGGGCAAGTGTGTTAAGATGAGTGAATGAATAAATAATCGCCAATACGCAAAGCACAACAAGAGAGGCCTTGTAGAAGACCGCTGCTTTTTTAATCCCTGATATTACAACAAGAGTTTTTTTATCGACGGCTTTGTCGGCGTTAAAATCCGGGAATTCATTTGCGAGTATGATTAGAAATACCAGAATGGCAACAATCAGTGCGGGCAAAAACGGGACAAAATCGAGTGTGCCTGTCTGGATATAGTAAGCTCCGTAAACCGGCAATATGCCGAACAGAAAACCGATGGTAATTTCTCCAGCTGTTCGGTATCCGAGCTTTAAAGGCGGGGCGGTATAAAAAAATCCGCCGAGTATTCCGGCAAGGCCGAGCAGTAAAATAAAAACACTTTTTGTGATAAACAGTATCGCAATTCCCAAAGCGGCGCCAATGATTAGAAAGATAATCGAGCCCGCCAGAACTTCTTTCGGTGTAAGCAGATTATTTTGAATCATTCTGCTTCCGCCTGAGAACGGGGTTTTGTTATCGTTATGCTCATCGTTGCCGGAGAGGTGGTCGAAATAATCATTCGCGATATTTGCTCCGAGATGAATCGATACTGCTGCAAGAATCGCAAGGACGGCAAGAGTAAAATTGACATCGCCGGAGTGTTTATAAGCTATTGCAGTGCCGATAATTACAGGCATCGCGCTTGCGACGCAGAACGGAGCGCGCAATTCTTCGAGCCAGAGGATAAATTTTGACCGCCGCATTTTAAAGCGTTCTTTAATTATCTTTTAATATTACCTGGTCGTATTCAAGCTCAAAGCGGAGCTTGTGTTTCGCTTCCTGCTGAGCGAGAGACTGGAAAAGCTGTTTGATTGTTACGTCTTCGGCAAGAGCGGCAAGATTTGTATATAACTGAAAGGCCTTTTTCTCTTTTTTCATCGCAAGGATAAGAGCGGACTGATAGTCCATATCCGGCGTCGGTTCGACATCAATGGTAAAATCGGCAATTTTCAAGTCGGCGATTTGTTTATCGCTAACCTTGAAGGTTCCGCCTTTTTTGACGTTTTCGAGGAGTTTTTTGTGCCCCTGTTCCTCAGAGGCAAACTCGCTGAAGACTTTCTTCATCTCCGGATTATTTACTGTTGCCGAAAGGCCTGTATAAAACTTGTAAGCCTCGATTTCATTTTTAATCGCGAAATCAATAATGTCGTCGGTATTTTTGAATTGTTTCATTTTTGCACCTTTATTAATTACTGTAATTCCATTTCGTTCCTATATTTTTTATCGGCAGGACTGTAATTTTGTCGCTAAGCCGATATTGGTCTGTGCCCGGATAAACAATCCACAAATGCTGCAAATTTAAGTCGTTAATAGCGGATTCTCCGGCGGGGGTAAGTCTTGGAGCGTCCGCGAATTTAAATTCTACCGCCCAGTTTTTTCCGTGCGCCTGCCAGAACAGGTCTATTTCATTACCGGCGTGAGTTCGCCAGAAGGACAATTCGTTATCGGGTTTTTCCAAAACAGACGCAATAGTTTCAAGAGCGAAACCTTCCCATGAAGCACCGAGTTTATTGTGAGACATTAAAGAATTCATTGTGTCTATCGACAGAAGAGAATGAAGAATTCCTGAATCTCTGATATAAATTTTTGGTTTTTTTACGAGTCGTTTGCCGATGTTTGTAAACCAGGGCTGGAGAGTTCTGACCATAAATGTGCCGCGTAATATATCTAAATATTTTTTTACGGTATATTCCGATAAGCCAAAAGAAGAAGCAATTTCAGAGTAATTTATTATCTGACCGTGATAGTGGGCAAGCATCGACCAGAATTTCCATAGGGTTTGAGGCGGGACATTAATTCCAAGCTGTGGGATATCTCTTTCGAGAAACGCGGATATATAGTTATTCAGCCATTTGAAAGCAGATGCAGTGGAGCGTGCGGTAAATGCTTTGGGGAGTTGCCCCTGCAGCCATAATTTGTCGATATTTTCTTTTCCGGTGTCTGTGATTCGCAGGCCGCCGAGATGATAATATGCAATTCTGCCCGCCAGCGTTTCACTGCTCTGCCGGATTAAATCTCTTGATGCACTGCCGAGGATTAGAAATTTCCTTTTTGGGTTCTGGTCTATAAGAAATCTTAATAGCGGGAACAAATCCGGCTTTCGCTGAATCTCGTCAATGGTTATCAGGCCGGTTAACTTTTCGAGAGCCAACTGCGGATTTTCAAATCTGGCAATATCTCGTGGATTTTCAAGGTCGAAATAATAATCGGCGCCGAATTGTTTGGCGATGGTAGTTTTGCCGACCTGCCTTGCTCCTAAAATCGCAGTTGCACTGAAGTCGGCTATAAGTTCTTTGATTTGACTTAAATCTTTTTTGCGTTCAATCATACGTTTATCCTGCCTGTTAAATGATACAAAAGTACCTTGAAAAATCAAAATATTTTTTATGAATTTCAAGGTATATTTTAGGCCATAAATGCACTAATACACGGTGGATAAAGAAGTTGTAAATAAAATTGTTTTTATATTTCAACGGTTGCCAAGACATAAAATAGAATAAAAAAGGCCGAGTATTTTTCTCCTGGTCTTGTTGAATTGATTGTTTTTCAGCGTTTTTCCCTCAAGAACAAACCGCTGAGGAGATAAATTTCTGGGTATAGAGGATATTATTTTGGGGGTATTTTTTTAAAAAAGTGTCGGAAAAAAAAGACACTTTTTTAAAAAGTGAAAAAAATTTCATTGAGGATTGACAAGGGTTTACGTCAAAACAGGGCAAAAATTTTGACGAATTTTCGGTAAAAAAGCGCAGGTTTTCAGTAAGGGTGGAGGGACACAAAAATTTAAAAATTAAAATTGAAAATTGAAAATTGTGGAGAAATTTAATGGCTTTTGATTTTGAAAATTTTGAAACTGATAATCTTAATCCGAGTTTTGTCGATTGGCTCGTCGATGAGCAGTGGGTCGATATGCAATTGCACTTCGGCAAACTGTGGGATTACTATCAAAATCCGATGTACTCAACGGCCGGGCTGTCGGCGGCGGATGCAAAACTGAACGAATCTGCGCGGAGTTATGTGCAGGCTCAAGAGATGGGACTGCCGGCCAGAATTACCGGCATAAAAAGAACACAAACCAGCGGGCTTTTGGGCGGCAGGGCAGTTGCGGATATCGAACGCAAAGAAGTCGTCGTTGAAAACGATATCGGCTGGCGAATAAACGCTATGGTGGATTTTCTGTTCGGCAAAGGTGTCAATATCGTCTGCAAAGCGGAAGATAAAACAAGACGGGACGAGATCAATAAAATATTAGAACAGGTATTCATCGCCAACGGCGGAGTAAGATTCTTCCAGGATATGGCAGTGCTCGGGGCGGTCTATGGTTTTGTGGACTGCGTTGTCAGGCCGGGACAGAAAATTATGGATTTTTGTATGCGCGGAATAAACGAACCCCGACCGCAGGGGTCGGGGCTAAACGAACTTGTTTCGGATTGCAGTCTGGAACTGATTGAAGCCCAACGGGCACTGCCTGTCCTCGAAGAAAGAGATTTTCGCAAAATCAATTTTTACGTTCAGCACTTTATCGAGCAGAAAAACGAGGTTTCAACTGACGGGAATTTTCTGCGGAGATTGATTAGCTCTCAAAGCGGCGCCGCAAGACAATCGATAGCAGTAACGGAAGTGATATCGCCGTGGTGGTGGCAGCGATACGAGGAAAAACAGCTTGCCGCCGAGGGGGCGAACATTATGGGCGTTGTGCCGGTCGTGCATATTCAGAATATCGCTCAGCCGCTGTATTACGATGGCCTCAGCGATGTTGAGCCGCTGGTTCCGCTGCAGGACGAACTTAATACCCGTCTTAGCGACAGGGCAAGCAGAATAACATTTCAGGCGTTCAAGATGTATCTTGCCAAGGGAATCGAGGGCGTTGAAAACAGAGCGGTATCTCCCGGCAGGATGTGGTGCACGGATAATCCGGACGCGAGTATCGAGCAGTTCGGCGGAGATACGTCAATGCCGAGCGAAGACGCACACGTCGCGGAAATAAGGGAGGCTTTGGATAAATCCAGCGGCGTTACGCCTGTGGTGGCAGGTGTGCTGAAAGATAAAATCGGCAACCTGACCAGCGGCGTTGCGCTTAAAATGACGCTGATAGGAATGCTCGCAAGGACGGAGAGGAAACATTTTACTTACGGACAGGGCCTGAAAGAAATAGCCGCGATGATAATGCACCTTTTGGACGCTGCGAAGATTTATCCGAACTCAAAAGAGGAAAGAGTGTTCGATGTGATTTTCCCGAATCCGATTCCGGAAGATACGCTTGAAAAACTTAACGAGGCGAAACTGAAGCAGGAACTTGGGGTGCCTAAAGAACAGGTACTGAAAGAGTTAGGATATGAAATAGGTTTATAAATAATTTATAAAATCCTAAATTCTAAATCCTAAATTCTAAACAAATTCAAAATTCGAATTCTCAACTATTCAAAACAGATGAAAGGTGTTTTTTTATGAGTCAGATTGACGCAGAAAAGATTGAAGGCTCAGAAGAGCCGAGTCAGAAACTTGTAGATGTGAGCGAAGCGATACGCTATCGCAAAAGGGCGCAGCTTGCCGAGCAGAAGAAAACGATTCTTGAACAGGAACTTGCCGAAAGAAAGACTGAAGTTGAAAGACTGAATCAAAATCTTTCGCAAATGACGATTGAGAGACAGTTAATCGACGGACTTGTTTCGGCAGGGGTCAGGGATTTGGAAGCTGCGGTAATTATCGGCCGGACAAAGCTCGAAAACGACAAGGAAACCACGGCGGCGGATGTTGTCGAGCAGCTCAGAAAAGAAAAAGGTTATCTTTTCAATAATGCTGCGGCTGCTGCGGCAAGTCCAAAGACAAGCGGAGTCAAAGACAAATTGTCAGGGACAAGAGGGACTCTTGAACGTGCGGCAAAAAAAGCGGCTGACAGCGGCTCAAGGGCAGACCTGCAGGAGTACCTGCGGGCCAGAAGAAACTTCGTGTAAAAAATTATGGATTCCCGCTTTCGCGGGAATGACACGTCGCCGTACCGGCGACGGCTAAACAATTTTAAAGGAGAATAATTATGGCATTTACAGGTAAAGCGACCTATTCGGCGGGGATTACACTGCCTGAACTGGCGGAAGATGTGGCCGACATTGTCGGGATTATATCGCCTGCGGAGACGCATCTGCTCGATGTGCTCGGCAATCCGCTTCGCGAAGCAAGAAGTACATATCACGAGTGGCTCGAAGATTCACTTGTGCCGAACAAAGACGCAATCAGCGACAGCTCGATAAGCGACCCTGACGGTGAGACCAGCTTTGACGTTGCCAACGGCGGCAGATTCAGAATCGGCGACCAGATTCAGACCGAAGACTCGGAAGAACTGATGCTGGTTACAGATGTGAACGGCGATACGATTACTGTTGTTCGCGGCTATGCAGGCACAACGCCTGAGGGTATTTCCGACGGACAGGCAGTTAGAATTCTCGGCAACGCGGCGCTTGAAGGCGATGATAAGCCGACCGCTCGGTTCACAAATAGAATACGCTGCGGAAACTATACGCAGATATTCACGAACGCTGTCGAGGTGAGCGGCACAAATATAGCCGCCAGCCATCTGGGCATTTCGGACGAGATGGATTATCAGAAAGGTGAAAGGCTTCGCGAGCTGGTTCGCGACCTTGAGAACACCGTTATCAACGGCGGTCAGCCGTCGGCCAATCCGCAGGGTTCTGGTTCGGTGCGCAGGAGTATGAAAGGCATCGTTCAGAGCATCGCGACGAATGTTTACCGGCCGGGCGATTCGGGATTTCCGGCAGGAGAAGGACTCGATGAGGCCAAGATTAACTATGTTCTGCGCCAGATTTGGGAAAACAGCAGCGGCAATATAGATTTAATCGTCGTCGGCGGTTTCCAGAAACGGAAAATCAATTCGTTCCTCAGCGCAAGCAGGAGTTTCGGGCCTGACGATAAGGCTTACACCGATATGGTGAGCGTTTATGAAAGCGATTTCGGCGTATGCAGGATTATCACGAGCAGATGGATTCCGCAGGACGCAGTTCTGCTTCTCGATTCTTCGCGGATAGGCGTTCTTCCTCTTGCGGGCAGGAGTTTCCACTTCAAGCCTCTCGCAAGCAGCGGCGATTACGAATGCGGGCAGTTAATCGGTGAATATACACTTGAGTTTAGAAACGAGGCTGCACACGGTTTAATTAGAGACCTTGCAGTCAGCTAAAAATTTGCTTATTTCGGCCGGGCGCGGGTGTCTAAAGCACAGTTGCGTTTTTATAAAGGTTAGAGAATTCCGCCCCGGCCGGGCAAGTTTCGAGAGGTACAAAAATGAACAGTTTTTCGAATGATGTTGATATTTTGAGATATGAGCCGAGCCTGTTCGGAGATTTGCATTTCGCAGGACAGGTTTTATGCAGCGGCAGCGGAGCGGAAATTACGGGCACAACCCTTACGGCGGCAGGTGCGGATTTTAACGCCGCCAAAATCACGGCGGGAATGGTTATATATCTGCAAAGCGCCGACGGCGTTGTGGACAGTGTATATGAAATAGTTTCCGCAGATTCCGAAACGCAGCTTACGATTTCCGTTTTGAGAGCTGACGGACAGACTGAAGCAGTTGCCCTGACAGACGGCGAAGATATAAATTACAGGATTTGTACTTATCAGCCTCAGAGCGGAGAGATATTCGGGCAGCTTACGCAGCATTTCGGATTAAAGCCCGGCGCTGCGGACAGCCAATACAGCGCAGATGATATTCTCGACGTTTCGGTCTTGAGACAGGTTTCAGTTTACGGAGTTTTGTCGGTAATTTATGCCGCACTGACCGGCAGGGCGGACGATAGTGAGGAAAACTTCTGGAAAAAGAGCAGATATTACAGACAGCTTTATGAAAAAGCGCTCCAGCGATGCAGGGTTAGTATTGATTTGGGTAACGACGGGGTCGCGGATTCTGTCCGCAGCGGAGCAAGTGTCAGACTGCTGAGGGGTTAGAAAAATGAAAGCAGCGCTCGATGATAAAATAGTTTTTTCTGAAACGGTTTTTGCCCTTGAAGTCAAAAGTCCGCAAAGAGAGATAATTCAGCGCTCGGCGGCGGGGCTTGACGGACAGGTAAATATCGACCTCGGCTTTCGGAGCAGAAAGATTGTGCAGAAAGGCGAACTGCGGGCAAGAAACAATGCTGAGCTTCAAAGACAAATAGATGAAATAAATGGACTTATTGACGGCAGGCTGCATATTTTGAAATGTCCTGACGGCAGGGTTTTTGAAAATCTCCTGCTCGATGAGTTCCAGACAGATTCGTTCATAACCGGCGGGGCGCATATTTGCTGCCAATACAAAATTACATATTCACAGCAGGGCTGAATAAATGTTAAGCGATGGGATAAGTAAAGTAAGAGCATTTGCGCTGGCAGGAGGAGCGGCGGTTGTCAAATGGCATTCGGAATACAGCGGTAATCTGTATCAGGTTTATGTCAACGGCAGATTCGCAGGCGCTACCGTTGAGCCGATGCAGAGGCAAATGACAGTGCCGATACCTTTATCGCCAAAAGCCGCTGTGCGGATTGAAGTCTTCGCAGTTGAGCAGGGTTTTTGTGATATTGATTATTTCGACAGGCAGATTCAGACAGGACGGGCAAAGATTGAATTTCCGAGAACAGATAACCTGCCGATGGGCGGCAAGGCTGATTATTATCTTGAGGAAAACAGGCTTAACAACAGAGGCGTAAGAATCCGGCCGGACTTTGCAGATAAAGGCGGATTAGGATTAAGCAGCTTCGGCAACAGTGATTTCGGATATGACGGCTCCGGGGCGATTGGATTTGGAAAAGGAGATTTTGGTCTCGGCTGGTTCGGTTTTGATACAGATATGCTTTGCTGGCAAAGCGGGCAATTACAGGCCGACAGGTATAAATTTGATATTAAGATTACCGACAGTTCGGGCAATACGGCAGATGAGCGGGAAACGGAACAGATGACGATTATTCCGCCCCCGACGCCTGCGGAAAGACTGACAATAAAATATTTTGACAAACAAAACGGCAAACTGATTTTGCAGGTTGCATAGGAGAATTGAAAATGGCAGAGGTTTATCCATTAGATAATGAGCTTTTGAATATCGTGAACGACGCGGAAACGGGCGTCGAATATATCACAACGGGCAAGGCGCCTTACTATCTTGAGTTTCGCAAGATGCTTTACAGGTTGCTTCTTGCGTCAAAGCGGGCAAATGATTTACGAATTTTCGACGAAGGCGGACTGGATGTCGGCGTTAAGAGCGGAGCATTCTGGTGCGGAACAACGCTGGTTGAATACGCAGGTTCAAGCGGCAATGATCTGGCTGACGACAGAGATAATATTTATATCTATCTTGATTCGGCGGGCAATCTTGTTCTGGACGAATACATCGCGTTTCCCGATATGGAAACGACGCCTCATCTGAGACTGGCAATCATAACTACAAGCGGCGGGGATATTACATCGATAACAGACGTCAGATGTAATTTCTATGTGCCGGATAACGGAGCTTAACAATGGCGGATAAATTCGTATCATCGGCAGGACCAAAAGGTACAGGCGACGGCAGCAGCGAAGAAAATGCCTGGAGTCTGGCAAACGCATTATCAAACGCAGCGGCGGAAGATTATGTATGGCTCAAAAATGACGGTGTTTATGCCGGTACTTTTACAGTCGGCTGCTGTGGCTCATACACGGCAAATACGCATATTTTCTTTATCGGCTACAACGATATCAACAACTGCGATTTGGTAAATCATATAAGCGACATGGATTACGAACAGGCTTTCTGGGGCGGGCCGCTTGAGCCGGACGCTGAAAACTGCTGGGTAGATATCGACGGACAAGGCGCTGCAGGTAATGTTGTGTATCAATATGCGAAACATAATATACACTGGCGCAATGTTCATTTTCATAATACCGACGGCCTGTCAGGAAATAATGCTTATGAATGCCGTGCCTCAAGAAATGTAACGTGGACGAAATGCAAATTTACAAATGCTTATTATGGACTGTATCCGGAGCAGAACTGCGAAAATGTACTTGTCAATTATTGTTATTTCGAAAACAATGTTCGGGGCTGTCATTTTGGCTCGGGGTATCATTCTGCGCTTCGCAATTGTGTTATGGCAATTCCTGCCGGCAATGTCGGTCTTATTATGTATGACACGCTGTGCGAGAATAGTGTATTCATCGGCGGTGCATACGCAATAGGAGCACAGTATTACCGCAATACGGTTCGCAACTGTGTTCTTTATAATCAGACTTCCTACTGTATGGTGTACGGCCATAGTACTTATGTGAGCGGACTGATAGAGTTCAATAATATTTATTCGCCTCTTACGAAAAATCTGCCGGCGATTTATAGGGCCGCATCCGGCTCTATTGCTTACGGCGGACACAGCTGTGCATATTGCATCGCAGATGACAGTGTTCTGGATACGCCTTATAACGGCGAAAACGGATTGAACGTCAATCCGATTTTTGTTGACCCGGATAATATGGATTTTAGGCCGAGGAATCCTGTTGTTCTTCGCGGCGGTAAAGTTGATTTTACAGGTGAGCCGGCTCAAATCGGAGCGGTTCTGCAAAAATATCAATTCATATCCAAAGCAAGAGCCGTCAATCTCGGCAGATTATCACTAATCAGATAGGAGAATAGTTATGGCAAATACGGCAATAGATATTCCTTTTTATGTTTCAAGAGACGGGCTGCCGCTGAGCGGAGCGGCGGCTGAAATGGAATTTGAATCTCTGGAAACCATCGATGGGACAGACAAAATCGCATCTGCACCGACAATTTATGAAATCGGAAGCGGATGGTACAAATTCAGCACAGCTTACGGAACAGAACCATTCGACAGCGGCGACCTCATCGGAGTTATAGACGCGGATAAAGACACAAACAATAACCTTGCAAACACTGAACGCTATATCCCCGTTGAAATCAGACTCGATTTTTACAGCTTGATGCGGAGCGTCTATAAAATGACGCAGGATAAACTGACCGGCAATATGGAAATCAAAGACTCAAACGGCAATACAATTCTGAAACTCGATATTACAGACAGCGAAAGCCAGGTTGTCAGGGAGCCGGACGTAAACTGATGGAAACGAAATTTTTTAACAGTTTGTTCGGCGGAGACTGTGCCAACGGCGCAAAACTGTGTATGGGCATTACAGAGGGGGACTTTTGGGCAAGGCCCGCGGGAGTACAGCTTTTGTATCACGGAGAGGATATTAACGATGTGGATTTCGGCCGGATTGCCGCAGCGGCAGATATAGATGACGATTCTATCGAGGCCGAGGCCGGCCTGCCTTTAAGCAGACATCTTTATATCCTCAGACGAGTCAACCGCTGCGGTATAGAAGAAAAAACACTCTCGGCAGCGGTCAAAGCCGTATTTGACAGCGAGGGAAATCTAATATGAAAGATTCAAACGTAATAGATTTTTACGAGGCTGATAAAGATTTGCTCGCCGTCGGCGCAGAAGCGGCAAAAGTATATCTTGACGGACAATTATGCGATGAGCTTATCGTCGAGAATATAACACTGGCGGCAGATAACAATTTCAGTCAGGCGATATTGAGCCATTATCCCAAAGACAATGACCTGCTGCCTGAAGAAATAGACTCTATAGTCAGGTGCGGACAGAAAATCATAATAAAGGCCGGCTATGACGGCGGAATAGGCTCAGTACAGCCGCAGCAGATACCGCTTTTTGCGGGCTTTGTCGAACAAATCGATACGGATATATCCTCAAAACGGCAGAAGATAACAATTGCCGCAAAGGATTTTTCGGCAAAGCTGAAAAGAAAAACAGTTTACGGCAGAGGAGTTTATTCCGACAGCGGAGAGGCAATCTTTATCGCGGGAGCAGATACGGTTTTTAATCCGGCAGGAGCGGCAAACAAGGCAAAACAGGCGATAAATCAGAACGGCAGAAGTTTTAGAGCCTTTGCGGCAGATGAAAACGAAGCTGAATTTTTTAGTTGCGGCGATGCGATTTATTATCTTTTGTGCAATTATATTCCGGCAGGTGAGCTGATTATTCCGACCTTGGAGCAGCTTGAAAACCTGACTATCAACCAGAAGATTATCGATGTCGATGTAACTGGTCTTAATCTGATTGACGCGCTTCGGAGATGCTGCGGACAGGTCGGCTTGAGATTTAAATTCGTACCTAATCCGTCTCCGACAGGGCCGGCAGAAGCGATTGTATTCTTCAAACCAGAACTTTGCAGGAATATCGAGCTTAACTGCCAATGGCCGAGTGAGAGGATTAATGCCGCAAAGACCAATCTTGCTGAAATAACAGCAAAAAAGAATTACGCGCCCGTAACGAACAAATACATCGTTCAGGGCGATTACAAGATTTATGAAGCGACATTCGAGCTTGTCAAGGCGTGGGACCCTGCGCTCGAAGAGCACGATTACGACAAATATTCACCGCTCAGCAACGAGAATTTCAACGAAGTTCGGGACGTTTGGCGCAAATGGTGTCTCAACGAGGCGGGCGATTACAGCGCAAGTCCGTATGAGCAGGGACCTGCGTTCGATTTTTCGAAGATATTTGAAAACGACAAATACATCCAAAGGCGCAGAAGATTTCTGCCCGCACTGACCGGAACAGAGGACGGAGAGTCAATCGGATATTATCTTGAAGTTTCCTATACTAACGGCAGCTATTGGTGGCCTTATATGGATTCGTTCAAGGTCCTGCTCGACCAGTGCGGAGTCTGGCTCTCTGCCCAGCAGCTCGATATGGATATGTGGTTCGCAATCCTCAAAGGCGTTCTGAAATTCAGGCTCACAGCTTCGGTAATGTCCGATGAAAGAATCAGTTTCACCGTTGCAGACGGGCCGGTGAACTCGACGGCTGAAGTGAGCGACAAGGTCATAACACTGCCTCGCAGGTTCAAATATCAAAAGGTATCGCCATACAGTATTTTTGACGGCGCAACCGCAAAGCAGCTCGATGACACGCAGGAGCTTGCGGGCTTTGTGAACAATCTTGCCTCTGCCGGCGGCTTCGAGACGGAGCAAACGCAGCTTAAAACGCTCTGTTTATCGCCTGTTTTCACTGTCGGAGACGGAATAATCGCAAGTCCCGACAGCAGGGACATCGTCGGCGTCAAATATGACAACAGGAGCATAAGCAGGATTGAGAAAGTGCAGATGGATTTCGTAAATCAGCAGACAATTTTAACGACTGTAAAAAAGAGAAAATGATATGACAGATAATTTTACACAAAATTCCCAGCAGCTCATCGAGCAGCTTTCCCGCGGCAGCGGCGGACTGAATGAAAGTTCGTTTGTAACATCGACAGGCGGCAGGGCGGCTGGATTTGTCGGGCGCGTCGTCAGCAGATACGACTGCAATCATTACTATGTAAGGTTCGTCGAGTTGGGTCCGTGCGGTACGGTTCCGATGGCATACGGCAGCGAGTT
This sequence comes from uncultured Planctomycetaceae bacterium, assembly GCA_964449435.1. Taxonomy (GTDB): domain Bacteria; phylum Planctomycetota; class Phycisphaerae; order Sedimentisphaerales; family UBA12454; genus UBA12454. Next base: position 194 of record CAYUYR010000004.1, on the reverse strand, counting down.
TATAGCGGTCAATGTCGCCGAGTCGTTCACCGCACAGGGTAATCTGGCGGCAGGGACGTATGTAATAGTTTTCAAAATAGGAGAATATTACTGCTTTTATGCTCCGGTGTGATAGAAAATAAAAAATCAAAAATAAAAATGAAAAAATATGAATAAAAAAATAAAAATTCCGGCCGAAGGCCGTGCCTCAATTT